>NZ_JADMOU010000001.1:0-742884 GCF_015558905.1 Bacteroides sp. D55t1_190419_B8
AGATACAACGATAGATGGCTGCTTACCAGGAAAGGAGATACAGCCATTTTTTATAGTGTACTTTATCGGATGCTTACATTTAATATGATTGATCAATAAGAAGTAAATCCCAATTAGGCACCTGTATAACCCATGAATTGCTATAGTCTTGTTGAATTACTATAGCAATCAAGGGCTATCGGAGTGTTTTGGGAATTTACAATGATATTAGCCATACTAATTTTAGAAATAGAGCCCTGATATAAAAAAATCAATTGGTTCACTCATTTGTTGGCTTTTTACTTCTTGTGTTGCTTGATTTGATTGTTCACTTATTTGACTCGTTTGTTGTCCTGTAATAAACGTTTCATTTTTCTGTCCCTCTTTAGAGATATATGTTTTTAGCTGTTTTGTCGTTTTATAGAATTCTATATCTTTATCTTTTAGTATTTTAAAAAATAGATTCTTATCGAGCAAATCCATTTCAATAGGAGTTAACCAACCTTTTTTTACTCCTTCGTATGCTAATAACCAATTTTCAGACATTAAAATATCATCTTTTAATTCTGCTTCAATGTCACTTATTCTTGGACGTCCTTTTACTAAAGTTGAATTATTGATTAAATCTAAAAGAATTAAGTTTGAGACACTATCTCTTGTTTCAATGATACTATTAGCTGATTGTTCTTCAATCTCGATTTCAAATGTTTTTGCAATCCATAAAGCCCAGCTAATTTCAAAACTATGTTTAACAGGGCAGTGACTTCTGATAATTGCATTTATGAGCCTTTTTATTTTTTCTTTAGAGTCGATACTAATATAAGCTTTGTATGTAATAAATATTCGGGTAAAGATGTCTAAAATGGCAGGCTCGATTAAAGCTGTTTTGATCATTAAGTTCTCAAATGTTTCCCAACATTTTTTCTGAATTACAATAGCTGAGAACTCGAAAACTTTTAAAGCATATTTGAAGATCCAATCTGTTTTTTTAGGATTTTGTTCCGCAAATGCCCAAATTAAACTAAAATAGTGTTTTATATTATTTGATTGATTTGTTTTTTTAAAGTCAAAGGTATGTAGTATAGTAGTAAACTCATCTTCAAATGCAAATGGAAATTCACGTATCTTAATCTTGCTTTCATTTATTTCTAGCTGAAAATCTGATAAAATAAGTTGCAGACATTTTAAAACTAAATCTGCTTCGTCTTTCGATGAAACATATATATAATAATCATCATAATATCTACAGGCTTTCAGATCAATAGAACTTAGTTTACATTTTAAAATACTATCTATACGACAAGCAACTATTTCAGCTATTATATGTGAAGTGTCAGGACCTATTGGTATTCCAATTGATTGTCTTTCTTGACAAGCTCTTATGGCATTATCAACACTTTCTGCATATTTATAGAGGGCTGCATCTGCATCACCTCTTGCAATTAATGCTTCAATATTATCTTTCTGTTTGAAATAATATTTAGCTTTTTCTTTACCCAATAATGCCCAAGAGACAGAATGAGTATAAATTGACGGGTAAAATTTTGATATATCAACTCGAACCTCTATTAATTTATCAATGGATGCTTTGAGTAATGAATTCTTAAAATCAGCAACATTCCTACTGTTTGTTGAGACTGATCTTTTATCTGCTGCAATTTCAACAACTGGATAACTTTTAGAATAGTCCGAAAGTTTAAATACAGCCTCATAATTAGCCCAATAGGAAGTTATTTTCTCTGATAAAATAGAAAAATGTTTCGGATTGGGTATCTGAAGAAAACGCCTTGATAATTTCCCTTTTGAAATAGAATATATAGCAGCTCTAGAAGAACCATATTGTGACATGAAGTCATCTCTATGCTTCTTTTTCCTCTCTTTATATTGAGCTTTGCTTTCTTCAAGTAATTTAGCTACGGGAAAAGTTGGACTATTGATATTGGTGTTTAATTCAAATATTGTATTCCAGTCTGAAAGAATAGAAGTCGAATTATTTGCTAAATCTGATGTGTCAAATGATGGGGGTAATTCTTTTGGGAAATACCCTCTTCCAATTAAGTCTTTTAATACCATCTTATTTCCTTATAGTTTTTATAATATGAATTAAGCGCAAAGTATGGGTAACTTTGGCAGTTGGTGAATTTAGCTGTTATTTAACAAATAGCCAAATTATGTGTAGTGTTTTTGGCTAATAGCTAATATATGTAGTGGAAATGGTGTGATTTATTTTTTTCTTTTACTATATGTTGAATTCTAACTATAAAGTGTATAGAACTTTAAATATTAATGATTTGCATAGTATGAATTATTATACTTTTCTTCTTTCGTCTACGCTTTTGTATTTCTTTCTCAGGGTAAACATTGAGGTTCGTTCCTGATGAAATAAAAGATATAGATAAACCTGATATTTGATGTTTCTGTAGTTTAAGCTGTTTGAATGTGGAACCGTTCTTCATCGTATTGTGGTAATCAAATGATTCAGTTTGCTGCAATTGTTATTAAACAGCTTATCAAAGCCCTCTTCCGCTTGTTGGAATAAGTTAACGCGATCAAAACCTCCCGTTATCATTCCTTTTTTGGTGTTTTGTGATTGGTAAGTGGTGACAGCTTCTTTTATTTGTTTGATCTTTCCGACTCACAATCAAATGACAGTGCATATTCAGTTCGTTGCCGGAATGGCTATGGCTTATTCCTATTCTGTATTCCCCATTGCCCAAAGTTCACTTTCCGATGGGCTGATGTGGATAGCGTAAAACTTAGCATCCATTTTTATTTTTAGTAGAGTATCTTTATTGAGGATGGTATTGTAGAAAGGAGGAGAAATGTGGTATGTTCCCATTTTATCTCTATATCGATTGAAAATACGATTTTATGATACTAGTAAACTAATCGATAAGTTAAAGTAGTATAAAGTCTAGGCTCTTTTAATGGGGAATAGAATGGGGGAATAAAGAGATAAGAAAAAAGAAAAAACTCTGATAATCAGAGCTTTCATTTGTTTTTTAAGTGGAGCTGGAGGGAATCGAACCCTCGTCCAAACGAGGAAATCATAAGCTTTCTACATGCTTATCTTTGCCTAAATTTTCGTGCAGGAACAGAACCAAAGCCATCAATTCCTGCCTTATCCTCTTAAGTTTCATCAAAGGTGCGAGGCCGCCTTTGACTATCCCCGATGTAACTGCACCACTGAACCGAAATGCTTCGGAGCAACAGCTTCCGAGTGATGTCTCGTCCTGACACCTAGTGCCTGGATTAAGCTAATCTACTGTGATTCGATTAAGCAGCAAGAGCGTAATTAGTTTCGCCAGATAAAATTTTGATAACTGATATTTAAGTGGAAATTACCGACCCACTGCATGCTTACCTACCATTTCTGCCCGCTGTCAAATCCAGTCAACCCCAAATTCTTATTCGTACAGAATAGCGATTATTTAGAACGCTTTCCAAGGGTACAAAGATAGGAAATGTTTTCTAAATTACGAGAAGACGTTAGCAAATATTATATCAAAGCATTATCTTTACAGAGCTATTTTATACTTAAAATGAAAAAGCATCATGAAGAACCAACCAATAACATGCTACTTATGAAGAAGAGATTTTTATCTAAAGCATTTATATTCAAGTCATTCGCTGCTATTTGTCTATTCGGAATCAGTATCAGTAGCTGCACATCTAAAAAAAAGACTCATATGGAAACAACCGATACTACGGAAAATGAATTAACGATGTTAGTAGGTACTTACACTTCAGGAACCAGTAAAGGTATCTATAGCTTCCGCTTTAATGAAAAAGACGGAACTGCTGTCCCGTTGAGTGAAGTAGAAATAGAGAATCCTTCTTATCTTGTTCCATCCACTGACGGAAAATTCGTTTATGCAGTCAGTGAATTTAATGATGAGCGGGCTGCTGCCAATGCATTGGCTTTCGATAAAGAGAAAGGCACTTTCCAACTATTAAATTCACAAAAGACCGGAGGCGAAGACCCTTGCTATATTATCACTAATGGTAAGAATGTAGTGACTGCCAATTACAGCGGAGGCAGTATTTCTGTTTTTCCTATTGCCAAGGATGGCTCTCTCCTTCCTGCTTCCGATATCCTGAAGTTTGAAGGTTCGGGAGTAGACAAGGAACGGCAGGAAAAATCTCATTTGCACTGTATACGGATTACTCCGGATGGAAAATACCTGTTTGCTGATAATTTAGGAACAGACCAAATACATAAATATGTCATCAACCCGGATGCAGATATTACCAACCAAGAGAGCTTCCTTAAAGAAGGACAACCAGCGGCCTACAAAGTAAAAGCCGGTTCAGGCCCCCGCCATCTGACATTTGCCCCGAACGGTAACTATGCTTATCTGATAAATGAGTTATCGGGCACAGTCATTGCTTTTGAATATAAAGACGGAAACCTGAAAGAGATTCAAACGATAGCTGCTGATACTGTGGGAGCCAAAGGAAGTGCAGACATTCATATCAGCCCGGATGGAAAATTCTTATATGCCAGTAATCGCTTGAAAGCAGATGGCATCGCTATCTTCCGGATTCATCCGGATAACGGAATGTTAACGAAAACAGGCTATCAACTTACAGGGATTCATCCGCGTAATTTCATCATCACGCCTAATGGTAAATATCTGTTAGTCGCTTGCAGGGATAGCAATGTGATACAAGTTTATGAAAGAGATGCAGACACGGGATTGCTAACGGACGTGCACCGGGATATTAAAATAGACAAACCTGTTTGCATACGGTTTGTACCATAATAGTTTACTTCTTATTCTGCGCAACCCGACTATCAGGAGTGTGAGTCTTCACAACGATTTTACCCCCATTCTTGGTACACTTGATACATTCTTTCCGCAATGTTCTCTCTTTCAGGTTGAAAATCAGATTCGGATTGAAGTGCTCTCCGTTGATACGGGTTTCGAAATGCACATGTTCGGTAGTGGCACGGCCAGTACGCCCGGTTAGTGCGATAGGCTGTCCGGCTTTTACGATATCACCGCTTTTAACCAGATTCTTGAAATTGTGGCTATAAAGAGTTTCCAATCCGTTAGCGTGACGGATAACGACTAGATTCCCGTAGGCATAATATGGTTTCGACATACGTACCACTCCATCAAAAGCAGCACGAATCGTATCTTTTGCACAAGTTTTAATGTCTGTTCCCGAATGTCCTCCACGAGTTCCATAGGCGGAGATTACTTTTCCTCCGGGTAATGGAAAAGCATATTCATGGTCTTTCAAGGAGTCCAAATGCAGATAGATGTGATTTCCTTTAGCAAATAGTCCGGGAGTAGCTACCCGGACATCGCTCACTTCCCGGGCAGAGAATGAAGGTTTATTCTGTCCGTTGACAGCCAGTGGCAATAATAAAACAGTCAGTAAAATAAGTATGTTTTTCATGTGTTTTTTCTTTTTCAAGCCGGAAAAAGGAGCCGCATTATTCAAAGAACATGATTTCGCCTCCATCCGATTCTGCATAGTTTCTTAATAAAGTCTGAATCATTTCAGCAGCTTCTTTCAAGCCTTCTTTCCCGTTATAACCGTTGACTATCGCTAAAATATGAGTAGTTCCGAGATCCATTTTCGTACGTTCGTGATCGCTTGTCGGGGTTCCGATTCCTCCGAATGAATCGCGATATACGGGTAATCCTTCAATATTCAACACACCGCGCCCGATGCCTTCAAACGGTTCTCCAGCTTTACCGATACCGAGTTCAAGGTGTGTACCTTGTATTTTATCCGCATCGAAGCCACCGATAGAATGTCCCGTACGAAGAGACACGAGGTTAATCAGGTCTACCAACGTATCAATCTGATATAAAGGGATTCCGCGCATCAGGCGGCGACGCAAAGCTTCGGCTGACGGACGATAACGTCCGGGGTCTTTGCCACAACGTTTATAAGCCTCACGGGTAGCAAAGATAACAGGTTGATGTTTGATGTCTTCCATCTGTGTTGTGGAAGTCAGTTGTTCGGTGAAAGCATTGATTTCGTGCCAAAGACCTTCGCTGTAAGCAGTATTCTTCACTGCAGCATACACGGCGGCTCCGGCGAAAACCGGGCATGCGTCTTTTATTTCTTTAGATACTTTTATTTCAAACATAACTTATCATAAACTAATCATCAGTGCTATACGGTTATAGGTACTGATTATTACTTTCTAATCATTATTCCCGACAAGATACGGCCGGAGTCTATACCCAGTCTACGTGCAGAGAAGAATTCATCATGATGAATATAGGTACAGATGCCAGCTACTTCTATCTGTTCTGCAGGCACTCCGGCATTCAGTAATTCAATCCGGTTTGCTTCCCACAGGTCGATATGATACTTTCCGGTTTTCCTCTTTTTAACAGAAATAAGGGACATATCGAAACCACTTTCTTTAAAAGCTTCGTAGACCTCATCGCCTACTTCAAATGATTCGAGCGAAATACTCGGTCCGATGCAAGCTACCACATCTTCGCCTTGCGTTCCGAACATCTCATTCATGTGTTCGAGTACATTGCTGACAATATGCTCCACCGTTCCTTTCCATCCGGCATGAATGGCAGCTACCACTTGCAACTTCTTGTCATACAACAATACGGGTACACAATCCGCAGTCATGACGCAAACGCAATACCCCGGTATATTGGTAATTAAAGCATCGGCACCTCTCAAAACATCCTGCCTCATTCCTTCCGGAGCATCAAAGTACCATTTATCAATCACTATGCTCACGGCACCGTGTCGCTGCTCTGCAAAGAATAATTCTTGTATTTCCCACTTCATCAATTGAAGCAACCGATGCCGGTTACGGACAAGATTCATACACGTGTCATTCGTATAAGGCGAGCAGTTGAAAGAGGCATAAGTCCCGGTACTAACACCTCCGTGACGTGTAGTTACGAAATGAGCTACTTCGGGATATGACATGAGTGACTTATATCCCTTCAACTCTTTATTTTTTGTAAGTGAAATCATTTTTCTTCCCAATCTTCTTCCTCATATTCATAGTCGATATCATCGTCGTCATCATCAACATTGTCATCATATTCATAAACGATGTCTTCATCTTCGCCCATGTCTTTGAGCTCCTGTTGCAGACGGGTCACGTCCTTCGGACGGTGAACGATGTTCTCTATCTTATTACTTTCCTTATTCAGTTCTTCCCAAAGAATGTCTTTCAACACCGAGATACCCAAACCGGAAACAGAAGATATGAATACGTGGGGAATGCCTTCCGGCAATGTAGGTTCTATTTCGTCCATCAATTCCTGATCGAGCATATCGCTCTTGGTGACAGCCAACACACGTTGCTTGTCCAACATTTCAGGATTGAAAGTACGCAGTTCGTTCAGCAAGACTTCGTATTCCTTACGAATGTCGTCACTGTCTGCCGGAACCATAAACAGCAGCAATGAATTGCGCTCGATATGACGCAGAAAACGCAGTCCCAAGCCTTTACCCTGACTGGCTCCCTCGATAATACCCGGTATGTCCGCCATCACGAAAGACTTTCCACCGTGATAGGAAACGATACCCAGATTGGGTTCGAGCGTAGTAAACGGGTAATCTGCAATTTTCGGTTTGGCAGCCGAAATAGAAGAAAGCAAAGTTGACTTACCCGCATTCGGGAAACCTACCAGACCAACATCGGCAAGCAGTTTCAGCTCCATGATAACGGTCATTTCCTGCATCGGTTCTCCCGGCTGCGCAAAACGCGGAGCCTGACGGGTTGCCGTCTTGAAATGCCAGTTACCCTGACCACCGCGACCGCCTTTGAGCAAAATCACTTCCTGTCCGTCTTCTGTTACGTCACAAAGATATTCCCCGGTTTCGGCATTATAAACGACCGTTCCACAGGGTACTTCTATTACTTTATCCGCACCGTCTTTTCCGAAACTACGTCCTTTGCTCCCCGATTCACCATGACCGGCCATTGCATGACGGTCATACTTCAAGTGCAACAATGTCCAGTAATTACGGTTACCGCGCAAGATGATATGACCTCCTCTTCCACCATCGCCCCCATCGGGACCTCCGTTAGGACAATATTTCTCGCGCCTCATGTGCGTAGAGCCTCTTCCGCCCTTACCCGAGCGACAGTATATCTTTACGTAATCAACAAAATTCGATTCAGCCATATTCTTTTTAAGTAGTTAAAGTAGTCAGTAGTTAGAGTAGTTAAGTAGAATACTCCGGCTACTGACTGACTTATTCATTTATAATAGTGTATTGATAATTAGTAAGATTACTAAATTACAATTTATCTACTGCTTCGCAGATTTCAGCAAAGATACCTTCCATAGTACCTAAGCCGTTGATGTGTTGGTATTTCTTTTCATTCTTGTACCAGTCGATCAGTGGGGCAGTCTGTGAATGATATACGTGCAGACGTTTTTTGATAGTCTCTTCATTATCATCAGCACGACCGGAATCCTTACCACGTTTAATCAGACGTACCATCAGTTCTTCTTCCGGAACATCCAGGTCAACCATTACAGAAACATCCTGTCCTCTTTCTGCCAACATTTTCTTTAATGCTTCAGCTTGTGCAATTGTTCTTGGGAAACCGTCGAAAATTACACCTTTGCTATCTTCGAAGCTGTCGAATACGCTTGCCAGAATATCAATCATTAATTCATCAGGAATCAATTGACCTTGGTCGATGTAACCTTTAGCTGTTTTACCCAGTTCTGTGCCATTCTTGATTTCAGCACGCAATACATCTCCTGTTGAGATGTGATTGATTCCATACTTTTCTACAATACGTTCGCTCTGTGTTCCTTTTCCTGAACCCGGAGCACCGAAAATTACGATGTTCAACATTTTGTTATTTACAATTTAACGATTTACTATTTACCATTTAAACTGGTACCTATTTAATATTAACTGTTTAATCTACTACTGTATAAATATCGGGATAGTTGCGTCCGAAACCATCATAATCCAATCCGTAACCTACGATAAAGTCGTTCGGGATTTCCATTGCTACGTATTCGATGTTCAGATTGACCTTGAGTTTTTCAGGCTTCACTAGCAGAGAAGCAATATGGATTGCTTCAGGGTTGCGTGTACCCAGTGTATCCAACAGGCGTTGCATGGTCAGCCCGGTATCCACAATATCTTCCACAATAACTACTGTGCGTCCGGCAATGTCTTCATTCAGTCCGATCACTTCCTTAATCACTCCCGAGGAAGTCACTCCCTGATAAGAAGCCAGTTTCACAAACGAAATCTCGCAAGGGATGGTGATATGCTTCAACAAGTCGGCGGTAAACATAAATGAACCGTTCAACACACTAAGGAAGAGCGGATTCTTACCTGCCAAGTCGCGGTTGATTTCGTTCGCTACGCGAATCACTTCTTTCTGAATATCCTGTTCCTTAATAGAAACAGTGAACTGTTTGTCTTTTATCTGAATGGTATCCATAACCGGTAATTTTAAAAATAACCTTGCAAAAATACGATTTTTTATTCTACCCCGTGCATCATCTTCTGTAATTTCTTCGAGAGAAGGAACAGAATCAATGAAGCAACACCGGACATGACAACGAATACCATAAAGAAATCGTACATGGTAGCAATCTGATAACCAAAGATTGATTTCACTTTTCCGGCTTCCGGATAAAGTCCGCTCAACATGCCTGCAAATTTATTGGCTGTGGCAGTAGACAGATACCAGATTCCCATCATCAAAGAGGCGAAGCGTAGCGGACTCAACTTATTTACCATTGAAAGTCCGATAGGTGACAAGGCTATTTCACCCATTGTATGAATAAAGTAAAGTCCTGTCAGCCAAATCATACTTACCTTCACTCCGGGGATGGCATCTTTCACTCCGAAACAGATGAAAAGATAACCTAAAGAAAGAAGTAGCAAGCCAATCGCTTGTTTGGTAGGAGAAGCAGGTTCCATCTTTCGTTTGTTAAGGAAGCTCCACACACCCGGCATTATATATGCCAGAACAACAACAAACAGAGGATTGAAGGATTGAAACCACGAAGCCGGCATTTCCCAACCTAAAATATCGCGGTTGGTCTGTTCGGAGGCAAAAAGGGTTAAAGAGGCTCCTGCCTGTTCGTAAGCCGCCCAGAAGAAAATGACAAAGAAAGCTACTATATAGATAACAAAAATACGGCTACGTTCGATCTTAGTTAATGATCCGTCCAGCAGGATGAGGACAGGGAAAACAATGCAGGCGGTAAAAATACCGATGCTCACCCAATCACCCTCAAAAGCATAATTAAAGAAGGCTATTAAAGCAACTGTAAGAATAGTGATTACAAGGGTATTACGTATCTTGGTACGCTTATCCATCTTCGGGTGTGAGATATGCTCGGCTATCTCCTCTTTCTTTTCACGTTTGGCATCGGGAATAATACCGATTGGTTCTCCGGAGGGAGAGAAAAGATATTTATTCTTTTGAGTTTCAAAAAGTACAACGGTGAACAGTGTCATGATTCCGGCTGCAAGAAATCCCCATTTAAAGTCGTGCGGATCACCGGTATCACCCAGATAACCACAAATCAAAGGGGCGGCAAAGGAACCGACATTCACTCCCATATAGAAAATGGTATATGCAGCATCCAGCCGTCTGTCTCCCGGTTCGTAAAGTTGCCCCACGAGAGAAGAAACGGTAGGTTTGAAACAACCATTTCCCAAGATCAGGAATCCGAGTCCGCCATACATCATCCAGTGAGCAAGTTCCGTATTATCCAAAGTAGAGGCACTCATGAACATCAGGAATTGTCCGACTGCCATCATCACTGCTCCCCAAAACACAGAGCAACGGATTCCCCAATATTTATCAGCAATGTATCCGCCAATCAAAGGAGTTAAATAGACTAATCCGGTATAGCTACCGTAAATGGATGCTGCCGCTTCTTTGTCAAACAATAATGCCTGCGTCAGGAAAAGAATAAAGATCGCGCGCATACCGTAGTAACTGAAACGCTCTGCCGTGCTTGTCGCGAAAATCAGATAAAGACCTTTCGGATGCCCTTTCAATGCACTCATAAATTTATGTGTTTAGTAGTTTATGGGGTGCAAAGGTACGAAAAATAGATTAAATGCTTTAAAAAAAGAAAGTTCTTATCAAACAGGAATACAGGGGGAATAATAAAAATGAGCATAAAAAATCCTACCGGTCCACTTCATTATTTTTTTAGCTGTATAAATAACAAAATGGAGATCCATCTTACATGCAGGTTACTTACCACTTTAGCCAAAAGTAAATTCGACATTTTCGACACTGGCAAAAAGCATTCCTTCCCTCTTCCTCAAAAAGACTTTGCTTTCTCTAGCCAGCCAACCAATAGCAAGAGCTACGTCTTCGAACGTCAAACCTAATTCACGGCACAAATCGAACATGGAAAGTTCACCTTTTTCATTTAAGATGCGCCATACTTTCCCGGCATTCAAGCCAATCTTTGTCTTTTCCATCATGCAAACTTTAAAAGATTAAACAATCTATTATTTATAATCTTATTCATTGTGAGCATAGGAAAATGATGCAATACACATCACCTACCCCAAAGATAGTATTTTTATTGGAAACCGCAAATAATCAAACACTTAAATTGTTCAAAAGCAGATTTTTCCCAAAACCAAACAGACTATGTCCGATACATTTACAGATCATTCCCAATCTATTCATAACAAAGTTACTCTCTATCAATGATAAACTTACTAATGACTCATTGAAAAGTTCCCTTTCACTAACTAAAATCTATAAATGCAACTTGCATTTATAAAAACAAAGCTTGCGTTTATATAAATGAAAGCTTCATTTATATAATCAAAAGTTGCAATTATAGTTTTCTTCCTATACTCAAAAACTTTGCAACCTATAGAAAAGAACTTTGCTATGGGTCACGGACAACTTACTTCCCTATTCCCTGCAGCTCATCTCCTTATAATTAATAAGTTTTCTTCCCACAACAAACGGGAAAAGTCAGAAGAATCATGTACATTTGTAATCCGAAAACTAAAAGAACATCGCAATGAAAATATTTCCAAGCAGCAGTATCAAGAAATTGGACGCTTATACCATTGAGAACGAACCTATTGCATCAATCGACCTGATGGAACGTGCAGCAACTGCATTAACTAAAGCCATCACAGACAGATGGAATACGGAAACACCGGTCACCATCTTTGCCGGACCGGGAAATAATGGCGGAGACGCCCTTGCCGTAGCCCGCATGATGGCTGAAAAAGGGTATAAGCTCGAAGTATATCTCTTCAACCCAAAGGGAGAACTTTCACCTGACTGCCAGACCAACAAAGAACTGGTAGAAATGATGGAAGAAGTGGCATTCCATGAAATTAGTACCCAATTCGTCCCTCCTGTCCTGACACCCGATCATCTGGTTATTGATGGATTGTTCGGTTCCGGCCTGAACAAACCATTGAGCGGAGGATTCGCTGCCGTAGTGAAATACATTAATTCTTCCCCTGCCATGGTAGTAGCCATCGACATTCCTTCGGGATTAATGGGAGAAGAAAACACATTCAACGTAAAAACCAATATAATCCGTGCCGACGTTACTTTCAGTCTGCAACTGCCGAAGCTCGCCTTTTTGTTCGCAGAAAACACTGAATTTGTAGGAGAATGGGAATTACTGGATATCCAATTGAGCGAGGACGGCATTGAAGAAACGGAAACAAACTACGAGATGTTGGAAATAGAGGAGATCCGTTCACTCATCAAACCACGCAAACAGTTTGCCCACAAGGGAAACTTTGGTCATGCACTATTGATAGCCGGTTCAAAAGGAATGGCAGGAGCTTGTGCTCTCGCCGCCCGTGCCTGCCTCCGTTCGGGAGTAGGGCTGCTGACCGTTCATGCACCAATGTGTAACAACGACATCTTGCAGACTTCCATACCTGAAGCAATCGTAGAAACCGACGCCAACGAGACCTGTTTTGCCGTACCCACCGCCACAGATGATTATCAAGCAGTCGGCATCGGTCCGGGACTGGGACGAAATGAAGAAACGGAAGCTGCCCTACTGGAGCAACTGGAACACTGCCAAGCCCCTGTTGTAGTAGACGCCGATGCACTTAATATCCTTGCCAACCACCGCCACGCACTTACACATCTGCCGAAAGGCTCCATCCTCACCCCGCATCCGAAGGAGCTGGAACGTCTGACCGGCAAATGTCAGGATTCCTACGAACGTCTGATGAAGGCTTGCGAGTTGGCTCATGCCGCTCATGTCCACATTGTTTTAAAAGGAGCCTATTCCGCCATCATCACCCCCGAAGGCAAATGTTTCTTCAATCCGACCGGGAATCCAGGAATGGCAACCGGAGGTAGTGGTGACGTATTGACCGGAGTAATCCTGGCACTGCTCGCCCAAGGTTATCCAACCGAAGAAGCCGCTAAAATCGGCACTTACATTCACGGATTGGCGGGCGATGTCGCTCAAAAGAAGCAGGGAATGATCGGAATGATCGCAAGCGATATTATCACCTGTCTGCCGACAGCATGGCGACTTGTAAGCGAATAAAAGTTAAGAACTTACAGTTTTTTCAATAACTTCATTAACTTTGTTTTCAAAACCAGTTAAAAAGAACCGAATATGAAAAAGTTGATTATAGCAGCGGGACTACTGATGGCAACGTCCGCCTATGCACAAACCGAAGTACTGACGGGAGTTACCCGGGGAAAAGATTACGGAGTAGTCTACAGCCTTCCCAAAACCCAAATAGAGCTTGAAATAAAAGCCAACAAAGTCAACTATACTCCAGGAGAATTCAGCAAATACGCTGATCGTTACTTGCGATTGGCCAACGTCTCCACCGAACCCGAAGAGTATTGGGAACTGGCTAGTGTGAAAGTGAAATCCATAGGAGTACCCAACAGCGAAACTACTTACTTCGTAAAATTGAAGGATAAAACAGTAGCACCGCTTATGGAACTGACAGAGGACGGCATCGTGAAAACCATCAATGTGCCTTACAGCAAAAGCAGTTCAGACAAGAAAACAGCTCCTGCTCCCACTGTCCTCTCAAAAATAGCGAATCCCCGCGAATTCCTGACCGAAGAAATCCTGATGGCCAGCTCTACCGCGAAGATGGCTGAACTGGTAGCTAAAGAGATCTATAACATCCGCGAAAGCAAGAATGCCTTATTGCGCGGACAAGCTGACAATATGCCTTCAGACGGAGCACAGCTTAAAATTATGCTCGATAATCTGAATGCACAGGAAGAAGCCATGACTCAAATGTTCTCCGGCACTCGTGATAAGGAAGAGAAGACATTCACCGTCCGTCTTACTCCGGACAAGGAATTCAACAACGAAGTTGCTTTCCGCTTCTCCAAGAAGCTAGGCGTAGTTGCTAATAATGACCTGGCAGGAACTCCGTTTTATATCAGCTTGAAAGACCTGAAATCTGTCAAGATCCCACAGGAAGACGGTAAAAAGAAGAAAGATTTGGATGGAATCGCCTACAACGTGCCCGGACAAGCAATGATTACATTGACCGACGGTAAAAAGAAACTTTACGAAGGTGAACTTCCTATAACTCAATTCGGTGTGATAGAATATCTGGCTCCTGTCTTATTCAATAAGAATTCTACAATCAAAGTTTATTTTGATCCGAATACGGGAGGATTGTTAAAAGTGGATAGAGAAGAAGGTAAATAGTAAAATTCTAAAAGACAAAGAATATGGGTGGTGAAGGACATATGCTCGACATGATACGCCGGCTTAGCGAAGGACGGGAGGCTTCCCGTCTACGCCGTGAACGTGCCAACAACAAACTGAAGCACTTAAACCGCACCAACGAGCCTTATCCACTGCCCAACACCACTCCCGAGGAAATGGGACGTATCATCCACGACTCGGAAAAAAAGAAAGAAAAGGACAGTAATTATTTCGTTTGGGGGACGCTTATTATCATGGGAGCCCTCATAGCAACTGCTGTCATATTCTGGGCAATCTTCCTTAATTAGATAATTTATGATGATAGATGATAGATGATAGGTGATAAATGATAGATGGGAGATGGGAGATGTTTCCTAAATGATAAGGGATATTTAGTAAATAAGAAATATAAGTAACTAAAGATATTCTCAAAATATTAAAAAGGCAACTAATTCGTAATGAATCAGTTGCCTTTTTTCATGTCTTTAAACGAGATATTTAATAAACCTCCTTAGGAGGGCTGTACTACGCATATAACCAGCTATTATGCCACATAGTAACTATCATTTATCATCTATCAACTATCATTTATCAACTATCTATCACCTATCATCTAATTAAGAAAAGTTTTATAAATCCATCTTTCTGCATTTGAGAAAGATAAGCCGATACACGAGACTCGTATCCCACTTCATTTTGAAAATGCTCTGCGAGTTCTTCTATGATCTCACGAACAGTACGTTTTCCATCTATCAGTTCCCATACAGCCGTACCGTGTTCTTCCAATCGTACATGAAGTTCTTTCGACATTCCTGCCGGTACAAGGAAGCGTTGCATCCACGGATATTTAAAACGGGGAAAGGAGAGCACAATCGTCTCCCCTTCCCTTTCTGCTGTAATATGTTCACTGCGACAGGGAATAACCTCTAACAGGTTGGTTTTCTCTTTGGCAGCCATAGTTCTTATTTCTTATTTCAAAGCATTAATACTGATTCTCTTTTATTTCCGAACCTTATACTTTCGGATTTATAGCGTTACTTTGAATCACAACAGTTACTTCGAATTGTAGCAACTGTTACTTCTGGATATTTGCCTCTTCCAAACCGTATCCTTTCTTCTTGTTCTCTGCTTTCAACATCAAAGCAACAACCAGAGCAAGTACACCAAAGAGAGCAAAAATAGTCATCGGCAATGTGTAATCATAAGTCTGTGCACCGTCTACCACCGGACCTTTACAATAAGTATTCAATACCCATCCGATTAACAAAGGAACACCCATCAATCCCCAGTTCTGTACCCAGAAAATCAAAGCGTAAGCAGTACCCAACTGTTTTTCCGGAATAATCTTCGGAACAGAAGGCCACATAGCCGAAGGCACCAGTGAGAAAGCAAATCCCAATATAATCATTATAATAGTAGCAAACCACCATATATTCAATATAGGCAGGGCAAACATGGTATGTACAAAAATCAACATCAATGATCCGATCACCATCAATGTGGCTCCCTTACCGATACGGTCATATAACGAACCGAACAACGGAGTCAGGATAATAGCACCAATCGGCAATAATCCGGGAATCGTTCCCGCCAGTTTCGGATCCACATTATATTTCTGCACCATCAAGTCGGCAGCATATTTGATAAAGGGGAACACGGCCGAGTAGAACAATACACACAATAATGCGATCAACCAGAATCCTTTATTTGTGATGATATACACAATGTCTTTCATGCGGAACGGCTCTTCCGGTTCCAAGCCTTCTGCATCCAAAGAAGCATCCAATTTCTTATCGTAGAAAGTATAAAGGAAGAAAGCGATGGTACCTACACACAACATAATCAGACAAAACAGAATAGGAGCAGGAATATTGGTATGGAATGCACCACTCTCATCCGTATATCCGAAGAAGTCTGCCAAAGGAACTGTCAACACCATCGCCAGAGTTGTTCCGATACGTGCCGTAGCCATTTCAAGTCCCATAGCCAATGCCATTTCCTTGCCCTTGAACCATTTCACTATAATCTTGGAAACAGTGATACCGGCAATCTCCACACCTACACCAAAAATAGCATATCCCAATGCAGCCAAAGTCACCTGTGTTTTGAATCCGAAGAGCATGGCACCTTCCGGAAAAGTAGTAGAAATCGCATAGTATTTCAATCCACAACCAAACACCATCAATAAACAAGCTCCCATTCCAGTGAAACGAACTCCCATCTTATCCAAAATGATACCACCGAAGATCAGCATCAACAAGAATACGTTAAACCAACCGTAAGCGCTTGTGAAGAATCCATAATCAAGACTATCCCATAGTAGTTCTTTCTCAAGCATGGGTTTTAGAGGAGACATTACGTCGGTGAGGAAATAGCCGCATAACATAGTAAATGCGACCAATGCTAGAACACTCCATCGGAGTACGGCGGAGTCATTCAATTTCTGTTTCAAATGTTCTGTCATTGTTATATTCAAAAAGTAGTTAATAATCTTATACAGCCCACAAAGGTAGTTAAATCTCGTTTGTTTCTATCACAAAGAGATTGTTTTTACAAGAAAAAGTTAAGTGCGGATTACACTGACCACTCGGAACATTGAAAATCCGTGTAATCTGCGTAATCCGCACTTAAATATCAAAGAAATGCAGCATCCGTCTGCACCTTCCCTTAAATGGTTTTATCCCAAAGCCTTACCTGACGGCGGAGCAAATTACTCTGCTTTAGGAGCAGGAGTTTCAGCCGGTGCCGGAGTTTCCGTTGCAGGTGCATTGGTAGCAGGAGCATCAGTTTGCGGCGCAGCCGTACCTGCGGGTAAGTTATACGGGTTAGTCTGTTGTTCTTTCTGTGCCTGTTCCAACACTGCGTCTTTAGCAACTGCAGAACGAGGAACTACATAAGCAGTAGCAATGCTCATTACAACCATAAAGATGGCCAGGCCCCATGTTGCTTTTTCCAGAAAGTCTGTAGTCTTGCGCACGCCCATGATGGCGTTAGATGAAGAGAAACCAGAAGCAAGTCCGCCTCCTTTTGAGTTCTGAATCAGCACGATGAAACACATCAACAAGGCTGCAATAACCATTAAGATAACGAATAATAAGTACATTTTTAGTTATTTTGAATTAGCGTTAATAATCAATTTCTCCAAAAATCTGATTTGGTCTGCAAAGTAAGCATTTTTTTTTGGATATTTCAAGCTTAATTTTTTAATTATTTCAAGAGCTTTTGAATATCGTTGCTGTTTAACATAGATTTTTGCTAAAGTTTCCGTGAAACAGCTGTCGTCTTCCTCTTCTTCCTCCATCATTTCTTCTTCGCATACCTCGTCCGAAGCAGCTGCGGAAAATACCGCTTCTTCTCTTAACGGCTTCATGCAGAGGGGGGAGTCACTCTCACTCTTTTCTATAAAATCGTCAATCAGTTCGTATCCTTTGAGTTTGGGCGTTTCTTCCGATGGCTGTTCCGTAGCCGGAGTCTCCTCCAAAAGATAGGAAGTATAATCCATCGAATAGTCGAAGCCGGTCTGGGCCGCTACTTCTTCGGGGACTGTGGACAAGAAAGCGTCAATCAATGCCAATGTGCGGTCTACAGACGGCTCGTCTTTCAGTACCTCCGTGAGAGGTACTCCTTTTTTCCGCGCCTGCACATCATAGCGGTCACCTTCAATCAACTGGAACAACTGTCGTCTGTCTGCGATGTAAAGAACCGCTTTTCGCAGTTCCCCACCAAAACTAATATCATGGAGAACATACAGGTTTTTCAAATACAGCAGACGGAGCGACTGAAAATACGGATATCTCGCAAGAAGATTGCGCAGTTCGTATAAAGTATCCCTATTCAGCATCTCGGGATGCTGTATCCATTGTTGAAAGTTAACAGAAGTCATTTATATTACCAGTTTGCTACAGTTGCATTAAAAATTTGGTCGGTGATCTCTTTAGACATTTCAGCAATCAATCCGTCCTGTACGGCAGTCAGCAACTGGGTAGAGTCGTAGGTACGGAAAGCAGAAAACTGTTGTTCAAAGTCTTCGGCATGATTGGTATTGTTGACAAAGCGTACATTGACGGTGATAGTCAATTTTGTTTCCGAAGAGTAACCGTCGGCAGATACTGCCTGGTTATACTGATTGTATCCTGTGATTTCTCCGTCAATCTGCAAGTCGGCATTCTGATTCGGCTTGAGCAGTTGCAGACGGGTTTGCCGGATGAAGATATCTTTCAGGTCTTCATTGAACTTGGTCGCCAACGGAGCATACACATACTCCGACTTGATCGGGAAATCTGCTATCGAAATAGTCTTTACCTTATCATAATTGATAGACGATCCGTTAAACTTATAGGAGACAGTGCACGCAATGACTACCACCGGTAAAACGAACAGTACCAAAGGGCGTATTATTTTCTTAATCCAATTCATATTCTTTTATTTTTCTATAAAGTGTACGCTCGGAAATATTCAAGTCCTTAGCCGCACTTTTCCGCTTTCCATGATGCCTTTCAAGTGCTTTGCGTATCATTTCTTTTTCCACTTCGTCCAGTGACAAAGGAGGTTCTTCTACATATTCTTCCGTGTCTTGTATGTCATCATCATCCTTGCAAACCGCAGGCTGCATGGTATGAATGATAGCAGGTACCGAAGGCTGGTGTGTCGTCACCACCGGGGTAGTAACCACCGTTCCCACTTGTCCTACCTGCCCCACCTGTCCGGCACGTTCAGCCATCAGGTTGTGTACCATCTTCTTCAACTCCGCTACCTCCTGGCGCATATCGAACAGAACGGAATAAAGAATCTCCCGTTCACTTTCAAAGCCTTTACTTTCGCGTGTTCCCATCAGTGCGGGAAGACGTTGTATATTTTGTGCGGGAAGATAATTCTGCAAGATGGCGGCAGTGATCTCCCTGTTTGTTTCAATGATGGATATTTGCTCGGTGATGTTCTTCAGCTGGCGCACGTTACCGGGCCACGGATAAGCCAGCAATTCTTTCTTGGCATCCTCCGTCAGCTGAATAGCGGGCATCCGGTATTTCTCTGCAAAGTCTGCGGAAAACTTACGGAACAACAGGAGCACATCGTCCCCACGTTCACGCAAAGGGGGAATCTGGATAGGTACCGTATTCAACCGGTAATATAAATCTTCACGGAAACGTCCTTCGGCAATCGCTTGTGTAAGATTGACATTGGTAGCTGCAACAATACGTACATCCGTCTTTTGTACTTTGGACGAACCTACTTTTATAAACTCGCCACTCTCCAACACACGAAGCAAACGTGCCTGGGTAGGCATCGGCAACTCCCCTACTTCGTCAAGGAAAATAGTACCACCGTCGGCTTCGCCAAAGTACCCTTTCCGTTCGCCAATCGCACCGGTAAACGCACCCTTCTCATGCCCGAACAGTTCGGAATCAATCGTACCTTCCGGAATAGCACCACAGTTGACAGCAATATACTGCCCGTGCTTCCTCCGGCTATATTGATGAATAATCTGCGGAAAACTTTCTTTTCCGACTCCACTTTCTCCGGTAATCAGCACAGACAAATCGGTAGGAGCTACCTGAATGGCAACATCTATGGCGCGCAACAATGCTTCGGTATTACCTATAATACCGAAACGTTGTTTCACTTGTTGTATCTCTGCTTTTGTCATCTATTTTAAGTATTAAGCCAGTATAAAGTATTAAGTATAAAGTATTAAGTATTAACCTTGCAAATGATCGACTGTGATAATACTTAATACTTTATACTTAATACTTATTCTTCGTCTACTGTATCCAGTTTCAGTTTATCACTATCATCACGTTTCTCGTAATACTGTTTACGCAACGGATTGGCACGAGCCACCTTTTCCCGCTGACGATTACGGAACACGTCGATGGCAACATAAATTGCCTGACGGAAAGAATCTTCACAAGCCACTCCCTTGCCTGCAATATCATAAGCAGTACCATGAGCCGGAGAAGTACGTACCACCGGCAGACCTGCCGTATAGTTCACTCCGTCTTCCATAGCCAATGCTTTGAACGGAGCCAGCCCCTGATCGTGATACATTGCCAGGATACCGTCAAAATGAGTATAATTGCCTGAACCCATAAAGCCATCGGCCGCATAAGGACCGTAACTAAGGATTCCTTTCTCTTCCATTTCTTTCATGGCAGGAATAATCACTTCCTGTTCTTCCATTCCCAACAAACCACCATCTCCGGCGTGAGGGTTGAGAGAGAGTACCGCGATACGCGGAGCACCAATGCCGAAATCCTGTTTCAAGCAACGATGGAATATCATCAGCTTCTCCTGAATCAGTTCCTTGGTAATCGTAGTGGCAATCTCTCTGACAGGGATATGCGTCGTAACCAAAGCTACCCGGAAGTCATTCTTCATCAAAATCATCAATGATTTATTACCGTTACCCAGACGTTCTTCGATATATTCCGTATGTCCGGGGAATGAAAATTCTTCCGACTGAATCGTATGTTTGTTGATCGGAGCTGTCACGATGACGTCGATCAAACCTTCGCGATATTCTTCAATGGCACGTTCCAAGGCTCCCAACGCAGCTTTACCCGCTTCGGGATCGGGTTTGGAAAATTCCACTTTCACCTCATCATCCGTGCAGTTCACCACACTCAAGCGGTTGTATCCCGCTTCGGTAGCAGAGTTGACAATACTGAAATTCGTCTGTATGTCCAACGCTTTACGATGATAAGCCGCTACTTTTGGTGAACCGTAAATGATCGGAGTACATAGTTCCAACATTGTAGGGTCGGAAAATGTCTTCAGAATCACCTCATAGCCCACCCCGTTAATATCTCCCTGGGTGATACCTATTCTTATCTTGTTATCTTCCATGTTTTTATTTTTTAGTTTGTTCCGCTGCCTCCTTGGATACACCTCCCAATGGAATTTGATTCTGCTGAACTTCATTCGGAAGTTTCAGTGTATAAAGAGATGCTTCCATCTGGCGTACCAGGTTGCGTTTCATTTTATCAGGTGAATAAACAAATATTTCTGCTGTAATAATTCGTTGGTTTTTCTCGTCCAGGCGAGTGTGGGAAACGTATGGGCCACCCATAAAATCACCCTTCATACGCCACAAGCCGCGTGCTTCCATCGTGTAGCTGTTCTGTACATTGATGGGACGAACGTCAGTCAGCAAACTGTCAGTCGACATATAAACGCCTTCTTTGAATCCGGGGATATTGGCTTGCATCACAGAGTCACGCTTATGCACAAAATATTCTTTCGTAAATGTATCCTTGTCAGTATAAGGATAAGAGTACATCACAAAATTACGGTCGGCAGTACCTGTGTTGGTAGAAGCCCAGAAAAAGTTCTCACCGGTTTTAGAATTGGTCAGTTCGGAAGGCAACCAGATATTGCAGCCGAACAGGCTATCCACTTTGTTGGAGATAAAGTTACTGTGTTTTTCTTCCAATAACGTAATCTGACGGTTCATTTCCGCACGGGTAAAGAAGTCGACAATCGTCTTTTTATTCTCTTCTACAAACTTTTCAAACTCTTCTTCGTTCGGAGCCTGGATAGTCAATATCATTTGCGGATTGGCATATACGTCTTTCGCATATTTGAAAGATGCTTTCGTATATATATCCTGTATATCTACAATAATAATGTTACGTATCAGCTTCAATGTAGAATCATAGTCTTTCGGTGAAGTATACATAATCCGGAAAGAAGGTTCCGACTGCGGCAAACCGGGCATATCGGAATCGAGCGCATCATGTAAAGCCCTTCCGGCAGCACGATCCCAAACACCGTGATCTACTACAACCAGAAGCTCATAGGCACGACCACTAGAGGTGTGATTTCCTTTCAGACCACAAGAAGCAACGACAAAGGCTACCAAAGCGATGCTTAAATAAAAAAAGTACTTTTTCATGATGTTCGGTTTTATATATTAACTCTCATTATTTTCTTCCTGTTTCGCTGTCGACAACATACCACAAGCTGCAAAAATATCTTCTCCTCTTGAAGAACGGATGGTGGTGAAAAGCCCGTGTGACGTCAGATAATTACGAAAACGGGTCATCGTTTCCATGTCCGCTCCTTCGAGGTCTACTCCCGGTATGGCATGAAAACGAATCAGATTCACCCTGCAATCCAGTCCGCGAAGAAGCTTCAGTAGCTCTTTGGCATAGACCTGCGAATCATTAAGCCCTTTAAAAACAATATATTCAAATGAAAGTCGACGTTGTTTGCTAAAATCATAGTTTTTTAACAGTTCCACCATCTCGGTGATCGAATATGCCCTTTCTGCCGGCATCAATTCGGAGCGTTGAGCTGTCAATGGAGAGTGAAGACTGATGGCGAGATGGCAATCGTTTTCTTCGATAAAACGCTGCAATCCTTTCCGTAGTCCGACTGTAGAAAGTGTGATACGCTTCGGGCTCCAAGCATAGCCATAGGTAGCGGTCAGTAGTTCCAATGCTTTCAGCACCTCATCCAAATTATCAAGCGGTTCGCCCATTCCCATCATCACGACATTGGTCAGTTTGTCGCGTTCCGGCAACGAATGAATCTGGTTGATGATCTGACTGGCGGTCAGGTTGGCGGTATAGCCTTGTTTACCCGTCATGCAGAACTTACAGTTCATCTTGCAACCTACTTGTGAAGACACACACAACGTTGCCCGGTCGTCATCCGGAATATAAACCGACTCAACAAAATGATTCTCACCAACTTTATAAAGATACTTCACCGTACCATCTACAGAGCGCATTTCATCTACCGGAGCAGCTGCTCCCACCTCATAGTTCTGCTTGAGCAACTCCCGGTGTTTCAACGACAAATTAGTCATTTCATCAATCGAGGCTACCTTCTTTTCGTAAAGCCATGATGCAATCTGTTTGGCAGCAAAGCCGGGCATACCCAGTCTTTTTGTCAATGATTGAAGCTCTACAAGAGTCATTCCTAAAAGGGGATATTTAGACATTCTTCTTTCTGTTGATGGTTTATATTTGCAAATGTAAGGAAATAAAGTCGATTTCTATATAGCGAGAATGCAAAAGTTAACAAAAAAGGGAAGTAGCCCCAAGTTATGAACGAACCACATCTATATATTGAAGCAGCTTTTTCGCCATTTCCGAGTCACTACCATTCCTTTTCACTTCATGATCGTACGCCTCACGAAAACAGGACAACGCATCTTCCCGTTCATTACAAAAACTGTGTAAAACCCCTAGATTTTGACAAGCCAGAATCGTATGATCATCCTCCCATCCCAAGTACTTCTTCCGTAGTTCAAACTCTTTTAAGAAAGCATCTTTCGCCATTGGATAATTTTCCATCTTTGCATAAGCTTGCGCTTCGTAGTAACAGACCTCACTAGAAACATCAGGATCAATATCCTCGTGAATATCTAAAGTCGTTGCAATACGAATTACGTTCCCATACTCCTTATTCTCGTAATATTGTCGCATAATATCACATCTCAATGCCTCGTAACGGACAGTTAATTCAGCCAGACGCGGCTTTTCACTGAAAAACTTTTCATGCAGAAGAGACTCACGAAAAAATAAAGTAGAACTTTGTTCATCTCCACGCTCCTTCATCACCCGTTTAAACTCTTTGCACAAATGATACAACTCTTTGTGACAAGCCACGATCTGTTTCCTATTATCTATCTGTATAGCAATACCCAACGCCTCATTCACCAAACTCCACGCTTCATCATATCGCTTAATATAATAAAGACATTTTCCCTGCATACGCAAACATTTAGCCACTCCACTCGACAGTCTGCCATTCAAAGATTCGTGCATTTCAGCCACTTTCCGGAATTTCTTGGCGGCACTCTCTTCCTCATCCCTATAATAATCACAATAAGCCAAAAATTCGGAAAGTTCAATAACTTCTGCCTGACTCTTCTCGTCAGTAGAAGCCGCATGATAATTAAGCGCCCTATTCAAATAAATCGCAGCTTCATTGTATTGCTCATTGTAGTAATATGCCAGAGCCAGATTCCGACAGGTATTGGCAATCTCCAATTCCGGAGTTGGTACAATACTTTCCTGCATCACCAATGCTTTCAAGAAACAGTCGCATGCCGTTTCGTATTCTTCATTGCGGGCGTACCGGCATCCTTCATTCATCTTTAATACCGACTTGGCAATTAACGGTATCGCTTCTCCTTCCATACTTTTCTCGCTCACCTCCATTGCCGCCTTCGTCAGATGGAAAGAGCTGCTTAAGAAAGTAGCCATGTCATTAGCAATGACAGGAATCAAAAAAGAGTCAATCTGACCAAAGTCCAATTCAGCATAGGCTGCAGGCGTAAGCGAAGGGTTATCGTTCATTATCGCCTTCCAACAATCTTCTAATAGAGAATAATTAGTGCGATACAGGATTTCGAAGGTTTCCGCATCACAAATCCAATCTCTTAAAAAGTCCCAATGTTGCATCTTATAACTTTGATAAGTAATTTCCACTTGATAGCGATAAGAATCATGGTAACAAAACTGCTTCATGCGATAGTTATAATCAGCAAAAGTCAAAGGATGCGAAAGAGTATCGCTATCATCCAGAAGAGCAACAATTATTTCCTTGCGACACTCGTCTATAGACACGTCATCTTGAGCAAAACACCGTTCAATCGCCTCTATCATTTGTGTATCACAAATGCAATATCGCCCCCCTTTGTTGGTGAGCCAACTACTCATTTCCACTCTCAACTGCGACCAAAGCAGCTGATTAATACCTGTCATACTCTTTACCTCATCTTCGGTAAATCCTTCTAAAGTAAGTGAAAGCATTAAAAGCGCTCTTCCAATCCTATCGAAACCATAATCAGACGACAAACGCCGGAGCACACTGTCGTAGAATTGGGCAATCTCGTTTATCTGACAATATCCACTCATATATTCACTAAGAGTATCATATTGACCAAACGAAACTAATTCATTGAGCAATACATTTAAGCAGCGCGGTTGTTTAGCCAGCCCCCATGAGCTAAGAATATCTTCTTGCTGTGCAGACAGAGCTTTAGAATAAGTAGACAAATATTGTTTTGAAAACGACTTTGCATCAGCCTGCGAAAAGCCATTCAACCGGTAATGAACGTACCCGTTCCGGACAAAAGGCAGATATGCAGTAGATGATGCAGCAAAACTTAACACGACCTTCACATTGGACGGTATAGATCCGAATAAAGAAAACAGAGATACTTCCGTTGAATTTAGATAACTGATATCATCAATCAATAAAATGATAGCATATTTTGATCTCCCCAGCGCAGCCCATAACTGACTGAACTTTTGAATAGAATTCAAATCTTCCTCAATTTCTTTAATGTTTCGAAGTGTGTTTTCTGAAAAACCGTCCAATACATTATTCCCAAACACCATTGATTCTCTCACAATATCCAGAATCGATCTGGCTGTACCTTGAGTTGAATCTGATTCCTTTGAAACTTCAGCGGTAAACAAATCTTCTTCACCTAAAGTCTGACATTTGAGTGCATTCTGACATTTGGCAGCTAATGCCCTCACCAAAGTCTCCGGATAAGAAGACAGCGTAGTATTGTCCAGTCGATGATATATGGGAATCATCTGCGTATCATTGTTCACCCAATCACTCCAATGAGCCAGCAGAGCACTCTTACCAAGACCACGATCACCCGTTACAACCAGACACCGTTGCTCATCCGCAGCTAAGAAATCGGAAAAAGCCTGATCCGCTTCAGGTATTGGATGATAATTAAATAAGAGTTCATTACGGGTTAACTGTTCTTGCAATGCCTGGTTATCTTCCACAGTCAATACACTAGGAAACTCTTGTTCGAGCAGTTCTGTGAAAGCAGATTCTACAAATTGGCATAGCTGCTCGGGCGAATCATACTCTTGCACAGGGTAGCGATCCTGCTGCAAAAGACACTCTTTAAGATGCTGCAGCTTATGAAACTCCTCTTTAGGACAAGAGGGATCAGTAGCAGACTGTTTGATATAAAAATAGGCATGCAACGGATCGGGATTGCGCAGTACTCCAAACTGCATTTCCATCTCTGTCACACTCAAGTGGTTATTCAAATCATCTTCCACCCAACTATATTCCAAGCTATCACTGAAAGTCTGCGATAAATCTTCATAACTGGGACACCATCCATAGCGTTCACCTACCATGCCAATGAAGAAAGGCCGGGAATGCACTATTTCTTTCAAACAGATTTCGACCACCTTGCCACTTTTTGCATCTTCTTCCGTGATGCCCCAACGCAGGTCGACCAATGAAATGGTAACACCACGACTGGCAGCCTTCACTTGCAAGCCCTTAAAAAGTTTGACTAATGCAGAGCGTTCCATCTCCATGTCTCTGAACGTTGACGAAAGGAATACACGAATGATACGTGAATTTTCAGTGGGAACTGAATACTGGGCTAGTTGTTTGGTCATAATATAGATTCATATTAGTTAATGAAGTATTTCACAAAGCCAATTAAAGATTGGCAAGGTATGGAAAATTTATCAGATAACAAAGATCGTAAACGAAAATGAGAATAAAAAAGGCACGGATTACACAGATTTCGCGGTTCTCTCATAAGTTAAAACCGTGTAAATCCGTGTAATCCGTGCCTGAATATCTATTCCTATTACTTCTTTAGAAGAACAGGAAGCGTGTATCTTTTACGTTTGCTTTCAGATACAAGTCGTTCATCAGACGGCTGGCAAAACGTGCGTGCATGTTAGTCAGCGTAGCTTCTTCAGCTTTTGCGTCGAATGTTTCGTTCAACTTGTCTTTACCGTATACTTGCAATACAAATACTCCGGCGTTACCTTTAATAGGAGCACTCAACTGATTTTCCGGAGCAACAGAAGCATAAGCACCTACCAGCGGCTCGCTGCTGCGCAATGCTGACACATAAGCAGGGGCTGCAAAAGTAACCATCTTCAAAGAGTCGCTGACTGCATTAGCCATATCTTTGTACTGGTTGAATGAAGTTGCATTGGCAGCTTTCATGTCAGCCATGATCTTTTCAGCTTTCTTGTCTTTCACGATTTCAGCTCTCAACTGATCCTGTACAGCTTTTAACGGACGGTATCCTTCCGGTTTAATGCTTACCAGACCTACCACCATCAGGTGATCGCTTTCGCCACATTCGTACAAGCCGGAAACATCACCCGGTTTCGCTTTATCAAATGTCCATCTCAAAGCCTCTTTTGTACCTCTCACGCCACCGATGTTATGTTCTGAGCTGCTCAAATCCATTCTGTCGAGCAATCTGTAACCAGCTTCTTCAGCGTTAGCCACCATCTTTTCTACACTAGGGTTAGCAGCGATAAACTGGCTGAAATCATTATAAGCACGGTTGTAAGTTTCTTTGCTGAACTCTACTTCACGCTTGATAACAGCTACTTTATATTTATCTTTCACAGATTTCTTGTTAGTCACCTGAAGGATTACATTTGCTTGTCCCATCGGCAAGTTCACCAGTTCGTTCACACCTGCATTGTTGATAGCAGAGATGAATTTTAGGTTGTCACCATCTAGCTGTGCACCTTCATACTGTGCAGAAGTGATCCAGTTAGCATCACCAGTCTGGCCATATTTCTTTGCAACATCTGCAAAGTTAGCACCACCTTTAATAGCGTTATAGATACTGTCAGCCAATGTCTTTGTCTTCACTGCATCTTCTGCGTATACCTGAATCTGGCGGAATTCCACAGAGTCGGCAGCAGCAGCCTTAGCAACTACTTTGAAAGAGTTGATTGTATTGTCGGCTCCATTATAATAAGGACCATAAATAGCACCAACAGAAGCAGAGTCCAAACGTGCAACTACATCTGACGGGAAAGCTGTCTTGTTATAGAACAAGTCTACATAAGGAGCTTCCGAGCCAACCGAACGGATAAAAGAAGTATAATCATCCGTAGTGGTAGCCAACTGTGCAGTAGCTTCGTCTACTTCTTTCTGGATAGCTGCTCTGTCTTCAGCACTTGCAGTTACCTGTACATCAATATATTTGACGTCACGAGTTTCCTGATATTGCTTGAATTGTTCTTTCTTCTTGTTATACAAATCTTTCAGTTCCGATTCTTTCACTACAATTGTAGAATCTACCACAGAAGAGTAAGGAATACCAGCCATCAACACATTGTACTGGTTTACTCTTGCGTCGAAAGCATCCTGTGCTTCCACCGGGTTAGAAAGAAGAGCTTTAGAAACCAATGCCTGGTATTTTTCAGCCAGACGGCTCTGAATCAACGTTTTCTGGATGAACGACCAGTATTTATACATATTGTTGTATTGTTCAGCATACTGTGCCGGCATCTGCGACTCGCTCATCTTGGCATATTCCACGAGGAACTTGTTCAACATATCCTTGTCGAAGTTGCCTGTTTGCGGATTCTGGAAAGGAGTTTGTCTCAACAAAGGATGAACGCCAGCTTTCAGGATGTCCTGAATTTCAGCAGCAGAAACAGTCAGTCCCAGTGCTTTTGCTTCTTTTTCAACCAGTTTATTGTTTACGTAGGAACGCCATACTTCATCGCGCACCTGATTGGTTTGTTCGTCATTCAAGGCGGTCACCCCACGCATGAGTTTCACCACTTCGGTATATTCTTCTACCAAATTCTGATACTCTTGAGCGGAAAGAGCGTCTCCGTTCACCTCACCTACGTCATGTGCCTGATGCGGCTGCATCACCTTCCATGCGTCACCCGCAATGAAAGCAAACAGCGCCAAGCCGATAACAATCACCAATAGAGGTCCTTTCGACCTAATGTTTTGTAACGTTGCCATTTTGATTAATACGATTTATGTTTATTATTATTTCTTTCTTTTGTCGTTTTAGCGCACGAAGATACAAAAAATGCTAATATGCATCTATTTATTGGCTAAAAATTTCTTGATTATCGTCATTATTCCAAGACTTTTAATCGCACGAGTTCTATTTTTGTCGCTGTGACCTTAATTATCTTGAATTGATAACGTCCTACCCGCACCACTTCATGCAGCTTCGGGAAGCTCTGATATTGGTTCAGAATCAGCCCTCCTACCGTCAGATAATCGTCCGATTCGGGCAAATCAAGTCCGAACGTCTCATTGACTTTTTCTATCTCCAAGCGGGCGGACAACACATACTCGCGTTCGTCGATCTGCTTGCTGATGTAGGAAGTATTATCGTGCTCATCCTCTATATCTCCAAAGATTTCTTCCACGAGGTCTTCCAGAGATACGATGCCGGATGTTCCGCCAAATTCATCCACCACTACGGCAATCGTTTTCTTTTGCTGCATGAAGAGTTTCATCAATTTATGGGCGGACATGGTTTCGGGTACAATCGGCACTTGCTTCACATTCTCATGCCAGTTTTTCGGAGCACGAAACATTTCTGACGAATGGATATAACCCACTACATTATCGATATTTCCATCATACACAATGATCTTGGAGATTCCGGATTCGATGAAGCGGCTTTTCAACTCGTCCAGTGAAGTTGTCAGATCAACGGCCACCACTTCAGTACGGGGAACGATACAGTCACGGATTTTTATGTTCGAGAAATCCAAAGCGTTCTGGAAGATTTTCACTTCCGTATCCAGTTCTTCCTCATTCTCGGCATTATCAATACTGCTTTGCACGAAGTAATCCAAGTCTACTTTCCCAAACGCTCTATCGGACGCATCCTTGTTGACCTTCATTCCAAAGACACGAAGAAATAAGCAGGACAAACCGGAAGCCAGTTTGGAAATAGGATATAGAATGACATAACAAACAATAAGTGGAATGGCAAAAATATTCAATACCAGATTGGGATTGATTTTGAAGATTGTTTTCGGCAGAAACTCTCCGGTCACCAGAATGATAAGGGTAGAAATTATAGTCTGCGCCAGCACCATCAGAAAATGATTGTCAATGAATCCTGCCAGCAAATTATCACCGATAATCTGTGCCATCAGGATACCATAGATGACCAGGGCGATGTTATTCCCCACCAACATGGTAGAGATAAATTCATTCGGGTTCTTGAAGAAGATGGAGAGGATGCGGGACGTAATTCCCCCCTTACGTTCCATCTCAAAACGCAGTTTGTCTACCGACACAAAGGCGATCTCCATTCCTGAAAAGAAGGCGGAGAAGACCATGGTGATAATTAGAGAGATATAAATATTCATAAGTTCTGATTTACGATTAGACGATTTACGATGTACGATTGATAGTACTTCGCCTATTTCGCTGAATCTTTTTTCACTGAATCCGGCAGTGCTTTCGTTTCCGGTTGGGGCGGACCACCCGCTTCCTCATCCACATAGAAAATGCCTTCGATATTATGGATGGTATATATGGTCATTTGCTGGTTCGAGTCGAATCCATGCCCTGTAATAATTCTGTCCGGTTGTTGAATACGTATAAACTTGTCAGAATACACCTTCTGGGTAGCTTCGTTCCAGTACAGCAGTTCCGTATTAAAACGCTCTCCTTTCCGGTTCTGTATATCTACGTTCCCTATCAGCTTCCAAAGCCTTTCTTTGTCATAATAGTAGGCAGTATCCGCTTTGATACTGGCTTCTATATGAAAGATAGAGTCGAACTGTTCCAGATATACGCCTTTCTCAAAGGCCCAATAGGATGGTTTCTTACGGTCGTACACCGACCATTCTTCCGTATTCACTCTGTAGCGTGTCACTCCGGAATCGGAGATAAGGGTGGTGACTCCCAATGTTGTCATCATCGGAAGGGAATCACGTTCAGTGATGGCCTCACCCATAGCTTTCTTCTTTCCGCCACAGGAAGATAATAAAAGAAGCATAACAATCACCCCGAAGGTGATTGTTATGCTCATGCTTTTATGCAATAAACGGTTTCTTCGTTTTCGCAACATACATTTATCTAATCGTTGTAGTCTCTCCTATCCAACCGCCGATAGTGATGCGGTCGCCTTGCTTGTAACCTAACATAAATAGGTCTTTAGCTTGCGGAGTATGACCTGAATATCTACCGATCAATTTGTTAGCTTCTTCAGCTACGCTCGGATCCACTTGTTTTGCACGTTGCAGTTTATCGATCACTGCAAAGTAAGTACACTTGTTCAGAGCAGATTCGTCGCTCCAGTTAGGACTCATTGCATAAAGGTTAGCAATCAGGATATAAGGAGCACCATAATTCTCGTTGAAACCAATTGCTTTCTGGCAATAAGCTCTTGCTTGAGACAGTTTCTTGGCAGAAGCCAGTACTGCTGCAGCAGCGTATGCTTTTTCAGCCTTCTTCATATTATCTGTTTCCAGATTCACTGCTTCATCGAAGAATTTCACCGCACCGTCAATATCACCTTTCTTAAATGCCTGATAAGCACATCCGGTAGCTGCTTCTGCAGTAGGTTCTATCTTATAAGAATAGAAAGAAGCCTGTTGATAAGCGTCACTTTCAGTACATTTCATCATTTTCATGATATCGATTACTTTCTTCAAGTAAGCCAAGTCTGTTTGGTTAGCTTCTACTTTCGGTCCATAGATGCTTTGCAATGATTCACAATCAGCTGTTCCACTGTTCACAAACAAAGCAACCAAGTTGTCTTTGATACCCAGCAAAGATTTCTTTTTAGCTTCACTAGCCTCGGCTGCAATAGCAGCATCTACATATTCAGAAGCAGCCAGATAATCCTGAATGAACTGTTCTTTATGATTCGGATCCGTTTTCAGTTTATCCAAAGACATTTGCAGGAAATAGAAGATAGTTGCACCTGCCGATTCACCTTTCACAGCGTTTACAGACTGGCTCAACCATTGATAGGCCTGATTCACATCAATCTTCGGAGCAAAAGCAATATAATCTACCGCTTTGATACCCAGAGCTTCATCAACAGAAGACACTTTTGTACCTTTAGACAAGAATTCATCCGTATATTTGATACGCAGGTCATGCGTATTCATCAGTTCATTAAAATATTTCTGATAATCCGCACTATTCCGGTCTTTAATTTGTCCCATCAAGCCTTTCAGAATTTTATATCCGTCAGTAAAGGTATAGAAACGAAGCGTCGGGCAGTTTTCCAACACAGCTTTCCAAGGAGTATACGCATCTTTAAAATTACCAGCACGCACAGCTTCATGCGAAATACTACTGTTAGAGTTACAGTTAGACGCATCCTGTGCTACCACAGTGGTTGCTCCTGCCGAAAGGAACAACATAGCCACAAGCGTTTTAATTTTCATTGTATCTAAATTTTAGTTGTTATTATATAGTCGTCTATTCTCTCTCACATCGATTCATCCCATTATTCCACTCTGCGTTTGAAGAACCAACGTTCGTTGAACGTCAATCCGATACTCACGCGGAAGATATTTTCATTTACAAAAGCCGCTTCCTGTCCACTGATGCGAACAAACTGCCCGCTAATGCTAAGAATGGAACGGGAACGGGGTACAGGCAGACCGAAACCAGCAGTTACGCCATATTCACGGGTAGCCTCTTTGCCGCCGACCTTATAATACGGAGTCGTATAATAAGCTCCCAAACGGTATTTTATATGGGATAAATAGGAACGTCCAATCAAATTAGGAATGTATTCCGCACCCACTGATATTTTATGACGGTCGCAATACGTGTATGTTTCTTTAAAGTCTTCACGTACAGCTTCATCTGGTGTATTTACGTCAAATTTCGTTTTTGACCATTGTTGCAAACTATAATCCAGACCAACTGTCAGGCGTTTGTCATAGTTATATGTAAATCCGACGCCAAATGTATTAGGAACTTCAAACGTTGCATCCGGTTTCAATGTTGTAGTAGAAACCGCTGTGCCCGTAGAATTTGAAACCATTTGTGTCGTTACACTATAGTCATTACCCAATTGCAACTTCGGAGAATATATAGCTCCAATTGTCACTGAATGTTTTTTATCAATATCCAATGTATATTGTGCTCCAAAATCTAGTTTATAACTCGATACTGATGCAACCGATTGGTGATTATAATTATAAGCACCTGATACACTGGGATAATAAACGACACGTGTACGGTTTATATCTCCCCAGAAATAAGACGCATTCACACCTACCGAAAGATTTTTAAGAACCTTCACACCCAAACCGGCATATAATTGATGCAAACCTCCATCGCCAGTATAACTTCTGGCATAATCAGCCGTAGCACCGGTACTCGGATCTGTTGCAGTCTGTGTATCCGACACAGAATACCCCACATTGGAGAACGGCAGCAATCCGACACTCATCGCTATCCTAGGATGCAAACGAAATTGCATAGCCAGATAGTCAAAGCTGGAGTTTTTAGCGTTCAGTTTCACACCGCTACCGCTAATATTCATATTTTGCAGACTGACACCTCCTTCAAAGAGGAATGTCAATGAGTCAATGGCTGTATACGAAGCAGGATTCAGCGGATTGATCTGTGCTCCATCCCGAAGTCCAAAAGCAATTCCCCCCATCGCCTTGCTGTTACCGAAACTCTGATCGGACAAGTCGCCATAGCCATATCGTGTATAAGGAGAGTTTGTATTATTTTGAGCGATTGCCATTCCGGTAACCATCGTGAGCAAAAGCGCACAAAGTGTGTGTTTAAATCCTACCATTATTATAGTTTAAAATTCTATTTAATCCTTTCAACACTAAAAATCTATCTGCAAAGATGACACTTTTTACGCTGCTATCAAAAGAAAAATCATCTCCGCCCGTTAAAAAAACCAAAAGTTCAGGATATTTATGCTTCATAGACTCAATATAACCTGAAATTTCGTATTCCATCCCTTTCATCACTCCGGCACGTATAGCCGTTTCGGTGTCCCGTCCCATCGGGAGTTTGCGCCCGTTGGTATCTACCAGAGGCAAACGTCCTGTAAACTGATGAAGTGCTTTGAAACGCATTTGCATACCGGGAGAAATATTACCGCCATGATACTGACCTTTTGAGTCAATAAACTCATAAGTAATGCAAGTTCCCGCATCAATCACCAATATATCCCGATGAGGAAACTGCTCATTAGCACCCACTACGGCAGCCATACGGTCATATCCCAATGTTTCGGGAGTTTCGTACAGGTTGACAACCGGAAGCGGAGTCTGATGATTGAGCCAAAGCAAAGGAAACGGCAAAGCTGCCAAATCAGCTAATACCTTTTCGCTTAAATCAATGACAGTAGCCACAATCCCCTGTTCAACCGGATATTGGGAACAAAAAGCCTTCAAGCAACCCAACGACTGATTGGATTCAGCTACTACATCCACGATTTCTCCGCCGTCGAAGAAAGCAATCTTTGCCTTTGTATTTCCTATGTCGATTATTAAATTCAAATCTTTTGATTCTTTAGTGGGCGCAAAGGTAAAGTAAAAAAAGAAAAGTTGAAGCATAGAAGAGGAATTATCTTCTTTTTTCATTTTAGAAATCCCCAAAAACAAAAAAATCGAACTATCTATTTTTAAATAGATCAATTATCTTTTATTGTTTATTATGTATTCCACTTTGCGTTCGGCAGTCTTTTTTTATTACATCATAAACAGCTAATAAGCAATAGATTACAAGAGAAAAACAGTGTTCCAAAAAGTGTTCCACTATTTTGTAATCAATTTTCCGTTCAAGCAGAAACATTATTTCACCCCAACAGAGGCTCCATTTAAAGAAAACAGAGCCTCTGTTTAAGCTATATAGAGCCTCTGCTTGTATGAAACAGAGCCTCTATTCTGATAAAATAGAGGCTCCGTTTTCCCGAATCCAACTATTCTTCATATATTTGCCACCGAAATAAAACGAACCAGCTAATGAAACGGTTTTTCTCATACATCATCCTCTCCTTCTTCCTGTTGCTTTTGCCCGCTGGACAAGCATCTGCCAACAACAACGACTCCATCCGTTTGAGCCTGTTGACTTGTGCCCCCGGAGAGGAAATATATTCCCTGTTCGGACACACTGCCATCCGTTACGAAAATCCTTCACAAGGGATTGACGTTGTATTCAACTACGGATTGTTCAGTTTCAACACTCCCAACTTCATCTTCCGCTTCTCGCTCGGAGAAACAGACTACCAACTGGGAGCAACGGATTATGAACGTTTTGCAGCTGAATACGCATTTTTCGGACGCAGCGTATGGCAGCAAACGCTGAATCTGACCGATGAAGAAAAGACAGAACTAATCCGGCTATTACAAGAAAATTACCGTCCGGAAAACCGGGTGTACCGTTATAATTTCTTTTACGATAATTGTGCTACCCGCCCCCGGGACAAGATAGAAGAAAGCATTGCAGGAAAAGTGATTTATCCCGCAGAACCGCAGGATGGCTCCCACACTTTCCGCGACATCGTACATCAGTATTGCAAAGGACATCCGTGGGCACGTTTCGGCATCGATCTCTGTATCGGAAGTGAAGCCGATCAGCCCATCACACAACGTCAGATGATGTTTGCCCCTTTCTACCTGATGGATGCTTTCGACGGTGCACAAATTAAAGGCGATTCTATCCAGCGTCCACTCATAACGGCCAACGAACTGGTAGTCGATGCCACTCCCGAACCGGATGAAAGCAGCCGGATGCCTACTCCGCTTCAATGCTCCTTACTCTTATTTATACTGACAGCCGCCGCCACAATCTATGGAATCCGCCGGAGAACCGGATTATGGGGAATCGACCTCTTTCTTTTTGGTATGGCAGGCATTGTGGGATGCGTCCTCGCCTTCCTCGCACTCTTCTCCCAACACCCGGCAGTCAGCTCCAATTTCCTATTATTGGTATTCCATCCGGGGCAACTTTTTTTCTTGCCATACATTATATATTGTGTCCGAAAAGGAAAGAAATGTTGGTATTTAACCCTGAATCTGATGGTTTTAACACTTTTTATAGTGCTTTTTCCTGTAATTCCGCAAAGATTTGACTTTGCTGTTGTACCTTTGGCACTCGTTTTGCTGATACGTTCAGCGAGCAATCTGATTGTGACATCTAAAAAGAAATAATGAAAGGACTACTAACTTCCCTCATCACCGTACTGACTTTCACCGGGCTACAAGCCCAGTCACTGCCTGCCGCCCCTAAATTAGTAGTAGGGCTGACGATTGACCAATTACGTACGGACTATTTGGAGGCTTTTTCGTCACTCTACGGTGAGAAAGGCTTCAAACGTCTTTGGAAAGAGGGAAGAGTGTTCCATAACGCCGAATATACCTTCTGCGGTATAGACCGTGCTTCTGCCATAGCGGCTATTTATAGCGGTACGACGCCTTCCATGAACGGAATTATTTCTCAACGCTGGATGGATGCCTCTACCCTTCGCCCCGTCAACAGCACAGACGACACGGCATTTATGGGGTATTACACCGACCAGACTGTCGCCCCCACCAAACTACTGACTTCAACCATTGCCGACGAGCTTAAAATAGCGACACAAGGCAAAGGACTCGTATATGCCATTGCACCAGATTGCGATGCCGCACTTTTCGCAGCCGGACATGCCGGAAACGCTGCTTTCTGGATCAATCCCAACACCGGAAAATGGAGCGGAACCACCTATTATGGAGAGTTTCCGTGGTGGGCAAGCCAATATAACGACCGTCAAGCGATTGATTTCCGTATTGCCGGTATGACATGGGAACCTATATTTCCCCGGGGCATGTACACTTTCCTGCCAGATTGGCGGGATATGCTCTTCAAATATAAATTTGATGATGATCGCAATAACAAGTACCGCCGCTTCATCACCAGCCCTTTTGTAAACGATGAAGTGAATGCGCTTGCCGAAGAAGCATTAAACAAAAGTTCGATCGGCATGGATGACATTACTGACTTATTGGCACTCACTTACTATGCTGGAAACTATGCGCATAAATCCGTACAGGAATGTGCCATGGAAATACAAGACACCTATGTGCGTCTTGACCGCAGCATTGCCGACCTGCTCGAAGTTCTTGATAAGAAAGTAGGACTGCAAAACGTGCTTATTTTCGTCACTTCCACCGGATATATAGACAGCGAATCGCCCGATTCGGGATTGTACAAGATTCCTGGCGGAGAGTTTTATCTCAACCGTTGTGCGGCTCTATTGAATATGTACCTGATGGCTACGTATGGCGAAGGAAAGTATGTGGAAGCTCACCATAACCAGCAGATTTATCTGAATCATAAGTTATTGGAAAAAAAAGAACTGAATCTGGCAGAGATCCAACAAAAGTCAGCAGAATTCCTGATGCAGTTCAGCGGAGTGAACGAAGCCTATTCGGCTAACCGGCTATTACTGGGTTCATGGACTCCGGAAATCTACAAAATACGTAACGGCTACCACCGCAAACGTTCGGGTGACCTCGTAATCGACGTCCTCCCCGGATGGACGATCGTCAACGAGAACGGCGGCGACAACAAAGTGGTACGTCATTCTTATATTCCCTCACCGCTGATTTTCATGGGACATTCCGTGAAACCGGCCATTATCCAGACACCTGTAACCATTGACCATATTGCGCCTACACTGGCACATTTTATGCGCATCCGGGCTCCCAACGCCTGTACTTCTGCTCCTATTACCGACCTTCGGTAAAAATTTACTCACAAAAACAGGGAGCAAAACATAAATAAATCAGCATTTTAATGTAACTTTGCGGAGGTTTCTTGATATAAAGATTCCCCAACGCGGATTAACGCAGATTTATGCGGATTAAAAAAAATCCAATTTAATCTTTCCTTTAACCTGCGTAAATCTGCGTTAATCCGCGTTGAAATTGAAATAAATAATAAACTAAATAATATAACATGGGATTTAATGAATTTTTAAGCTCGATTTTCGGAAACAAATCCACACGAGACATGAAAGAAATCAAACCCTGGGTGGAAAAGATCAAAGCTGCTTACCCGGAGATTGAAAAACTAGACAACGACGCCCTCCGTGCCAAAACGGAAGAACTCAAAAAATATATCCATGAATCGGCTACCGCTGAACGTGCGAAAGTGGAAGAGTTGAAGGCAAGCATTGAAACTCTCGAACTGGAAGACCGCGAAGAAGTCTTCGCACAAATCGATAAGACAGAAAAAGAAATTCTGGAAAAATATGAAAAAGCACTGGACGAAGTACTACCTGTTGCTTTTTCTATCGTAAAGGCTACTGCCAAACGTTTTACTGAAAATGAAGAAATCGTTGTAACTGCTACGGACTTCGACCGTCAACTGGCTGCCACGAAAGATTTCGTACGTATCGAAGGTGACAAGGCCATCTATCAGAATCACTGGGTAGCCGGTGGTAATGATACTGTATGGAATATGGTTCACTATGACGTACAGCTCTTCGGTGGTGTCGTTCTGCACAAAGGTAAGATTGCGGAAATGGCAACTGGTGAAGGTAAAACACTGGTAGCCACGCTCCCGGTATTCCTCAACGCATTGACCGGAAACGGTGTACACGTAGTTACCGTGAATGATTACCTCGCCAAACGTGACTCCGAATGGATGGGTCCTCTTTATATGTTCCACGGTTTGAGCGTAGATTGTATCGACCGCCATCAGCCGAACTCCGACGCACGTCGTCAGGCATATCTGGCTGATATCACTTTCGGTACAAACAACGAATTCGGTTTCGACTACCTGCGTGACAACATGGCTATCAGCCCGAAAGACCTTGTACAACGTCAGCACAACTATGCCATCGTCGATGAGGTTGACTCGGTATTGATTGACGACGCACGTACTCCGTTGATTATCTCCGGTCCTGTACCTAAAGGCGATGACCAGTTGTTCGAGCAACTCCGTCCACTAGTGGAACGTCTGGTAGAAGCACAAAAGGTACTGGCTACCAAATATCTTTCCGAAGCAAAAAAACTGATCGCATCCAACGATAAGAAAGAGGTGGAAGAAGGATTCCTCGCTCTATACCGCAGTCACAAAGCATTGCCGAAAAACAAACCGTTGATTAAGTTCCTTAGTGAACAGGGAATCAAGGCAGGCATGCTCAAGACGGAAGAGATCTACATGGAACAGAACAACAAGCGTATGCATGAAGTGACTGATCCACTGTACTTCGTGATCGACGAAAAGTTGAATAGCGTAGACCTGACAGATAAGGGGGTAGACCTGATTACCGGTAACTCTGAAGATCCGACTTTATTCGTTCTTCCGGATATCGCCGGACAGCTTTCGGAACTGGAAAACATGAATCTGACCAACGAGCAACTGCTTGAAAAGAAGGATGAGTTGTTGACTAACTATGCCATCAAATCGGAACGTGTACACACCATCAATCAGCTGTTGAAGGCTTACACAATGTTCGAAAAAGACGATGAATACGTAGTAATCGACGGTCAGGTGAAGATTGTAGACGAGCAGACCGGTCGTATTATGGAAGGTCGTCGTTACTCTGACGGATTGCACCAGGCTATCGAAGCCAAGGAACGTGTGAAAGTGGAAGCTGCTACACAGACCTTCGCTACCATTACTTTGCAGAACTACTTCCGTATGTATCACAAACTATCCGGTATGACCGGTACTGCTGAAACGGAAGCAGGCGAACTTTGGGACATCTATAAATTGGACGTAGTCGTTATCCCGACCAACCGTCCGATCTCCCGTAAGGATATGAACGACCGCGTTTACAAGACGAAGCGCGAAAAGTATAAAGCTGTTATTGAGGAAATCGAAAAATTGGTTCAAGCAGGACGTCCGGTACTGGTGGGTACTACTTCGGTAGAAATCTCCGAAATGTTGAGCAAAATGCTTACCATGCGTAAGATTGAGCACAAGGTATTGAATGCTAAGCTGCACCAGAAAGAAGCAGACATCGTTGCTACTGCCGGTTTGAGCGGCACGGTAACCATTGCTACCAATATGGCAGGTCGTGGTACCGACATCAAACTAAGTCCGGAAGTAAAAGCAGCGGGCGGTTTGGCAATCATCGGTACGGAACGTCACGAATCCCGTCGTGTAGACCGCCAGTTGCGTGGTCGTGCAGGACGTCAGGGCGACCCGGGTTCTTCTGTATTCTTCGTGTCATTGGAAGACGACCTGATGCGTCTGTTCTCTTCCGACCGCATTGCCAGTGTAATGGACAAGCTCGGTTTCCAAGAAGGCGAAATGATCGAACACAAGATGATTTCCAACTCCATCGAACGCGCACAGAAGAAAGTGGAAGAAAACAACTTCGGTATTCGTAAACGTCTGTTGGAATATGACGACGTAATGAACAAGCAACGTACGGTGGTTTATACGAAACGTCGTCACGCTTTGATGGGTGAACGTATCGGTATGGATATCGTGAACATGATTTGGGACCGTTGCGCCAACGCTATCGAGAACAACGATTATGAAGGTTGCCAGATGGAATTGCTCCAGACATTGGCCATGGAAACTCCGTTCACTGAAGAAGAATTCCGTAACGAGAAGAAAGATAAGTTGGCCGAAAAGACTTTCAATATTGCTATGGAGAATTTCAAACGCAAAACTGAACGTCTGGCACAGATCGCTAATCCGGTTATCAAACAGGTATATGAAAATCAGGGACACATGTACGAAAACATCCTGATTCCTATCACAGACGGTAAACGGATGTACAATATCTCTTGTAACCTGAAAGCGGCTTACGAATCGGAATCTAAAGAAGTGGTGAAATCGTTCGAGAAATCAATCTTGCTCCACGTAATCGACGAAGCATGGAAAGAAAACTTGCGCGAACTGGACGAACTGAAACATTCCGTACAGAATGCAAGCTACGAACAGAAAGACCCGCTATTGATCTATAAACTGGAATCCGTGACTTTATTTGACGCTATGGTGAACAAGATCAACAACCAGACTATATCTATCTTGATGCGCGGACAAATTCCTGTACAGGAAGCTCCGGATGAATCAGCTGCACGCCGTGTAGAAGTGCGTCAGGCTGCTCCTGAACAACGCCAGGATATGAGCAAGTATCGCGAAAACAAAGAAGATTTGAGTGATCCGAACCAGCAGGCTGCTGCAAGTCAGGATACTCGTGAACAGCAGAAACGTGAACCGATTCGTGCAGAGAAGACAGTAGGTCGTAACGATCCTTGTCCATGCGGAAGCGGCAAAAAGTATAAAAACTGCCACGGAAAGAACCTTTGATTAATTAATAATTAAAAATTATAAATTAAAGGTTGGAAATTGTAGGGTAATGTGCTTTATGGCATAGTCTCTCTATATTCAACTTATAAAAGAAAGTCTCAAACGGTTAAAAACTGTTTGAGACTTTCTTTTATTCTTCCAAAGTTGTACTTTTGTTCAAATTACTAAATAGAACAAAACTATGGCAAAATCTTATTCACTGGCTTTCATCGTTTTATTCCTGCTGACTCTGGGTAGCTGTCAGAGTCTGGAACAGATCCCCATTGATTATCTGCAACCTGCCGACTTGAGCTTTCCTCCGCAACTCCGGAAAGTAGCTATTGTGAATAACACCAGCGACGCCCCGGATAATAAACTGATAACAGAGACTGAAAAAATGAAAGAAGGTACACCATTGATAAGTCGTGCAACGGCTTATGCCAATGGAGATCCTAAGACGGCCACTGAATCACTGGCAGAAGAAATTGCACAGCAGAACTACTTCGATGAGGTGGTTATCTGTGATTCTGCCTTACGTGCCAATGATAAACTGGCCCGCGAAAGTACATTGAGCCAGGAGGAAGTGCGTCAACTGGCTTCTAACCTGGGAGTGGACTTTATTATTGCACTGGAAAACCTGCAACTCAAAGCAACAAAGACGGTCCGTTATCTGGATGAGTTCAACTGCTTTCAAGGAGCGGTAGACGTGAAAGTTTATCCCACGGTGAAAGTTTATCTTCCCGAACGTAGCAGGCCGATGACTACGCTCCATCCTACTGATAGCATTTTTTGGGAGGATTTTGGAGTTACAGCCATAGAAGCTGCCACTCGCATGATTCCCGACAAGCAGATGCTGGAAGAAGCGGCAGCATTCGCAGGAACGGTTCCGGTGAAATATATTGTCCCTATTTGGAAAAAAGGAACACGGTATCTTTACACTGGCGGTTCGGTTCCCATGCGTGACGCTGCCATTTATGTACGCGAAAATTCATGGGACGACGCATACGAACTTTGGCGTCAGGTTTTCGAAGGAACCAAGAACCAAAAGAAAAAAATGCGGGCAGCTCTCAACATCGCTGTTTACTACGAAATGAAAGATAGTTTGGCTAAAGCGGAAGAATGGGCAGAAAAGGCCCAACAACTAGCCAAGAAAATAGATAAAAAGAACATCACAGATAGTCCTCAAGCTACCATTGATGACGTGCCGAATTATTATCTTACTACCTTGTATTTAGCTGAATTAAAGGAGAGAAATGCTCAATTACCCAAGTTAAAATTGCAAATGAGCCGATTTAATGATGATTTTTAAGGAAATTGTGTATCAAATCTTATTTTTTTTATACCTTTGAACTTATAAAAAGAAGGAACCCATGAAATTGAGCAAACAATCATTATCTATTATCGAATCGGCTATCCAAAAGGTAGTCGCTAAATATGCATGTAGCTGTGAACAAACAGTCGTAACCGATATCCATCTCCAACCGGATCAGGCATCGGGACAACTTAATATTTACAACGATGATGATGAAGAACTGGCAAACATCATGATCGAAGAATGGGCTACTTATGAAGGGGATGATTTCCTTGAAAACGTGGAACCTTCTCTTCGCAACATTCTTTGCAGAATGAAGGATGCCGGAGATTTCGACAAAGTGACTATTCTGAAACCTTATTCTTTCGTCTTGGTAGATGAAGAGAAAGAAACCGTAGCAGAATTGTTGTTGATTGACGATGATACCATACTGGTGAATGATGAATTGCTGAAAGGGTTGGATAAGGAGTTGGATGACTTCTTAAAGGATTTGTTGGAAAAATAAAGAGGAATTGTTGGAGAAATAAGATACCGTTCTTTTTTAAATAGAGATCTTCAAGATCCATATAAAAAGATAATCGGAAGCAATCAGGATATATCCTTTATTGCTTCCGATAATTTTATATATCTACCTTTCAGCAATGAAACTTGAGATTCCTTATAAAAAGTTCTAATGCAAATGTTATAGCCGGACATATTTCATACCCGGCTATAACATTTGCATTTCTATTCAATTATTTAGTTCTTCAATGTCTGTGCCTTACTCTTCTCTGCCCAGGCTTTCTCCATCCCATAGAAGTTTATTTCCTGTCCTGCAGGCTTCCCGTCCAGCTCCGCCTGTTTCTGCTCAAAGAAGGCTTTCCAACGCTGATAATACAAGTCTTTCAAGAGTCCGCTCCATTCCCGATGCGAATAATCATGTAGTCCGCCTTGATTGGCAGCAATGCTATCTCCCCAGACTGTGATTAATGCGGAAGCATTCCATTCGTACAATCGCTTTTCTTCTTCTGTAGTTCCCAAAGAACGAGCTGCATTCAACCAAGAGGAAACGGAAAATTCTTTCCGGGTAGATAACAAATGATCCTGTGCCAATATCAAGTCCAGGAATTGCTGTGTTTGTCTGCGGAAATTCTCTTTGTCCTTTCGGTCATAGCTATGTGATATTTCTTCAAGTAACACATTTCCTTTATCGGCATTACTCTGACGTACGATGTCTACCAAGTCATATTCAAAATTATTGTTTCCTTTATACTGGTCGGCAACGGAAGTAAATAGCCGGGCTGCCTTTGCTGTAGAATCCGGAGCATAAAATAGTTTGGAATATCCCCAAGTGGAAGTTCTATCCAGATGGAAACCCGGACGGGCACATAACAAAGACTCAATGGTTCCTTCACCCTGATAATCTTTCGGAGCATTGTAAACGGTGTGTTCCAATGCACGCCAAGCCTCCATTATTTCCGGTGAAACTTCTCTGCCATAACGAGCTTTCAAGTAAGTCTGCAACCATTCATCGGAAGAAAAGCGTTCTTCACGCCAAGGAAGTTCGTAAAGTAGTTCGAACATCACCGGATTATTCTCTATGCCCTCCGGGGTTGCTCCTACTCCATGCAACGTTTTCCCGTTAGTGTGTGCACAAGCATCATAATAACCGTTCACCAACTGATTCATCCGGCCGTGCAAGCCGACATTACCTCCAAAATTCAGCAACATACAATAGAGCCAGTCGTGTTTGCCAAAGCCTTTTTCCCGATACCACATGGAGTCCGGATCTCCCCATTGGGGACGTTTCTCGCTATATAAATCTAAAACGAGCAAATCTCCCTGATTAAGAGAAGCAATCATTTCTTCCCGAGGATTTGCCTGCCAGGCTTGAATGATCCAAACAGCCTTCGGATTGGCTTTCTTCATGGCTGCCATAATGGAAGCACCCGTTTTCGCCAAGTCGACTCCTTCCGTGTTGCCTCCCTCATGGAATGGGTCCATACTGTAATAGTTGGCTTTTCCATAAAGTCTCTCCAATTCCTCATAATACATAGCGGCAAAAGAATCGAAATGTTCATCTTCCGTAGAAAGGAAAGCCGGACGGGGGAAACCGCACCATTTACCGGGATCAGCGATCTGATAACCTAGCTTTTCACCAATGTTACGGGGAACCATTCCAGCATATCCGGGGAATACGGGTTCAATACCCAACTCCCGCATGCGGGCTACGATCTTCTTCTGAAGCGCTTCTTGTTGCTGATACCAGCTATCGGGGTTCGGTCCGCCCCAACCCTCGAGATTATTCATTTGCCACCAAGCCATAAAGGCCGGACCGGAAATAAATTCATTGACTTCTTCTGTTGTGTATCCCAAACGTTTCAGCAAATTGTACCAGACCACCTCCATTCCGGTGATGCTCAAAGGCATATTGATGCCATGCATTGCCATCCAGTCTATTTCTTTTTCCCAACGCTCCCAATCCCAGAAAGCCATGGAATAAGAATAGGTACAATAGTTCAGATAATATCTGTCCTGCATGGATGTTTCCTTACGTATCTTTTCCTGTGGAAGCGGTAGTATTTCCGGTAACTTCTGCGAAAGATTATTCCAGGAAAGATGAATACCGGCTACATATTTCAGATACCAGTTCAACCCCATAGCCAGAGACAAATCAGAGTTTCCGGTTATCAGCACTTTACCCTCTTCAGAAGATATTTCAAAATAATCTCTTAACGGATTGTTTTCATCAGCAATCATCCGAAAAAGAATACGATCTTTCGAAGTACCCTCCGTCACACGATCTGCCAATGCATTGACAGGCGACTGTTCGGTTTGGCAGCTACATATCCATGTAGCCCCCAATAATAGAATGAATAAAAGACGTGTATACATAGCTTTATTTACAATTTATCAAATATAATAATTAAGAGTCGCATTTTATATCTATTTACTACGTTTTATTCAATGAAATAAGAAGAATTGTGGACGGCCATATACATTTATATCTTTCACCTTTCCTGACAAGAATGAACCTTTACGAACTTTCACGCGAAAAGCCGAAACCTTATAAATTTCTTTCAGATCTATAATAACCCGGTGAGGATGATTAGGTTCCATAGCCGCATCCGTATGCCAAAAAGAAGAGATATCTCCATCAAACAGGTTTTCCGCTATTCCCAAGTTCTTATCAGCTTGTTCGCTGCTTACATAAACGACTTCCCATTTAGTTTTGTCAATCGGCTGTCCCTTATCATCTATCAGTTCCACTTCCGAAATGCAGGCCTGATTATCCTCTGTGTAGGAAGACAGAGTCTCTATACAGAAATGGCGGAGAGTAGTCGCAACCGGTAAATCGAATGACTGCCACTCATTAGTCTCCTGCAAAGTAGTTTTTAATGCAAGATCACCGTCTTCCAGAATCGGAGTGCCTGCCACTGCACGACGCTGGCCTTTCTGATAATTCTTATCAATACCCAGACTATCCAGAATGGGTTGATTCAATCCTTGCAAAACACGCTTACCCGTATCTTCCATTTCAAACACTACAATTTCGTTTTCTCCCTCTTTCAGCCATGGAGCGGGCAGATAGAGTGTTTGTTGAGGGCCGATATTCCAGAAACGTCCCAGAGATTTGCCATTTACCCAGACAGCACCTTTGCCCCATTGACTCATATCCACAAAGCAGTCACCTTTCTTCTCTACTGTAAACGTTCCTTTATGGAAAGCGGGAACGCCTTTGATGGTTTCGCCAAACTCCATTTCCGAAACTTTTTCTTTATACAGAGGCAATGGAGTAATAGACCATCCGGTCAACTTTTCATTTCCCCACAAAACTTGGCTGGTGATACCTTTCCGGTTAAACAGTATATCGGGGCCGTAGTTGACGCGTCCGGTATTTTCTACCAGAATCTCCAGTGTGGCAGGTGTCTTCGGCACATCCAAGGTCATACTGTTCTGATTGTAACGACGATCCAGACTGGTTACTTGCTTACCATCTATCAGGATCACAGCATAGTCACGCAAATCCTGTATGACAAGTTTCTGTTTTCCCGCTTTGGGGAGTGTTGTCTGATAATGAATATATCCGAAATCAACCCCCAAATCTTCCATCGACAGTACATTTTCCGACTGGGTAGTCTGATGAAATGCAGTCCTTAATGGAGCACTTTCCTTTAATTCGACTGTTGCAAAAGTGGTAGTCGGATTATCTGCCGGAACTTCCGGCAATACTGTTCCCGCAGGCAGGTATTTCTGAATCACTTCCCTGAATGCATGATATTTGGGATAACAATTTCCCCATTCACCCAAGGGAGCGTCATAATCATAGCTTGTGGGCTGGGGCTGATAACCGCCTCCGGTATTGGCTCCATTGGTATACTCAAAGTTTGTACCTCCATGAAACATATACATGCTGACAGAAACACCGTGGCTCAACATCCAGTCCAGCTGTTCGGCAGGACGTTCATAAGCAACAGAAGAATGTCGTCTGCCCCACTCGTCAAACCAGGCCGGATAAAACTCCGCTACAAAATAGGGACCGCCCTTTTGGTACTTATCTACCACTTTGAATATATCTTCACCAAACACTCCGTTCAATGTAGGCAGTGCGCCCTCAACATGTCCGGCTTCCACCTGTCCACCACCGTCACAGGTAAATAGCGGAACATTGAATCCTGCTTCTTTAATCATATCGCGGATAGCGGCAAGATACTCTTTATCCGCTGCATACGATCCATATTCATTCTCCACCTGCACCATAATAATATTACCTCCATTATTGATGGTCAAAGGAGACAGTTGTTTGCCTAGTTCTTTGATATATCGTTCACAATAGGACAGGAAACGCGGATCTTTACTACGATAAGTCAGATCCTTTTCTTTCAGCAGCCACGACGGGTAACCTCCGAAATCCCATTCTGCACATACATACGGACCGGGACGAAGAATCACATACAGTCCCTCTTCCTGTGCCGTACGGATAAATTCTGCAATATCAGCCTGTCCGCTAAAGTCAAATTCTCCCGGCTGACGTTCATGGAAGTTCCAAAAGACGTAGGCAGACACTGTATTCAGACCCATCGCACGCGCTCTCTTCAGGCGGTCACGCCAATACTCGTGCGGAATGCGGGGATAGTGCATTTCTCCACAAATCAACTGGATATCCTTTCCCTCGATAGTAAAAGTACCATTTCCTATTCTAACCTGTTCCTTGGGGGAGGAACAGGATGAAATTAGAAATGATACTATGATGTTAAGTATAACAAGTACGGTTTTATGATTTTTGTTCATCTTCATTCAAATAAGATGTGAATTCCGAATACTCCGACCGCAACATGAAATCCATTCCATACGGTCGGAAGTATTCATCAATTTATTTTTAGAATGTAACTGTTCCGAACAGGTTTACAGCGTATTTTTTTGCATCATCATACCAATGAGTCACATTTTCTGTTTGAGCAAACTTAATGGCATATACCGAATTGTATTTCCAATCGGCTACTTTTTCCGGCATCCAGATTCCTACTTTATAAGTCCCGCTCACACCGGCTTCCACACTTCCTTTGATAGTGTATTTCGCAGCCTGATTCGGTTCCTGATCAGTAGACGGAATCCAAGTCTTAGGATCCACATCCAGTTTAAATTCTTTCACTACCTGACCGCTTTCGGAAACCAGTACGAGATATACCTCTTTCGGATTAATCACCGTAGCAAAACCGGTATTCGTAATCGTCAGATCATATTCCAGATTTCCACCTTTTGCTTCTACTTTCGATTCACTTTGGAGATTCAGACGATAGCCCAAATGGTCGCGGACAAAATCATAGAATGAACGAACAACATCATTGCCCTCCTCATCTTTGAAGTAACTCTCATCGAACAGAATATGATTATCATTTAATAAAGCGGGATTTACTTTTACCCGTTTCCAACTCATGATATTCAAATCAAAGTTTTGTGTCACATCAAATGCCGAGTAACGGTGTTCGCGCAAAATACGCAATGATTTTATCGGACTAATCAACGCTGCCAATCCCCATTCTGTATCCTCATTATAAGGGATCTCACCGCTCATATAGAAATTGTTCGCTTTCACCTCTTCCGTTATCTGCTTGTAGTCATCCGTATTAGGAACAAAGTCATTGCCCGGTGCAAGCGGATGTTCGCCGGCTGTAAAATAATCATTCGCATATCCGATGCGTCCACGAGATCCTTCCTGTTCCAGTGTCAACGCTTTCTTATGATTCGGATAACGCATTTCTACACAATAAGGTGAAGGTAAGGCTCTCAATAAAGCACTGACGATTGCATTCTTCGCACTCTGGTCATTCATCAACGGAGAAGTATGCCACTCTCCCCAAGCACCGATAAACCCCACCTGCATGGTAGCAATTTGTCCAATGTATTCATTCAACAGAGGAGTCAGTTGTTCGATGTGCCGGAGAATCCATTGTTTGGATTCGCCACCGGAAGTATTCAGTCCGGCGTGATTGTATGCAAAACGAAGAATGGCTTTATATCCCTGCGCTTTCATCAATTCGAATATCTTGCGGATATTTGACAGAGCTTCAGCATCCAGATCCTTACTCACCCAGTTAGTTAAGTAGATATATTGCTGCACAAGAGTCAGGTTATCGTCCTTTGCATCAAATTGCTCTACTTTCTTCGTATACAAATCATTGCCATAAACCTCATAATCATTATATGGACTTTTCATTTGGTCGGCAAGCAAATTACATTCCAAGTGGAATCCCCTATCGGGATTCCTAAGCGACTCGATCGGTACAATATTTCCTGTTACCTCCGGAGTTTCCGGTTCACTCGTTCCGTCTTCTTCTCCATATTGTCCCGCATATACATCTATTGTATCAGAACAAAAGCTACACATAATACCTAATAATAAGGTAGATAATATGGTCATAGTTTTCTTTATATTGATTAACATGATTGATATACTTTTAATTTTCACCCGATTAATTTTCATTGTAGATAAAACGTGCAGGAGCACCGGTTGTCCAAGGACTCCACAATGTTGCTCCTCCATCATGAAGAATACATTGATGAGACATATCATCAGTGACCAACAGATAAGAATACGGTCCGGTATGATTAGTGATTGCATCACCGCTCCATTGACCGGAAGCACACAAATTGAATTTCCAGTCGTTCAAATGCGCCTGCCCTTTTACTGATTCATAATATTCAGGATCTTTCAATACATTCCATTGACCTTCGGCAGTTCCGGCTTCCGCAAACAAATTCTTATATTCCTGTATGGTCGGCAAACGCCATCCCTTAGGTGCTATCTTATCACGAATATCGTAATGATAATGCACTCCATAGGCTTTCACTCTACCTTCTCCGAGCGACGCAGGTGTATTTTTGAAATTATTCGCTTCAATATCTGTACCATCAGCATATTTAGTCGCACGCAGGTTATCCGCCAACCAAACCAATGACGTTTTATCACTATAAAATATACGAACAACACGGTAAGTAATCTTTTCATCTCCACGAACATCGACGAAGCGCATCATTTCTGTCATATTCAATACTCCGGAAGAACGCGATACCCATTGCCCATCATCAGTCTTCACATTCCAATACACAGAATTGGAAGTCCAACGTTTGATGGAAAGTTTATCGAGCAGTGCCTGAAGTTCTTCATGAGTCAATGATGCTTTACCATTCACAACTCCCACACTCTGTTCGGCAACCGTCTGTATCATTTCGGGATCCAGTGAGAAACAAAGCGAGTACGAGGTGGATTCAGGCCATTCCTGGGTATTCCATTCAAATTGCACAGCAGTCTCCGGGGCATTTTCAGCCAAGGAAATCTTAGTCAAATCTTCCGGCTGCACTAATTTGCTAGTCATACGTTTCACCCGAATGGTGCGTGCTTCCGAAGCTGCTGCGGTTATATTACCTGTTTCTTTGACCGTCCAATACAGTATTGCTTCCTGTCCCGCTTTAATTCCCAATTGAGAAAAACTCTGATCGGCAGTCAATGCAGATATCGTAACAGAAGTCGATTTTCCTGCATCAATTATCACCGGTTCTTTGAATTTCCTGTCAGCACAAATAAGCAGCTTTGCTCCATTTTCCAGAGGCTTCTCCCAAGAGAAACTATATTTCTCAATCGATAAATCATTCAAATCAATGATCGCTCCATCTTGAGGCGTGCTCAAGTAAATATCCGACATCGGAATGATCACATTGTACTTGTCTTCCTTACATCCGGCAAGCAACAATATTCCTAATAGACTATATAATAAATGTTTCATAATGCTATCTATTTTTTAGTAACCGGGATTTTGAATTATAATGCCTTGTCCTTCAGTTATCAGATGAGTAGGCAACGGGAATTTCTCATATTTATATTGTCCATCCACTTTCGTTTCTATTTTACCTGTCGGTTGTCCGGCAAATCTTGCTTTGGCAAGTGCTGCTTCAATAAATTTTCCATGGCGGATCAAATCCTGACGGCGCACTCCTTCAAAATAGAATTCATGTCCACGTTCTTCCAACAGTTTATCCAGAAAATCTTCTACTGATGAGAAATCACTCAGTTGATAAGCTTTCAATCCACCATGAGTAACCCGCACCTGATTCAACAGGCCAATCGCCTCTTGAGTGATACTGTTTCCATTGCGAACGATAGCTTCCGAAAGTAAAGTCAATACATCCGCATAACGATAGATGGGCATATCTATTTCGCACTTCTCTCCTATTACACCCTCAATTTTATATTTCACCGGAATTGCACCGTAGAAAAGTATACCTGTCGTACCACCGTCACGGTCAAGCGCCCGGCTATGGTGTACGCCCTCCGTACCTGTATATTCACCAATAATTCTTTCGCGTCTCTTGTCTTTTGGATCATACGATTCGTATGCAGGCCAGGAAATTTTATACCCTCCCCAGGCAGTTACCGACATTCCGGCTGGAAGAGGATAGTCTGAAGTCAGTACGTGAGCGAACCATTTCTGTTCCATCACACCGGCCTCGGCCACACATGAGAATATGACTTCCGAATTCTTTTCACCAGATAAAGAGAACAGAGAGTTATAATCGTCTACCAATTTATAACCATATTCCGGTTTTGTCAATTCACGTCCTATTTTCTCCGCCTCATCCCATTGCTTAGTCATCATGTAGAATTTCAGCAATAATGTATTGGCCAATCCTTTGGTGAAACGTCCGTAATTTGTATCTTCATACTCATAAGGCAACACATTAGCTGCATCTTTCAAGTTGGAAACAATGTATTCACGCATGGCTTCTTCCGACAAACGTGGAATAACAATCTCCGCTTCCGGTTTTTGCAAAGTCTCCAGATCAGCGATAGGTATCGGACCGTACATATCATACATCAGGAAAGCCAGGAAACCACGTCCGCATTTCAATTCCGCCATATAGCGAGCTTTCAAGGTTTCATCCATATTCACGTCCTTGATGCGATCCATTGTCAAAGTCATGGAAGCCAAATACTGGGAATAGTCATACACACGACGATAGTCACCGTCGATATGCCAGTCATTAGCTTCATACGAATTGTATACGGTAGTCCATCCCCAAGTGTTTTCCACATAATCGGTTACCATTTCCGAAGTCGTCACATAGCCTGCCGCTACTTCAAAGATCCCCCACGGAGAGAACACATAATAAGCACTCGAATTGACCAAAGCATTTACGTCTTCAGCATTTTGGGGAAACATTCCCGGATTAATTTTATTATATACTTCCTGCTCCAGCGTACAAGACGAAATGAGGAACAAGAGAGTTGCTATTGCAGTATAAATTGTCTTTTTCATATTCATCACTTATTAGAAAGATATTGATACACCAAAATTATACGAGGTTACATTCGGATATGCATAGGTCCCGTTGTCCGTTTCCGGGTCCAGACCTGTCCAGTTAGTAATCACAAACGGATTGTTCACGTCTACATATACACGGAGATTCTTGGCAATCTTCTGGCTGACAGGCACTTTATATCCCAATGTAATGCTTCCACAACGAACATAATAGATAGATTTCACATAATAGTCACCCCATCCGCTTCCACCTCTGACGAATGTCGGATCAGTGGCTGTCAGGTTATTGCTATTGAAAGCTTTCAGGGCATAAGTAGAAACATTGATACCATTGTCCATACGTGTCCAGCCCTCATAATAACTGGCTCCTCTCTTTCTGCCGGCTTCTCCATAGAAATAGATATTCAAGTCGAAGTTCTTATATCTGAACGAGTTGTTCAGACCGTAGATTATTTTGGGGTCACCATTACCCATATATACTTTATCCTCATCTCCCAATACTCCGTTTCCATCGCGGTCTTTCAGTTTCATCATACCCGGAACCAAGTCTTTTTGAGCGTCCGGAACTTTTTCTCCCGGTTGCAGGATACCAAGCGCTTCATATTCCCACCATGCACGAATCGGATCATTTTCTTTTTCATAAGGTTTGGGTTTCCAGTTCGGGTCACGTGTCAGCCAACGGTCGTTGTAATGTGACAAGGTTAATGTCGTATCCCATTCAAAATCTTTAGTAACGATATTCACCGTATTCACTGTGATTTCCACACCCTGACTTTGTGTTGATCCTATATTACCCGCTATTTTATTTATCTCATTATAAAAAGGCAATGGTTTATTTGTCACCAACAAGTCTGTAATCTTACGTTTGAAGTATTCGGCTGTCAACTTAAACCGGTTGTTGAGTATGCCTAGATCCACACCTACATTAAATTCCGTGGTCGTTTCCCAAGTCAGGCTCCTGTTACCCAAATCCGAAGCATATACTCCTGTTGATTCTGCACCTCCGATAATAGCACTTCTTCCCACTTCATAATAGTCGTAAATGCGATAACCGACATTAGAGTTACCCGTCTGTCCATAAGAAGTTCTTAACTTCAACATAGATAACCAGTTTGAAGCCCCTTTCATGAAATTTTCTTCACTTATCATCCAACCGGCTGATATGGACGGGAAATACCCCCAACGATTTTCCGGGGCGAAATTGGAAGCAGCATCAGCACGAACTGTAGCTTCCAGTAAATATCTGCCTTTATACGAGTAATTGGCACGGGCAAACAGAGAAGCAATACTGTTAATAGAAGCCCATGAACCTACAGAAGGTTTCTTGTAATTACCTGAACCCAAACTATTATATCCGAAACCATCTACAAGAAAGTCTTCATTTCCGGCACTCAATCCATCATTCTTAAATTTCTGGAATGAATAACCACCAATAGCTTTCACGTTATGATCACCAAAACTCTTGGAATATTGTGCTGTCAACTCCATCAGATAGGTAGTACTTGTTTCCTGCGAAATATCCGCTCTTCCGTTTTTGGTCTTTCCCTGCAAAGTTGTTTTAGGCAAATAGCTGGAACGTTTCTGGAAACTACGGTCGACGCCTAACTGCAACTTCACTTCCAATTCTTTCAAAGGTTTCACGGATACGAATGCAGAGCCTATGATCCGGTCTTTTACAGTGTTATCCTTTATATCCAACAGAGACACCGGATTTGCAACAAAAGGACGTTTCGGATCAATATAATAATTTCCTTCAGAATCATAGATAGGAATAGTAGGATTGGACTGGATAGCACCGGTCAATACACCGGAATATTCATTGGCATTGTCTCCCAGCGGAACATTATCATACTTATTCTGTGAGTAAGTAGCAGTCAGTCCGAAAGAAACATATTCACTCAATTCCTGATCCAGATTCAAACGGGCAGAAAAACGGCTGACACCATTATTCTTGACAATACCCTCCTGATTCATATAGTTGACAGAAGCCAGATAACGGGTTTTCTCCGTACCACCATTCACAGAAAGATTGTGCTGTTGCGTATATCCATTGCGCATCACCGCATCCAACCAATCGGTACCGCTAGCTGTCAATATTTCATCATTATTGAAAGTGGGTTTATATTGAGTAGGCGGAGTGTCCTGCTTTTCAACATATCCTTCATAGATACCCATTCCGTTCAACTTTAACCACTCTTCATACATCTGTTTATTATACATATCCATATACATACGGGTATCAAGCATCTTATAGTTGGAACGGGCTACCTGCACCGATCCCATACCGGAATAAGTCACTCTGGGCTTCTGACTCTTACCGCGTTTGGTGGTAATCAAAACAACTCCATGTCCGGCACGCGCACCATAAATAGCCGTAGAAGCAGCATCTTTCAACACAGAAATGGATTCAATGTCATCCGGATTCAATGATTCCAGTACATTATCGATATTACCCGATTCGTAGAAACCATTACCCGAACTTAAATTGGAAGTAGAAGATACCGGGAAGCCGTCGATTACAAATAAAGGTTCATTACCAGCACCTGTAGACGCCTCTCCACGAATACGGAATTTCGCTTCACCGCCCGGCTGCGCAGAAACCTGGTTCACACGGAATCCTGCTGCTTTACCTGCCAACGCACGAGATACATTCGGTACGGTATTCATCTCCACATCTCCCATGTTTACCATAGAAACGGCACCGGTCAATGTCTTCTTGCTCTGTGTACCGTAACCCACCACTACCACTTCGTCAAGTTGTTTGGAATCTTCCTGCAAAGTGATTCTCATGTTTTTTCCGGGTTGTACGGCAACCGTCTGCGACTGATAGCCGATATAGGAGATATCGAGCTGTGCCTTCGATGAAGAAACGGAGAGTTTGAAATTCCCGTCAATATCTGTTATCGTACCGTTACCCTGTACTCCTTTTTCTAACACACTGGCCCCGATAATCGGTTCCCCCTGTGCATCTGATATAGTACCGGATATGGTTATTTTCTTTTCTTGTTCCGGAGACTGTGCCTCGATGGATAATATTATCTTCTTGTCCAGTACCGAATATTTTACATTAGTACCGGAAAAGATTTCTTTCAACACACTAAAAATGTTGCTTTTATCAGCGGAAACTGATACGCGACGATTCAAATCGACATGCTTATTATTGAAGAAAAAATCGAAATCAGACTGCGCTTCAATCTCTTTCAAAATGTCCTCCACTCGCTGATTACGTACATCAATACTGATTAAAGCCTTTTGAGCGTAACTATCGGCTGCATAGCTCAATCCGATAGAACATACAAAGAACAAAACCAATAGTCTCATAGATAATGGGATTTTTTTTGAGGTTAGCCAAAGTGACTTTACCACCCACAAAAATTGGATGCTAAAATAATTTTGCATAAATTTGTAATGACTTAAAGTTAATAAAAAGTTTATCTAAGCTTGTCGCCAAACAAGCATCAAAAAGATTTACCGATTTCCATACGGGGAGATACGCCAATATCCTCCCGTATGTTTTTGTTTAAGGGGATCTGTCTTTCATTGCATTTTTGTTTTTAAGGTTAATCAATCAATATATTTCAATTTTACTCTTTTCATCTTTTATATCCGGCGAATCAAGATAACGCCAACGGATTTGAGAAGAAAGCTGGAAATATTCCAGAATACGCTCCAAGCGTTGATTAGTAAACGTACCTGTAAATGAGTCTCCTTTCAAACGGTCGTTTTTAATAATGAATTCCACGTTATACCGCTTCTCCAACATTCGCAATCCCTCTTTGAGAGGAGTATTTTTGAATATAATCTTTCCCTCTTTCCATGCTATTTCCGACTCGCCGGAGGTGGCATAAAGCTGTACTTTACTGTCTCTTGTATCATAGACCAATTTCTGTCCGGGATCCATCAGTACTTTTTTCGAACCATTGTCAGATGAATAAATAAAACCTATCTTTCCTTCAACCAATGTTGCTGCAATCCGGTCTTCTTTTTCATAAGCCTCTACATTAAAATGAGTTCCCAATACCTCGATCTGTGACTGGTGGGAAGTAGAGACTATAAATTTCTTTTCCGGATTCTTGGCTACTTCAAAATAAGCTTCTCCCTGCAATGTTACATTTCTCGTGTCACCGTCAAAGCGTGAGGGATAACTCAAAGTAGATTCGGAATTCAGGAAAACCAGTGTACCGTCGGGCAATGTCAAAGAAGTCATCATTCCCGGATTCGTCTTCACTTCCATGATTTGTACCAGTTCCTGTTCGCTTCCTCCCCAGTGTTGTACCATCAGAGTAACGAGAAGTGGAATGAACAGCACTGCTGCCGCACGTTGCGCCCATTCCCACCATGTCGTTTTCCTTTGTCTGTTACCTGTCATTCTACTTTTCACCTTTGTCAATGCTTTCTCTGTGTCGACTTTCGTCATGATGTGAACGGTATCTGTGGCAAGATAGAGAGCATGTATTTGTTTGGCCATCCGTCGGTTTTCTTCCGATTCATCCATCCACGTCTCAACTTGCAGACGCTCTTCTTCCGTTGCCAGTCCCTCACAATAACGGGGAAGCAATTTTTCTATTGTATTTTTATCAGTCTTATCCATATTCGTATTTTATTGCCTTTTACTATAAGACAAGGGAGACTTTAGAGATTCCTAAACCAAATCTCATTTTTTTTCAGAAAATCTTTGTTTTCTTATAAAAAAGCTATATTTGCAGTGAAATATCGAACTAATGCATGAAAGAAATTCACCTGTCAGACAACAATTTCCTATTATCTGCCATACAACAGGGAGACCAAAAGGCATTTGATGCACTGTTTCGGAGATACTATCCGGCACTGTGCGCCTACGGCCATCGCTTCGTCGATCTGGAAGATGCGGAAGAAATTGTGCAGGATTCTCTTTTATGGATTTGGGAAAATAGAGAAAATCTGATTATCGAAACCTCGCTTAGTTCATACCTCTTTAAAATGATATACCGCAAAGCTCTGAACAAGCTTGCACATATTGATGCCACCCAACGTGCCGACACTCGATTTTATGAAGAGATGCAGGAGATGCTACAAGATACGGATCTTTATCAAGTCGAAGAGTTGACACAACGTATCAAAAATGCCATTGCCACATTGCCGGAAAGTTACCGGGAAGCTTTTGTGATGCATCGGTTCCGGGATATGAGTTATAAAGAAATAGCTGAGATTTTGGGAGTATCTCCCAAAACTGTAGATTACCGCATTCAACAGGCACTAAAGCAACTACGTGTAGATTTAAAGGATTATCTGCCGTTATTGCTACCGATTCTATTTCCTTAAAAATAAGCCAGCCATCTATTTTCTTATCTATTACTATCTATTTACTAAAGTACTGATAGATAACTTCTGTTGCATTAGAGGTAAACTTACATTCCCCTGCTGACAAACTTCTTTTTGACCGAGAGAAAACTATAATTGCAAGCTTCATTTATATAACTGCAAGTTCCGGTTATATAAATGCAACTTGCAATTATATAATCAGAACTTGCGTTTATAGTTTCTTCTTAGTCAAAGACAACTTATCCAATAAGGGAAAGGAAGTTTGCAATAAGAGCATAGCAACTTATCTACTGATAGATTGGAGAGAAGTAAAGCACTAATTCTGCCGATAAGGTAAGGTAAACCAGAAAGTAGATCCTTTGTTTTCTTCCGACTCCACTCCTATTTTCCCTCCCAGGCGGTCTACAATCGTATGGCAGATAGAAAGTCCCAGTCCGGTACCTTGCACAAAGGAATTGTACTTCACAAACCGTTCGAATACATGGAGACACTGTTCAGGAGACATTCCACAGCCGGTGTCCGACACATAAAAATAAATCGTTTCAGGATCGAGCAAACGATACCCCATACGGATAGTACCCACCTCTGTAAACTTAATGGCATTAACAGTGAAATTGGCAAGTAACTGAATCAAACGGTTCTTATCCGTATACAATGTACATTGGGGCAGTCTTTCCGCAAATGTGAAAGTCACATTATTGTATCGCAGACGTAGCTGCATACTCTGCTCGATTTCTTCAAGCGCCTGGTTCACATCAATCAAGGCAGGGTAGAAATCGAATGTACCGGCTTCAATCTTCGACAAATCCAGAATATCATTAATCAACTGAAGCAATAAATCTGTATTTGTTTCAATAAGATCTGCATATTCGGACATTTCTTCACGGTTTTCGACATGAGGAAGCATATTCGAGAACCCTACAATAGCATTCAAGGGGGTACGTATCTCATGACTCATATTAGCCAGGAATGCGGATTTCAATTGATTAGCCTGCTCCGCTTTTTCCATCGCTTCATGCAGACGACTATATGCTTTCCGAAGAATGCTGATATAATATACAATAGCAACAATCAATATCAATAAAAAGAAAGAGCAGGAAAGGATTTGAACATAATACTGCTGGAAAAAAGTCCTGGGTTCATTGACATATACCGCATCGTCCGGATAACGGGAAGAAGGTATATTGTAGGATTTCAATACTTGATAGCAGAGATTGGCACTTCCTTGTCCTCCCACCTCACCGGGAATATTACGTGCCTGCTCTCCATCCAAAATACGACCGAGTATTTCCAACAAAGATTTACAGAACGATTCTGTCGAAACGTAATATCCTCCTGCAAAAGTATTGTTCGACAAGTCTTCGGGAGAAAGTAAAAACAATGGAGACGGAGTAAAATTGACAATCACCTCCTGAATATGATCGAAAAGATAGATATTGTCATTTTTGTTATGTGATTCAAACCAAGAATAATAAATGATCCCCGTATTCGGTTTATAACCATGTAAAGTATCCAGCAACATTTCCGTAGACAATTGAGTGGTGGAAAGTAAATCCAGACGCAAGTCCGGAAAGTTCTCCTTTACAGCTTCCTGTACATCTCTGCGAGTTTCTTCACTGATATACCGATCGTCCGAAATGAATGCCAGACGTTCCATATCAGGTATCAGTTTGTAAATTAAGTCGATTGTCTCCTTTACATAATAATGTTGCTTCAAGATGGTTATATTATATCCGCGCCTCCATTCATCACCGGAAAGGGTATTGGCTTCCGTCAACGGAACGTGAGATAACAAGACCTCAAGGGAAGCCGGTAAATGGTCGCGGGCATTTGTCACGATTACCGGAACTTCTTTCCATACGTCATCAAACAATTCACGGCAGACTATCCATCCCGGATCTCCAATCAACACAACCGCAGTGGGAGGAGTCGGATATTTCTGGCGCAAATGGGTAACCAGAGCATTCACTTCCATCTCATTTTCCAAAGCAGGTACAGAAAGCGACTCCGCTTTGACAGAGATTCCCTGTTTCTGAAGAGCATCATGAAGACACCAATAAAAGTTTTTAGCCCAAGGCAGATTGAAATTAATCGAGTTTAAAACCAGTACTTCTTTATTTGTTTTTTCGGTTCGGGCTGACGCAGGGGATAAGAATCCTTCAATGAAAAGGAATAATCCAAGGAAAAATGGGATGATCCGCAGCGGTTGTTTCATTTGTGATATTCTATAAATAGCGAAAGCAAAGATAGTATTAATTTCTTTAGCGCAAAAAAAAGGCATCCCAAAACGAGTTGAGATGCCCTTTATTATATAAATTTAAGTATCAGAGGACTATGATTTCTTCAAAGCCGCAATACTTTCTTTCAAAGATTTGATGATACTCTCCGCATCGGCCTGCTTCTTACGTTCCAGTTCAAGAACGGCAGCCGGAGCATTATTGACGAATTTCTCGTTGCTAAGTTTCTTCATCACTCCCTGCAAGAATCCTTCTTTATGCTTCAATTCGGCTTCCATACGGGCGATTTCGGCTTCCACGTCAATCTTATTGCCCAATGGCACGGCAAATTCGGTCGTTCCTATCATGAAAGAAGCAGCACCTTCTGATTTGCTTTCTACCACTGTTACGGAAGACAGGTTACACATCTTGATAATCACCGGATTCAATTTCTCCACCGGATGAGTACCTACAACCTGCAATTCGAGTTCTTCTTTCAGAGCAATGTTCTTCTGCAAACGGATGCTACGGACATTACTGATGATTTCCTTAGCTACTTCAAACTCTGCCAGGAACTGTTCATTTGCTCCGACCGGTTCAAACAGTTGAGTAACCATCAGGCTTTCACCCGGTTCACGCTCACGCAATTGTTGCCACAGTTCTTCTGTGATAAATGGCATAAAAGGATGCAGCAATTCAAGCAGACGCTCGAAAGAGCTAAGAACCATATCATAAACAAAGCCATTGACAGGCTGTCCATAAGCAGGTTTCACGATTTCCAACAGCCAGGAAGAGAATTCATCCCAGAATAGTTTGTAAACCAGCATCAACGCTTCGCTCAAACGATATTTGGAGAAGAGATCGGCCACTTCAACAGCTGCCGCATCCAGTCTTTGGTCAAACCACTGAACTGCCAGATGTGCATCGGTAGGAATCTCAATAGTGCCTTTGGCATTTGTCCAGCCCTTAATCAGACGGAAAGCATTCCATATCTTGTTGCAGAAGTTACGTCCCTGTTCGCAAAGTGCGTCATCGAAAAGAATATCGTTTCCGGCAGGAGCAGAAAGCATCATGCCCATACGTACTCCATCGGCTCCGTATTTCTCGATCAACTCCAACGGGTCGGGAGAATTACCGAGTGACTTGGACATCTTACGTCCCAGTTTATCACGAACGATACCTGTGAAGTAAACGTTCTTAAACGGCATCTTTCCTTCGTACTCGTAGCCTGCCATAATCATACGGGCTACCCAGAAGAAGATAATATCCGGTCCTGTCACAAGGTCGCTGGTCGGATAGTAATAGTTGATTTCTTCGTTACCCGGATTGTTGATTCCGTCAAACAAAGAGATCGGCCACAACCAGGAAGAGAACCAGGTATCCAGACAATCTTCGTCCTGACGGAGATCTTCCATTGTCAGGGCAGCATTGCCAGTCTTTTCTTTTGCTTTTGCCAATGCTTCTTCTGCTGTAGCAGCTACCACATAACCTCCCTCCGGAAGGAAGTAAGCAGGAATGCGATGTCCCCACCACAACTGACGGCTGATACACCAGTCTTTGATGTTCTCCATCCAGTGACGGTAGGTATTCTTGTATTTTGCAGGATAGAACTTCAGTTCATCGTTCATTACCGGAGGCAATGCCATGTCAGCAAAATGCTGCATCTTGAGGAACCATTGCATAGACAGTTTCGGTTCGATCACTACATTGGTACGTTCCGAGTAACCTACCTTATTTGTATAGGCTTCTGTCTTGTCCAGCAGTCCGGCAGCTTCGAGGTCTTTCTCTATTTGTTTACGGACGTCGAAACGATCCATACCGATATACATACCGGCAGCTTCGCTCAATGTACCGTTATCGTTGAAGATATCAATGCTAGGCAGGTTGTACTTTTCACCCAGCATATAGTCGTTTACATCATGAGCCGGAGTCACTTTCAGGCAACCTGTACCAAATTCGATGTCTACATAATCATCTTCAATCACAGGGATGGTGCGATTTACCAGCGGAACGATCACTTTCTTGCCTTTCAGCCATTCGTTTTTCGGGTCGTTCGGATTGATACACATCGCTGTGTCACCCATGATTGTTTCGGGGCGGGTAGTTGCCACTACGGCATAGCGTCCTTCCGGATCACCTTCCACTTTATAACGGAGGTAATATAGTTTTCCGTGCTCTTCTTTGTAGATCACTTCCTCGTCAGAAAGAGCGGTCAATGCCTTCGGGTCCCAGTTCACCATACGGACACCGCGGTAGATCAATCCTTTATCGAACAGGTCTACGAAAACTTTCAGTACACTTTCACTGCGTTTCTCGTCCATAGTGAAAGCAGTACGATCCCAGTCGCAGGATGCACCGAGTTTGCGGAGCTGTTTCAGGATGATACCTCCGTGTTCGTCTGTCCAATCCCAGGCATGTTTCAGGAATTCGTCACGAGTCAGGTCAGTTTTCTTGATACCTTGAGCGGCGAGTTTGTTTACTACTTTAGCTTCAGTAGCAATAGAAGCATGGTCAGTTCCCGGTACCCAGCAGGCATTCTTGCCTTCCATACGGGCACGACGAACTAAAATATCCTGAATGGTATTATTAAGCATGTGTCCCATGTGCAACATACCGGTGACGTTCGGGGGCGGAATGACGATGGTGTAAGGTTCACGGCCATCGGGTTTCGAACTGAATAAATGATGGTCCAGCCAATACTGGTACCATTTTCCCTCCACGTCAGCGGGATTGTACTTACTTGCTAATTCCATATTGTTTTATGTATATATGATAATGTATATTCTAAAAATAACGGGTGCAAAATTAATAATTTAAATTCAAATCTTACCACCCTCGGGGTGTTTCTTCCTACTTGTAGCCATCTTTTATCCGGTTTATGTTGAATGACTTTTCCTATTACACAAGTAATAAAGCCATTGTTAACAGATTTTTTGCAAATATAGAGGTATTTTTTCGCGCGACGTCTATTTAATGCATATTTTTGTTGACTGATATTAGACAAATGATGAAAAAGAAGCCAAATGTAAGATATTTAGCCCTAGGAGCAATCTTAATCCTGGTGTGGCTAACGCAATGGATTCCTGCTCTGGCAACAATCTATTCGCAAACAATCTATCCTTTTATCTCTTACGTTTTGTCGTTTTTTTCCAATTTATTTCCTTTTGCGATAGGAGACTTATTCATCTTCCTTAGCATCACGGGGGTGATTATTTATCCTATTTACGCCCGTCTCCGCAAGAAGTTGCCTTGGAAAAAAATTTTATTGCGCGACGGCGAATATCTGTTGTGGATTTATGTATGGTTCTATCTGGCATGGGGACTGAATTATTCTCAAAAGAACTTTTACCAACGAACTGAAATCCCGTATACAGCCTACACTCCCGAAATTTTTCAGGAGTTCGTTGACGACTATATCACCCAATTAAATCGTTCGTATACCCCTATAAATAGTATCAACCAGGATTTGATACGGGAAGAAACCGTACGAATCTATAATCAGTTAAGTGATAGCTTGGGCGTGCACCGACCTCCACATGATCATCCGAGAGTAAAGACCATGTTGTTTACTCCATTCATTTCCATGGTAGGAGTAACCGGTAGCATGGGGCCTTTCTTCTGCGAATTCACCCTTAACGGAGATTTGCTTCCCGCCAACTATCCCGCCACTTATGCTCATGAACTAGCCCACCTGTTAGGTATCACCAGCGAAGCGGAAGCCAATTTCTATGCTTATCAGGTTTGCACCCGTTCACAGGCAATGGGTATCCGTTTCTCCGGATATTTCTCTGTACTGGGGCATGTATTGGGAAATGCAAAAAGATTACTTTCAGAAGAAGAATATGCAAAACTCTTTCAACGCATCCGACCGGAAATTATTGAATTAGCCAAGAATAATCAAGCCTATTGGGCTGCCAAGTATAGCCCGGTAGTGGGAGCCGTACAGGATTGGATATACGATCTTTACCTGAAAGGAAACAAGATAGAAAGTGGCCGCCAAAACTACTCGGAAGTAGTAGGGTTGTTGATTTCTTACCAGGAATGGAAAAAACAGATGTAGATTGTGCCTTGTTTTGGCACATAGTATCCCGATATTTGCAACACTAATATAAAACGGATAGACTAATTTCTTTATGGCAAAAGATCTTTTTAATAAATATCTCTGGTTAGTAGATACAATCTATCGGGCCGGAACAATAACACTAGAAGAGATTAACCGTAAATGGCTGCGGTGTGAAATGAGTAACGGAGAGGAAATCCCCAATAGAACTTTTCACAATCACCGGAAAGCCATTGAAGAACTATTCGACATAAATATAGAATGCGATAGACGCAACGGATGCAATTATTATATAGAAAACACCGAAGAACTTAAAAAGGAAGGACTCAGAAAATGGCTATTAAATATATTTGCGGTCAATACAGTCCTTAACGAAAACCATAAATTAAGAGATAAAATACTACTGGAAGAATATCCTTCAGGAGAACAGTATTTGATACCAATCATTGAATCAATCGACAATCATATAACGTTAGAAATAACATATCAAAGCTATTGGCAGGATAAATCGTATACATTTCACATTGAACCTTATTGCATAAAAGCTTTTAAACAACGTTGGTATGTCGCAGCAAGAAGTCCGTATTATAACAAAGTTCTGATCTACTCCCTCGACCGGATACTTGAAATGGAGCAAACGGACTTATTATTTGAGTGTCCTCGCACTTTTAATCCTAAAGCCTACTTCGATAATAGTTTCGGGGTTATTATCGATGAAGAATATGATGTGGAAAAAATCAGAATAAAAATCTACGGGAATCAATGTAAATACTTTCGTTCTCTTCCGCTACATCACTCTCAAAAAGAGAGCGAAACACATAACGATTATTCCATTTTTGATTATATATTGCGCCCTACTTATGATTTCTGTCAGGCTATCCTATCGCACGGAGATTTTGTAGAAGTCCTGGAGCCTCAATGGTTCAGAACCCAAATCGGGACAATGATTCAAAGAATGCATCAACTATATCAATAAATATCATCATAGGTGCATTGAAATGAGTATTCATTAGTAAATATTAAAGCAGTCCGGTCATCTTTTCTGATAAGATTCTTTCAATTCTAAAAAATGTTTCTTAGTTTTGCAATATACAACCATTAAAAACAAGTAGTAAGAAACAGAGAACAAAGATTTTCAGACATATTGATTGAACGTTAAGACGTATTATCCCGTTCGCTTAAATCTCGCAAATTTAAAATGAATCTCAGGATAGTAGGTTAAAGTAGCGTTCACACCCGAATAGGGCGTGGACTGCTTTTACCTTATTTGAGATTCAGGCAATGCGAGAGCCTAAGCGAATAAATAAGGATAAAAGTTAGTTTACGCTCTTTTTTTGTACCTGTACATTAATTTAAAACTATATAAAACATGGAAAAAGTATCATTACTAATGAAAGATTCCTCCGAAGGAGATTCTCAAAAAGAAACCATGATAGACTTTATTCTTTCATGGACATTACGTAGATCTATGCAACAATACAGTAAAGAGAAACCTATCCTTTACCAATATTGCAGAAAGATTCTTGGCAAACTGATTAACATCGCAATGACAGACGAAGTGCAAGTGATCTCCGTTGAAACTTGGAAACAATGGAAATATATTGATCTTTGGGCCAATATACATATAACGTACAATGGGAAAGAAGAACTTCATACCATTTTAATTGAAAACAAAACATATACACCGACTCACCATAATCAGTTAGCACGATACAAGGCTATTTTCGACCAAGTATGTGAAGAGCACATGCCCGATGCTAAAAGGCATTATATACTAATCACCGCCTTGGATGAAATGCCGTCTATGCTGACAAACGAATGTAAAGAGAACGGATATACTCCATTTTGCCTGGGAGATTTAAATGATTATGAACAGCAAGATTCGGAAAGCGATTTGTTTAACGAGTTTTGGTTAAGATACTGGTAAATATGGGAAAGTCTTTATTAATATGCATATTTCTCTGTATGGGAGTATGCAAGACGAATGCACAAATAATGGATTTATCAAAATTGATTAAGTCTAAGAAAGATAAAACAGAAGCATTCTCTCGGCAATTACAAAACACAAAAGATTCACTTTTGAAAGTAATAGATAATAAGTTATACAAAAGTACATCTTTAGATAATATTGGAATGGCTATTGATAATCCTTACACATATAATTTTCCTATATTCTATTCAGGAGAATCAATGGAAAGCCTAAAAAGGAAATCTAAAGAATTAGAGAAAATAAAAAAAAGAATAGAGCAGGATATCATCAAGAAAGAACTCGAACTGCAAAGAACTGATTCCATTCAAAAAGTTAATGAAATCATAAAAATAGAACAAGAAAGAATAGCCGATTCTTTGTATTTAATCCGAGCTGCTCAAACATGGGAATGGTTGTACGACAAAAAAGGCAAATGGGAAAAAGTAGACCGCACATACCCTAAAGAAGAACACTATCAAGTAAATTCACTGTTTCCCCAATATCAAGTAATAAATAAAAATGCCTATTTGAATGGAAAATTAGTTGGTGTATGCCACCCAACTAAAAACGATAAGGACCAAAGCGAGCAAGACCATCTTTTTCGCATAGACATGATAAATTTTTTATGCCAGCAAGACTTTCTAAACAACAAATATGATATACAAAAAGAATCATCCAAAACCCAAGAATACATAAAAGCAAAATTAGGTCTTAAAAAACAGTCAACACCTGCCGACAGTCCTGTATATAAAGAGATGATAGCTAACGCCCAAAAATTCCGTATAGCACAAGAAAGGCTACGTAAAGGAGAAATCGATTTGAACACGTACAATAGAATTAAAATAAAATTGGGAGCCAAATCTACAGAATCCGTATATCAAGCAATGGCAGATAGTGAAAGCCCGGAAATAAATGCTGGGGAACGGTACTTGGAGCAACTGCGTGATGACAACTACCCCTTAATCAGAAGTTACACTATCAATAGAATAGACGGAACCAATTTCACCTATCAATTCAGCAATGAAAAGAAAGAAGAGACCCTTAGTGTCAAGGTTTCATTCTTTGTTAATGAGAATAAAGAAGTTCGGTATAAAATTTCTTCACTTCAAAAAAAATAAGCCTTATGGAAAAAGATATAAAAAAATGCCCTTATTGCGGGGAAGCGATCTTGGCTGTGGCTAAGAAGTGTAAATACTGTGGTGAATGGCTGGAAGAAAAGACACTGGTCACAAAAAAGATGATAACCTGCCCTGTTTGTGCAGAGCTGATAGAAGAAGGTATTGCATCTTGCCCATATTGTCATGAAGCACTAGCCTTCCCAAGCGTGTCCCAAGAAAATAAGCCCACACATCATCATGTAGAGGAAAAGCAAAAAGAGAAGGATAAATCATTGCAAACAAAGGATAACAAGGAGGTGAAAAGAACTTCATTCTTATCTCACTATTTTACCAACGTTATTCTGAAACAGTATGCTGATTTTAGTGGTATAGCAACAAGAAAACAGTATTGGCTATATATACTGTTTTATTCGGTCATACTCAGCGTTACTTCATGTGCCGACCTATTATTGGGAATAGATTTTAAACTATACGATGAGAGTCTTGGCTACGGCTGGCTGTTCACTTTTGCGTCATTGGCTCTTTTTGTTCCTTCGTTGGCAATAAGTGTACGCCGCCTGCATGATATCGGAAAAAGTGGATGGTGGTATCTAATCGTTCTTGTTCCCATAGTAGGCATGTTTTGGCTACTCGTTCTGCTATGCAAGAAAGGAAATGCGGTCAATCTGCATATTCCTTTAACCTTTACAGATAAAATAGTACTCAGTGTATCTGCAATCATTGTAGCAATTCTGGTTATACTGACCTGTTTACAACCTGCTGAAAAGTTTCAGGCATCCCAACCTCAAAACAGCAATTGGTATCTTGATGAAGACACTGCCGGAGTAGACACGTTAGACAACGTAAACTATTCCGAGAACAGACAGAATATAAATAACGGAAACGATGAAAATTTCAAAAAACAGATTATACACGACTATGCTTGCTATTATGCTATCTATACTTTCTGTTACAACATGAAACAAGCCATAACCAATGGATACAAAGGTATTGGTCTCGAAGTAGTTGGTGGCGATGAAGAAGTAAATGACGATTTGCTTTTGATATCCAATGAAGATTATCAATGGTTGTTGCAACAATTCGAATTTTCAAACTTTTCCCGTCTATTAAGAGCTTACGTAAATGGCAACAGAAAATACAGAGGTGACTTATTTGAAAGCGATCTTGGAAACATAGCAATCGATTGCCTAAATAAACATGAAGTTGTTCTAAATAGCCAATGGTTTGAAATATTCGATGGTTATCTGCCCGATAATAAATTACAGCTTAATGAATTCCACAAGTTGGGAAGTAAGAAGTTTCAAGTAACATTTGTCGACTTCAATATCAGCCCTAATTTTGTGTTCAATTTCGATTATAACGATGGACTTACTATCACCGTAAACTAAATTAATTTTATTACAATGAAATATAACAACTCACCTAAAGATTAATTCAAAGTCATAGAAAAGCTGTTTTCATTGCGTCAATCCATCAATTGCACAACAAAAGTGCAGAAATTAATAGTTTTCTGCACTTTTGTTGTGCAATTGATGTATATTTGCATATAAATATATGCCAACCATGGACAGATTATACGAAAACTTCAATAAACTCCTTAAAGCAACAAGTACCGATTTTATCCGATACAAGTATGCTGAAATAAATTGGGGCAGCCATATGCTCGGACTTGTCGGACCGCGCGGAGTAGGTAAAACCACCATGTTCCTGCAACATATCAAGCAGAACATGAATCCGAAAGATACATTATATGTTTCAGCAGACAATATGTATTTTGCCGATAATTCCCTGATTGACCTAACGGACAAATTCAGCAAACAAGGCGGCAAACATTTATTCATTGATGAAATACACAAATATCCTAATTGGTCTCGTGAATTAAAGCAGATATTCGATTCTTATCCGGATATGCAAGTTCTTTTTACCGGTTCCTCTATTCTGGATATTTATAAAGGAACGGCAGATTTGAGCAGACGTGCACCAATCTATGAAATGCAAGGACTGTCTTTCAGAGAATATTTAAGTATGTTCCATCAAATTCATGTACCAGCCTACTCATTAGAAGAAATACTGGAGCATAAAGTTGAAATTCCGGGAATAGCACATCCACTTCCGCTATTCGCTGAATATATACGACACGGCTATTACCCGTTTAGCAAAGATACCACTTTTGAAATTGAGTTAAACCAAGTAATCAACCAAACTATGGAGAATGACATTCCTCAATACGCTAATATGAATGTCTCGACAGGGCGAAAACTCAAACAATTGCTGATGATTATTGCCAAAAGCGTCCCATTTAAACCTGTCATGCAGAAACTCGCTGACATCATCGGAGTAAGTCGTAATTATTTAAGCGATTACTTACTTTATATTGAGAAAGCGGGAATGATAGCTCAGGTTAGGGATGATACAGGTGGAATCAGAGGGTTAGGTAAAGTAGAAAAAATATATCTTGATAATACTAATCTCATTTATACGTTAGGAGGAGAAAATTCCAATATCGGTAATATGCGCGAAACATTTTTTTATAACCAGATGCGAGTGAAACAGGATGTTATATCTTCCAAGATTTCTGATTTTCAAATTGGAGAAAGAACATTCGAAATAGGAGGAAAAAACAAAGGACAGCAACAGATTGCTAAAGCACAGGAAGGATATATTGTGAAAGACGATATTGAAACCGGTTATGGGAATATTATTCCGCTTTGGAACTTCGGGATGAATTATTAGTCATATCTTTGCATCAACTTTTAAATAAAGAGATTTATGTCACATACCAGACAAGAACAGATGGAAGCCTTCGGACGCTTCCTGGACATTCTCGACGAACTGCGTGTTAAATGTCCCTGGGACCGTAAACAGACAAATGAAAGTCTGCGTCCCAACACCATAGAAGAGACTTACGAACTTTGCGATGCCCTGATGAGGGATGACAAGAAAGAGATCTGCAAAGAATTGGGAGACGTATTATTGCACGTTGCTTTCTATGCCAAGATAGGTTCGGAAACAGGAGATTTTGACATCAAAGATGTTTGCGACAAGCTGTGCGATAAGCTGATTTTCCGCCATCCGCATGTGTTCGGAGAGGTGAAAGCAGAGACAGCCGGACAAGTTTCCGAGAACTGGGAACAGTTGAAACTCAAAGAGAAAGATGGCAACAAGAGTGTATTAAGCGGTGTGCCCGCTGCCCTACCCTCACTAATCAAGGCTTACCGTATTCAGGACAAAGCCCGCAATGTAGGCTTCGACTGGGAAGAACGGGAACAGGTTTGGGATAAAGTAAAAGAAGAAATCGGTGAGTTTCAGGAGGAAGTAGCCAACATGGATAAAGAGAAAGCGGAAGCTGAATTCGGCGACGTGATGTTCAGCCTCATCAATGCGGCACGCCTTTATAAAATCAATCCCGATAATGCACTGGAACTTACCAACCAGAAGTTTATCCGCCGCTTCAATTATCTGGAAGAGCACACCATCAAGGAGGGAAAAAGTCTGAAAGATATGTCTCTCGAAGAGATGGATGCCATTTGGAATGAAGCAAAGAAAAAAGGACTGTAACTTCCTTACCGGCATAAAAAAACTGAGGCTCTATTCCCACCGGACAGAGCCTCCATTTTACTCAAACAGAGCGTCTGTTCATACGAATCAGACGCTCTGTTTTTCTTTATTTCTTCTTTGAATCGTCTCCCTTGTCTTTGCTACGATTCATACCTTTTATCATTTCACGGTGAAAACGCATCTCTGCACGTTGCACGAGAAAAATCTTCTTGCTTGAAAGAATCTTTTTAAACTTACCCAAATAAGTTTTATCAAGCTGGTCGGCAGCAATACGGTTGTTGGCCACTTTCTCGTTGATTTCTGCATATTGAGCTTCCGTTGTTTTATCATCCTTGCCTTTGCGCATCAAATCCCATGACTCATCATTCAGTTTCTTCTTTTTATCCTGGAGTTCAAAATAAACGGGAAAGAACTTGGCTGCTTCTTCTTTATTCAATCCAGCCTGTTCGATAATGAAAGCTTTTTGTTTTTCCCTGAACTCCTCCCGGGATAAATGCTGATCACATCCATCAGCAGCCCAAAGAACAGGCATAAAGCCACACAACAAAACGATCCATGCGATTAGTTTTTTCATTTTCTGTATTCAATCAGTTTTTATAAATCATTCTACACTTGCGTCACTCAAATAAACATATAACGAATAATCATCCAGCATGGCACGATCCACTGCTACATCAATCATTTCGTCAGATACAACTACTTCAGTATCTACTTCTGTCACCGCTACATCATCTGCCGTAGCAGGCTTATGGTCTGTTGACGCCACCCGGATAATCAAGGCCGCCCCTACAAACATAGCTGCCATATAGAGCAATGGTTTCAGTCTTGTCCATGTGCTGACAGGTTCTTCCTTAAAAGCGACTTTCTCTTTTTCAGGAAGTTTATTCATTATCTCCGAAGTCAGGTTCTCAAAGTAACCATCGGGCACTTTGAAGGAATTTTCCTTTCCAAGCTTCTTCAATAAAATATCTTCTTCTTTCATACGTTTTTCTCCTCTCTTTTCATTAGACAGTGTCTCATTTAAAAGGTTTAATCTATTTCTTTTAAAAACTTCTCTATTTTCTTCACCGCATGATGATAAGATGCTTTCAGTGCACCGACCGACGTGCCGAAGATCTCCGACATCTCTTCGTACTTCATTTCCTGATAATATTTCAGGTTGAACACCATACGCTGCTTTTCGGGCAAAGTCTGCAAGGCTTTTTGTAAGCACATCTGTATCTTGTCGCCTGAAAAATAAGCGTCACTCTCCAGCCTTTGCACAACTACTGCTTCGGGATCGTCAATATCTACGGTAGTCATGGCACGCTGCTTATTCAGAAAGGTAAGACACTCGTTCAGCGCGATACGATAGAGCCAGGTTGACAGCTTCGCCTCGGCACGGAAATAATCAATACTCGTCCATGCCTTGATGAAAGTGTTTTGCAGGAGATCGTTCGCATCCTCATGCGACAGTACCATCCGGCGGATTTGCCAATACAATTGCTCGCTATACTGCCCCACAATCATTTCAAATCCTTTCCGCTGTGTACTCTCCTCCTGAAGGAGTTTCAGAACTTCTCGTTCGTTATAAGGGGTCATAATCTCTCGTATCTGTATGTTTATTTATGGTTTCAAATTCAGGTTATTCATCGCCTCTAGTAAAGACGGATCATATTTATAAATGTCCTCACAATACCTTAATTTATTATCGGCAGACAGGTAAACCGTCTGATAATCTATAAATAAAGGTATATATTGTTCCAAACTATAATGTTTCAATTCACGATAAGCCACACTGATGGGCAGCTTCTTTCCCTCTTCGCTCACCGGCTTGATATCCATTGCAATACGAATACGGTCTTCCAACAATTCATCCGGCTCTTTCAACAGGAAAAACGCAAAGTCGAGGGCTTTTTGAAGACGGACGCAACCGTGGCTCACCGCACGATTATTCCGTGTAAAAGCCCACCGTGAGGGAGTGTCATGCAGATATACGGAATGAGGATTGGGAAAACGGAAGATGATACGTCCCAACGAATTTCCCGTTTTGTTATCCTGTTTCACCGTATAAGGTACGCCACTTCCTGCATACTTCGCCCATTTAATACTGTGGGGATCTACCTGCGTACCATTCTTATCGTACACTTTCATGCGGTTACGGGTAAAATATGTCGTATCTCTACGGTAAGTAGGGATAATCTCTTTCCGGATAATGCTTTGAGGCACATTCCAGTACGGATTCAATTCCATATAATAAATCCTGCTTGACAATAGGGGAGTTTTATTCTTCACAGTCCCCACACAAATACGCATCTCCAGAATAGAGTCCGTTTCTTCGTTGACGGCCTGCAACATAAATGCCGCCACATTGGCTATCACATATTTCTGTCCTTTATCCAATGCATATTGCCAACGTGCCCGCTCCATGTTTACCAATAGCCGATCCCGATAATAATCCGTAGTATCTGTCACTCCCCAGCCATTCACACGAACCAACTCTTCCTGCATCTTATGATAAAGCGGAGAAGAGGGTTGCGCCCGACGAAAAGCAGCGTTAGGGTTTGCACGCAAAGAATCAAGGGCAGCCATTGCAAACTCCGTATCACAATGTTTCAGAGGAATGTGGTCTATCGAGTCGTTCCATCTGCGTTCCGAAGGCAGGAATCCAAATTTCAATTGACACACATACGAAAGATAGGCGGCTGTCAACTGATATTCCACGTCTGCCAGCAGACGGTTCATCGTCTTCCCTTCGCGCAGATTCAAGGTACGTATCTGTTGCAATTCTCCACGAATACTATCGACAGGATAATAATTCGGATTAATTCCATGCTGTGAAATATTTCCTAACCAGAATAACATCGAGTCCGCCACCTGTATGGCTGGTTTATCGGATATGAGAGAATCGTTCAGCCAAAAGAATTCATCCTTCTCCTGATAATGAGCCAACAAAACCGAATCCCACGCAGTCACCGGATTTTCGTTCAAACAGGAACGGATCATCTGATGAATGCTGTCTGCATTTATTTGATAAGCAGGATGGAACAGTTCCTTGAGGGAAGACAAAGAGTCGGGTATTGGAGATTGAGGCTTCTCTTTTTTACAGGCTGCCAAACAACCAAAGAACAGGATGATTACTCCCCAAAGCAATCGACTACTTTTCATAGACAAGTCCCTCCATCAACGTCAATACACAAATTTTCTTTCGCTAAAATGGTTTGTGGGAAAATGGCGGACGCTTCATTAAGTAAGACAGATTCATCTTCATAACGGGCGGAAAAATGTCCGATCACCAGTTGTCTCACATTAGCATCCACAGCAAGCTGTGCAGCTTGTGCAGCAGTGGTATGATAAGTTTCCCTGGCGCGTGCCTGCTCGGTCTGTGCAAAGGTAGCCTCATGGAAAAGCAAATCTACATTTTTAATCTGTTCAGCAAGGGACGGACGATAGATTGTATCGGAACAATAAGCATATTTACGCGCCGGAGCCGAAGGGCGGGTTAAACGTAAATTAGGTATTACTTCTCCCTCGGGAGTTACAAAGTCGGCTCCGTTCTTGATGCGGTTCAGCTCATAAACCGGGACTTTATAAAAGTCTACCATGTCTCTGATGATATGATTAGGACGCTGTTTTTCTTCAAAAAGGAAACCACAACAGGGAATACGGTGTTTCAAGGGAATCGTCGTTACAGTCACCGAACGATCATCGTAAATGAGCACCGGTTCCTTCGTTTCAAATTCATGAAAGAATACCTTGTAAGTCAGTGTCTTGCAAAAGAAAGCAAGCATCGGGGCAAACAACTCTTCCAATCCCCGTGGAGAATGGATGTGCAAATCGGCAGTTCTCCCCAATAATCCGAATGTAGAGATCAATCCCAGCAATCCGAAACAGTGGTCACCATGTAAATGAGAGATAAAGATATGATTCAACCGGGAAAATTTCAGCCGGGAACGGCGTAACTGCATCTGTGCCCCTTCACCACAATCAATCATAAAAAGCTTTTCACGCAAATTCACGACTTGAGAGGTCGCAAAATGTCGCGTGGTAGGCAAAGCGGAGCCGCATCCCAATATATGTAACTCGAATTTCTCCATGGTATGCAAAGATAGGACATTTCACATTTAATCTTGCAAAGGAAGAAACTTTTTTTCTATTCACCACAGAGGACACAGAGGACGCAGAGGGTAAAGAGGATATGGAGAGGATGCGGAGGAGAAGAGGGTAGTTTATATAAATAAATATATATTACCATCGCTAATTTGTTAAATCAATCCTTCAATCCTCTGTATTCTCCATATCCTTCCTGTCCTCTATATCCTCCCTACCCTCTGCGTCCTCCGTGTCCTCTGTGGTGAACAAAAAAAGCGCCCCCAAACGGGAGCGCCTTTCACTGGAAAATATTCTATTCAGATTATTTCTTTCCTTCCAACTGTTCTTTCAATGCAGCAAGAGCGTCGATATCGCCCAGCGTAGTTGAAGCAGCTTGGTTTTGGATCATCGGAGAATCTTCTCTCTTGTTGCTGGAAGATGACTTCTTAGCACCAGAAGCAGCTTTCTTTTCTGCTCTTTCTTCAGCCTTAGCTACATCTTCGAAGATACGGCTGTGAGACAGAATGATTCTCTTAGCGTCTTTGTTGAACTCGATCACTTTGAATTCAAGTTTCTCATCCAACTGTGCTTGTGAACCGTCTTCTTTTACAAGGTGTTTCGGAGTTGCGAAACCTTCTACACCGTAAGGAAGAGCTACAACAGCACCCTTATCCAACATTTCGATGATTGTACCTTCGTGTACAGAACCTACAGTGAACACAGTTTCGAATACATCCCAAGGATTTTCTTCGAGTTGTTTGTGGCCAAGGCTCAAACGACGGTTTTCTTTGTCGATTTCCAATACCTGAACTTCGATGTCAGCACCAATCTGAGTAAATTCTGATGGGTGTTTTACTTTCTTAGTCCAAGAAAGGTCAGAGATGTGGATCAAGCCGTCAACACCTTCTTCGATTTCTACGAATACACCGAAGTTAGTGAAGTTACGAACTTTTGCAGTATGCTTAGAACCTACAGGATACTTTTCTTCGATTGTTTCCCATGGATCTTGTTTCAGTTGTTTGATACCCAAAGACATCTTACGTTCTTCGCGGTCAAGTGTCAATACAACAGCTTCTACTTCGTCGCCTACCTTCATGAAATCCTGTGCAGAACGCAGGTGTTGGCTCCAAGACATTTCTGAAACGTGGATCAAACCTTCTACGCCCGGAGCAATTTCGATGAATGCACCGTAGTCAGCCATAACAACCACTTTACCTTTCACCTTGTCACCTACCTTCAAGTCAGTGTCAAGAGCATCCCATGGGTGCGGAGTCAGTTGTTTCAAGCCAAGAGCGATACGTTTCTTTTCGTCATCGAAGTCAAGGATAACAACGTTGAGCTTCTGATCCAGTTCAACCACTTCTTTCGGATCGCTAACACGTCCCCAAGAAAGGTCAGTGATGTGGATCAAACCGTCTACGCCACCAAGGTCGATGAATACACCGTAAGATGTGATATTTTTAACAGTTCCTTCAAGAACCTGTCCTTTTTCAAGTTTACCGATAATTTCTTTCTTCTGTTGTTCCAGTTCAGCTTCGATAAGAGCCTTGTGAGATACAACAACGTTTTTGAATTCCTGGTTGATTTTAACCACTTTGAATTCCATTGTTTTGCCAACGAATACATCATAGTCGCGGATCGGTTTAACGTCGATCTGAGAACCCGGCAAGAATGCTTCGATTCCGAATACGTCTACGATCATACCACCCTTCGTGCGGCACTTGATGTAACCCTTGATAATTTCTTCATTTTCCAGAGCAGCGTTAACGCGATCCCAAGAACGAGTAGCGCGGGCTTTTCTGTGTGACAGAACGAGCTGTCCTTTTTTGTCTTCCTGATTTTCGATGTACACTTCTACTGTGTCACCGATCTTCAGATCCGGATTGTAACGGAATTCATTCAATGGGATGATACCGTCTGATTTGTAACCGATGTTCACAACTACTTCACGCTTGTTCATTGCGATTACGGTTCCGTCAACAACCTCACGGTCGTTCACCTTGTTAAGCGTACCGTCGTAAGCTTTTTCAAGTTCTTCGTGGCTTGCATTGGTTACTGATTCGCCATTTTCATAAGCATCCCAGTTGAAATCTTCAATAGGAGCTACGTTCTTTAAGTTTTCCATTAATAAATAAATTGTTTAATACTTTAATTAAATAAGACATTATATTATCTATAAATCGGGCGCAAAGGTAGAAATATTTTCTTGATTGACAAAAGAATGGCAGAAGAAAAGAGAATTATATCCGTATTTTTTGTAATATTGCAATCTTTAATTTATACAGTTTTTGCCATGGACGAGAGATTGGACAAAGTCAAGGTGCAATGCGACTATTTACCGCTTATTAATTTTGCGATACAACAAAACGGTGCATCGGTCATTCATCAGCTTTCTATTGAGAATACGACACCTGCCCCACTGAAGGACATTCAGGTACAAATCACAACAGAGCCGACTTTCGGAAACGCCGTTCCGATAGCTGTGGAACAGATTCCGGCAAACAGTTCGATCTGCCTGTCATCATTCAACCTCACTTTGTCTGCCAACTATTTCACACAGCTGACCGAACGTTTATCCGGCAATCTGAAAATTGAAATTACTTCCGAAGCAGTTTCCGTATTCAGCCAAACCTACCCTATCGACATTCTGGCATACGACCAATGGGGAGGAATCAATGTATTGCCCGAAATGCTGGCCGCTTTCATCACCCCCAATCATACAGCCATTCTGCCGATCATCAAGAGAGCCGCTTCCATCCTGGGGCAATGGACTGATAATCCGTCCCTCGACGAATATCAAAGCCGTACTCCGGACCGGGTAAGGAAACAGATGGCCGCCATCTACACGGCTATCACGGAACAACAGATTATATACAGTACCATCCCCGCCAGCTTCGAGGAATATGGCCAGCGTGTCCGGCTAGCCAACTCCGTGATGGCACAGAAACTGGGAACCTGTCTGGATATGGCCTTGCTCTATGCTTCCTGCCTGGAGGCAATCGGACTGAATGCACTCATCATCATCACTCAAGGGCATGCTTTTGCGGGAGCCTGGCTAGTGCCGGAGACTTTTCCGGACCCAACCATTGACGATGTTTCCCTATTGACCAAACGGACTGCCGAAGGAATCTACGACATAACGTTAGTCGAAACGACCTGCATGAACATGGGACATTCGTCCGATTTCGACGATGCAGTGAAGCAAGCGAACGGAAAGCTGACGGATGGAAACAGTTTCATTCTTGCCATAGATGTGAAAAGAGCGAGACATTCAGGCATCCGCCCCATCCCCCAACGCATTCTGCACGGGCAGGTATGGGAAGTAGAAAAAAAGGAGACCGACATTCCAAAAAGTGCCGTTCATGCCACTCCGCAAAGTATCAATCCGTATGATTTGTCAGGCAATGAAACCCAGACCGTAATTACCAAACAACTGTTATGGGAAAGACGGTTGCTGGATTTAAGTCTACGCAACAATCTGCTGAATATCCGGATCACCAAAAACACGCTCCAACTCATCCCGGCTAATCTATCCTGCCTGGAAGATGCATTGGCCGACGGAGAAGAATTTCGCATCCTTCACCGTCCTGCCGATTGGGAGAGTCCGGCAATGGACTTCGGGATTTATTCCTCCATACCGGAATCTGATCCTGTAGTTGGTTTCGTCAACTCTGAACTTTCACAGAAAAGACTACGTTTCTATCTATCCGAAAACGATTTAGGCAAAGCACTGACCCATCTATACCGGTCTTCGCGTACCTCTATTGAAGAGAATGGAGCCAACACGCTCTATCTGGCTCTCGGACTTTTAAAATGGTACGAGACCCCCTCCAGCGAACGCCCCCGCTACGCTCCCATCCTGCTGTTGCCGGTTGAAATCATCCGTAAATCGGCAGCCAAAGGTTATGTTATCCGTTCTCGGGAGGAAGAAACGATGATGAACATCACCTTATTGGAAATGCTCCGCCAAAATTTCGGAATCGCCCTATCAGGGTTAGACCCGCTGCCTACCGACGGAAGTGGTGTAAATGTCAAACTGATTTATTCCATCATTCGCAACAGCATCAAGAACCAGCGCAAATGGGACGTGGAAGAGCAAGCGATTCTGGGTATTTTCTCTTTCAACAAATTCATCATGTGGAACGACATCCACAACAACGCCAACAAACTGGTTCAGAACAAGATTGTGTCCAGCCTCATCAACGGAAAGATAGAATGGGAAGCCGCCACAGAGGAAATAGATGCAACGGATATGGATAAGCAACTGTCGCCCACAGACATTGTATTACCCATCATCGCCGATTCCTCACAACTGGAAGCCATCTACGAAGCCGTACATGACAAGACTTTCATCCTGCACGGCCCTCCGGGAACAGGAAAATCGCAAACGATTACCAATATCATTGCCAATGCGCTTTACAAAGGAAAACGCGTCTTATTTGTTGCGGAAAAGATGGCTGCCCTCTCCGTTGTACAAAACAGACTGGCGGCTATCGGCCTGGCTCCGTTCTGCTTGGAGATTCATTCCAACAAGACAAAGAAATCCGCCGTTATCTCGCAACTGAAAGAAACTACGGAAATTATCAGGCAGACACCTCCCGAAGAATTCAGAAAGGAAGCGGAACGCCTGCTGAATTTACGGGCGGAATTGAATCAATATATCGAAGCCCTACATAAAGAATACCCGTTCGGAGTTTCATTATACGACGCCATTATTCATTATCAATCCGTGGATGTCGAATCTTGTTTTGATATTCCACAAGTTTATCTGGATACATTAGATAAAGAAACATTTGCCCAATGGGAAGATGCCATCGAGCTGTTAGTCCGGACGGCCAATGCGTGCGGACATCCTTATCAGCATCCATTAACGGGCATCTCGATTACCGAATATTCATCAGCCGTTAAAGAGGAGTCCTCCCAACTGCTCACCGGATTTGTCGACTTGTTAACCACCATCCGGCAGAAGCTGGATGTATTCTCCGTACTTCTAAAAGATACGGATATACGCCCTACACGCAAGGATTTCCGGACGATTGTCCACATCATCCGAAAAATACTCGACATTCCGGAACTGACTCCCGGATTGCTGACTCTGCCATTGCTCAACGAAACACTGAATGAATACCGGGAAGTAGTGGTTCACGGACGGAAACGGGATGAACAAAGGAAAGAGATAGAAACCGGATTCACCCAAGAAATCCTGTCCATCAACGCAAAGCAGATGTTAGCCGAATGGAACCGGGTATCCGCCCAGTGGTTCCTTCCCAGATATTTCGGGCTGCGGAAAATCAAAAAAGCAATCAACATATATGCTTTAAAAACGATTGAAACAGAAGACATCAAAGCTCTGCTTCACCGCATTATCAGGTATCAGGAAGAAACCGAAGCCGTTCAGAAATACACCGGACAACTTCCCTCCCTATTCGGACGACCCGGCAAGAACGAGGATTGGAACACCATTGAACAGATAATCGACGACATGACTTCCCTTCATTCGCATTTGTTGAACTACGCAAAAGACATTGCCAAAGTTTCGCAAATCAAGCAGAATTTGTCCGCACAACTCACTGAAGGAATTCAAACATTCAGAGACATTCATGCCCATTCCTTCAATGAACTGTATCAACTCGCAGATACACTCACAACCACCGAAAAGAAACTGTCCGGCATGCTGGGTATCTCGACTGAAGAACTTTATACCGATTCAGCCGACTGGATAACGATTGCCTTGTCTAAATCCCTGACCTGGAAAGAGAACCTCGACAAGCTCAAAGACTGGTATCAGTGGCTACAAGCCTACCAAACCCTGCATAGTCTGGGAATTGGATTTATTGCGACGGAATATAAAGAAAAGAATATTCCTACCGGCCAACTTACAGACAGCTTCCGCAAGAGTTTCTATCAGGCGGCTATCCGGTATATCATCGACAAAGAACCGACTCTGGAATTATTCAACGGTAAGATATTCAATGACATCATTGCTAAATACAAACAAATATCCGCCAAATTCGAAGAAACGACCCAAAGAGAATTGTATGCCCGGTTGGCCTCCAATATTCCGTCTTTCACTCAAGAAGCCATCCAAAGTTCAGAAGTGGGTATCCTTCAAAAGAATATCCGCAACAATGCCCGCGGCATATCCATTCGTAAGCTGTTCGACCAGATTCCCACTTTGTTGTCACGCATGTGCCCGTGTATGCTGATGAGTCCTCTTTCCGTCGCTCAATTCATCGACACGGACGCTGATAAATTTGATTTGATAGTCTTTGATGAAGCTTCACAGATGCCTACTTATGAAGCGGTGGGCGCCATTGCCCGGGGTAAAAACGTCATTATTGTAGGCGACCCGAAACAAATGCCTCCTACGAGTTTCTTCTCGGTCAACACCATTGATGAAGACAACATTGAAATGGAAGATTTGGAGAGTATCCTTGACGACTGTCTCGCCCTCTCTATTCCTTCCAAATATTTATTATGGCACTACCGGAGCAAGCACGAGAGCCTCATCGCTTTCAGCAACTCCGAATATTACGATAACAAACTGATGACTTTCCCCTCGCCGGACAACATCGAATCGAAAGTCAGGATAGTCAACATCAACGGTTACTATGATAAAGGCAAGTCGCGCCAGAACCGGGCGGAAGCTCAAGCAGTGGTGGACGAAATAGCCAGAAGATTGAGAAGCGAGGAATTAAGAAAGAAAAGTATCGGTGTAGTCACTTTCAGCATTGTCCAACAAGCCTTGATAGAAGACTTATTATCCGACCTCTTTATCTTTTACCCCGAACTGGAAACTCTGGCGTTGGAATGCGACGAACCGTTATTTATCAAAAACCTGGAGAATGTGCAGGGAGACGAACGCGATGTCATTCTCTTCTCTGTGGGCTATGGTCCGGATGCAGAAGGGCGCGTCAGCATGAATTTCGGGCCCCTGAACCGGGCAGGCGGTGAAAGAAGATTGAATGTAGCCGTTTCCCGTGCCCGGTATGAGATGATTATCTATTCCACCCTAAGGTCGGATATGATCGACCTGAACCGTACTTCTTCCATCGGAGTAGCCGGACTAAAACGTTTCCTCGAATATGCGGAGAAGGGAACCCGAAACACCATCAACAGCGTGACAAGACAACAGTCGGAAGCAACAGTCTCCATCGAAACGATCATTGCCGACAGACTGCGCTCACTGGGTTACACCGTGCATACAGACATCGGTTGCTCCGGATACAAGATAGATATAGGTATCGTCGACACCGAAAACACCTCTAACTATCAGTTAGGTATTATCTGTGACGGCAAAAACTACAAACGCACCAAGACCGCACGTGACCGGGAAATTGTGCAGAATAATGTATTGAAAGCACTCGGATGGGACATCTACCGGATATGGACAATGGACTGGTGGGAAAAGCCGGACGAAGTAATGGCAACTATCCAAGAGGCTATCGCCCGGAAAAAGAGTTCAAAAGTCGGCTCAATGACAGCAGCCGGAACCGGCTCTGCTCCGACAGAAGTGGCAGAACCTGCACCGGCTGCACAAATAACCAACAATGAACATTCATTCGTGCTCAAGGCATCGCCTGCTACTCCTGAAAAGCAAACAGCTTCCGTTCTTTCTACGCAAAACCGGATAGAGCAAAAGTACAAGTTTGCAAAGATTACCCCATACAGTTATTCGCCGGAAGACTTTTTCTTTACGGACAGTTACTCTATCCTCCTCTCCCAAATACGGAAGATTATGGAAAGCGAGGCGCCAATCAGTAAATCCCTGCTCTGTAAGAAAATCCTGTCCGAATGGGGAATCAGCCGCTTGGGAACACGGGTAGAAGCACAGATAGAAACAGCACTCGACACATTGAATATCTATCGCACAGAATACGAAGGACTTGTTTTCTGCTGGAACGACAAAGAACAATGCGCTTCCTATTCAGTCTATCGCCCGGTTTCCGACCGGGAAGCGACAGACATACCACCTGAAGAGATAGCCAATGCCATCCGGCAACTATTGACCGACTCCATCAGCCTGCCTGCAGCAGATTTGATAAAAGCATGCGCGCAACTGTTCGGCTTTGCCCGTATGGGATCGAACATAGACGCTGCCATGCAAAGAGGTATTCGCGAAGCTGTGAAAAGAAATTACGCCAAGATAGAAAATGAACGGGTAACGATTGCCAATTAGATTAATACCCTTTCTCCAAACATCTCAAACGGTTAATAGAATCGGATACATACGCATTGTCCGGTTCTATTGACCGCCAATAACAAAGTTCTCCAATCAGCCGTTTCAGATAGACAGGATCACTCGAGCCAATCCGGCGCTGATGTTCCGCCAAACCTTTCGTCAGGATAAAATAGACATTCTTCCGGATTTCTCTCTTTCTGGCTTTAGGGATTGTCAGTTTCGCACCGGAAGAGACAGATACTCCTGTAATAATCTTCCTGCCATACTCATTGATAAAACGGGTCTTCTTATGATTCGGTTCGAATTTCTCATCGCGGATAATTTGTTTGATTCGAGGAATGATTTGTTCTTTGGGAAACACATCTCCCGAAAAAGTCAGGTCATCGGCATAACGGGTGTAAGCCAGTCCGTATTCCGCTGCCAGTGCCGCTAATTTCCTATCCATCTCATACCCGACGATATTGCTCAACGACGGACTTGTAGGCGCTCCCTGCGGCAAGTGTCTGTGTAAACAACACAATGTTCCCAATACTTTAGACACATTTTCCGGATAACCGATCTTCTCAAATGTCTTTTTTACCCTCCGGCTCCGTATCGAAAAGAAAAAATCATGAATATCCATTTTCAACACATACCGTTTTCCCAAATGAGGACTGGCATTATCAACCACAGAATGACCGTTCCGGAAGCCTACTGCTGCCGGATGAATCAGTGTCACAGATGATAATATTCGAGAATTAATAGTGGTTTGAATAGATTGCAATTCTTTGTCAGGAGCAGAAATCATCCGATAACCTCCCTTTCTTTTTCTCATCCAGAACTCCCGGTAATGTTCGGAAACATCCCGTAATATTTCCTTCAACCGCACCGTTTCCACCCCCAACAGGTTGGCGCACCAGACAACAGCCGATTCATCAAACTTTTGAACATACTGCGCTCTCGGAACAGTTCCCCCCAAAGCATGCCTAAGCCAGGCTCCGTGTTCCCATTTTACCTTAGTAGTCTTTTCTTCCTTACCACTGCTTGTTGCTTTCCATCTTTTATACCCCTCCTGTTTCCTGCTTGAGGAAATCATCTTATAAACCAGGAAAGCGGTAATAACAATGATCGTTATTAAAATTCCGTCCATTTTGTATATGCATATAAAAAAAGAGAAGAGAGGATGAGTTATTTACTAAAATAAATTTAGGTATTTATACCTTAGAATTTATTTTCTAGGAAAATACCTGTGCTTACAAGGCGACTACACCTCTTTGATGCTAAATTCGGTCCTCATCCTCTCTTATACAAAGATAAGTAAAATCTTTCGATAAAACAACCGGAACAAAGAAAACTATCGGTTGAACAACTCAAACGTGAACTTACAGCCTATCCCCCCGAATTTCCAGTTTTCGCTGCTCACAAAAACTCCTACGTCAAAAATATGCGTACCGATGCCATATCCTACTTCCAGATAAGGTTGAAGGTGCGGCATAGAGAGGGCACTGATATAAATACGTTCATTCTGCACATAACGGGTGTACTTCATCAGATGCCTAAGAATGAGGAACGGAGCTTCGTAGGTGAAATGCCCCCGTACATAACGGCGGGAGGAGTTATACCAACGTGAGTCAAGCACCTGAAATACTCCGCCGATTTCATCATTCCAGCCTACGGGAAGATTATGGCGGGAAAAATTGGCAAAGTCCACAAAATACAACTCATCCTGATTGGTGAATGCTCCGAATCCGAAACGATAATAAATGTTACGCATCAATCCCATCCGGATTTGATGTTGAAGGTCAAACTCTATTCTTTCATATTCGCCCGTACTCTTGAACACTCCTTTAATACCCCGTTCATAATCAACCGAGAAAGTCGGATATAAAGAATGAAGGTTAATCTTTCGTTTTCCGTTCATATAATAATAGAGTCCCGGAGTCCACTCTATCCGGATGCGGGGAGCGAAACTGATATAAGTGTTCTTGAATTTATCCATAAATTCCGGGGGCGGCATCGGATAGTCACCGGTGATTACAAAACGTGAAGGCTCTACCGCTGTTCTTTTATGGGCGGAGAACCCCAGACCGATATCCAGTCCGTTGACTACTTCAACGGTATGTCGGAAATTGAAATACAAGTCCTTGAAATAATCGAGATGAATTAAATCGAAATTAAAGATACTGTCTGGCATAGCTTTCAGTTCGTCCAACACTTTACTACTATAAATACGGTTACCGTTACCCACATTCAACCGGAAGAATCCCCGTTTCTGCGGCCAGTATTCAAAGTCGGCATTCAGTGACCAGTAGAATTCCTTACGCGTAAAGTTATATCCGAGCTTAGGCACAATGCGAAGTAATTTATCCCCTCTGAAAAGACGGTTATAACGGAAGTCCTGTCGATAGGACAAACCGTTGCTTCCACTATAACTGAATAAGAGCGGATTGATAAACGGAGAGAACCGTACGCTTCCGATATTGGACAAATTGAATTTATAATCTTCTACCATCAAATCACCCATCGTTCCCCAAAAGGCCTGACTCTTGGATTGCTTTTGTACCGTAGTCGTGTCACGTCTAAGGGTATAGTCATGGTATAGTTTTTTCTCACTTTCATCCAAAGGGATCGGCCGCATGATAGCAAAAGTAGAAGCATCCGTCTTATATGCATTCGTATCACACTGTAAAGAGAAAGATTCCGAAAGATTATATTTTCTTTTCTCTTTCTTGCGTACTTTTTTTTCTTTCAGTTCGATGGATTTATAGTCTAAAGAAGCGGTATAATTACCATCCACCTTATTTCCGAGAAATTTAAAAAGAGCTTCTACGTCATAGCGCACCGGCAGGAATTCATTTTTCTTACCTACATCCCCCATCTTAATCCAACAGGTAAATGTTATCAGTTCCGATCTTCCCGAAAAACGAATTTCACGAACACTCCAAACGTTACTACTGACCACCATATATCCACCCACCAACTGGTCACTCTTGGTACGGGGAATAAAACGTATCCGATAATCCAGATTGTTAGGATCTCCCATCACGCTGTCTATCCGGTATTTATAATATTTCTGTCCGTTTTTAGCCAGTGGTGATAATAAGCGTTCATCATTCAACAGAGACGAAGAGTAGATATTTACATTAAAGTATTCAAGCAAACCCGGCAATCCCCTGTTTCCTCTCACAGTTCCCTGCGAGGCCTTTACTTTCTGATCGTAAATATTGGGAGCCGTATAATGAAGGTCACTGTATGTTTCAAGCAGATATTCGCGAACACCCTTTTGCAAACGAAACATAGAAGGTACATAACGGAGAATAAAATTCTTCTTCTGAATGTCCATCTTACCTTTTATATATAAGTTCGCACGATAATCGCTTACGATTGTTTCATACAAAGGTGCAAAAGTCATCACACGTTCTATGATGGAGTCAGCAGAGATTTCCTGGTGGGTATAAGGATTCATTATATAATTATTGGCTGCCCCCTTTGGAATAAAAGAGAACAGACACAATATGCATCCTATCAATATTTTATCTCTCAATCGTCGTATCTCCTTCATTAACGTAGGCAAATATAAAAAAGAATATCGAAAAGCAAGGAAAGTTAGACACTAAAAAGAGTTATCAGAAGAAAACCTTCATACAGGATGAATACATAACGGTAGATTATTAATTATAAAACATCAGACATTTGTTAGGAATATAAAAATAGAAATCTTATATTTGTGTAATCAAAATAAACATCTTTATATAACCGACGACCATGATTCGACTGATATTACTAACCGACTTCACAGAAACCTTTTCATATAATTTGCTAAAGGGTATACTCGCCTATTCAAAGAGTCATGATCCATGGGTAGTTTGCCGGATGCCACCTTCCTATAAGAACAGCTATGGCATAAAAGGAGTGTTAAAATGGGCAAAGGCTTGGCAAGCAGATGCTATTATCGGAAGATTTGACAATAATGATAATGTAGATATATTTCGCGAGAATGGTATAATTGCTTTAGCACAAGACTACAAATCAAGGTTCAACAATATTCCTAATATCACCGGCAATTACCGCGCAACAGGAAAAATGGCGGCAGAATTCTTTCTGAGTAAAGGATTTCAGAATTTCGCGTTCTATGGTTATCGAGATGCCGTATGGTCACAAGAACGCTGTGAAGGTTTCTACGAATGTATATCTGCTCATGGTTTCGGCAGTAACTTTCATGTATATCAGGATCAATCATTGGATGACTTATGGTTTTATGAATCTCCCCCCTTGCTTACATGGCTGAAATCGTTGCCAAAACCAACAGCACTCATGGCGTGTGATGATAATCAGGGAAACCGCATCACAGAAGTCTGTCGTGTGAACAATATCAGAGTGCCGGACAAAATAGCGATATTAGGGGTTGACAATGACGACATCATATGTAATCTCTCCGAACCTCCTTTGTCCAGCATCAACCATAACATCGTAAGAGGTGGATTCGAGGCTGCCGCAATGATAGATCGCTTATTAAATGATGAAGAAAGAGACTGTCGGGACGTAGTGTTACAACCGGTAAATGTTGTAAACAGGCAATCAACAGATTTCTATGCGACGACTGATGTACACATTCACACAGCCTTGACCTATATTCATCAGAATCTGGCTTCTGAAATTACTGTATCGGATATTGTCAGACAAGTACCATTATCACGCCGTTTGTTGGAAATCCGCTTTAAACAAGTTACAAAACAATCCATCCATAAATACATCTTCAATCTTAGAATGGAGCGTTTTGCGCAGATGTTACTGGCCAGCGATGCCCCTATCGCAGACGTGGCGGAACAAGTCGGAATCAGTAATTTTAAGAACTTGTCCCGCCAATTCAAAGCTTTAAAAAACGTCTCTCCCAATGAATACAGAAAAGAACACCGGATGATGAACTGTATTATCGGTGAATCAATCGGGTAAGAACAGCATACTGTCCGGCAGGGTAGTTTCCGGAACATTCCGGCCCGCATATCCTACTTCCAGTTCCTGCCCCATATAGTCTTCAAAGTACAGCAAGTGTAACTCATGAAAGCCTTTTTCAAGAGCTACCTTTCCTTCAACACGGCGAGCACTATGTCCGCCGTCATTATCAACAATCAATTTACCATCTATGTAAAGTTGGGAACCATCGTCGGAATAAGTATAGAAACGATAGACACCTCTTTCGGAGATTCTTACCAATGTACGAAAATCATAAGCAAAGTGATCGGTAACGGCAGCCTCTTTGATTGAGAAGTTACTCATTACCCCTGACTTTACTTTACTGCAAGTATCTATATCAGCAACACGCTTGCACTTTCCTTCGTAGTAAGTATATGCCACTCCGGGATTCCCGGAAGATGTTTTCACTCCCGGCAGGTAAGTCATAGTCTGTTCTTCTTCAGAATTCATGCCCGACGGGTAATAATAGGAAGCTTCGCGTCCGGCAGGTGTAGTTATCCATGTATCAAATTTAAACTGATCTTCATACAGTTTAATGATACGGCCCCCTCTGGTCAATGAGCCGTAAGCATCCGTACCGGTCACCCGTCCGTACCCCAGTACGATTCCCTTATCCATTCCAAGAAAGTCATTGTCATGATCATGTCCCACAAATACTCCCATCACATCTTTCATATCAAGAAAGGAAGAAAACATACCCGAATTAATGTTCGCTGCGGCCACTCCACCTTCCTTATCGTTTCCATAAGTTTTTCCGTCACTTCTGATTTCGTTATACTCAATGAGCGGAATATGAAAAAAAGCCAGTGCTGGTACAGGCTTTCCACCGTTAGCGACAGTGAAGCCTGCACTCTGCCTGCGATACCATTCAATCTGGTTGAAATGAATCCAATCATACGCACCATAAAGTTTATTCGGCTGATAATCATTGGAGTCCAAACAGTAAAGTAATGCTTCTACCGTTCCTTTCCTTTGCGAACCATAAACAGGAATGACACAATTGCCACATCCCATAATATCCGCCGGTCCTTTTGCTCCTACATAATAAGGGGACTTGAGAAGAAAATCATAAATATCGTCCCGTGTCATATACTCCGCATCATGGTTGCCCATAGTCACAACGAAGGGGGTTTTGGTTTCATTGAAGATATTGACTACATCCACCCAGCCTTTAAGGGCTGGATCGTCAGTCACCACATCACCGGTCAATATGGCAAGATCGGGGTGTTCGGATGCCAGAACAGCACGGATAGTGGCAGCAGTTTCAGCACATTTCGGTGATTCCGGTGTCCAGTGTAAGTCCGTAAACTGTGCTATCACAAATTTCCCGTCTTTAAAAGCAAACCGGCCCGGAGCTTGAGCCGACAGCAGAACAGGAAGAAACGTACACATCCACAAAAACAGAAAAGAAGTTTTCTTTTTCATAACACACATATTTTTAAGATCAATCTAATTCTATTTCATCAATAGCCAGTCTGCTTGGCTGTCCTTCGTGATAGTAACCTTTCGGGCACGGGCCGCCGTAGACAAATTCAAGGCAGACATATCGTGCCATTATCTCCGGAAACGAGAGCGATGCCGGAAAACAAGTGCCTTCGGTAGGCGTGAAATCATAGGTGAACTTTCCACTGTGCGCAGAAGTAAACACCTTGTTGTCCGCAGAAGTGGAAATATGCAGTTCGCTTACCGGCCAAAGCATATCATAGGGACGCCACAAAGAAGCGAAAGCTACTTTGCTTACAGGCATAGTCCTACCAAGATCGACTGTCACCCGAACAGTATCTCCCCTGAAGATGACCCAACGACGCAAATCACGTGCATAACCGCGAATCCCGTCCGTCAGGCCGATGCCCTCATTTACTTTCTCTGCTGACGGAAGTGGCTTGCATTGATAGGGACGTCCGGTAGCTTTGTTTACAACAAAAGATTGATGAACAGGCTTTCCCAATGGTTTTCCATCTCTATATACTACCGCATAAACAGTAGCATCTGCGGACAAACCGACGGGCTTCGTGTAAAAACCGGAAGAGGAGGGAGACAGTACAGAATCATTCACTGCATAATATATCTCCGCATTGGGACAGAATGTCTTCATAGTCACTTCATAAGTTTGGAGAGACTCGTTCCATGCTCCTGTGAAGTTCACTTCATAAAAGTTCCGGCAAGCATTTACCCCACAAAAATCCAGTCGCCTGAACTCTTTGTCCAACCTGCGGAGGAATGAATCGAAATTCTTATTTCCCGGTTGTGTCCATTGCACTTCAGACATCGCCAACAGGCGGGGGAAAGCCATGTATTCAAAATATTCAGGGGTCTGGATATACTCTCCCCAGATATTAGCTTGTGTACCTATGATGTAAGACTGCTCTTCGGAAGTCAGTACGGCAGGAGTCGGATCATAAGCATACACGCTGTCCAATGGAAGAAAACCGCCGATAGCCAACGGTGCAAACTCCGGACTTTCCTGATAATGGTCAAAATAACATCTATCTCCGGGAGTCATAATAACCTTGTGTTTCTGACGGGCAGCTTCAATACCTCCCTCTTCTCCACGCCACGACATTACCGTAGCATTAGGGGCAAGCCCCCCTTCCAAAATCTCATCCCAGCCAATGATATCACGCCCTTTACTATTCACGAATCGCTCCATCCGATGAATAAACCAACTCTGCAAAGCCTCTTCATCTTCCAGTCCTTCACGCTTCATCAATGCCTGGCAATGGCTGCATTTCTTCCACGCTTTCTTCGGACACTCATCGCCACCGATATGAATGTAATGACTGGGAAACAGTTGCATAACCTCTGTCAGTACATCTTCCAGAAAGGTGAATGTATTTTCTTTCGGGCAATAGACTTCATCAAAGACATCAAAATAATCGCGTACAACGTACGTTTTCCCCAATCCGCAAGAGAATTCCGGATAAGCCGCCAATGCAGCGGAAGCGTGTCCCGGCATTTCAATTTCAGGAATAACGGTAATAAAACGGTCGGAGGCATATTTCACGATTTCTTTTATATCTTCTTGCGTATAGAACCCTCTTTGTTCTTTTCCGTCGAAACGCCGCGGATAATAGTAGTCGCAATGCCCTACTTGGGTCTGGTTGCGATGAGAGCCGACTTCGATAAGTCTGGGGTATTTCTTAATCTCTATCCTCCACCCCTGGTCATCCGTCAGATGAAAATGAAACTTATTGAGTTTATACATGGCCATCAAGTCGAGAAACTTCAACACCTCTTCTTTAGGCTGAAAATTACGGCCTACGTCCATCATGGCCCCGCGATGGGGAAACCGGGGAACATCTGTCATGTTGACTGCTGGTATTTCTATCTTTCCATCATACTTCCTGCCGGCATTATAAATCTCCGCCGGCATAAGTTGCAACAGAGACTGGATAGCATAAAACAATCCTGCTGCAGTTTCATTGGAACTTATTTTTATGCCACCGGAGGAAACATCCAATGTGTAAGCCTCATCCGGCAATAAACTGTCTGTCAGAAAACAAATATCCCCCGGCTCTGTTTGAGACACACGCTTCAGGGTGACAGAAGTGTTCTTCAATGCATCAGCTAAGTAGCGGAAGACTTTCTGTGAGGCTTCATCCTCTGAGATGGCCACACTCGTTTCGCCTTGCAGAATATAGGTTCCCCGTCCCATAACCATTTCATTGGGAAGGGGAATAATGCCATTAGCCTGTATGGAAGTATGACAGCCCTCCCCACAAGAAATCAGTGTTAACAAAACGGCAATTATCCAATATACTTTCTTCATAATCTTTGTGTTAAAATATCAGGGAATTCACGAATGGTTCTGAGCACAAGCTCTCCAAACAAAGTATTCACCCATGCAAACCAAGAACGGGTGAAATCCGAAGCATTCTCCGAATGAAAAGATTCATGCATAAAACCAGTTCCTCCGTCCGTGTCACGAAGCTGCCTCAAGCAAGCCGCGATTTCTTCGCGATCGTCCGTAGTGAAAGCTTTTATTATGATGCTCATGGGCCAAATATAGTTCAGTCCTACATGAGGTCCTCCCACTCCTTCACCTGCCTTGCCTTTGAAAAAGTAGGGATTGTTATCACTCCAGATCATTTTGCGGGTATTCTGATAGATAGCATCCTTGATAGAGCAGTAACCGAGATAAGGAGCAGCCAGAAGACTGGGAACGTTGGCATCGTCCATGCAAAGCGCATTGCCGAATCCATCAACTTCAAAGGCATAAATTCGTCCGCAGACGGGATGGTTGAAAGTTCCGTATTTACGAATGGCGGCATCCACTTCGTCGGCCAACGCCGCGCATTCTTCGGCAAAGGTTTCATTCTTGCATACCTTGTGCTCTATCTCCGCCAACTGCCTCAACGATACAACTGCAAACATATTGGACGGTATCAGAAAACCGTATTGGGTAGCATCGTCCGAAGGTCGGAAAGAAGAAACGATGAGCCCGACGGGCTTGACAGGTGCTCCCCAGCCATTATTTATCTGCGAATCAGTGGGGCGGTCACAATCGCGGGTAAAGCTATAGGGTCCCAAGCCCTGCTTGCGTTGTTGTTCCTTGAAGGTTTGCACTACCAGCTTCATGGCTTCATGCCAGTTCGTATCAAACACTGAAACATCGGCCGTCAATTGCCAATAGTGATATGCCAAACGGATGGGATAGCATAGAGAGTCTATTTCCCACTTGCGCTCATGCAGTTCTTTCACCATGTGCTGTGTGTGATCCGTTTCCCAATAACTACCCAACGGACCGTCATTGAAAGCATTGGCGTAGGGATCTGTCAGTATACATTTCACCTGTCGGTTGACCAATCCTGCCACCATCCACTGAAGGTCGCTATCGCCTTTCATCAACGGCAGGTAAGGCCATACCTGTGCAGAAGAGTCACGTAGCCACATAGCGTCAATATCACCTGTGATAACAAAAGTATCGGGACGTCCATCTTTCAATCCGTGTCTGACGGTGGTGTCGAGTGTATTAGGAAAACAGTTCTCGAACATCCAGCGCAGCTTTTCATCCTTTATCTTTTGCTTTGTTTCTTCAATGGTTGCTTCTACAGCCTTGGAAACAAAATGCCTCTTCTCCTTAGGCGGACGCAAGGAAACATATTTCAAACTAGGGATTGAAGACGCGGAAAACATGGAAGAGGACTGCATGGTCATGGCTGCTAAAGCAAGCCCTCCGGTCTTCAGGAATTGGCGTCGTGACATTTTCTTTTTCATGGTCAGTGTTGGTTGTTAGTAAGTATGCTTACCGGGGGTAACTTGAATCCTCTTCTCTTTTCCACCATAGAGCACAAGCAACTCGAATTCTATATTTGAATCTACTGTGATGTGAGGTTCATCGCTTGCTGAACGGCGTGCTTCCGCCTTCATGCCAATCACTCCATCAGGACCGAAAGGATATCGTTCGATTCCGTTAGTCTCGGTCAGATTCATATCCCAGACAATCTGCTTTGTGGCATAGTCTCCCTGAATACCAATGATAAACTCTATCAATTCGGCAATGGGCGGCAGACCGGTCCATCCTACAAATTCTTTTCTTGCCATAAATCCCGGTTCGGCACTTTCCGGAGCATAATATTCCCAAAAGGTTCCTGTCTTCTTAAATACTTCCAACACCTGGGAATAGTGGTTGAGGGAAATTTCTCTCGCTAGTTTGCGATAGCCCTTCTTTACAAGTCCCTGCATCACCATGTAGTTAGTACCCGGCCATATTCCACCTTGCCAATAGCGGCCGTTATCCTTGTACTTGGGGTTATCGGCGGATAAAGAAGGAATCCGGTATTTACGTTTGAAGGTGGCGGGGTTATCCAGTTCTTTCACTAAACGATCCAATCGGGTGGTATCGAGCACATCGGTGAACAATGCCCAGTAAGCCCCTATCCCCTTCGTTTTGCAAAGTGTGCCGTCGGCATACTGGTCATAAAGGAAGCCGGACTCTTCATCCCAAAGATTGTCATGGATGTATTCTTTCAGCATCTGAGCTTCGCTTTCAAAATCTTCTATTTCTTGCCAGCGTTCAAGGTAGAACCCCATTTCGAGAAGGAGATTGGCTGTGAACAGTTGTTGCAGGTTGGTGTCCAGCCAAATCATGTGCCCATGACTGTAGATAGGGTTATAACCTGCCGGTACGCGAGGCATATTGTCCATACCAGTCCCCCATCCGCTCGACCAATAGGTTCCATTGCGCCAGGTACGGTTCAGTTTCAGCCATTTGTAATAACCGCAAAGCACCGGAAATATTTTGTGCAGGCGTTCCATATCACCGAACTGGTGATAATAGACCATTTCGCACCAGGGAATCAGATTGGGGCCGGTGCTGGTGGGGTCATAGCGTTCGAAGCAGTCGGCACCGTCCGCCTTTATTTCGCGACAGATAAAACCGTCGGGATGTTGTTTGGCATAGAAATTGTTCAATGTTTGCTGGAAAGGAAAGAAGCGGGTGCCGTAACGGGCAAACATCAGAATGAAAGAGGTATCCCACATAAAGATATTTCCGTTATAGGCGGTATCCAGATAACTGGAAACAAATCCGGAACCCGGTTGGGGAGCACGGATATTGCCGATAGCTATTTCCCATGCTCTCCAATACATCTCCAGTTCCTTCTCGTGCCCGCTCCAAATGGGACACGGCAGAATTTTCCGGGCTTCTTTAAAGCTCTTCGGTTCTATTGTCTCGGGTTTTGCCACACGGTACTCATTCTCGGTGACTAACGGTTCTTTGACATAGGTATTTTTATAAGGCAGATGATATTTGTCATCATTACCACAGCTTTGAGCATTCAGCACAGTCATTGCCGGGCAAGAAAGCAAGCATGCAAATATAATGTGTTTCAGCATGGGAAATAGTTGTTTATGAATTTATAGACCGAGTAATTTCTTTATTTTGTCGCAAACAGCAGTATTCTCATAAATACCGGTGAATTCTTCGGCTCCGGGACCAAAAGCATAGACCGGAACCATCACGCCACTATGACCACCTGTAGAGAACTTACATACAATCTTACCTTCCTGCAAGTCACCGTCCACCAACGTAAGTCCACCGGTTTCATGGTCAGCGGTAACTACCACCAACGTCTCTCCATCTTCGGCAGCCCATTTGTAAATAGCACCGATCGTACGGTCGAAATCATGCGTTTCCTGCATCAACAAGTCAAGGTCGTTAAAGTGACCGTAATCGTCCAACTGTGAGCCTTCTATCATCATGAAGAAACCATTCTTGTTCTGGTTCAGCAACTCGATGCCTTTCAGCGAAGCGCGTGCAAGGAGATCACCGCGTTCTGCCGGAAGCGGGGTGTCTACCGGATAAGGAACAGCAAATACTTTTCCGCTCTTTATACCTGCCAATTCCTCCCAACTGCGAGGAGTCTGATAACCATTGGCACGCAGTTCCTCGAACAGATTGCGACCGTCTTCACGATTTTCGAAAAGCTTGGCACCACCGCCAAAAGCGTAATCCACGCCGCAATTCACATAATCCGTCACAATCTCCGCTTCGGCATCCCTATCTTTATTGTGACAGCAGAAGTCGGCAGGAGTAGCGTCCCAAAGACGGCAGGTCACTGCTATACCGGTTGATTTGCCTTTTGCGGCAGCATAATCCACCAACGACTTCAAGGGACGTCCTTCCGTATCTACGCCTACGGCATGATAATTCGTCTTGTGTCCGGTAGCCAACGCAGTACCACCTGCACCGGAGTCAGTAATCAGTTTATTGGAGCAGTAAGTCTTAGAAAGACCTACTGTCTGGCAATTATCCAGATACAACTTTCCACGGTTGGCAGTCCATGCAGAATAAACATGCATAAGACTCATGCCGTCACCAATCATCAGAATAACATTTTTAATCTTCTTCCCTTTGGGCGGAGCTATCTTGGTTACTTCATAAGGATGTTCCAACACATACGTTTGTTCCTTGTCACGACGATCTTGCGCAAATGCGCAGGCAGGCAATAATACAACTACCAATACTGCCAATATGCAGTTTTTCCACATCTTCTTCATTGTCATTATTTTTATCAATAATTTCTTTTGTACAATTTAAAACTCTCATTCAACTGTCACTAAAACCGGTGCATGGTCTGACAGAAAAGCCTCATTTTCCGTTTCGGCGAGTACACCATATCTAAGCACATCAAATCCATTGCGAACGAACACATAGTCAATCAACGGGCGATGCTGATAAGGAATCTTGCCGAAGTCGTGAAAACTCCATGCCGGACCGTAAACAACAGGCGACGCAAGACGAGCATCCGTCAGATGTTCCGGATTAGCAGGATCAGTCACGTGCTTGATGACATCCGATTCCGGTTCCGAATTGAAATCCCCTGTAACAATCACCGGCAGTCCGCCACTCAATTGGTTCACTCTGTCCAGCATAAGGCTGATTCCTTCGCGCCGTGCCACCACGCCTACATGGTCCAGATGAGTGTTCAAGGCAAAGAATTCCTTGCCGGAAGTCTTGTCCTTCAGTTTCGCCCACGAAGCGATACGTTCGCAAGCACCATCCCATCCTTTAGAACCGGGCACTTCGGGCGTTTCGCTCAACCAAAAATATCCCGAATCAAGTAAATCAAAACGATTCTTCTTATACCAAAGAGCACTGTACTCTCCTTTCTCCTTTCCATCCTCACGGCCTACACCTACGACTCCGTACTCCGGCAAGCGCTGCTTGAGGTCTTCCAATTGATTATGAAGCACTTCTTGCGTGCCCAATACATCGACATCGTAGAATCGGACAGCATTAGCCGCACGGTCCTTCCTGAATTTCCAATTGTCCAGACTGTCTTCCGGGTTGTCATAACGAATGTTGAATGACATTACATTGATTGGTGCAGGCTTGGTAGGCTGCTGTTTCACTTGGCTGCATGATGCACCAAGTATTAGCAAAGATAAAAAAGCTATTTTTTTCATGGTAGTATTGTTTATTATTTCACATATAAAGTTGAAGCAGGAACAGGTTCAAACTCTTCTGCAGAAGGAAGTTTCCACGCCCAACTGAGATGTTCGCCTTCATAATCTTCAAAATAGTAGAGTTTGTAAGGATGAAAACCTTTTCTTAAAGCAATACGTCCGGTAGCAGGAATAGCGGCATGAGAACCGTCGTTATTCACCACCAGTTCATTGTCTATATACAAAACACTGCCGTCGTCCGAGCGTGTCTGAAAAGTATAGACTCCATCTTCGGGGACGTTGATAAGCCCAGTAAATATATAACCAAAGTGATCTTCCTGTTTGGCATCCTTGATGGAAGGTTCCGACATGATGCCCGTTTCAAGCAAAGGTGTCTTTTCAATATCCGCCACTTTCTGATATGTACCCTCGAAATACTTATAAGAAGTACCGTTTAAAGTGGGATTCACCGGAAGTGCAGCTTTCAATTCGGCTTTGGTAGCCTGAATAGACAAGACTTTGCTCGGGCGAAAACCTTCCTTAAATCCCTTTGCCTTTATCTGAGTGGTCTTATCCAACTCGAATGCTTTCTCGTAAAGCGGAGATGACTCTGTCGGCTCACTTCCGTCTAACGTGTACCGGATTCCGGCTCCTGCGGTTGCCGTAGCAAGAGTGATTTCTGTTTTATCCATAAAGAGATTCAAATCTCTATCCACATAAGGAATGGACACCACATTTTCGCGGGTATAGGAATAAGGAGCGGCCTCTGCTGAAATTCCCCGGGTCTTATCCGGTGTATCGGTTAAAGTAAAACGAAGTTCACCACCTTCCATCAGTTGTGCATAAGTGATGAAATTGGTATCTATCCGCTTGCCGTTCAGCTCTACTTTACTGATATAAATATTCTTCTTCGGGTTGTTGGCAAGAATAGTCAGCGTCTTTCCGTTTGCCAAATTGACAACCGCTTTCTCGAACAGAGGACTGGTCAGCGCAAATTCATTACTTCCGGGACATACAGAATAGATACCCAGACTGGATAGTATGTACCAGGCAGACATCTGCCCGCAGTCTTCATTACCTATGATTCCCCCGGGCACAGGCTTATACATTTCATGAAGCAACCGGCGTGTCATCTCTTGTGTCTTCCAAGGCTGTCCTACATAATCATACAAATAAGCGATGTGATGACTCGGCTCATTCCCATGAACATATTGTCCTATCAGGCCGGTAATGTCCACAAGGTCGCCTTTCACACCCGATTCTACAGTGAAAATAGAATCAAGCGCAGTGATAAACTCTTCCTCTCCTCCGAACAGTTGTGCCATTCCGTTCACATCGTGAGGGGCGAAAAAACGATATTGCCAGGCAGTAGCTTCGGTATAGGCACGTCCCACTTCAACAGGATTGAATGGCGTTTCCCAATTACCATCCATCCGTTTGGGGCGGAAAAACTTTGTAGAACCATCAAATACGTTGATATAGTTCTGCGAACGCTCCATGTACTTTTGACAAATATCTTCTTTTCCCATCTCCTGTGCCATACGTGCAATACACCAGTCATCATAAGCAAATTCCAACAGACAAGATATGGATTCTTTTTTAATGTTCGAAGGAATAAAGCCATATTTTATATAGTAATCCGCACCTTTCTTATTCTTCTCAGAAGAAACAATCATTGCTTCCAATGCTTTTTCCGCATCAAAGCCTCTGATTCCCTTCAAGTAGGCATCAGCAATAACAGAAACCGAATGGTATCCGATCATAGTTCCCGTTTCTCCGGCAGAAAGCGGCCAGATGGGAAGTTCACCTGAAGCATCGTAAATATCAAGATAAGAATCGATCATATTAGTGACCAATGTAGTATCAATCAGCGTCATCAAGGGATTCCACGCACGGAAAGTATCCCAAAGGGAAAAAGTGGAATATTGCACTTTACCTTTAGACAACTGACCTATCTCCATATTGTGCCGGCGAAATTCACCGTTGACATCACTCACGACATCGGGCACAACCATAGCGTGATACATAGCGGTATAGAAGTTCTTCAAATCGTCTATATTGCCTCCCTCCACGGTAATGGCTGAAAGCGCCTGTTCCCAAGCACTACGGGCGGCAACACGCACTGCGTCAAAATTGAAATCTTTTACTTCAGCGTCAAGGTTCTCACGCGCGTTGTCCACACTGACTATGGATAGTCCTACTTTGGCTATAACAGGCTCACTGTCTTTATCGTCAAACGTAAGAACGGCTTGCAAATCCGTGCCGGTCAATTTAGCCTCAGCAGAAAACATCTTTCTATCCTGTACAAAACCAACAGTTTGAAAAGGTTTCGAGAACCGGGCAACAAAATAAACATATTGGTTATCTGTCCAACCTCTGGTTCTTCTCATTCCTGCAATTTCATTGGAAGCCGTCTGTTCTAACTCGGCTTCATAAATATATTCATTATCAAGCAAATGAGCCAAATCTATGATAATACTTACGGGCTTGGCAGAAGGAAATGTGTACCGGTGCACACCGACATGAGCGGTTGCAGTCAACTCTGCTTTTATCCCTTCATCTTTCAGCAATACCGAGTAATATCCGGCTGACGCTTTTTCATCTTTGTGGGAAAAAGCTGTCGGTCGGCAAATACTTCCTTCTGCTGTTAAGTCCGGTCTTTGAGTGGTGGGACGAAACAGTATGTCGCCCAGATCAATACATCCCGTTCCGCTAAGATGAGTGTGCGAAAAGCCTTTTAAAGTAGTATCACTGTAATGATATCCCGCACAAGCATCCCAGTTTCCGGCACGGGTGTCGGGACTCAATTGTACCCCACCGAAAGGAACGGTTGCACCCGGATAAGTATGACCATGAAACCCCGTCCCTATAAAGGGATCGACATAGTCAACAGGGGATTGTTTACCGGACGAACAAGAACTGAAAACACAAAATGCAATGACTGCACATGTAAGAATTTTAAATTTCATCAAATTACATGTTTGAAAGTTTTATCTGCAAGGATTGCTACCTTTTGGGATGTCAATCCTTGCAGATCAGACTAATGTTCTATTTCATGATGGATATCTTTCAAAAAGAAAGATTAATTATAGCCGTCATTCTGTTTCAACTTACCATTAGACTTAGTTATCTGGTCATACGGATATGGGAATACCATCATATAATCTTTATAAGGACTCTTTACCGTATAGTCACCATAAGGTTCTATAGTAAAGCTGGATTCAGGATCAGAACGGTCTGCATACTTACGGATACGTGGCCTAGCGTTCAGTTCCCTCTCTGCCAGTTGTTTAATTTCAGCATTTGAAGAACGATGCCAACGCTTGAGGTCGAACAAATGGTCGGTATATTCAAAAGCTAATTCACAACGGCGTTCGTGATACAAATCCGCCATAGTAGGGTTTTTAGTCAATTCTGTCAGGTTAGACCGTTTGCGAATACGGTTCAAGTCCTCTTTGGCTTTACCCGGTTGGTCTGTCATCAGATAAGCCTCCGCGCGGAACAGCAACATTTCAGCAAAACGAATCAACGGAAAGTTTATACGGGCAGTCGGCCAGTTTCCATTCGTGTTTACATACCCCTCTTTATCGGCATCCTTGTGCTTAAAGGGATCCATATACTTATTGATTTGGAAACCTACATCCAAGTTCGTATCAGAATAGAACTTACGTTTTTCGCCAAAGAACTGGAATTCCTGATTATATTCCAAAATGGAACGTACCAGACGTTCATTACCTACACCGTCTTTCACCATCTCTTCATAAATATCATAAGATGGCTTAATCTGTCCCCAGCCGTTATACACACCCCAGCCTTTGTCTTCCAGAATCACACCTACAAATTCAACACCACCACCGGAAGAACCGCCGTTGGAAGGAATAGACCAAATATACTCCTTGTTCCAAAAATCTTTAAAATCAGAAGAGAATATTTCAGCAAAAGTGTCAGCCAAGTCACGGTTATAATCAGTTTCCAATGAATTAACCATAGTAATCACATTATTCCACTGGGTTGCATCCCAAGTAGCCCAATAAGCATATACTTTAGCCTTGTAAGCCACAGCGGCAGCTTTATGCGGACGCCCTTTATCGTCATCTGTATATTCCTCAAATTTAGGCAAATAAGAGATAGCTTTATCCATATCTTCTATAATATACTTATAGTCATCGATTACAGAGGCCTGCTGTGGAGGAATAGAATTATCATAGTCCCCCTCAAAATCTTCGTAGCGTACGAAAGGAACTCCCTGTTCTTTCGTTCCGTAACGGTAAGCAATCCAGAAATGGGCCATGCCACGCATAAAAAAGGCTTCGCCCAAGCTACGATGTTCTATTGCGCTCAATCCACTTTTCTTCTCTTTGTCAAGCAACTGCTTGATAATCCAGTTGGAACGAGCCATATTTTGATAGAATAAATCAAATCCTCCCTTAATAGGATCTTCATTACCGGTATAGTCAAATGTTGCCAATGAATTGTAACCGCGTGTCTTAGCCCAAACAATATCGCAGGCTGCCCCTTGTTCCCAAAACAATTCACGTCCGAAGCCCTTTTCCTGATGGATAGGCGCATAAAGTCCGTCGATGGCATCAATTGCTTGTTCATCATTCAAAAAATAGGATGTAGTAGCAGGATTTCCTTCCGGTTGCACATCCAGAAAGTCGGCGCAAGAGCATAATGACAAGGCCGATAAAGCCAATAATGGTATATATTTTTTCATAATCTCTGTTTTTATTAATAAGTTAATTTCACGCCAAAAGAGAATACCCTGGATACAGGATATTTCATAGCATCCCAGCCGCCACATTCCGGATCCATACCCGAATAATCGGTTATTGTAAAGAGATTCTCACCACTGAAGTAGACAGACATACGACTGCTGCGCTCTTTCAGATGCGACCACTTTTGCAATACGTCTGATAAGTCATAGGAAACAGTCAGGTTTTTCAGGCGCAAATAAGAAGCATCTTCCAAATACCAATCAGATGCCGTACTGAAGTTTGAATTCGGATCATTCTTTGACAGTCTGGGGATATTTGAAGAGGTATTTGTCGGACTCCAGGCGTTCAGAATTTCCTTTGTACGGTTAAAGTTACCATCTACATCGCTCAACGTCATATATTTCGCAGCATAGAATGCCTGAGCACCACCTACACCCTGAAACATAGCGCTGACAGACAGTTTTTTATAAGTAGCTCCTAATGTGAAAGCATATGTTGTCTTCGGAGTAGCACTACCGCAATATTGGCGGTCTTTATCATCAATCTTACCGTCATTGTTGTAGTCTACGAACTTTAAGTCACCGGCTTTGGCATTTGCCTGGATGCCTTTCCACTCTTTGTTACCATTAGAGTCGGTAACATAAGTACCATGCTCCTTATTCCAGGCAGCAACTTCGGCATCACTCTGGAAAATACCGGCAGTCTTAATCAAATAGTACGAATTCAAAGGTTCTCCCTCTGCAGTCTGACGAGTAAAAGGAATATTGCGGAATTTAGAATCACTATCAGTCCATACGCCAGGAGTACCATCGGCATTCTTCACACCTATGTCGGAAACCCAGTTCTTCAAATACGAAAAGTTACCTGATACAAAATAAGAGAAATTCTTGTTGATACGATCGCTCCAGTTTGCTGATATTTCAAAACCACGATTGCGAACTTCACCTTGATTAATCAACATCGGATCCAATCCGATAGTACTCGGCCAATCCATGGTCTGTTCCTGAATCAGGTTAAAAGTACGCTTATCAAAGTAGTCGAACGACAAAGACAAACGGCTATTGAACATTTCGACATCCAAACCTAAATCGTACTGTTCAGAAGTCTCCCATGTCAGATTCTTGTTCATGGCAGTAGAGTTATACACGAAATTATTCCAGGTTGTATTATTCATCACACCATATTGAGCTTGTTCCTGCCAATACGTTGTTCCCAACAAAAGCGATTTGTAATTATAGTTAATAGAGCCCAAGTTTCCAACACGTCCCCAAGAAGCACGCAATTTCAGCAAACTGATGAAATCATTTTTCTTAAAGAACTTCTCGTTAGAAATCTTCCATGCCAATGTAACTGCCGGAAAGTCACCAAAATTATTTTCTTTAGGTAAACGGCCTGCATAATCGCGCCGCCAAGAGGCCGTAGCAAAATAGCGATCATCGTAAGAATAAGCCAAACGGGCCACCAATGAGACATTGGCATCAGGACCTGTCATATAATCGGTAGCCGAAGTAGAACCTGCATATGCCAGATATTGCAAATATGGGCTTTCATCGGTAAAGTTCTTACCGTTAACATCAAGACCGCGCGTTACAAAATGATCAGCTGTAGTAGAGAACAATGCGCCTACTGTATGTCTTCCGAAAGTATTATCATAAGTCAGCGTATTCTCAGTTTTCCATGCATCTCTACGATAATTCGTTATATCCATGTTATTTGAGTTATTGGGCTTACCCGGTTCATCCTGAATAGGACGGAAATTTTTATAATTATTACTCTTCAGATTGTAAGTGAAACGGCTGGTAAACTTTAACCCCTGTAGTACATTGGCTATTTGCAAACTTGTAGTACTCCAAACATCACTGGTTCTGTTAAAACGGTTTTCCGCTTTCAACAGACGTACCGGGTTAACAGCATCACCATGGGCACCTGCAAAATTGCTTCCATACTTAGCTATGTATTCAGGATCTTCAGTAGTGGTTCCTCCCCAAGTTCCATCCAACGGATTATATACAGTAGCACTGGCTGGCATATAGATTGCTGATAAAACAGGACCTGTATATGCATCGTCTGTATCCTTTGTGCGGCTCTCCGTATTTTTCCAAACAAAATCTTCGCTGATAGACACCCATTTATTCAAGTCGAACTTACCATTGTAACGTATCGAATAATTCTTATTATAAGTATTGATCAATACTCCTTCGTCATTATCAAATGAGAAAGACAAACGACTCGAAAAATTCTCTGTACCTACATTCAACGCTATGTTATGGCGTTGATAAAAAGCTGTACGGAAAATCTCGTCCATCCAATTGGTACGAGTGGTGCCAATCCACGGATTTTTTGCCACATCCCAACCATCGGGAAGTGACATATCCGCATTGGCATAAGAGCGTTTACGCATCTCTAATTCACCCTCAGCATTCAGTGGCTCCGGCAAATTTGTAGCCTGACGAATCCCATAAGTACCTTCGTAACTAAGAGTGGGCGTACCTGCCTTAGCCTTTTTGGTAGTGACCAAAATTACACCGCCTGCACCTGACTGCGCACCATAGATAGCAGCAGAGGCAGCATCTTTCAATACTACGATAGATTCGATATCACTCATTGAAGCAATAGGAGCGCCGGGAACTCCGTCAACTACCCAGAGTACGTTATCCCCACCTTGTTCAACACCAGCAATTTTACGTTTGTAAGAACCTTGTCCACGGATAGTAATCGTAGGAGTAGCAGTAGGGTCACCACCGTTGGCTTGTACCGTGACACCAGCCAGCTGACCTTGCAGCATACTTTCTGTAGAGCTGACCGGACGAGTGGTTAATTCCTCGGTATTGCTCAATACACCTACAGCCGCCGACAAATCCTGCTTACGTGAATTCGCACCGTAACCTAACACAACTACTTCATCCAGAAGTTCCGAATCCTCTTTTAGAATAATCATTAAGGGTTTACCGGTAACCTGCACTTCCTGGTTTGCATAGCCAACATAACTTATAACCAATACGGCATTTTTATCAGTTGACAACTCGAACTTTCCATCCACATCTGTAATGACTCCGTTAGAAGTTCCCTTGATCAAAACATTGGCTCCGATTGCAGGCTCACCCGTTTGATCTTTCACTGTTCCTTTCACTGTGATTTGCTGTGCATAAGCACTTGCAGACAAGAACAGCACTAACAAAATAGTCAGAATCTTTCGATAGATCCTAAAATTTGCTTGTCTCATACATTTAAAATTTAAAGTTTATAATATTGATAATTATAAATCTGCCCCAAAGGTCACAAGACAGAATTATATTCGATTTACAAAAAGATTATACTTTGATTACTTTATCAGAACAGAAGCTCCCAACAAACTAGCATCTTTCTGATGGGAAACCTTCACCTCTACTCTATCCAATATAACTTTGTAAGGAAAAATCCGCATCTCATTTTCCATAGCTCCTCTAAATAAAGGAAATGCTGGTGCAATACCTCCTCCCAAAATAACAGCCTGCGGAGCATACACCAAAAGAACCGCTTTCATAAGGTTACCCAAATGAATTCCAAATTCTTTCCATATTTCCAATGCAGCCCAGTCTCCACTATTTGCCTTTTCAGCAGCCTCAGCACCAGTAGTATTGTACCGTTTAAAAAAGAAACTACTACAATATTGCTCAAAGTCGGAATCTAAATATGGCAATATTCCTATTTCGCCTGCTCCCATAAATTCGCCGCCATAGAGACGATGATCAATGATGACCCCTGCCCCGATACCAGTTCCTATCGTCACCCCCACCATGTTGGCATAAGGTTGCCCTTCACCGAACATTTTCACCCCCAAAGTGAAACAATTAGAATCGTTGTTGATAGCAACAGGTACTCTAAACTCACTTTCCAAAGCCTCTTTCAAATGAATTTCCTTCCAGGAGGAGATGTTTGCCACATTATAAACAACCCCTTTTTCCGAATCTACAATAGAAGGGACACCTATGCCAATGCCTTCTACATGTTCGTTCATCATTCTTTCAATAAGCTGAGATAGTAAATTGAGAATCGTAGAAGCATCTTGCTGCGATGGACAAGCAACCGATATCTTATTAAGACACCTGCCATTCTCCACTTGTGCTATCCGAACATGGGTTCCACCTAAATCTATTGACAGTTTCATAGCATTACACTTTTTTATTTTTAATTATAGACAAATGTAGGAATTGGACACCCTTTATAAAGTACCAAATGCGTATAATATTCTTCACTTTGCGCATTTCTGCTAAAAGAACTTCATAATAAAGAGATTTTGTTTGCCTCGGTAGAGTAGCCTCACTTGATATTGCTTTCAATTAAATATTCCACCAGTTCTTTACCGCCTTTATCATTAATAAAATCAATAAAAACAATGCCACAGTTCCGTTTGTGTTCCTGCTCCAGATAGTCTGCTACAGGTTGATTAATTTGGTCTGCAAAGATCTTAGGTGTTCCCAAAGGTAATCCGGTTGCACTGACAAAGCTAATACCCCACTTACGTGAAGAAGCGGGCTGGTCAGACACTACATCAATATTACGAATAATTGTTGTTATTTTCTTTCCAGCATCTTTGCCTGACTCATATTGGTACTCATCTTGAAGCAACACACGACCTTCTTTCCCATCTTTATTGCAAAGAATAAGCAGACAGGTTTTATTATCTTCCCAACCTACACAAGCAGCACCCGGATAATTAATCATTGCAGAATCCCTATGTAAAAAAAGAATCTTTCCGCGACAGTCTTTCAATGTCAGTTCAGGGTGAAAATCTGTTACGAAATAATCTTGATATACAGGATTACTCAAAGAAGCAGACACTAAAGATGCATAATCCTGCAACTCTCCGCCCTCCTTTTTCAGTGAGACAATCAATGTTTCAGAAGGATACGCCTGCAAAAAAGAAATGAAGGCGGGCAAAACATCATCTTCCCAATATAGATCCTGAAAAGCATAACTATGGAAGATACCTAATTTATTATTTTTCTTTTCCAAACGAATATCGAAAGCGCGAATTCCCAACTGCAACTGGACAGGAATGGTTTCAGACTGTGTTTTCAACATATCTCCACCTTTGGTAGTGCCACTGTCATGCGTACCGGGAATGGATATTTTGCACATTAACAGTGTATCATGAAGACACTTCATCCACGTTGTTTTTTCCACACTACCATTCAACCACATACTCGTTTCGGTACATTGAGGAGCGGCCTCAGTGCATAAGCCCGGAAAAACTAATACAAATATGGTCAAAGCTAATATATAACACATTCGTGAAAATTTTCGTCCCATAATATATTGCTTAATAGGTTATAATAAGCGCAAAGTTAAAAGGTTCATTTTTCTTATCTATTCTCAATTGCGTATTTAGTTCTTCATTTTGCGTAAACATTTTCCCCAATTACAATCAATAAAAAAATGAACTAGCTGATATCGGTTCGGAAATAAACTAAACACAATCTTCCTATCAGCTTCAGAGACCTCTTTTCTGAATTTTTCGTTTCCATTTCTCATATTCTCATAGTATCCATATAAAGCGAATATAATCAAATAGATAGATTATGAGAAATGATTTCCTAAATAGGCATTTCTCATAGTTTTTCAGCAAAACACCCCCGATTTCACCTCATTTCTCATACTCGTTGGCGGTATTTCTCATAGTATATCTGGCGTGTTTCCCATCAACAGAACTGATTGCTTCTTTCTGTGTGTACTGCTTTTATTCCTACGGCAATAGCATTTTGCAAACAAATCATTGTTTGTTTATATGAAATATACTAGTTAACAATTTATTATTCAATGGATAATACCGTTTTCTCTAAGGGAGAAGTCAATCTTTGCACTCCAGTGAACGGTTCTTTGCACTCTAGTGGAAAAAACCGTTCACTGGAGTGCAAAGGTCTATTCACTAGAGTGCAACAAACTAAATGTTGGTAAGATAATACGGCTTACTATAATGTATGCATCTTGATGCCTTCAAAGGGGTACTTCACCTAATACTACACTAAGATAGACGGAGTATAGGTATGATAGATACCCATCTTTTATAGTAAAAGTATGATAGATGTTCTTCATTATATGAAATTCCGACATGGAACCCAAACGCCCTACAGTTTTCGTAAGTGCCAAATTCCTGAGGGGGCATTATCAATAAAAAATAAGTTATTTCTAAAAATACCCCCTCAAAAATAGGGGTACTTTCAGAAAAAACATATAATTTTGCGCCATCAACCGATAAAAAATAGACCATTTATGTCAAAAATGCGTTTTTTTGCTTTACAAGAGCTTTCCAACCGGAAACCTCTGGAAGTTATTGCCCCTTCCAACAAACTCTCTGATTATTATGGTAGCCACGTGTTCGACCGCAAGAAGATGCAAGAGTATCTTCCTAAAGAAGCTTACAAAGCTGTAACCGATGCTATCGAAAAAGGTACGCCTATCAGCCGTGAAATAGCAGATTTAATTGCTAACGGTATGAAAAGTTGGGCTAAGTCACTCAACGTCACTCACTACACACACTGGTTCCAACCTCTGACAGACGGAACAGCCGAGAAGCACGACGGCTTTATCGAATTTGGCGAAGATGGCGGAGTGATCGAACGCTTCTCCGGAAAACTACTGATCCAACAAGAACCGGATGCCTCTTCTTTCCCTAACGGCGGTATCCGCAACACTTTCGAAGCGCGAGGATATACGGCCTGGGATGTTTCTTCACCAGCATTCGTAGTAGATACCACTCTTTGTATCCCCACTATCTTCATTTCTTATACAGGTGAAGCGCTGGATTACAAAACTCCATTATTGAAAGCACTTGCCGCCGTAGACAAAGCAGCAACGGAAGTCTGCCAGCTATTCGACAAGAACATCACACGCGTATATACCAATTTAGGATGGGAACAGGAATATTTCCTTGTAGACTCTTCCTTATATAATGCACGCCCCGACCTCTGTCTGACAGGACGGACACTGATGGGACATTCTTCTGCCAAAGACCAACAGTTGGAAGACCATTATTTCGGTTCTATCCCTCCACGTGTCACTGCATTTATGAAAGAACTCGAAATCGAGTGTCACAAACTGGGTATTCCCGCCAAAACCCGTCATAACGAAGTAGCCCCCAACCAATTTGAGTTGGCCCCTATCTTCGAAAACTGCAATCTTGCCAACGACCACAACCAGCTCGTCATGGATTTGATGAAGCGTATCGCCAGAAAACATCATTTTAATGTACTCCTGCACGAAAAGCCATATAGCGGAGTAAACGGTTCGGGCAAGCACAACAACTGGTCGCTCTGCACAGACACCGGCATCAATCTGTTCGCTCCCGGAAAGAACCCGAAAGGAAATATGCTATTCCTCACTTTTCTGGTGAACGCCTTAATGATGGTTTATAAAAACCAAGATTTATTGCGTGCCTCCATCATGAGCGCCAGCAACAGCTACCGTTTGGGAGCCAATGAAGCTCCCCCCGCCATTCTCTCTTGCTTCCTGGGTTCACAACTCTCGTCCACTCTTGACGAAATTGTCCGCCAAGTAGGAAACGAAAAAATGACGCCGGAAGAAAAAACCACGCTGAAGTTAGGCATCGGACGTATCCCCGAAATTTTACTGGATACCACCGACCGCAACCGTACTTCTCCTTTCGCATTCACCGGAAACCGATTCGAATTCCGTGCCGCAGGTTCTTCTTCCAACTGTGCCGCCTCCATGATTGTAATCAATGCGGCCATGGCAAACCAGCTGAACGAATTCCGCGCATCGGTAGAAAAACTGATGGAAGAAGGAGTAGGCAAAGATGAAGCCATCTTCCGCCTGCTGAAAGAAACAATTATCGCCTCCGAACCGATTCGTTTCGAAGGGGACGGCTATTCCGAAGAATGGAAACAAGAAGCCGCACGCCGCGGACTGACGAATATCTGCCATGTTCCGGAAGCCCTGATGCATTATGTAGATAATCAATCGAAAGCGGTACTCATCGGTGAACGTATTTTCAACGAAACCGAATTGAACAGCCGCTTGGAAGTGGAATTGGAGAAATACACCATGAAGGTGCAGATCGAAGGCCGTGTATTAGGCGACCTCGCCATCAACCATATCGTACCTACTGCCGTTGCCTATCAGAACCGTTTGCTCGAAAATCTTCGGGGACTGAAAGAAATATTCCCGGCTGAAGAATACGAAGTATTGAGTGCCGACCGTAAAGAATTAATTCGTGAGATTTCACACCGGGTCACTTCTATCAAAGTACTCGTGCGCGATATGACCGAAGCAAGAAAAGTAGCCAACCACATGGAAAACTACAAAGAAAGGGCATTTGCATACGAAGAAAAAGTACGCCCGTATCTTGACCAAATCCGCGACCACATCGACCACCTGGAGATGGAAGTAGACGACGAAATATGGCCGTTGCCTAAATACAGGGAACTACTATTTACTAAATAAAACGTCCACAAGATTGCACGAAAGCTCCCACTTTTGTGCAATCTTTTTATAGATTCGTTCATTTTCTCATTTTTTCTTTTTACTTTTGTGCTGTATAACACAGTTTTGTAGCACTCATGGTAAAAATGAATATGTCAGACATCGATATTTCGGAACCGTTATCCGATATGTTAGCTCCTCTAAACAATGAGCAAAAGGAGTTTCTGATGAACAATTATACGATACAAACCTACAAAAAGAATGAAACCATCTACTGTGAAGGAGAGACACCGTCTCATCTGATGTGTCTCATCAGTGGTAAAGTGAAAATCTTCAAAGATGGTGTAGGGGGTAGAAGTCAGATTATCCGCATGATTAAACCACGCGAATACTTTGCATATCGTGCTTATTTTGCCAAACAAGATTTTGTAACCGCAGCAGCAGCTTTCGAACCCTCTGTTATTTGCCTGATTCCTATGAGTGCCATCACTACTCTGATTGCCCAAAATAATGATTTGGCCATGTTCTTCATCCGCCAACTCTCCATTGACTTGGGTATCTCCGACGAACGTACCGTTAATCTGACACAAAAGCATATTCGCGGACGCTTGGCCGAATCACTCATTTTCTTGAAAGAAAGCTATGGTCTTGAAGAAGACGGTTCCACTTTGAGCATTTATCTTTCACGTGAAGATCTGGCAAATCTTTCCAATATGACTACTTCGAACGCTATCCGTACCTTGTCGCAATTCGCTACGGAAAGACTAATTACTATCGACGGAAGAAAGATTAAAATTATCGAAGAAGAAAAGCTAAAGAAAATAAGTAAGATTGGGTAAGAGAGTTTCTGCACCAATCGCTCCACCCTAAATAGTGAACATACATATAGAAAATATAATTGCAGACATAAAACGTGGTAACAAACAGGCTTTCAAAAAGCTATTTGATGACTACTATCCTATTCTTTGTGTTTTTTCATCCCACTATATCGATGACAAAGAGGTTTGCAAAGACATCGTACAAGATGCATTGTTGGTTTATTGGGAGCGAAAAGAAGATTTTGATGACATTCTGAAAGTAAAGAGCTTCCTCTATACCGTCACCCGAAATAAATGCCTGAATCATCTCAAACATGAACAATTGGATATTCCAGATTTTCCGGAACAAGAAAAGTTTGACAGCGGTTTTGAAGCTGCAATTATCGAACAAGAAACTTTCCGCATAGTTCGCAAAGCGGTAGAAGAATTGCCTACCCAAATGCGAAATATCATCTTATATTCCATGAAAGGGTTAAAAAACCATGAGATTGCTGACAAATTGCAAATTTCAGAGGGTACTGTCCATACGTTAAAGAAATTCGCCTATCGCAAACTTCGCGAAAGCCTCAAAGGCATAAACTACGCCTTATTACTATTTTTATGCAAATAAAGTAACTTTTTGATTACCCCGTTTTTTCGATTGGATTGTTTTATATACAAACAAATCCTAAAAACGATGAATTCATTCAAAGAAAACTTTAGAATTGCAAAATTCCTTGCTTCCCTATTCACTCATTCGGCTATCCCGGAGGAAGAAAAAGCCTACCGTGAATGGATTAATGAAAATCCGGAGCATCAAAAGCTAGCCAAACGAATATTGAATGAGGAAACGTATGAAAAAAACACTCAGTTAATCAAAAGTTTCTCTTCACAAAAAGCATGGGACAGAATCTACCCGCGATTGGGAGGAGAAAAAGCATCCGGTTTTCTTTCATGGAGAAAGAGCCTGAAATATGCAGCTCTTATTTTGCTTCTGATAATACCGGCTTCCTACCTTATATATAATTGGGTAGCCGGAGAACCAATCGGCGAAATCACTCCAGGAACCCATGGCGGAGAACTGACTTTAAGTAATGGCAACACCTTCAATCTTTTCGATAATGCCCTCCCGGAAGGTGCAGCTGAAATATTCATCATTGATTCTAAAGGGATCAATTATCAAACTCCTGCCAACAAGCCCAAAGTGAAAGAGATCAAGAATACGCTCCGTACACTGCATGGTATGGAATGTCACATTGTCCTTTCGGATGGAACAAAAGTACATCTGAATGCAGAATCTCAACTGACTTATCCGATTTGTTTCAACAATAAGGAACGTATCGTACAAGTTGAAGGTGAAGCCTATTTTGATGTTGCTCCGGACAAAGCACATCCATTCATCGTGCAAACACCGCATACTTCAATCCGGGTGACAGGAACCTCTTTCAATGTAAGGGCCTACGCAGATGAAGGAGTGGAAAGTACAACATTAGTGAGTGGGGCCGTAAAGATAAACAATGAAAATGAAGACTATGAATTGCTTCCAAACCAACACTTCCTTTATGACAAAAATAGCCAGAAAGGTATCGTCTCCAATGTAAATGCTGAATTATATACTTCCTGGGAGTCTGGATCATTCATCTTTATAAACATTCCTCTTGAAAATGTCATGTCATATCTATCCAAATGGTACGGATTCAAATACACTTTTGAAGACGACGCAGCCAAGCAGGTAAAAATCGGAGCTTATCTCAACCGCTATGCAAACATGAACCCTATTATCGACATGATAATGGAACTGAATATGGTAGACATCAAACAAAGGGAAGGGGTACTGCACATTGCTTATAAACAATAACTATTAATACATATTATAACTAACGCATTATGAAAAAACGAGCACAGTCCTTATCAAAGGGAGTATCTTGTGTAAGCAGACATTTCATTAAATCCTGTCTTTTATGCATATTCTCCCTTTCTTCACTTATGATTCAAGCACAAGACAATCAGCGAATCTCCGTTGATTTGAGAGGCGAAAGCCTGGAATCCACGCTTTGGTATTTGCAAAACCGCACAAAGTTCATCTTTATGTATGCAACAGAAGATATCGCTAACATAACCGATATCAGCGTAAGGGCAAAAAACAAAACGATCACCGAGATTCTGGATGAATGCTTGGAGGGCACCAACCTGACTTACGAAGTGTCAGGCAATGCCATCGTTATCAAGAAAAGAAAAACGAACAAAATCACTATCAGCGGATGGATACGTGACGCTAGTGGTGAAGCCCTTCCCGGGGCCACGGTTACCGTACGGGGTTCAAAGCACGGAGCCATCGCCGGGCTGGACGGAAACTACACTTTTAACATTCCGGCACAGGAAGGACTGATATTGACTTACTCATTCATTGGAATGGAGAAAAAAACCGTAAGATATACAGGAAAGAAAACGATTAATGTCACTTTAAACAGTTCCAGCACGGAAATCGACGAAGTAGTTGTGACCGGTTACCAGAATATTCAGCGCCGTGACTTGGTAGGTTCCATTACTACAGTAAAAGCAAAAGATATTATAATGCCTTCGTATACCACTATCGACCAAATGCTGCAAGGACGTGTAGCAGGTATGATTGTCACTAATACAAGTAGCCGTGTAGGTACTGCCCCGAAAATTCAAATCCGCGGTACAAGTACCTTACTGGGTAATCAAGATCCACTTTGGGTAGTTGACGGCATTATTCAGGAAGACCCACTGGAGCTGAATGCATCTTCTTTAATGACAGAGGACTTAAAAAACATCATCGGTAATCAGATTTCCTGGTTGAATCCTGCTGATATCGAAAGCATCAGTATTCTGAAAGATGCTTCCGCAACCGCTATCTACGGTTCGAAAGCATCTAATGGTGTTATTGAAATCACAACCAAAAAGAATACGACTGACCGCCTAAGCGTCAATTACACATCTAATTTTGTAATAGGTACGCGTCCTAACTACGGACAGTTCAACTACATGAACTCCAAAGAAAGAGTACAGTTTTCACAAGAAGCTTTTAACTGGGGAACTCCTTATGGCGCAGAACCAATCAAACAAATATATACTTATGAAGGATTATTGAATATGTATCTGTCGCATGATATATCTTCTGAAGATTTTTTGGCACAACGCAATGTTTTGGAAACACAAAACACGGATTGGTTCAAACTGCTAACCCGCCGCTCTTTCAGTCATAACCATAATATAAGTGTTTCCGGTGGAACAAATAAATACAGTTATGCAGCTTCTATGGGATATTCCAATAGTGAAGGACAGGAAATTGGAAACGACAGTGAACGTATGACCGGACGCGTTGCCATCACTATACGCCCGGTACAAAAACTGACGATTAATGCAACGATTAACGGTAGCGTAACGACGAATAATGGCTTTGCCGGGGGAGTCAACCCTATGGGGTATGCTACTACTACCAATCGCTCAATAGATCCCGATGCCTACTATCAAAAGAACGCCACATATACATACAATAGCGGAGTAAAATCATTATCATACAATTTCGTAAATGAACGGAACAATAGTGGGTCAAAATCCAAATCAAGCTTTATGTCAGCTTCATTGGACTTGAAATGGAATATTCTGGACTGGTTGACTTACCAATTCACCGGAGGATATTCTGATAATAACAGTACGAACGAAGCCTGGGAAACCGAACAAACGTTCTATATTGCTGAAACATATCGCGGCTATGATTTCAACTCTGTCTCACCAAACAGTAAAGAGTTTGGAGCAGCCTTACTCCCATTTGGAGGTGAATTATTCACAAACAACGCACAGCAGTACTCTTACAACATTCAGAATAAACTGCAATTCAGTAAAGCCTTCAATAACGAGAACCGAATTAATGCCTTAGTAGGTATGGAATTACGTTCTTCCACCAATAAAGGTGTCAGCAATACTGTATGGGGATATGCCCCGGATAGAGGAGAAGTAATAACATTGCCAACCACTCCACAGGCTTTTACACCTATTACAGGTTCTAAAGACGAAGGATGGGGGCTTTTAAAAAAGATATATGACGGTGGATGGAGAAAAGTCAATACTACAGACAATTACCTTTCCGTATTCGCCACATTGGCATATTCACTCAAAAACCGATATGTCGTTAATGCAAACATACGTAATGATGCCTCCAACCGTTTCGGTCAGGATGCTAATCACCGTATTGATCCTACCTATTCATTCGGTTTCTCCTGGAGAGCTTCAGAAGAGGACTTCATGAAGAAATATGTAAAATGGATAACAACCTTAAATTTCCGCGGCACCTATGGTATTCAAGGAAATGCAGTAACGCGGATTAGTCCGGATTTGATTTTAAATCAAGGGAAAGTAGCTAATCTATACAACAGATATCAGTCTACCATCTCCCAAATCCCAAATCCGAATCTATCATGGGAACGTACCAAATCATGGAATTTCGGTGTAGACCTAGAGTTATTCAGTATGTTTTATATGAATCTGGAATATTATACACGACGTTCCAATGCGATTGTTGAGTTGGAATTACCTTATGAATATGGAATAACATCCATGAAACGCAACGGTGGTATTATCCACAACAGAGGTATCGAATATACATTAACTTTCACCCCGATACAAAAACGAGACTACGCATTAAGTGTCAGCCTGAATGCTTCCAAGAACTGGAATGAAGGAGGACATACAGACATTGATGTCAATGCAGCTTCTTTTTTAAGCGGGCGTTCAGATATTGTACTAAAAGAAGGATATCCGCTCAGCAGTTTCTGGTCATACTCTTTTGCCGGATTAGACGGGAAAACCGGTGAAGCTTTATTCAATCTTTTGGATATTCCGGAAGAAGAACGTAGCAGACAAATCGATCCGACTACTTATCTGGTATATTCTGGTCAGAAAGAGCCTTATTTCACCGGTGGATTGAGCTTAAGTTTCCGCTATAAATCATTGACTTTAAACACAAGTTTTTCACTTCTACTTGGTAACAAGAAACGTCTGCCATCGCCATATGAACAGTTCGCAAGTTCATATTATATGCCAGATCCGTATACAAATATAAACCGTGATTTACTGAACCGTTGGAAAGAACCGGGAGACGAAGCACATACAATTATTCCTTCTTTACCCAGAGCAGGTATGGCCTATGTGGAATTGCCCAATAATGAGAATGTTTATAGAATTCCATTATGGGAACAATCTGATGCTATGGTGGTCAGCGGCTCTTTCTTACGCTGTCGCAACATCGGTTTATCCTGGCAAATGAAACGCGAGTGGTGCGAAAAGATATATATGAAAAATCTATCACTCAATTTTAACATGGATAACATCTTCGTTATCGCCAGCAAACGTTTCAACGGTTTCGACCCGGAAGTTAGCAACAGTGTACTTCCACGGAATTATTCATTAGGTATTAACATTGGTTTCTAAAAAATAAAAAGATAAACAATGAAAAGAATTATATATATACTAACAGGAATAGCCTTACTATCGCTATCCTCTTGCTCAGATTTTCTAGAGCCTAAATCTCAAAGTGAGTATGTTCCTAAAGATGCAAATGCTTTGCAGGAAATGCTGATAGGCTCCGCTTATCCCAAACAAGACAAAGGTAATAGCCTGCTAGCCTTTCTTAGTTTCTTCGACGATGATATTCAGTTTCATAAAACCGATTATGAATTTAGTATTAACTCTCTAAAAGAAGTAGAGGCCAAGCAAGCTGTTTATACATGGCAACCGGATATGTTTTTCATTATGGAAAGAAATGGTTACAATATTCAAAATGTCTGGGAGGGATACTATAACTATATTTTAGGTGCCAATGCCGCTCTCGATTATATCGGTGACGTAAGTGGTACGGAAGCTGAAAAAAATTATGTAATAGCTCAATCTCTCGGATTAAGAGCTTTCTATTATTTTATGTTGGTTAATCATTTTGGAGCACCATACAACTATAACAAACAAGCTTTAGGAGTTCCGCTCAAACTAGACAGCAACCTGCTCCCTGAAGACCAACTGTTAATGACACGAAACACCGTTGAGGAAGTATACAACCAAATTGTGGACGATCTGAATGAAGCTGAACGTTTATTCCTTACTTTGAGCAAAGATAAACAATATGAGCCCAATTATCTGGTCAACCTTCCAATGATACAATTACTGAAATCCCGTGTTTTTCTTTATATGGAAAACTGGAAAGATGCAGCTATATACGCCAATAAAGTAATAAATGACTGGTCTTTCTCTTTAATAGACTTAAACGCCCTCCCTTCTCCAACAGTGGCAGAGCCTTATTATAATTTTACATCTTTAAAATCATCTGAAGTTATTTGGTTATACGGAAGCGTTTCAGACCTTACCGTGTTCAATGATCAGTCGGTAGAGTATGAGGAAGAAGGTTACTTCGGTAATACCACCTACTACAGAGAAGCTTTTATCGCTTCTGATAACCTGATTGAAAGCTTTGAAGATGGAGATTTAAGAAAAGAAAAGTATATAGCGAAAGAGTACAATAAAGATGATTACGTTTTCTATGAAGACTCTTACACAACTTTTGGCAAGTACAAACTTTCGGCTACAGGTGAGCCTAGTGGATCGGAAAACTTTGCTTTATCCTTCAGACTAGGCGAAGCCTATTTAAATCTAGCAGAAGCAGCTGCTCATAATAATGACGAAGGTACAGCACTCTCTGCTTTAAAAACCTTACTGGCTAAACGTTATGCCCCCGACAAATTTGTTGAACCTACCGGATTAACCGGCGATGCGCTCAAAACTTTCATCAAAAGTGAAAGAAGAAAAGAACTTTGTTTTGAAGGGCAACGATGGTTTGACCTCCGACGCTACGGAATGCCACAAATTATTCATAGATGGGGAGAACAGGTATATACATTAAAACAGAATGACCCTTCCTATACTATGCCTATACCAGACGCTGTCTTGATTAAAAATAAGAAACTGGAACAGAATCCTTTAGCTCCAAAACGGGAAAGTTAATAGTATATATCTGATGAATTAAACAAAGGAAATGAATATGAGAAATATATATATTTTATGGGGATTACTTGCTTGTATGGCATTCACCTCATGTTATGAAGAAGATACACTGACTCCTACAGAAGGAGGCGTTGAATTACGCTTCAAAGTACCTCAAGGAAATAATAGCTGGGACGATGACATTGCTCAAATATACGAAGACTATAATGTATATCTGATTTATAAAGATTTGCAAAAGGAAGATTTTAACCGGAGCTGGACAGGTACAACATATGGTAGTGGCTACGAAGGCCAAGGCTGTGTAAATGATGAAATGACCAATTACTATGTCGAATTTATGAAAAAGCAAATCTTTGCATACTTGAATCCGCCGATCACTTCTAAAGTTCTGCCTATGTATTGGTATTTGGGATACAATGTCCATAGTAAAAGCGTATTAGAAATTGGAGGCGTGATCCTAGCGAGTTGGATTGTGCCCATACACGAGAATCGCGATGGGTTGGATTATTGGTGCACTTGTATGTTCGGAGAAGATAATCCCGGCGATCCTTATTTAATACCTACAGACAGGGCAGTGCTTGACAGACGCCGGAAAATGATATTGGGTCCCATATTGGAAAAAGCTGTAAAAGCCGGAAACATTGTTATACCTGAAGAATTTGAGGCAGGATTCGACCATGTCACCAATCTGGTAAGAGGTTTGGGAATGGAAGATGACCCAAACTATTATCTTACCAGAGGATATCCGGGAAGTGTCAACACATATGTATTCAATAGTATCAGCACACCGGACAATAACTCTTATCCTCCAACCAATGAAGAGACTTTTATAGGATATATGCATCTTTCCATGTTCTATAACCAAGCTCAATTAGCAGAGGAATATCCGGCTGATAAATATCCTTTTCTTGCCGAAAAGTTCGCTTTCGTACAAAAATATTTGAAAGATAAATATCAGATTGATCTGGAAGCAATAGCCAACGGACCGGAAAATTGGGATTTACCTTTACCTCCAATACCGGAAACGCCCGATGAAGAATAACAACTCTGACAATTAACTATAAACTTATAATAATGACAAAAGTAAGAAATTCATTGCTAACCATATTACTCTTATGCAGTGCCACTGTATGGGGAAATAACGGACTGAAAATATCAGGAAGAATAAAGGTATTAAAGCCAACGACTTTGCAAATAAAAGACATGAACGAAAGCGTTGTATTAAGCTGTCTCATCGGCACGAATGGCACATTCAGTACCGACGAGACAGACATCCTCCCTGATGTCTATAAACTTTATTTAGGAGAAACCGAGCAGGATATTTATCTAGAGAATACTCCGGTAACAATCAATGGTTACTTTGATGAAAAGAACCCCGAACAAAGTTCGCTTTCATTCACCGGCATCGATTCGTTTCTGACTTTACAAAACTATATGCCTACAGAAAGAGATCCGGATATAGCAACGATTTCTGCTTCTGTCAAAGGGAAACTGACTCCCGGCATGGCAGCCGCACTAGCCTATCTGGCAAATATAAATGATTACCAATCCAACAAAATGTTGTTGGATATGATACCGGAACAAGACAGAAAGTCTTTATCTGCCAAATGGCTGGTAAATCGGGTAGAGGTCCTCTCCCATCAAATTATCAGCGCGGAATGTCCCGACTTTACATTCATAGATGCCAACGGAAAAAATGTAAGTCTGAAAGATTTCCGTGGGAAAATTGTCGTACTGGATTTCTGTGCTTCTTGGTGTGGTCCCTGTCGCAAAGAAATGCGTAGCATGCTGACAATATACAATGAACTGAAAGCTGACGATCTGGAATTTATCAGCGTCTCATTAGATGACAGCGAAGCTAAATGGAGAAAAATGCTGGACGAAGAAAAACTCCCGTGGGTGATGCTGTGGGACAAGACAGGCTTCCCTAAAAACAGTAAAACTCCAAGTGCTATCCAGAATGCTTATGGCTTCTACTCTATCCCCTTCCTTGTAGTCATTGACAAAGAAGGCAAACTCGCAGCACGCAACGTCCGGGGCGAACAGGTGCGCGAAGCCATTTTAAAAATAAGAAAGTAACTAAACTGTATAAATTATAACTCATCCAACAATGAAGAAACTTATATTTCCTATCGTATGCTGTTTTGTCAGCATGGCAGTATCGGCCCAGTTAGTCAAACAAAAGGTAGAAACACAAAAGAAACAATCCGAACTGGACTGGTTTAACTGTTCTTTCGACCAAGACAGTGTGTACGGGGCTGAAGTAAACAAGGCCTATGATTACCTGAAAGCCAACAAAAAGAAAGCTAAAAAAAGACCGGTCGTCGCATTGATCGGAACAGGAATGGACGTAGAACACGAAGATCTGAAACAGGCTATCTGGGTCAATCCCAAAGAAAAGCTGAACCAGAAAGACGATGACAAGAATGGTTTGATAGACGACATCAATGGATGGAATTTCATCGGCGGTAAAGATGGTCAGGTCATGGAAGCCCTGACACGTGAAGGAGAACGTGAATTCTTCCGCCTCAAAGATAAATACGCTGATTATGTCTTTGATGGAAAGAAATATTATAAAATCGTTAACGGAAAACGTCAGGAGGTTCCCGCACCGGAAAATATGGAAGAATACAATTATTATCGTTTTAAGGTTATGCCGGAATCCAGAATTGGCGGTTCATACGGTGGCTTGCAACTTTCCTATGTAATTGAGGAATATATCGAAAAGTTCGACAAGGACATGAAAAAACGTTTTCCCGGAAAAGAACTGACTGTTGAAGAATTCCAGAGTTGTTATAATCCTAAAGCGGAAAGAGACAGTCTTTCTGAAGTTGCTTTTGTTTTTACAGCTTACTCATTCAGCATCTATAATACAGACAAGTGGGAAACTGTATATCAGAGAATGGGAAAGAAAAGCGCAGAAACTGCCAAAGCATCCTACGAAGATGCATTGAAGAAATATGGTACAGACAACCGGAGAGAAATTGTAGGTGACAATCCTTTGGATATTAATGACATGCATTACGGCAATAATGTACTGTTGACATCGGATGCAGCAACCGGTGTAATGAAAGCTGGTGTCATCGCAGCCAAACGTGACAATGGTATCGGAAGTAACGGTATTGCCGATAATGCCGAAATCATGACCTTGCGCATCCATCCGGGAGAAGGGGAACCTTACCTGAAAGATATGGCATTGGCCATCCGCTATGCAGTAAATCACGGAGCAGACGTTATCTTACTGCCGGAACAAAACTCCTTATATCCTGAAGAACAGAAACAATGGGTAACAGATGCGCTGAAAGAGGCAGAAAAGAAAGGAGCATTAGTTATCGTTCCTGTTTGGGATCTGTCGATAGACATGGATAAAAGTGAATTCTTCCCGAACCGGAAGATGGGCAAGGATGGCGAGCTTACCAATTTCATGGTGGTTGCTTCATCCGACAAGAAAGGTAATCCGGTACTGAACACGAACTACGGCGCAACGACTCTTGACATCTATGCTCCGGGAACGGATATTTATTCTTCTTATATGGGCGATACTTACCAGAAAGGAACCGGTGAAGGAATGGCCTCGGCTACCGTGGCCGGTGTAGCTGCCCTTGTAAAATCTTATTTCCCCAAACTGACCGGCTCTCAAATCCGTGATATATTACTGAAAAGCGTCACCTCACGCAAAGGAGTGGAGGTAGAAAAAGGAATCCGTGTGAACGATAGTCCTTCACAAGATTTGTTTCTTTTTGACGATTTATGTATTTCCGGAGGTATCGTAAATGCTTATCAGGCAATTTTGGAAGCGGAAAAAGTCAGCAAATAAAGATTAGTCTATGAAGTATACTCGTATAACAGGAACCGTCATCGCCTTTTGCATGGCGGTCTCTTTATTCGCCCAACAATATAAAGCAACCATACCTTATCAAATGGTAGGCGGAAAAATGGTTATCGAAATGAAAGTGAACGGCACCGCACGTCCTTTTATCTTTGATACCGGGGGACGTACCGCACTCACGACCAAAGCCTGCCAAGTACTACAGATAGTGGCTACGGACTCGATGAAGGTGACGGATGTAAACAACGTGGAAAGCTATTACAAAACTGCGCGGATAGAAAATCTGACAACTCCCGATAATATTATCAACTTTAAAAATGCACCGTCGCTGGTTATCGATGAGGTAAAAGGTTGGGAATGTTTTGGAGTAGACGGTATTATCGGCAGCGATTTGTTTGCCAGTACCATTGTCAGCATAGATTCACAGACAAAAAATATCATAGTCACATCTGCAGAAAAGCCTTCTACGGTATCTTTACGGAAAATGCTGAATTTCACGAAAGATGGCGGTATGCCGATTATCAATATACAGATAGCCCCGGTGAGCAACATAACTGTATTATTTGATACAGGTAGTCCCAGTCTGTTATCTCTTATTGAAAGCGATTTTGAAAAAATCAAACCCGAAGCCTCTATGGAAGTGGTTTCCGAAGGATATGGAGAAGGGAGTATCGGAGTATCCGGTCAGGCGGACAAGGCGTCTTCTTACAGGGTTCGTATTCCATTGTTATCAGTCGGAGCCACCAAATTCCGTAACGTAACAACCAGCACCAACAATCACCCATACACATTATTGGGTGTCAAGCTGTTGCAATACGGTAAAGTGACCATTGACTATCCACGCGGAAGATTCTATTTTGAAGCATTTCAACCGGACAATGAAATAAACAATCAAGGTAATAATTTTGACTTGACGGTCAAAGACGGAGACTTATATGTATCTACTGTATGGAGCAGTACGAAAGGTAAGATAGCAGTCGGAGACAAGGTGATTAAAATCAATGGCAAACCTGCTAAGAAATATGACTTCTGCGAAAGTATTCTGAACGGAATACCGGAGTTGAAAGAGAAGAAGAAAACGAAACTGACGATCAAGACAGCTTCTGGAGTAAAGGATATTATCTATGAAAAAGAATAATATGAAAAGAATAGGAATACTGACCGGCTTATGGTTGCTGTTATTTCTAAACTGCGGACAAAGAATGGCAGCGCAAATCCGGAATAAGGTTTGCGACACCATTCCTTATGAATTTATACAAGAGAAAATCATTATCCCCGTCACCGTTAACGGTATAAAAGTGAAATATATCGTCGACACGGGAGGAAGAACCGGAACTATGTATGATGCTGCGACGGAAATGAAAGCTACTGCCGCAGGATATATGCGTATTTCCGATGTGAATGCACAAGGCTCCAATTATCAGGAAGCACATGTACAGAATGTATCTATCGGGGAAAACTATAAAATCAAGCAGTTGAAGACAATGGTACTGCCAAAGAATCCATTCTTCACCGGACTAGGGGTTGTCGGTATTCTTGGAGGAGACGCTTTCGCACAGTCGGTAGTTACATTCGATTCCCGTTCTAAAATAATGGTTATCAATTATCCGTATCGTCCTGAAGGACTAAAAGTAACGGATGGGATTCCACTGTTGGATGAGACGGAGCATCATTCCATCGTCAACGTCCGCTTAGGGGATAATGATTTCAAGGTTCTGTTCGATACGGGTGCAGATGGATTTCTGCTTTATTCTACAGAAGATTATGAGAGACTGTCTGACATTTCAAAAGTTACTAATCACGGATATGGTATCGTAGCTGCCGGAATAACAGGTCTGGGCAAGCCGGTAGATATAAAGAAGGTGACTGTTCCCCCCATCAACATCATGGGGAAAGAATTCACAAATGTGGGTAGTACGACCACGGTGATGAATGGAAGCATCATCGGAGTGGATTTACTGGAATACGGTAAAGTAATTATCGATTATATGCGCAGACGGTTCTACTTTTTTCCGTTTGAAGAAGGAAAAACCGACATGGGCGGTGCTCCAGCTCTCTGGAACGTAAGTATACTGCCGCGCAATGAGAGATTTGAAATCACAACGATCTGGGACAGCATGAAAGATAAAGTAGCTTTCGGCGACCAGGTGATTAACATCAACGGTACTTCTCTGGAAGATTGTCCCATGAGCCAGATGGCTGTAGAAGATATCATGAATGCCATCCCCGGTGATACCGGTTATATTATTGTCAAGAAAGACAATCAAGAGAAAAGAATTGAAATCAGGAAAGAGAAATGAACTTTAAACAGAAAAAAGATATGAAGCGAATAATAACAAAGATGTATCTCTGTCTACTTGCATTTTGTATTGCCGGAGGAATCAGTGCACAGACACAGAACAGTATGACAGAGGTCATTCCATTCAAAACCATTGATGGAAAGATAATCGTAGAAGCCGCCATAAATGGCGAAGTGGCAGACTTTGTCCTCGATCTGTCAGGACATAACGCCCTGCTTCCTGAGGCCATCAAGAAGTTACACATCGACACGGGGAAGAACGGTACTTTTAGTGCTTATCAGGATTTTGTATTCAAACAAGTACCTGTTGGAAAAGTATATGAAATGGCAACTGTTGCTATTGGCAACAATACGTTTAGCAACGATCTTCCAGCTTTCGTTCTGGAAGACGAACCGTATCTACGCAAGCTGGGAGTGATGGGTGTATTAAGCGGTGCCATTTTCCGCACTTCTGTTCTGACCATTGATATGCAACGGAAAAAGCTCACAATTACGCAGCCCTATCGTCCCTCTTATATGAAATTAAACTACCGGGAGAACTTTGATCTGATTACAGGATTAGGAATCGTATGTCCGATATCCATTCAAGGGAAACCTGTTTCTCTTGTTCTGGATACGTGGAGCGAAGGACTGGTAAATCTTACCGAAAAAGATTTCAATACATGGAGCGCACAATACACCAAAGGAACCAACCAAAAAGTTTCCAATGGATATAAAGAAGCCACTCAAGAAGAGGAAAGCCTCATCTTACCGGAAACCATGTTCGTAAAAACAAAGATTGAAGATGCCATGGCAGTGAAGAACCCGTACTTGAAACGCTCTGTATTAGGCAAAAAAATACTGGACTACGGAATCATATCCATTGACTATATTCATCAGAAAATTTATTTCCAGCCATTTGACATGGTTCCCATACCGGAAGCGGAAGCTAAAGTAACGGAAACTAAAATTGAAGACGGTAAACTGAATCCGATTACCCGCCAATTCTTCCTCGAACACATCTTCGACTACAGAAAAGGGAATGATTTCGTTTATAACGGCGACAAACCGGTTGTGATTGATTTCTGGGCAACTTGGTGCGGACCTTGCATGCGCTTACTTCCGGAAATGGAAAAGCTGGCCGAAAAGTATAAAGGTAAAGTTGTATTCTACAAGGTTAATGCGGACAAAGAAAAGGATTTATGCAATCACTTCGGTGTACAGGCATTGCCTACCTTATTCTTCATACCTGCAGGCGGCAAACCGATTATTGAAGTCGGAGCCACTCCGGAGAAGTACGTACAAATCATCGAAGAACAACTACTGAAATAAAAACTCTCTCTTAATTATATAACTAAATTAATCTGAAACTTTAGCTAAAAGCCGGACATCGTTCCGGCTTTTTTATTTCCATATTATTGGAACTTATCATATAAACAAGTACATTTGCCCTGTCAAACCTATTTATAACTTAACACACATTTTGACCATGAAGAAAAGTATTTCTCTTCTTCTTTTGTCCTTATTAATGATTACCCCCAGTTGTCAGAAGACAAAAGAAGCGGTGAACGAGTACAACATCGTTCCCAACCCCAACCAGATTCTTCCACAGGAAGGACGCTTTGAACTAAACAACAAAGTCTGCCTCGTAGTTCCTTCGGATGCTCCGGAAGTAAAAAGCATTGCCGACAGCTTAGCCGGACAACTAAAACTGACAGCAGGAATTTCCTTGAAAGAAGCTGAAAGTGCAGACGGAAAAACAGCAATCTCTTTTGTTGTACAGGAAGGTATGCCGAAAGAAGGTTATAAATTGTCGGTTACTCCCAGTCTCATTACACTCACCGCTTCCCAACCGAACGGATTCTTTTATGGAGTGCAGACTCTTTATCAGTTACTCCCTCCGGCAATTTACGGAAAGCAGTTGGATAAGAAAGCTGACTGGTCGGTTCCTGCCGTAGAAATTGAAGATTCACCCCGTTTTGTTCATCGCGGACTCATGTTGGATGTTTGCCGCCATTATGTACCGATTGACTACATTTACAAGTTTATCGACTTACTGGCTATGAACAAGATGAATGTCTTCCACTGGCATTTGACAGACGATCAGGGATGGAGAATTGAGATCAAGAAATATCCCAAATTGACGGAAATCGGTTCCAAGCGTGAAAAGACATTGGTAGACTATTACTATGTAAACTATCCGCAAGTATTCGACGGAAAAGAACATGGAGGTTATTATACACAGGAGCAAATCAAAGAGGTAGTGGCTTATGCTGCAAGCAAATATATCAATGTCGTTCCCGAAATAGAAATGCCGGGACATGCATTGGCTGCACTTGCTGCCTATCCGGAATTGTCATGCGACTCGACACAGACTTACAAGGTATCTCCTACCTGGGGAGTATTCGAGCAGGTATTCTGTCCAAGTGAAACGACTTTCAAATTCTTTGAAGGAGTGATGGATGAAGTGATAGAATTATTCCCCAGCGAATACATTCACATCGGTGGCGACGAATGTCCCAAGACAGCATGGAAGAACAGTGCTTTCTGCCAGCAGTTAATCCGTCAGTTAGGATTGAAAGATGATACGACTCCCAGTAAGATAGACGGAATAAAACACAGCAAAGAAGATAAGTTGCAGAGCTATTTCGTTACCCGCATGGAGAAATACCTGAATGGTAAAGGCAAAAACATCATCGGCTGGGACGAGATTCTCGAAGGTGGTCTGGCTCCCAATGCGACTGTTATGTCATGGCGCGGTGTAGAAGGAGGTATGAATGCAGCCAAAGCTGGGCATAATGCCATCATGACTCCGAATCCTTATGTATATTTGGACTACTATCAAGAAGAGCCGGAAATTGCTCCGACTACTATCGGCGGATACAATACCTTGAAGAAAACATATAGCTACAACCCTGTTCCGGACGACGCTGACGAGCTTGCCAAGAAACATATCATCGGAATACAAGGTAATATCTGGAGAGAGTATATGCAAACTTCAGAACGTACAGACTATCAAGCTTTCCCGCGTGCAATGGCTATCGCCGAAACGGCCTGGACACAAAACGCAAACAAAGACTGGAAGAATTTCTGCGAACGGATGGTGACTGAATTTGAACGTTTGAAAGTTATGAACACCCAGCCTTGTCTCAATTTCTTTGACGTAAATATAAATACGCACGCAGATGAGAACGGTCCTTTAATGGTATTGCTGGAAAGTTTTTACCCGGATGCGGAAATCCGGTATACAACGGACGGCAGCGAACCGTCCAAAGCGTCCGCTTTATATGAAAAGCCTTTTGTTCTTGAAGGCAATATCGACCTGAAAGCTGCTGCTTTCAAAGACGGAAAGATATTGGGCAAAGTAGCCCACAAGCCACTGTATGGCAATTTATTGACAGGAAAGCCCTATACGGTTAATTATACGATGGGATGGACAGGCGATATATTCGATGAAAACGATGTATTAGGAGCCGACCAGACTACTTTCGGACTGACCAATGGTAAACGAGGTAACAACGCTTCGTATACTCCATGGTGTAGCTTCGGTATCGTTGAAGGTAAGGATTTGGAATTTATCGTTCACTTGGATAAGCCGACACAAGTCAGCAAAGTTATTTTCGGTTCTTTATTTAATCCTGCCATGAGAATTCTTCCTGCAGGAGGAGTTGCCGTAGAAGTATCAGCAGACGGTAAGCAATACACACCGATAGCCGAAAAAGCTTTGAAACACGATTATCCGGAAACAGGAAGAATTGCATTCACCGATTCCATTGAATTTGAACCGACACAGGCTACGTTCCTGAAAGTCAAAATCAAGAATGGCGGCACACTGCGTAATGGTGTCAACTTTGAAAAGAATAACGGTCCGGAAGTCATTCCTGCCGAATTATGGATAGATGAAATAGAAGCATATTGACCAAAGACAATCGGCAAATGCTGTTCTACAAAATCACCCACGCTACAGATTAAACTCTAACGTGGGTGATTTTTATATTTATAAGGGTTTTAATCCCCTTCTATGATCGGATATAAACCGGATTAAATAAGTCCTTTGGCAGAAAGATAACGTTCTGCTTCCAAAGCAGCTTTGCAACCACTTCCAGCAGCCGTAATAGCCTGACGATAATGCGGATCGGCAACGTCTCCTGCTGCAAAAACTCCGGGGACTTTTGTACGGGGACTATCACCTTCCGTGATGATATAACCCACTTCGTCCGTATCAACGTATTCTTTAAATATTTCAGTATTCGGCTGATGTCCGATAGCCAGGAAGAAACCGTCGATAGGCAAGCTATAACGTTCTTCATCCGGTTCACCCCAACGTTTCACCAGGTTTACACCTTCTACCCCATTATCGCCAAACAAACCAACCGCATTGTGTTCAAAAAGAACTTCAATCTTCTCGTGGTTCATTACTCGCTCCTGCATAATCTTCGATGCACGCAGAAAAGGTTTGCGGACAATCAGATATACTTTGGATGCAAGTCCGGCAAGATAAACAGCTTCTTCACACGCTGTATCACCGCCACCGACTACAGCTACAACTTTCTTACGATAGAAAAATCCGTCACAAGTAGCGCAAGCACTTACCCCCATTCCGGCATATTTCTTCTCATCCTCCAGTCCCAGATATTTAGCAGTAGCTCCGGTAGCAATAATCAATGATTCTGTTTCAATAACCTTATCACCGTCGATTGTTATTTTATAAGGAGCTTTGCTCAAATCGGCCGCTGTAGCAATACCGAAACGAATGTCTGTTCCGAAACGGCTTGCTTGTGCACGCAAGTCTTCCATCAACTGCGGACCACTGATTCCTTCCGGATAACCGGGGAAGTTCTCCACATCCGTAGTAGTAGTCAACTGGCCACCCGGTTGCAATCCTTCATAAAGTACCGGACATAAATTTGCACGTCCTGCATAAATCGCTGCCGTATATCCGGCAGGTCCTGAACCTATAATCAGGCATTTTACTTTTTCTATTTCTGCCATTTTAATTTATCTTTTTCGTTTTGTTATAAACGTATATTATCTCAAATCTATCACCTCCGCATTGGGATATTGCTTTTTATCAAACGTAAAAACCTGATCCGCATAATTCTGCTTTGTCTGATAACTTGTAATGGTTATCTCATTACGTGTCTGTTGACCACGCTGTTGAAGCAAAATATACAAAGGTTCATAAGTATCCTTCGTCACAAAAAGAGTGATACGTTCCAACTCCTGTTTCTTATCTCTGGCAGTCAAAACGACTTCCCAAACAGCTTTTCCACGATACGTCTTAGTTGCTCCCAGCTTATAAGAGAATCCTTTCTGATACATATATAGAAATGTATACGGATTAATCTGCTGCAACTCTTCCTGTGTCGGATTGCTGACGTTCACTTCATCATTCTTTGTCACATAACTCCACTGCGTTTTTCCATCAAACCAAGTGATGATATCCGACGTTTTCAGTACGAATTTCTCTCCTTTCAACTGAATCGTTCCATTTTCAGCACCTTCTACCAGACCGTTCGTCACAGCCTTTACAGTAAAATCGGCCTTTACACCACCTGCTTTACGAAACGCCTCTGCCGTCTTATCAAGAATGACTTTAGCCTGCGACTGCTGTTGTTGGGCAATCACAGGCAAAGACAGTAAAGCTATTAAAACACTAAAAATGTATTTTCTCATTTGATTAATAAACGAACGGTTACTGTAAATTGTTCAATCGCATTTCAAGATCATTATCATCCATGCACAAGACATCACGTGCCTTGCTTCCCTGGGTAGGGCCTACGATTCCCGCTTTTTCGAGTTGGTCCATAATACGTCCGGCACGGTTGTAACCGATAGCTAATTTACGCTGAATTAACGAAGTGGAACCTTGCTGATGAATCACTACCAATCGGGCTGCATCTTCGAACAACGGATCGAGACGTCCCATATCAATATCTCCTACTTCACTACCACCATCTTCGCTCACGAATTCAGGCAGGAAGAACGGAGTAGGATAACTTTGCTGACGAGCGATGAACTTCGTAATTTCTTCCACTTCCGGCGTATCGATAAAGGCACACTGCACACGCACCGGATCGGCTCCCTGCAAGAAGAGCATATCCCCCTTACCAATCAGGCGGTTAGCACCCGGACGGTCGAGAATGGTACGGGAGTCCATCATGGCGGATACACGGAATGCGATACGCGCCGGGAAGTTGGCTTTGATCGTACCCGTAATAATATTTGTAGTCGGACGCTGTGTAGCAATAATCATGTGAATACCGACAGCACGCGCCAACTGTGCAATACGGGCAATCGGAAGTTCCACTTCCTTACCGGCAGTCATAATCAAATCTCCGAACTCATCAATCACCACTACGATATACGGCATAAACTTATGTCCCTTTTCCGGATTCAAACGACGGTTGACAAATTTTTCGTTATATTCTTTGATATTACGCACATGCGCCATCTTCAAAAGATCATAACGGGTATCCATCTCCACACAAACAGAGTTCAAGGTTTGCACTACTTTCGTTACGTCCGTAATAATAGGTTCGCCTCCATCAGGAAGTTTGGCAAGGAAGTGATTTTCAATCACCGAATAGATACTGAATTCCACTTTCTTCGGGTCGACCAGTACAAACTTCAATTCTGCCGGATGTTTCTTATATAATAAAGAAGTGATAATAGCATTCAAACCGACAGATTTACCCTGACCGGTTGCACCTGCCACCAATACGTGCGGCATCTTGCAAAGGTCGAACATAAAAACTTCGTTCGTGATCGTCTTACCCAATACAATAGGCAAGTCATATTTGGATTCCTGAAATTTCTTGCTTCCGATCACACTTTGTCCGGAAACAATCTTCGGATTCTTGTTCGGTACTTCAATACCGATGGTTCCTTTACCCGGTATCGGAGCAATAATACGGATACCATCAGCGGAAAGGCTCAATGCGATATCATCTTCCAACCCACGGATTTTAGAAATACGCACTCCCTGTTCCGGAGTAATTTCATATAGAGTTACCGTAGGTCCTACGGTTGCTTTAATCGTACTGATTTCGATTCCGAAGCTACGTAATGTATTGATGATGCGGTCTTTATTTGCATTCTGCTCGTCCATGTCAATCGTCGGATCATCATTTTCGAAATGCTTCATCAGGTCGATAGTCGGAAAACGGTAGTTCTCCAGATCTTTAGTAGGATTATAAGGTTCAAGTTCAGGTCCCTGATATTCTTCTTCCGAAGCTGCCGGTTCTACCTCAAACCCAGGTTCCGCCTCTTCCAAAGAGTCTTCCTGCACAATAGGAGCAGGATTGGAAAGTGTCGGTTCAAATACCATAGTCACTCCTTCACTTTCGTCAGATACAGAAGTATCTTCCTTTTCCGGTTTATTAATAGGGAGGTTTTCTTCAGCCTGAATATCCATCACTGGTACCGGAGGAGGTGTCTGTTTATACGTCCGTTTCAAATTGAACTCCACTTCTTGCGGTTGGGAAGTTGTAAATTCCGGATCGTCTTCTCCTTCCGGAACGTTCTCTTTTTCTTCTTTCTTTTCGCGTTTCAGGAAACTCAATGCAAAAAGTTTACGCAACCAGATAACGGTACGTGCACTTATATATATAAAGAAACAGATAGCGGTTATCAACAGGATCATCCACACACCGGGTACTCCTACTTGCGAAATCAGCCAACGACTGACATTATATCCGTGCATACCTCCCAAATAAATGAAAGAATCCTGATAATGATCCATAAAGGCAAATCCGAAGAATACGGAGAACCAGACCAACAAGAGTGTGCAGCCGATAAACCACTTCCACAGACGTACAACACGTACACGCATCAACTTCAATCCTGCCACTGCCAGGAAAACAAGTATGAAAAAAGAGGAAACACCGAAACAGTCATTAATCAAATAACTGGCCAACTGCGCTCCGCGTGAACCTGCATAATTCTTCACCTGATTATTAACGGCTGCCAAGTCTGCCGAACTGCCACTATCGATAATACTTTGGTCGGCAGCCCCCGTGAAGAAGAAGGAAGAAAAAGCCAACAACAGGTAAACGGAAAAGATGACCAGCATCAATCCGATTACAAAATGAATGGTTTCATTCTTACATACAGCCACAATTTTACTGGGGGAAGAGGGAGTACGTTCCGCCTCCTTATCTAATTTCTTCTTTGCCATGAGTCTTTAATTCTTTTTTATAAAACTGGAATGAGATTCTAAGCTGCAAAAATAATAAAAAAATAACGAGCACTACGCTCATTCAATCCTTTTTCTTACCTTTGCGTTTCAAATCAATATAGATCATGGAAAAAGAAAGCCAAACGATATTTGATAAAAACGTAATTGAGTTCGTAACGGTAGCTGCCGAATTTTGTGCATTTCTCGAACGTGCCGAACGCATGAAGCGTAGCACTTTCGTTGATACATCATTAAAAATACTTCCCCTGCTCTATCTCAAAGCATCTATGCTGCCCAAATGTGAGACTATCGGGGACGAAGCGCTCGAAACGTATGTCACAGAAGAGATTTACGAAATTCTGCGCATCAACCTTTCCGGATTGATGGCCGACAAGGATGATTATCTGGACGTATTCGTACAAGATATGGTGTATAGCGACCAGCCTATCAAGAAGTCTATATCGGAAGACCTGGCCGACATTTATCAGGATATTAAAGATTTCATATTTGTCTTCCAACTGGGACTGAACGAAACGATGAATGATTCATTGGCTATCTGCCAGGAGAACTTCGGTACACTGTGGGGACAGAAACTGGTAAACACGCTCCGTGCCCTTCATGATGTGAAATATACCCAGGAGGAAGAAGAGGAAGAAGGATTTTACGAACCAAGCGACGACAACGATTGTTGTGAAGAAGATGGCTGTCATTGCCACGATGATGATTGCCACTGCCACGAAGACGGTTGCCATTGCCATGATGATGAATTAAAATAGAAATGATTGTAAGAAGAACCATAGATAAAGATGAACTAAAAGAACTCCCGAAAACTGTCTTTCCGGGACGTATTTATGTTATCCAGTCGGAAGCTGAAACGGAAAGAGCAGTAGCTTACCTCCAATCCAGACCTGTGATAGGTATCGACAGCGAAACTCGTCCTTCCTTTACCAAAGGACAATCGCACAAAGTAGCACTTCTCCAGATTTCTTCCGAAGAATGCTGTTTCTTATTCCGTCTCAATATGACGGGATTGACCCAGCCATTGGTTGACTTGTTAGAAAACCCGGCTGTTATCAAAGTGGGACTTTCACTGAAAGACGACTTTATGATGCTGCATAAACGCGCACCTTTTACCCAACAAAGCTGTATCGAGTTGCAGGACTATGTGCGTCAATTCGGAATACAAGACAAAAGTCTGCAAAAGATTTACGCCATCTTATTCAAAGAAAAAATATCCAAATCACAACGCTTGTCCAACTGGGAAGCTGATGTATTAAGTGACGGACAGAAACAATACGCTGCTACCGATGCATGGGCGTGCCTCAATATCTATAATCTGCTGCAAGAGCTGAAACAGACAGGAGATTGGGAGGTTTCTCCGCTAACAGCTACAGTCTCTCCCACGGAGGAAGTGATAGGTAATAAAATAAGTGATTAATAACCAATAATAAAACCATCTAAAGCCCTTTCCCCGTTGGGAAAGAGGGTTGAGGAAAGACTACATTATGCATAAAGTATATCTCAAACCTGGTAAAGAAGATTCTCTTAAGAGATTCCACCCGTGGATTTTTTCCGGTGCTATCGCTCGTTTTGACGGAGAGCCCGATGAAGGTGAAATTGTAGAAGTATATACCTCAAAAAAAGAATTTATTGCCGAAGGACATTTCCAGATCGGAAGTATTGCTGTGCGCGTACTGTCTTTCCGCCAGGAACCTATCGATCACGATTTTTGGAAACGCAAACTGGAAATAGCATATGCTATGCGTTGCAGTATCGGCATCGCCACCAATCCGGTCAACAATACTTACCGGCTTGTTCACGGTGAAGGAGACAATCTCCCCGGACTGGTGATTGACGTGTATGCCAAAACCGCTGTTATGCAGGCACACTCTGCAGGAATGCACGTAGACCGCATGACAATTGCCGAAGCTTTATCCGAAGTAATGGGTGACAAGATCGAAAATATCTACTATAAATCAGAAACAACTCTTCCTTTTAAAGCAGACCTTTTCCCTGAAAACGGTTTTCTGAAAGGAGGAAGCAATGACAATATCGCACAAGAATATGGATTGAAGTTCCATGTGGACTGGCTGAAAGGTCAAAAGACCGGGTTCTTTGTAGATCAGCGTGAAAACCGCTCTTTGCTGGAACGTTATGCCAAAGACCGTTCGGTACTGAATATGTTCTGCTACACTGGCGGATTCTCATTTTACGCCATGCGCGGAGGTGCGAAACTCGTCCACTCTGTCGACAGTTCAGCCAAAGCGATTGATCTGACTAACAAAAATGTGGAACTAAACTTTCCCGGTGATTCCCGTCACGAAGCGTTTGCCGAGGATGCTTTCAAATATCTCGACCGCATGGGCGACCAGTATGATTTAATCATCCTTGATCCGCCTGCATTCGCCAAACATAAAGATGCATTGCGGAATGCTTTGCAAGGCTACCGTAAGCTGAATGCCAAAGCATTCGAGAAAATCAAACCGGGCGGTATCCTGTTCACCTTCTCTTGTTCGCAAGTGGTAAGCAAAGATAATTTCCGTACTGCCGTATTTACCGCTGCAGCCATGTCAGGGCGTAGTGTACGCATCCTACACCAGCTGACTCAACCGGCTGACCATCCGGTAAACATCTATCATCCCGAAGGAGAATATTTAAAAGGGTTGGTACTCTACGTAGAATAATCGGTAAGGTGCCGGAGTCAAGTTTCCATTCGGATATCAGGCATTTCTCCGGAAGTATAACTGATCAGAGAGGGCAGTAACAGAAAAATGGAAGATTCAAAGTTAATTATAGTTAACAAACAGAAGATTTCCGAGAAAACATTATGTTGTATAACATAAACCCCATATCTTTGCACTGTGTTTTTCATGGTATTAGATTTAAGGTTAACAAAGATTGGCTGTCTGGGATAGATAGCCTTCTTTTTTTTATACCCTCTTCATTTGTTTTTTCACACCCAAATCTCATCTATTCTTCGCATTTATACCATTTTTATCCCCTTTTTATCAAATTACTTATCCACCTATTCAACGAAAATATTATATTTGCAAGGTTTATGAACGTGAAGAGAAACACAAATTAAAAAAGTCATGAGTATAAAAGTTCGTTTGATTATTATGAACTTCCTGCAATTCTTTGTATGGGGGTCATGGTTAATATCACTAGGTGGTTATATGGGAAGAGAACTTCATTTTGAAGGAGGACAGATCGGAGCCATTTTCGCCACCATGGGGATTGCCTCTTTGGTAATGCCGGGTATTATCGGTATTATCGCTGATAAATGGTTTAATGCAGAACGTTTATACGGACTTTGCCATATTGCAGGGGCAGGATGTCTCTTCTACGCTTCTACCGCAACGGGATACGACCAGATGTATTGGGCCATGTTGCTCAACTTGTTAGTATATATGCCTACTTTATCCCTCGCTAACACAGTATCGTACAATGCACTGGAACAATACAAATGTGACCTGATTAAAGACTTCCCTCCTATCCGTGTATGGGGAACAATCGGTTTTATCTGTGCCATGTGGGCTGTCGACCTTACCGGATTCAAGAATTCAAGTGCGCAACTTTATGTAGGCGGTGCTTCCGCATTGCTACTCGGACTTTATTCATTTACCCTCCCGGCCTGTCGACCGGCTAAATCTGAAAACAAATCATGGCTCTCCGCTTTCGGACTGGATGCGCTGGTATTATTCAAGAAAAAGAAAATGGCTATTTTCTTCCTTTTCTCCATGCTTCTAGGTGCAGCATTGCAGATTACGAATACTTACGGCGACCTTTTCTTAAGCAGTTTTGCCAGCATCCCTGAATATGCAGATTCTTTCGGAGTGAAACATTCAGTCATCCTGTTATCCATTTCACAGATGTCCGAAACATTGTTTATTCTTGCCATACCTTTCTTCCTGCGTCATTTCGGAATCAAACAAGTCATGCTAATCAGTATGTTCGCTTGGGTGTTCCGGTTCGGGCTGTTCGGTTTTGGAGATCCGGGATCGGGACTATGGATGCTGATCCTTTCCATGATCGTTTATGGTATGGCCTTTGATTTCTTCAACATTTCCGGTTCGTTGTTTGTTGAACAAGAAGCCAATTCTTCTATCCGTGCCAGTGCACAAGGATTGTTCTTCATGATGACTAACGGATTGGGAGCCATCATGGGGGGATATGCCAGCGGTGCGGTAGTTGATGCATTCTCGGTGTATGCTGACGGTAGACTGGTGAGCCGCGAATGGATGGATATCTGGCTGATCTTTGCCGCTTATGCGCTGGTGATCGGTATTCTGTTTGCCCTGATATTCAAGTACAAACACCAGCGAAAGTAAAACAAATTAAGTAAAAGAGAACGATGGACAAAAAGATAGAATTACAAGTTATAAATATCACAAACAGCCAGGCGCAAGTAGGCGCGTTTGCTATGCTATTAGGCGAAGTGAACGGTGAGAGGCAACTGCCTATCATCATCGGCCCTGCGGAAGCCCAGGCTACAGCTTTATATCTGAAAGGAGTAAAAACTCCCCGTCCGTTGACACATGATTTATTTATAACAAGCCTTACTATACTGGGAGCCAGCCTGATACGTGTATTGATTTACAAAGCAAAGGATGGTATTTTCTACTCCTATATTTACCTCAAAAAAGACGAAGAGATTATACGTATCGACGCACGGACTTCAGACGCAATTGCCCTGGCAGTGCGCGCCGACTGCCCGATTCTTATTTATGAATCTATTCTTGAACAAGAATGTCTTCATATGTCATCAGAAGAAAGAACCCGTTCTGGAAAAACGGACAACGACGAAGAGGCTGAAGAAGAACATGATTTGCCCGGTGCTACTTCCAGAACACTTGAAGAAGCACTGGAACAGGCTATCAAAGATGAGAATTATGAATTAGCCGCCCAGATACGTGACCAAATCAATTCAAGAAATAAAAATCAGTAAGTAATATTATGCACGTATTTTATACTCCCGATATACAGAAAAGCAACGAGCTTCCCGAAGAGGAAGCACAACACTGTATCCGTGTTCTGCGGTTAAGTATCGGAGACGAAATCACTCTTACCGACGGTAAAGGTAACTTTTACAAAGCTGAAATCACTGTTGCAACCAACAAACGTTGTTTCGTAAACATCAAAGAATCCATTTTCCAGGAGCCTTTATGGCCATGCCATTTACACATTGCCATGGCACCGACGAAAAATATGGACCGTAACGAATGGTTTGCAGAGAAAGCCACCGAAATAGGTTTTGACGAACTGACTTTCCTCAACTGCCGTTTCTCGGAACGTAAAGTTATCAAGACCGAACGGATTGAAAAGATTCTGGTATCAGCCATTAAACAATCTCTCAAGGCACGACTGCCAAAGTTGAACGACATGATCGAGTTTGACCGATTCATCGGACAGGAGTTTAAAGGACAGAAATTTATCGCACACTGTTACGAAGGAGAGAAACCTCTATTGAAAAATATCCTGAAACCCGGAGAAGATGCTCTTGTCCTGATAGGTCCCGAAGGAGATTTCAGTGAAGAGGAAGTGAAGAAGGCCATCGAACGGGGATTCGTTCCGATCAGTCTCGGCAAATCACGGCTCCGTACAGAAACAGCAGCACTAGTGGCCTGCCACACGCTGAATTTGCAAAATCAATAACAGCAGTAAACGTCTGAATCAATGATTATACAACTTTTAAATAACATAAGTATGGCAAAGAAAACGATTTCACGACTCTCGGTACTGGCAGTACTGATTGTTTTCCTGGCAGCATGTTCCAAGACATCGGAATATACAAATGTGATACCGGCTGACGCTTCGGTAGTTGCCTCTATCAACCTCAAATCCCTCGCAAGCAAAGCAGGATTGGATGATAAAGAGAATGAAGCTGCTAAACAAAAAGTACTGGAAGCACTGAAAAGTGGAATGAATGCCGCCACATTCCAACAACTGGAAAAGGTTATGAAAAATCCGGGCGAATCGGGAATCGATGTTGAATCTCCATTCTATGTATTCTCTTCATCTTCTTTCCCTTATCCCACCGTTGTAGGTAAAGTGAACAATGAAGATAAGTTGCATGCTTCACTCGACGTGATGGCAAAAGAACAAATCTGCCAACCGGTAGGTGAAGCTGACGGTTACAGTTTTACAACGATGAACGGCGGTTTGCTTGCTTTCAATAATTCTACTGTACTAGTAGTTAACGTAAGCGGAACGACTCAAACTGATAAAGCCAAAGAAGCCATTACTAATTTGTTGAAACAGACAGCAAGCAACAGTATCGTGAAATCAGGAGCTTTCCTGAAAATGGAAAAACAGAAAAGTGATATTAACTTTTTCGCTTCCATGACAGCTATCCCTTCAACCTACCGCGATCAGATAACCATGGGATTACCTACCGAAGTGAAAGCGGAAGACATCACTCTGATAGGAGGACTGAACTTTGAAAAAGGCAAGATTGCCCTCAAAACAGAAAACTATACTGAAAACGAAGCTGTAAAAGCTCTCCTGAAAAAACAAATGGAATCTGTTGGAAAAGCTAACAACACTTTTGTTAAATACTTCCCTGCTTCTACCCTGATGTTCTTCAACGTAGGCGTAAAAGGAGGCGAACTGTATAACCTGTTGAGCGAAAACAAGGAATTCCGCAACACAGTATCTATCGCTAAGGCAGATGAAGTAAAAGAATTGTTCAGTTCATTCAATGGTGATATTTCAGCAGGGTTAATCAATGTTACCATGAGCAGTGCCCCTACTTTCATGATGTATGCTGACGTCAAGAACGGCAATGCACTTGAAACTATTTACAAGAACAAGCAATCATTGGGACTAAAAAAAGGAGAAGACATCATACAACTTGGCAAAGACGAATACGTCTACAAGACAAGAGGCATGAATATATTCTTCGGCATCAAGGATAAACAAATGTATGCAACCAATGATGAGTTACTTTACAAAAACGTAGGTAAAGCTGCCGACAAATCAGTCAAAGATGCTCCTTATGCATCGGATATGAAAGGAAAGAGCTTATTTATAGCAATCAATGCCGAAGCAATTCTTGATTTGCCTATAGTTAAAATGGTGGCAGGTTTCGGAGGACAGGAAGCTAAGACATATATCGAACTGGCCAACAAGGTTTCTTACCTGTCTATGAGTTCGGAAGGAGAAATCAGCGAGATCGACCTTTGCCTGAAAGACAAGGATGTAAATGCCCTCAAACAAATTGTAGACTTTGCCAAGCAATTTGCCGGCATGTAATAAATGTATAAACAAACGGTATGAATAGTATTCACCTACAGCAAACACTTCCCCAAGTGTTTGCTGACCGTAATTCGGTGACTTCGGACGTATGGCATCAGGATCTTTTCTTCCGAAAAGGAGAGATGTATCTGATTGAAGCGGCTTCCGGCACCGGCAAATCTTCGTTGTGCAGCTACATCTATGGTTACCGCAACGACTATCAGGGGATTATTAATTTCGATGAAACCAATATCAAAGCATACTCCGTGAAGCAATGGGTCGACCTGCGAAAGCATTCACTAAGTATGCTTTTTCAGGATTTACGCATCTTCACCGAACTGACCGCTCTTGAAAATGTGCAATTGAAGAATAACCTCACCGGATGCAAAAAGAAAAAAGAAATCTTATCATTCTTCGAACAACTGGGGATCGCAGATAAAATAAATGTGAAAGCCGGTAAGCTATCTTTCGGACAGCAACAGCGCGTCGCCTTTATCCGGGCGCTCTGCCAGCCGTTCGACTTTTTATTTCTGGATGAACCGATCAGCCACCTGGACGATGATAACAGCCGCATCATGGGTGAACTTATCATTGCCGAAGCAAAGGCACAAGGAGCCGGAGTGATCGCCACTTCCATCGGTAAACATATCGAGTTGCCTTACAACCATACACTTCAACTGTAGTAAGCTGGTTAATAATAGGTAGCAGGTAATAAACAATCTCTTTTCACAGCATCATTTCAAATCGTAAATCGTAAATTGTAAAATCGTAAATAAAATGCCAACTCTTGTCTGGAAACTCCTTCGCCAACATATCAGTATCGGTCAATTAGCCGGTTTCTTTTTAGCCAACCTATTCGGCATGATGATTGTATTGCTTAGCGTACAGTTTTATAAAGATGCCATTCCGGTATTCACCGAAGGAGACAGCTTTATGAAAAAGGATTTCATCATAGCTACAAAGAAAATCAGCGCTCTCGGTTCTTTTGCAGGAAAAAGTAATACATTCTCTGCCGAAGAAATTGCGGATCTGAAGAAGCAACCGTTTACCAAAACAATAGGAGCTTTCACTCCTTCCCAATTTAAAGTTTCGGCAGGATTAGGAATGAAGGAAGCTGGTATTCATCTTTCCACAGATATGTTTTTTGAGTCTGTTCCCGATGAGTTTGTCGACATCAAACTCGATAAATGGCATTTCGATGAATCTACACATACCATACCCATTATCATTCCCCGCAACTATCTGAATCTTTACAACTTCGGTTTTGCGCAAAGCCGAAGCCTTCCCAAACTATCGGAAGGATTGATGAGTCTGATTCAAATGGATATTATGATGCGTGGCAACGGACGGGTGGAACAGTATAAAGGCAACATTGTCGGCTTCTCCAATCGCCTGAATACGATTCTTGTTCCCCAGTCCTTTATGAAATGGGCTAATGAGAATTTTGCACCGAATGCAGAAGCCCAACCGGCACGATTGATTATCGAGGTTAGCAATCCGGCAGATTCCGCCATCGCCAGTTATTTTCAGAAGAAAGGATACGAAACGGAAGACGGCAAGCTGGATGCCGGAAAAACAACTTATTTCCTCCGTCTTATCGTAGGTATTGTATTGGGAGTGGGTTTATTTATCAGTATCCTTTCATTCTATATACTGATGTTGAGCATCTTCCTGCTCTTACAAAAGAATACGACCAAGCTGGAAAGTCTATTACTAATCGGATACAGTCCCAACAAGGTAGCATTGCCTTATCAGTTGCTCACGGTAGGATTGAACGTTATCGTGCTTGTATTATCCATCGGATTAGTCTCCTGGTTACGCAGTTATTATATAGACAGCATCCGCTTGCTATTCCCACAACTGGAAACCGGATCATTATGGGCAGCAATCAGCATGGGAATTGTATTATTCATCGCCGTATCGGTTATCAATATAGTGGCAGTGAAAAGAAAAGTGCTTTCCATATGGATGCATAAGGCGTAGATGGAAAAGACTCGCTAAAACAAAGTTTTCACAAAGACTTATAATATATGAAAAGCATAACTACATTTTCGATTAATAGGGTTTCAATAGCTTTCTTTTTCGGAATGCTGTTCTGTTTTGCTCCATTGTCGGGGCAAAACGAACAAGATACAATCATTGCGTATTTTAATCTGCTGGAAAAAGTCCCACAGGAAAAGCTGTACCTGCATCTGGACAAGCCATTTTATGGGGCAGGAGAAAAAATATGGTTCAAGGGATATCTGGTAAACTCTGTTACACATCAAGATAATACACAAAGCAACTTCATCATTACAGAGCTTGTCAACCGTTCCGACTCTATCGTAGAACGTAAGAAGATTCGTAGAGATTCACTGGGGTTTCATAATGCTTTCACCCTCCCTCCCACTCTCCCGGCAGGTGATTATTATTTGCGGGGATATAGTAACTGGATGCTTAATCAGGAACCGGAATTCTTTTATTCACGCAATCTGAAAATCGGTAACTCGATTGATAACACGATTGTCTCGAATATTGAGTATCAGCAAGAAGACGAATCACATTATACAGCCAAGGTAAGATTTACCAGCAATGCCCAAGAGGCTTTCAGAAATACTGCTATCCGCTACCGCTACTTTGAAAATGGAAAGATAAAAGATAAAGGTAAAAGAAAGACAGACGAGAATGGGATGATTTCTATTTCCCTGCCGGATCTGAAGCCTATTGCCACACGCCACATTGAAGTAGAATTCGATGATCCCCAATATATCTATAAAAAGACTTTCTATCTGCCTTCGTTTACAAAAGACTTTGACGTTAAGTTCTTCCCGGAAGGGGGAGCTCTCCTGGCCGTTGCTCATCAGAATATAGCTTTCAAGGCTCAAGGATCGGACGGCTTTTCCACAGAAATAGAAGGCTGCCTGTTCGATGCCAACGGAGACACATTAACAGTCTTCCGCTCAGAGCATGACGGCATGGGAGTTTTCACACTGAATCCGACTATAGGGAACTCTTATTATGTGATTGCCAAATCCGATGACGGTATCAGTAAACGATTCGACCTCCCGGCTGTAGAAGAAAAAGGAATCACACTTTCCATGACACATTATAAAAAGGAAATCCGTTACGAAATCCAGAAAACAGAAGCTACCCAGTGGCCTCAAAAGTTATTCTTGATTGCACATACTCGCGGAAAGCTGATCATCCTGCAGCCAGTCAGTGTCGACAGGACTTTTGGAAGAATGAACGACAGTTTATTCAACGCAGGCATCACCCATTTCATGCTGATCGACCAACAGGGTAATGCACTTAGCGAACGCCTGGTTTTCGTACCCGACCGGAATCCGCATCAATGGCAAATTCTTGCAGATAAGCCGACATACGGAAAAAGAGAAAAGGTATCCCTGCAAATTTCAGCAAAAGATGATAACGGTACTCCGGTAGAAGGTAGTTTCTCCGTCAGCATTACCGACAGAAAGAGTATCCGTCCGGATTCGCTTGCTGACAATATCGTATCGAATCTTCTATTAACCTCCGACTTAAAAGGATATGTAGAAAATCCCGGATATTATTTTCTGCAACAAGACCTCCGGACTCTCCGCACGGTAGACTTCCTGATGATGACGCACGGATGGCGCAGACACCATATCCGGAATGTACTGACTGCACCTTCAATGAACCTCACCAACTATATGGAAAAGGGGCAAACTATCAGCGGACGTATCAAAGGCTTCTTTGGAGGTAACGTTAAGAAAGGACCTATTTGTATTCTGGCTCCCAAACAGAACATCATCGCCACTACCACCACAGACGAAAAAGGAGAGTTTATCGTGAACACATCTTTCAGAGATAGCACGACTTTCCTTGTTCAGGCACGTACCAAAAGAGGATTTGCCGGAGTAGACATTGTGATTGACACTCCTCAATACCCGGCAACTTCACACAAGTCTCCTTTCCATGATGGAACAGCAACGTTTATGGAAGATTATTTGCTCAATACCCGCGACCAATATTACATGGAAGGTGGAATGAGAGTGTACAATCTGAAAGAAGTGGTAGTCACTGGAAGTCGTAAAAAGGCCAGTTCAGAAAGTATTTACACAGGAGGTATCAACACCTACACGATCGAAGGGGACAGATTGGAAGGATTCGGTGCACAAACAGCTTTCGATGCAGTCACCAGACTTCCGGGCATTAGCGTGACAAATGGAAATGAAATACATATCCGCAACAATCCCGAGCAACCTGTCATTGTCGTTGACGACGTGGTATATGAAGACGATAACGACATCTTGACCATGATACAAACCAGTGATATGTCGAGTTTGAGCCTTCTCCGCGGTGCCGATGCAGCAATCTTAGGCTCCCGCGGTTCGGCAGGTGCTATCGTTATTACGCTGAAAGACGGTAAAGATATCCCGGCAAGACCGGCACAGGGCATTATCACGTGTACTCCACTGGGGTACAGCGACTCGGTCGAGTTCTATCATCCTACTTATGATACGCCCGAAAAGAAGAATGACCAACGCTCGGATTTACGAAGTACAATCTATTGGAATCCTACCCTACAACTGGATGCTAATGGAAAAGCAATCATCGAATACTATACTCCGGACAGCACTGCACCGGAAGATATAACCATAGAAGGTGTGGATAAAAATGGAAAGGCATGCCGGATCATACAGGCAATAAGCAACAGATAAATGTGAAAATGATTTTGAACTAAAGGCACTTTAGCTGAACAATGCCAGTATCTTCAAGCTACTTTACCCGTATCTATGCGTTATTCTCACACGCTTCATCATCATTAGATTGAATACCAGCAATTAGAGGTTAAAATACAAATTAACCTTCCCTACTCTCTTATTTATCTTGATAAAAAAGCGATTGAATACCAAACAGGTTAAAAATATTTCGTAATTTTGCAGATATAAAAGAATGAAGCTATGCCGGACTATGATTTAATCGCCATACTCGGACCTACAGCCTCGGGTAAAACTCCCTTTGCCGCTGCCTTGGCCTATGAACTCAACACAGAAATTATCAGTGCCGATTCCCGTCAGATATATAGAGGAATGGATCTCGGTACAGGAAAAGATTTGGCCGACTATACCGTAAACGGACGTACAATCCCCTATCATCTGATTGACATTGCAGACCCCGGATACAAATACAATGTGTTTGAATATCAACGTGATTTCCTGAATTCTTACGAAAGCATCAAACAAAAAGGCTGTCTTCCCGTTTTATGTGGAGGGACAGGTATGTATCTGGAATCCGTGTTGAAAGGATATAAACTGATGCCCGTACCGGAAAATCCGGAATTACGCAACCGTTTGGCAAATCATTCGCTGGAAGAGTTGACGGAAATATTAAGTCAATACAAGGCTTTGCATAACTCCACCGACGTGGATACCGTGAAACGGGCGATACGTGCAATAGAAATTGAAGAGTATTATGCAGCCCATCCGGTTCCCGAAAGGGAATTTCCGGAACTGAACAGCCTCATCATCGGAGTGGATATTGACCGGGAACTGCGCCGTGAAAAGATCACCCGCCGATTAAAACAACGATTGGATGAAGGAATGGTGGACGAGGTAAGACGATTGATCGAACAGGGAATTGCACCGGACGATCTCATCTACTATGGACTGGAATACAAATACCTGACATTGTACGTCATAGGCAAACTGACTTATGAAGAAATGTTCAACGGTTTGGAGATAGCCATCCATCAGTTTGCCAAGCGACAAATGACCTGGTTCCGTGGCATGGAAAGAAGAGGATTTACGATCCATTGGATGAATGCAGAGTTACCAATGGAAGAAAAGATAGCTTTTGTAAAAGAGAAACTGCAAGGGAATTAGTATCTTTGGCAGTTATTATAGTGCGATTTTTAATACACAATAGGATAGATATACAAATATGAGTGTAGAACCGAAGAAATGGGGAGTGATTTACAACCCAAAAGCTGGTACCCGAAAGGTAAAGAAGCGCTGGAAAGAAATTAAGGAGTACATGGACAGTAAAGGTGTAGACTATGACTATGTACAATCCGAAGGTTTCGGTTCGGTAGAGCGTCTCGCTAAAATTTTGGCCAACAATGGTTATCGCACGATTGTCATTGTGGGAGGTGATGGGGCATTGAATGATGCCATCAATGGCATTATGCTATCCGATGCCGAAGATAAAGAGAACATTGCCCTCGGTATGATTCCGAACGGTATCGGAAATGACTTCGCCAAATATTGGGGACTTAGCACCGAATACAAGCCGGCTGTCGACTGTATCATCAATCATCGGTTGAAGAAAATAGACGTAGGCTACTGCAACTTCTACGACGGAAACGAACACCAGCGTCGCTATTTCCTCAATGCCGTTAATATCGGACTGGGAGCACGAATCGTCAAAATCACCGATCAGACCAAGCGTTTCTGGGGAGTGAAGTTCCTTTCATACGTTGCCGCCCTGTTTTCTCTTATATTTGAACGGAAGCTTTACAGAATGCATCTCCGTATCAATGACGAACATATCCGCGGACGCATCATGACCGTATGTATAGGCAGTGCCTGGGGATGGGGACAAACACCCAGTGCCGTTCCATACAACGGATGGCTGGATGTATCCGTAATCTACCGCCCGGAATTCCTGCAAATTATTTCCGGACTATGGATGCTGATTCAGGGAAGAATCCTGAATCACAAAGTGGTGAAAAGCTACCGGACGAGAAAAGTAAAGGTACTCCGGGCACAGAATGCAGCGGTGGATTTGGACGGGCGTTTGTTGCCTAAACATTTTCCTTTAGAAGTAGGCGTGCTCCCGGAAAAGACAACGCTTATTATTCCAAATTAAATATAATTAGGCACGGATTACGCGGATTACACGGTTTTCTTAATATAACCGAATTGGCAAGAACAGTGTAATTTACAGTATCTGCAAGAACCGTGTAATCCGCGTAATCCGTGCCTGAAAATAAACTTATAATAGTAGTTAAGTATGATAGAACTTAAGAACAACCCCACCGGCAACTTTTTCCTGTTGGCCGGTCCGTGTGTGATAGAAGGTGAAGAAATGGCAATGCGCATTGCCGAACGAGTAGTAAAGATCACCGAAGCACTGCAAATTCCTTATGTATTCAAAGGTTCTTACCGCAAGGCAAACCGCTCACGTCTGGATTCGTTTACCGGCATTGGCGATGAGAAAGCACTCAAAGTATTGAGAAAAGTACATGAGACTTTCGGAGTCCCTACCGTAACCGATATCCATACCGCAGATGAAGCTGCAATGGCAGCCGAATACGTGGACATACTTCAAATCCCGGCTTTTCTTTGTCGCCAGACCGACTTGTTGGTTGCCGCAGCCAAAACCGGAAAAACGATTAACATCAAGAAAGGACAGTTCCTTTCACCGCTGGCAATGCAGTTTGCTGCCGACAAAGTGGTGGAAGCCGGAAACAAGAATGTGATGCTTACCGAACGCGGAACAACTTTCGGCTATCAGGATCTTGTTGTGGACTATCGTGGTATCCCCGAAATGCAAACATTCGGCTATCCGGTGATTCTGGATGTCACTCACTCCTTGCAGCAACCCAACCAGACCAGTGGGGTAACGGGAGGAATGCCGCAGTTGATAGAAACTGTCGCCAAAGCAGGTATCGCCGTAGGTGCCGACGGAATATTCATCGAAACGCATGAAAACCCTGCCGTGGCAAAAAGCGATGGTGCCAATATGCTAAAGTTAGACCTCCTGGAAGGACTGTTAACTAAGCTAGTCAAGATACGGGAAGCTATAAAATAACTCTTTTCCCTGTCTATTTGTGATTTACAACCAAACACAACGACAAATAACACAGAAATATTTATTTAAACTAAATAGAACATGAAACATTTATTACGTGGATTATTTATTGCAGTCCTTTTTATATGCTGCAATTTCCAGCTCGTACTTGCACAACCCATGCAAGAGTTACCTGTAGACAAGAATGTCCGCATCGGTAAACTAGACAACGGGCTTACCTATTACATTCGCCACAATGCCCTTCCCGAAAAACGAGTTGAATTCTACATCGCCCAGAAAGTAGGTTCTATTCTTGAGGAACCGCAACAACGTGGTCTGGCTCACTTTCTGGAGCACATGGCTTTTAATGGCACAAAGCACTTCCCGGGTGATGAAACCGGACTTGGCATCGTGCCCTGGTGCGAAACGAAAGGTATCAAATTCGGCACGAACCTGAATGCATATACCAGCGTCGACCAGACGGTGTACAACATCAGCAACGTACCGACTGAAAATATAAACGTGGTAGACTCTTGTCTGCTGATCCTTCATGACTGGTCGAATGCTATCAACCTTGCCGACAAGGAAATTGACAAAGAACGTGGTGTTATCCGCGAAGAATGGAGAAGCCGCAACAGTGGTATGCTTCGCATCATGACTGATGCACAGTCTACTCTATATCCGGATTCTAAATATTCAGACTGTATGCCTATCGGAAGCATTGATGTTATCAACAACTTCCCTTATCAGGATATCCGCGATTATTATGCGAAATGGTATCGTCCGGACTTGCAAGGAATCGTTATTGTAGGTGATATCAATGTAGATGAAATTGAAGCCAAACTGAAAAAGGTATTCGCAGATGTAAAAGCTCCGGTAAACCCGGCCAAACGTATCTACTATCCAGTGGCAGATAATCAGGAACCGCTTATCTATATCGGCACAGACAAGGAAGTGAAGAATCCTTATGTAAACATCTTCTTCAAACAAGACGCTACACCGGATTCTTTGAAAAATACCATTGCTTATTATGCTACCCAGTATATGGTCAGCATGGCTATGAATATGCTGAACAACCGTTTGAACGAACTCCGCCAAACTGCTAATCCTCCTTTCACTAGTGCAAGCGCAGAATATGGAAACTATTTCCTTGCCAAGACTAAAGAAGCACTCGCACTTGATGCAAGCAGCAAAATAGACGGCATCGATTTAGCAATGAAAACAGTTTTGGAAGAAGCTGAACGTGCACGCCGCTTCGGATTTACCGCATCAGAATATGAACGCGCACGCGCCAACTATCTGCAAGCCGTAGAATCTGCTTACAACGAACGTGAAAAGACTAAAAGTAGTTCTTACGTCAACGAATACGTTAACAATTTCCTTGAAAAAGAACCGATTCCGGGAATCGAAGTTGAATATACACTGGTAAACAAACTGGCTCCGAATATCCCTGTAGAAGCTGTCAATCAGGTGATGCAACAACTAATCACTGACAACAATCAGGTGGTTTTACTGGCCGGTCCGGAAAAAGAAGGCGCTAAATATCCTACTAAAGAAGAAATTGCTGCTTTATTGAAACAAATGAAGTCATTCGATCTGAAACCTTATGAAGATAAAGTTTCTAACGAACCGCTGATCTCTGAAGATATTAAAGGTGGCAAGATTGTTTCTGAAAAAGCTGGTGATATTTATGGTACGACTAAGTTGGTGCTTTCCAACGGCGTAACTGTATATGTGAAGCCTACTGATTTCAAGGCTGACCAGATTGTAATGAAAGGTGTAAGCTTCGGTGGTACCAGCGTATTCCCGAACGAAGAAATTATCAATATCTCTCAATTAAACGGAGTAGCTCTGGTAGGTGGAATCGGTAATTTCAGCAAAGTGGATCTGGGTAAAGCTTTAGCCGGCAAACGTGCAAACGTAGGTGCGGGTATCGGCAACACTACGGAAACTGTTTCCGGTAGTTGTGCTCCGAAAGACTTTGAGACAATGATGCAGCTTACTTATCTGACTTTCACATCTCCGCGTAAGGATAATGAAGCATTCGAATCTTACAAGAACCGTCTGAAAGCCGAACTTCAAAATGCGGACGCTAATCCGATGACTGCTTTCAGTGACACAGTTACAAGTGTACTATACGGTCACCATCCGCGTGCCATCAGAATGAAGGAAAACATGGTAGACCAGATTGACTATGACCGTATTCTTGAAATGTACAAAGACCGCTACAAAGATGCTAGTGATTTTACTTTCTTCCTGGTAGGAAACGTAGACTTGGCTACAATGAAACCGTTAATCGCCAAATATCTGGGAGGTCTGCCATCTATCAACCGTAAAGAGACTTTCAAAGATAACAAGATGGATATCCGCAAGGGAGAGATCAAAAATGTATTTGCAAAGGCACAGGAAACTCCAATGGCTACCATCATGTTCCTTTATAGCGGCACTTGCAAATATGACTTGCGCAACAATGTCCTGCTTAGCTTCTTAGATCAGGCTCTGGATTTGGTTTACACTGCTGAAATCCGTGAAAAAGAAGGAGGTACATACGGTGTAAGCTGTAACGGAAGCCTTGGTAAATACCCGAAAGAGGAACTTGTTCTTCAGATTGTATTCCAAACTGACCCTGCCAAGAAAGATAAACTGTCTGCTGTTGTTGTAGAACAACTTCACAAAATGGCAAAAGAAGGTCCGTCTGCCGAGCACATGCAGAAGATCAAAGAATATATGCTGAAGAAGTATAAAGACGCCCAGAAAGAAAACGGCTACTGGCTTAATAATATGGACGAATACCTCTACACGGGTGTGGATAATACCAAAGACTATGAAAAGTTGGTCAACAGCATCACAGCGAAAGAAGTGCAAGAATTCCTCGCCAATTTGCTGAAACAGAACAACGAAATTCAAGTCATCATGACCGTGCCGGAAGAAAACAAATAAAAATTCTCTAGTATATCTACTGAATGATGATATTCAACGAATTACGCAAACATGGAAGGCTTGCCGCCAAACGGCATCCGATGTATGAAAAGAACAAAGTTGCTAAAATACTCGGTTATGTCATGGGCGCATTCTGGGCCGGTTACCTGATATTCTTCGGTACGACGTTCGCGTTCGGATTTTCTGATATGGTTCCCAACCGGGAACCATATCATGTGATGAACGCAGTGGTTCTGATCTTTATCCTGGCACTGGACTTTCTGTTGCGTGTTCCGTTTCAAAAAACACCGACACAGGAGGTAAAACCTTACCTCCTGCTGCCGGTTAAACGAATTCGTGTCATCGACTTTTTACTAATCCGCTCGGGACTAAGCCTGTTCAACCTGTTCTGGCTGTTTCTGTTTGTCCCTTTTTCCTTCATCACTATTACCAAGTTTTTCGGTATCTCCGGTGTCATCACCTATCTTATCGGTATCTTGCTATTGATTATTGCCAATAATTACTGGTACTTGCTTTGCCGCACTCTTATCAACGAACGTATTTGGTGGATTCTATTACCTATCACTTTTTACGGTGGAATAGGCTGCCTTCTTTTCATTCCCGAAGATAGCCCCCTCTTCTATTTCTTCATGGATCTGGGAGACGGATATATACAGGGCAACATTCTATATTTTCTCGGCACCATACTTGTGATTGCCATTTTATGGCTGGTTAACCGCAAGATCATGTCCGGACTTATCTATGCAGAGCTGGCAAAAGTAGAAGATAGTCAGATTAAGCATGTCTCCGAATATAAATTCTTCGAACGCTACGGGGAAGTTGGCGAATATATGAGATTGGAACTGAAAATGCTTTTACGTAACCGCCGCTGTAAAGGTGCATTACGCAATATCGCTATTGTAGTGGTGGCTTTCTCCGTTGCACTTAGCTTTTCCAGTGTCTACGACGGCAATTTCATGACTTCCTTCATCTGTGTATACAACTTTGCCGTATTCGGAATGATTATCCTTTCACAGATTATGTCCTTCGAAGGCAATTACATTGATGGCCTGATGTCTCGTAAAGAATCAATTATGAGTCTGCTGAAAGCCAAATATTACACATACAGTATTGGTGAAATCATACCTTTCATACTCATGATTCCCGCCATCATCATGAATAAACTCACTTTACTGGGCGCCTTCGCCTGGTTTTTCTATACCATCGGCTTTATTTATTTCTGTTTTTTCCAACTGGCTGTCTACAACAAACAGACGGTACCCTTAAACGAGAAAGTGGCAAGCCGGCAAACGAATAGTGCTATACAGATGGTGGTTAATTTCGCGGCTTTTGGTGTGCCTCTCATCTTATACAGTCTATTAAATGCATTTTTAGGTGAAACAATCACTTACATAATTCTGTTAGTTGTCGGTCTCGGATTTACCCTGACTTCTCCTTTATGGATTAAAAATGTATATCATCGTTTCATGAAACGGCGATACGAAAACATGGAAGGCTTCAGAGACAGCCGCCAATAAACGCTCATGAATCATTAACCATATAAACATTGAAGATCATGATTATCATTGACAAACTTAAAAAGAATTTCGGTGAGAAGATTGCCGTAGACATAGAACACTACGAAATCAATCAAGGCGATATGCTCGGATTGGTGGGAAACAACGGTGCCGGTAAAACAACTCTCTTCCGAATCATGCTGGATCTGCTAAAAGCAGACGATGGTAAGGTGATTATTAATGATATTGATGTCAGCCAAAGCGAAGACTGGAAAAACATTACCGGTGCTTTCATTGACGATGGTTTTCTGATTGATTATCTCACTCCGGAAGAATATTTCTATTTCATCGGAAAGATGTACGGACTAAAGAAAGAAGAAGTAGACGAACGTCTGATTCCTTTCGAACGTTTTATGAGTGGAGAAGTGATCGGGCACAAGAAGCTAATCCGCAACTACTCCGCAGGTAATAAGCAAAAGATCGGAATTATTTCTGCCATGCTTCATTACCCGCAATTACTGATACTGGACGAACCGTTCAACTTCCTCGATCCAAGTTCTCAGTCTATCATCAAACATCTGCTCAAGAAATATAATGAGGAACATCAAGCTACGGTTATTATATCCAGTCACAACCTCAATCATACCGTAGATATATGTCCGAGGATCGCTTTATTGGAACACGGTGTCATCATCCGGGATATTATCAACGAGGACAACTCCGCAGAGAAAGAACTGGAGGATTATTTTAATGTAGAAGAAGAGTAAACGGTAAATAGGGAATGATAAAATAATGAATGGTAAGTATTCATCCTTACCAAAATTATTGCATAAACTAATTATGATGAGATATATAACAGAAAAGTCTGATACCCATAAGTCTAGTATAAAGAAACCTGATAGAAAGAAAAGATACTTCCTGCAATTCGTCCTTTTATTAGGACTGGTTGCCAGCCTTAGCTCCTGCCGCACCTCCGCTCCCCGGCTGGATTATCAAGCATTGGCGCAGGCTTCTATATTGTTGGGGGTAGATATCAATATGGAGGATAACCATAAGCTCTATCTGGAAGCAGCCGACTGGATAGGAGTTCCCTATCGTGGTGGAGGTGATTCGAAACGAGGAGCCGACTGTTCGGGATTAGTTTATCAAGTGTACCGTAAGGTATACCGCACCCAAGTGCCGCGTAACACGGAAGATCTGAAAAAAGAAAGTAATAAAGTCGCCAAGCGGAATCTCCGGGAAGGAGACTTGGTATTCTTCACCAGCAGCCGTTCAAAAAATAAAGTAGCTCATGTAGGCATTTACCTCAAAAACGGAAAGTTTATCCATTCCAGCACCAGTAAAGGAGTGATCGTCAGCAACTTGAACGAGAACTATTATAGCAAACACTGGATAAGCGGCGGCAGGATACGTTAATTATCAACTTCTAATGATATAAAATTATGAAATCATTCATCGGAGCAGTTCTATTTATTTGCGTGGCATTCAGCGCCAATGCACAGCTTTTATGGAAAGTGTCCGGCAACGGACTGAACCAACCGTCCTACATCATAGGCACTCACCATCTGGCACCGTTCAGCATCATGGACAGCATTGCCGGACTTAAAAAGGCTATGAATGAAACCCAACAAGTATATGGAGAGATGAAAATGTCGGAAATGCAATCGCCCGCCACCATGGGAAAGATGCAAAAGGCAATGATGATTGAAAGTGATACCACGCTGAACTCTCTCCTTTCTCCGAAAGACTTTGAGACTGCTAATAAATTCTGCAAAGAAAACCTGATGGTAGATTTAAATATGGCTCCGAAGCTAAAGCCTGCCTTCTTATTAAATAATGTAGTGGTGATGGCTTACGTAAAACATATAGGGAAATTCAACCCGCAAGAGCAACTCGACACATTCTTTCAGAGCCAAGCCATCCAAAACGGAAAAAAGGTGGACGGACTGGAAACTGCAGAATTCCAATTCAACCTGCTTTTCAATGGCAGTTCACTACAACGGCAAGCACAACTATTGATGTGCACTCTTAACCATATAGAGACTGAAGTAGAAAACCTGAAAAGGCTCACAAACGCCTACATGAGCCAAGATCTGAACACTATGCTTAAAATCAGCGAAGAGCGTAAAGGCGATCAATGTGACGCACTTCCCGGCGAAGAAGATGCTATGATTTACAACCGTAATAAAGCATGGGCTGAAAAACTACCGGCAATCATGAAGGCTGCCCCGACTTTTGTCGCAGTAGGCGCCCTGCACCTCCCCGGAGAAAAAGGATTATTAAACTTACTAAAAAGACAAGGATACACAGTAGAAGCTGTGAAATAAGAAAAGTATTTAGTACTTTTGCGGAAAAGTTTTCCCCAATGAACTACAAAACCTATTTATTCGATTTCGACTACACACTAGCCGATTCGTCGCGTGGTATCGTTAAGTGTTTCAGAATTGTGCTTACCCGGCATCAGTATTTAACCGTTACTGATGAAGCTATCAAGCGTACAATCGGCAAAACATTAGAAGAATCATTCAGTATCCTTACCGGAATTACCGACCCGGCACAGTTGGAGGCCTTCCGGCAGGAGTACAGACTGGAAGCTGATGTACACATGAATGTAAATACCCGTCTTTTCCCCGACACATTGTCTACGCTGAAAGAATTGAAGAAACGGGGTGCCCGCGTCGGAATTATCTCTACCAAGTATCGTTTCCGGATATTGAGTTATCTGGAAGAATATCTGCCTAAGGATTTTCTTGATATAGTAGTGGGAGGAGAAGATGTAAAAGCACCGAAACCTTCGCCGGAAGGAGTTAAATTTGCATTAGAACATCTGGGAAGTAGCCCCGATGAAACATTATATATTGGAGATAGCACCGTAGATGCCGAAACAGCGCAGAATGCAGGAGTCGATTTTGCAGGTGTGCTGAACGGAATGACAACGGCAGAGGAACTTCGTGTTTATCCACACAAAATCATTATGCAGAATTTAGGAGAATTAGTCCAATAGGCTACAATGAGAGCTAAAACGCTCATTTATTTGCCGTAATCATTTTATCTCCTATAAAAAATAAAAGAAATATTTGTCGGGAACGAATAAAAATAGTACTTTTGTGCCCGATTATTCCGCAACGGGTTCGATAAAGAGTTCTTTAAGTGATTAAAGACCACCCGCCGGAGCTAACTTATACATTTATATATAAGATGTACGCAATTGTAGAGATTAACGGTCAGCAATTTAAAGCAGAAGCTGGTCAAAAGTTGTTCGTTCACCACATCGAAGGTGCAGAAAACGGTTCAACAGTAGAATTTGAAAAAGTTCTTTTGGTAGACAAAGACGGAAATGTAACAGTAGGTGCTCCTACCGTAGAAGGCGCTAAAGTTGTTTGCCAGGTTGTTTCAAACTTGGTTAAAGGCGACAAAGTTCTTGTTTTCCACAAGAAAAGAAGAAAAGGACACAGAAAACTGAACGGTCACCGCCAACAGTTCACTGAATTAACAATTACAGAAGTAGTAGCTTAATCAATTAAAAAGTAAGAAGAAATGGCACATAAGAAAGGTGTCGGTAGTTCTAAGAACGGCCGCGAATCACAAAGTAAAAGATTAGGCGTTAAGATATTTGGTGGCGAAGCTTGCAAAGCAGGTAACATCATCGTTCGTCAAAGAGGTACTGAATTCCACCCGGGTGAAAACATCGGAATGGGTAAAGACCACACTCTTTTCGCTTTAGTAGATGGTACAGTTAGCTTCAAAGTAGGCAAAGAAGACAGAAGATATGTTTCTGTTGTTCCTGCTACCGAGGCATAATTGCACAACTGAAAATATTTAAGAGAAGGAGATGTAATCCAATGGATTACATCTCCTTTCTTTTTATACAACCAGAGTTTTATATATTACTCTAAAAGAGACATATATATCATTCACTGCATATATGTTTATTATACAGCTCAATACATGTATTATATATATATATCATAGACATATCATATATATTATATATAACACATATATTTGCTTGATTATTCGTTTTTTCTTTATCTTTGTAGCCTTAAATAAGAAAGTTCATAAAAAGTATAGATATGCTTACCATTAAACAAATTACAGAAAACACAGAGGCGGTACTCCGCGGACTGGAAAAGAAGCATTTCAAAAATGCAAAGGAAACGATCGATCAAGTGATCGCTCTTAACGACAAGAGACGTAGCACACAAAATGAATTAGATAAGAATCTGGCAGAGGTTAACTCGCTTTCACGCACCATCGGTCAACTGATGAAAGAAGGCAAGAAAGAGGAAGCTGAAACTGCACGTGCCCGCGTTGCCGAACTAAAAGAAGGTAACAAAGTATTAGACGCCACCATGACACAGGCTGCAACAGATATGCAGAATGTACTTTATACCATTCCTAACATTCCTTACGACAGTGTGCCCGAAGGTGTAGGCGCTGAAGATAACGTAGTGGAAAAAATGGGAGGTATGGAAACTGAACTTCCTAAAGATGCACTTCCTCACTGGGAACTGGCTAAGAAATATGATTTAATAGACTTCGACCTGGGTGTAAAAATCACAGGTGCAGGTTTCCCTGTATATAAAGGTAAAGGCGCACAACTTCAACGCGCTCTTATCAACTTCTTCCTGGACGAGGCACGCAAATCCGGATATACTGAAATCATGCCACCGACAGTAGTTAACGCTGCTTCCGGTTATGGCACAGGACAGCTTCCTGACAAAGAAGGACAAATGTATCATTGCGAAGTAGATGATTTATATCTGATCCCGACAGCAGAAGTGCCTGTAACCAACATCTACCGTGATGTGATTTTGGAAGAAAAACAGTTGCCAATCATGAATTGCGCCTATACACAATGTTTCCGTCGTGAAGCTGGTTCCTATGGTAAAGATGTGCGCGGACTGAATCGTCTGCACGAATTCTCCAAAGTAGAATTGGTTCGTATTGACAAACCGGAACACTCCAAACAATCTCATCAGGAAATGCTCGACCACGTAGAAGGTCTGTTGCAAAAACTGGAACTTCCGTATCGTATCCTCCGCCTCTGTGGTGGTGATATGAGCTTCACCGCTGCCCTTTGCTTCGACTTCGAAGTATATTCAGAGGCACAGAAACGTTGGTTGGAAGTAAGTTCCGTATCCAATTTCGATACCTATCAAGCCAATCGTCTGAAATGCCGTTACCGTAATGCAGAAAAGAAAACCGAGCTCTGCCATACATTAAACGGTTCAGCATTAGCATTGCCACGTATCGTTGCCGCCCTACTTGAAAACAACCAAATTCCGGAAGGTATCAGAATACCAAAAGCATTGGTTCCGTATTGTGGTTTTGACATGATAGACTAATATTTGGCATGACAGACTAATAAAAGTACCGTATATAAAAAGCCACTCATCAAAAGAGTGGCTTTTCTTTTATATTTCGTAAATTAGCTGTATCTTTGCCAAAATTTATATCATTCTGATAGCAGTTACGTAATAAAAACAACAAATTAATTAGATAATGAACAAAATCATTAGCAAGGAACGCTTTTCTGAAAAAGTATTCAAATTTGAAATTGAAGCTCCTTTAATTGCTAAATCTCGTAAGGCCGGACACTTCGTCATCGTACGTGTAGGCGAAAAAGGAGAACGTATGCCATTGACTATCGCAGGTTCCGACCTAAAAAAGGGCACCATTACTCTGGTAGTACAGGAAGTCGGGCTTTCTTCTACCCGTCTCTGCGAGCTGAATGAAGGCGAATCTATTACTGACGTAGTAGGCCCACTCGGACAAGCTACCCATATAGAGAAATTCGGAACAGTAGTCTGCGCTGGTGGCGGTGTAGGTGTGGCTCCGATGCTTCCTATCGTACAGGCTTTGAAGGCTGCCGGCAACCGTGTTATCACCGTATTGGCTGGACGCAATAAAGACCTTATCATCTTGGAAAAAGAAATGCGTGAAAGCTCTGACGAAGTAATTATCATGACGGACGACGGTTCTTACGGTCGTAAAGGTCTGGTGACAGAAGGTGTAGAAGAAGTTATCAAACGTGAGAAAGTAGACAAATGTTTCGCTATCGGCCCTGCCATCATGATGAAATTTGTTTGCTTGCTGACTAAAAAATATGAAATTCCGACAGATGTTTCGCTAAATACGATCATGGTGGACGGAACTGGTATGTGCGGTGCTTGCCGTATCACTGTGGGAGGAAAAACAAAGTTCGTTTGTGTAGACGGTCCGGAATTCGACGGTCACCAGGTGAATTTCGACGAAATGCTGAAACGTATGGGTGCGTTCAAGAATATCGAACGCGAAGAAATGCATAAGCTGGAATCGGAATGTGAAGCAACCAAAGAAATCGATGAAAAAAGTCGTAATGCTGCTTGGAGACAGGAGTTACGTAAATCCATGAAACCCAAAGAACGTACAGCCATTCCTCGTGTAGAAATGAATGAACTCGATGCTGAATACCGTTCACATAGCCGTAAAGAGGAAGTTAATCAAGGATTAACAGCAGAACAGGCTGTTACAGAAGCCAAACGTTGTCTCGATTGTGCTAATCCGGGATGTATGGAAGGCTGCCCGGTAGGCATTGATATTCCCCGCTTCATTAAGAATATCGAACGCGGCGAATTCCTCGAAGCTGCCAAAACATTGAAAGAAACAAGTGCGCTTCCGGCTGTTTGCGGTCGTGTGTGCCCGCAAGAGAAACAGTGCGAATCAAAATGTATTCATCTGAAAATGAATGAAAAGCCGGTAGCTATCGGTTATCTGGAACGTTTTGCAGCTGATTATGAACGCGAAAGCGGACAAATCTCCGTACCTGTCATTGCAGAGAAAAATGGTATCAAAATAGCAGTTATCGGTTCAGGACCTGCAGGATTGGCATTTGCCGGAGACATGGCTAAATATGGATATGATGTAACTGTATTCGAAGCGTTGCATGAAATTGGAGGTGTATTGAAATACGGTATTCCCGAATTCCGTTTGCCAAACAAGATTGTAGATGTAGAAATCGACAATCTTGGCAAGATGGGCGTTAACTTCATCAAAGACTGTATTGTAGGAAAGACTATCGGTGTAGAAGACTTGAAAGCGGAAGGTTTCAAAGGAATATTCGTGGCTTCCGGTGCCGGACTGCCAAACTTTATGAATATCCCGGGAGAGAACTCCATCAATATCATGTCTTCAAATGAATACCTCACCCGTGTCAATTTAATGGATGCCGCCAGCGAAGATTCGGACACTCCGGTAGCTTTCGGTAAGAATGTGGCAGTAATCGGTGGTGGTAACACAGCTATGGACTCTGTCCGTACAGCAAAACGTCTTGGCGCTGAACGTGCTATTATTATCTATCGTCGTTCGGAAGAAGAAATGCCGGCACGTATCGAAGAAGTAAAACATGCCAAAGAAGAAGGAGTTGAATTCCTCACTCTGCATAATCCTATCGAATATATTGCTGATGAACAAGGTTGCGTAAAACAGGTTATTCTGCAAAAGATGGAATTAGGAGAACCGGATGCTTCCGGACGTCGTAGCCCTATAGCTATCCCGGGAGCAACAGAAACAATCGATATAGACCTGGCCATTGTCAGCGTTGGGGTATCTCCTAACCCGATTGTTCCAAGCTCTATCAAAGGACTGGAATTAGGACGAAAAGGAACTATCGCAGTAAATGACAACATGGAATCTTCTATCCCGATGATTTACGCAGGTGGCGACATCGTTCGCGGCGGAGCTACTGTAATTCTGGCGATGGGTGATGGCCGTAAAGCTGCCGCTGCCATGAATGAGCAACTGAAAACAAACGCCGGCAACTAACTGCCGCTTATTAACACCCGGGCTAAACTTCCCTAACACGTGGGATAACTACATCTGACACGTGGGCGGAAGTTTATCGAGAGGTGGGCTAAAGCCAACTCATATGTGGGTAGAACACCGATCATCCCCGGCATAAAAAATAGAATAAGAAAAGCCCCGTTTACGAAATGTAAAACGGGGCTTTTCTTATTCAAATATCAAAGATACTTTCTACTTTACCACTTTGTTCGTCGCAGGATCAGGGAAAATGACAGCCGGTTTAAACGACTTGGCTTCCTCAAAATCCATCAATGCATAAGACATGATTATCACAATATCATCCGGTTGCACCTTGCGGGCAGCAGCACCATTCAGACAAATTTTGCCCGAACCGCGTTCACCTTTGATAATGTAGGTTTCAAAGCGTTCACCGTTGTTATTATCAGCAATATACACTTTCTCTCCCGGAATCATGTTTGCAGCATCCAGCAGGTCTTCATCAATCGTGATACTACCCATGTAGTTCAGATTTGCCTCTGTGACACGTGCACAATGAATTTTCGACTTCAACACTTCAATCATCATAAGGTTTCGTCTTTTTAGTTATTCTTTATATTTAATGTTATCAATCAGCCGGACTTCTCCACAGAACACTGTGATGCATCCCACCGCATAGGAAGTATCTTCCCAATTACTAATTTTCTGCAATGTGTTTCCGTCTACGATCTCAAAATACTCCATACGCAAACCCGGAGCAGCTTCAATCGCATCTTCAACCATCTTTTGCGTCTCGCTCACTGTATGAGTGGCTGCAAAGTTACGACTTTTAAATAAGGTGCGAGAAATATTTAAAGCATTTTCACGTTCTTCTGCAGATAAACGTTTGTTCCGGCTACTCAATGCCAGTCCGTCTTCCTCACGTACAATTGAACAACCTACAATTTCAAGATTATATTTCAATTGCCGAACCATTTCACGAATAATCGCTAACTGCTGGAAGTCTTTCTCTCCGAAATATGCCCGATCCGGCAGTACAGCATCAAACAGTTTGCTGACAATTTGGCAAACACCGTTAAAATGTCCCGGACGGAAAGCTCCTTCCATCACCGTATCCAATGGTGCATAGCTAAATTGACGAGTATCCGGTTCCGGATACATTTCGCTAACTGAAGGAACAAAAGCGAAATCCGCCCCGCATTCTTCCAACAAACGACAATCTGCATCCAATGTACGCGGATATTTCTCCAAGTCATTTTTATCGTTAAACTGTGTGGGATTCACAAAAACACTCACAACAGTTACACCATTCTCACTTACGCTGCGCTTTACCAGAGATGCATGTCCCGCATGTAAAGCACCCATTGTAGGAACCAGTCCCACCTTTTTACCTTGGGCTCTTAGGGCAGTCAATTCTGCCTGTAAGTCCTTGATAGTGTGCACTACTTTCATTTTCGTCAATTGGTTTATGTTTTACTCGTTTGCAAAAACTCTGCAAAATAAACTAATATTTGCCACATAAAGAAAGAATATCTTATTTAATGTGTCTTTTTTTTCGTATCTTTGCAGAATATTATAGTGAACTATTGTTATTATGACAAAGGCGAATAAAGTTTTATTTATTACTCAAGAGATTACACCTTACGTTTCAGAATCCGAAATGGCCAATATAGGTAGAAACCTTCCACAGGCGATACAAGAAAAAGGCCGTGAAATCAGAACCTTTATGCCTAAATGGGGAAATATCAATGAGCGCAGAAATCAACTGCACGAAGTGATCCGCCTCTCTGGTATGAACCTGATTATCGATGATACTGACCACCCCTTGATTATAAAAGTTGCTTCTATCCAATCCGCACGCATGCAGGTATATTTCATCGATAACGATGACTATTTCCAGAATCGGATGCAGACAACGGATGAAAATGGTATAGAATATGATGATAATGATAGCCGTGCCATTTTCTATGCACGCGGTGTATTGGAAACAGTGAAAAAGCTCCGCTGGTGTCCTGATGTCATTCACTGTCATGGCTGGATGACAGCTTTAGCTCCTCTTTATATTAAGAAAGCCTATAAAGACGAACCTTCTTTCCGCGACGCTAAAGTGGTATTCTCTGTTTATGAAGATGATTTCAAGAATACACTTAGCGACGATTTCGCAACAAAACTGATGCTGAAAGGTATTACCAAGAAAGATTTAGGTGATTTGAAGGAACCGGTAGACTACGCCGCTCTTTGCAAACTCGCTGTTGACTATTCGGACGGAGTAATACAAAACAGTGAAAAGGTAGACGAGTCTATTATTGAATATGCCCGCCAATCTGGCAAATTGGTACTTGACTACCAGAACCCGGAAAACTATGCGGATGCCTGCAACGAGTTCTACGATAAAGTATGGGAAGCCACTGCAAACGAAGAAGAAGAAGAATAAAAAATCAAGATACGACGATCATGAAAGCAAAATACGCCTTAATAGCTTTACTGGCAATCACCTTTTGGGGTTGTGATGACAACACTGCCGGACTGGGATTGGGAATGTTTCCGGGAAGCGACCAAAATATCAATGGAAAGCTATCTACATTTGATGTAACTACCGAATCCGTTCATGCCGGTAAGATATATGCAATGACCAATGTGGGGTATGTAGGAAAGTTCACTGATGAAACATTCGGAACTTATCAGGCAGGTTTCTTGGCGCAACTTAACTGTCCGACTGGAATGACATTCCCCGGAGTATATGATGGTACTGCTTTGGACAGTAAAGGGAAAGCTACCCGGGTAATGGTAGGGGACGATAATGAATATAATAAAGATGTGACTTTCATACGCGATGATAAAAATAATATAATTGGCAACATCCATACAATTGAACTTTATTTGTGGTACAGCAGTTATTTTGGAGATTCATTAACAGCCTGCCGCCTAAGTGTTTATGAATTAGGAGGTGAAGGGAAGAAAGAACTAAATGCAGATAACGCTTACTATACTGATATCAACCCAGAAGAGTATTACAATTCTCAGAATATATTAGGTACTAAAGCATACACAGCTGTTGATCTTTCCGTAAAAGACTCTATCCGTAACCTTAGCACATATGTCCCAAGTGTACATGTTTCTTTCAAGAATGAAGCTGCAATAAGAATAGGTACAGAAATAATAAAAAAATCCAGAGAATTAGGTGTCAATCTTGATAATAAAGCATTCAAAGATATATTTAAAGGAATCTATATAAAAAGTGATTATGGTGACGGTACGGTACTTTATATAGATCAAGCACAAATGAATGTAGTATATAAATGCTACGCTGTTGATACACTTAAGGGTACTATCCTACCCAAACAAGTAGTAAAAGAAGGAGAGTCTAAAGATTCTACTTATTATGGCTATCGTACCTTTGCTACTACTCGTGAAGTTATTCAAGCTAATCAATTAAACAATGACAAGGATGCTATTCAAAAGTGCATTGATGAAGATACTTGGACATACCTAAAGAGTCCAGCAGGAATTTTTACTCAAGTAACCATTCCTGTTAGCCAGATAGCAGAAAAACTCCAAGGTGATACATTAAATGCTGTCAAGTTAGGAATGCCTATCTATAATGAAACCAATGATAAAAAGTTTGGTATGTCTACTCCTAATAATGTTTTATTGATACGTAAAAAGTATAAAGACAGTTTTTTCAAAGACAACCAGCTAAGTGATGGTATAACCTCATCTCTATTTACCCCTACCACAACCAACTTTACTCAATATACATTCAATAATATCACTCAAATGATAAATGATTGTTTAGCAGATAGAGAGAAAGCTGAGAAAGAAATACGGGAAAAGGGATCTATAACAATCAAAACAACTGATTTAGAAGGAAATAGCAAAAATGAATCGGTCAATGATATTAAAGACTGGGAAAAGTTAAGTGAGTGGAACAAATTCGTACTTATCCCAGTACTTGTGACTAAAGATTCTTCTTCAAGTAATAGCTACTATGGTTCCAGTAATATTATCAGTATACAACATGATTTAAAACCTGGTTATGCACGTTTGAAAGGAGGTAGCAAAGGAAGTATACAAGATACTCATGGTAACCCTTCATATCCAGAGTATTTACTCAAACTTGAAGTTGTCTCTACAAACTTCGGAACAAAATCGAAATAAAAGACAAGTAAAATAATCTATAAAATAATAGCACAGGTAACATTAGAGTAACCTGTGCTATTATTTTATAGATATATTCAGATGAAGCAGCCAAGGCAAATTTCACTCTTTGTATTATAAAAAAAGACATTCATTGAAATCCCTTAAAATCTCTATCATAAAAAACCGTGAGTGTCTTTTATCTTACCCACGGTTCCAATATATAATAATTCTTATACTCCCTTATTTAGCAGCAGCCTTTTTAGCTTTACCTGTAGCCTTCTTCGGCTCCGCAGCTGCTTTCTTAGCTTCAGCTTTCTTTGCAGCAGGCTTTGATTTAGCAACAGCTTTCTCTTTTACTGCCGGTTCTTTAGCATCAGCAGCCTTTTTGACTGTCGTTTTCTTTGCCGCTTCTGCTTTTGCCTGCCATTTAGCCACTTCTTTTTCCAACTCGGTAATCTCATCTCCCTGGTTCTTAATTGTAGTCAACAAAGAATTTAATTCTTCACTGTCTACATCAGCAGGATATAGTGCATCTACCCGTTTGATAAAGTCACCCAGAATATTCATATAGTTGGTGAAAGCATCATAAGGAGAATCATAGATCCCACGATTCAGCCACATACCATTATTCTTCGTTGTCATGAAACGGAAGTTATTGCTAGCCTGCAAATAATCCCAATCCTGTTTGATACGACGGTCGTCACACAAATGCACACGTTCAGCTACACTATACAATTTATTGAAAGCCTCGCGTTGCATAACATTACCTAGCCAACAACTAGTATCTCTTTCTTCATCTACCCATGACATCGGATATGCAACATCAAGCTGTGACACTGATTTCAACTTCGTTACAATTTCTGTCGGTGTAGAGAAAGTGATTCCCTTAGCCTTTGCGCATTCCGGTAATGCTTTCAAGAATTCAAGAATATTAGAAGATAACGGTTGAGCCATACCAAGTGCGCTCAATTCCATGAAGATATTAATTACTTGTTCTTCTTGCGGTAATGCATCGATCCAATTAATATATTTATCAGCGAACAAAGGATATTCCGCCCAATCCGAATTGGAGAAACGCAAGCTGATATCGTCAGAAAGTTTGAAATCTCTCAACAAAAGCTTAAGACTGGGAGCTTGATTACAGTGATAGACATAATGCGGACTCTTCCATCCCAACACATGTTTAGCACCTTCCGTTAACATCCCCTTAAAACCCATAGAAGCTACCAAGCCACCAATTTCATCAGAATAAATCAGACTAGAATTGCGGAACACTTTCGGTTCTTTACCAAACATCTGTTTCATCTTATCACGTTGACGAAGCACTTCTTCGCGGAAGCAATCCTCGTTGGCAAGTGAAGACAAACCATGTGAATAAGGTTCACACAAGAACTCACAACATCCTGTTTCATTCAACTGATGCAATAAATCAATGACTGCCGGAGCATGAATTTCCAATTGTTCCAAGGCTACCCCCGAGATAGAAAGCGCTACTTTAAAGCCCCCCCCCGAGTTCTTCACCATCTCAATTAAAGTATTGAGAGCAGGAATATATGAACGTTCAGCGACCTCATTCATACCCGTTTCATTCGCATAATCATCGTAATAATAATGATCATTACCAATATCGAAGAAACGATAGCGTTTCAAATGGATAATTTGATGTATTTCAAAATAAAGACAGATAGTTCTCATTTTTATTTATTGTTTTGTTATTTACCATAGTTTCTTAACACAGCATCATAGAGAGCACGGATTCTCAAGCCGACTTTTTCCCAAGTAATCCCATCCACTTCTTTCTTACCTTCTTCCTTGAGGTATTCGAAAAGAGACGGATTAGTACAAAGAGAGTGGATAGCGTCAGCCATTGCATGAATATCCCAGTAGTCAGTTTTTATCACCTTATCAAGAATCTCGCCACACCCTGACTGCTTAGAAATGATGGAAGGCGTTCCACACTGCATCGCCTCCAATGGAGCAATACCGAAAGGTTCAGAGACAGACGGCATGACAAACACATCACTGTTCTTATAAACTTCATATACCTGCTTACCTTTCATAAAACCAGGGAAATGAAACCGGTCAGCAATACCACGCTCGGCCACCAGATTGATCATGGCATTCAACATATCACCCGAGCCAGCCATAACGAAACGAATATTACGAGTACGACGCAACACAAGAGCAGCAGCTTCTACAAAATATTCCGGCCCTTTCTGCATCGTAATACGTCCGAGGAAAGTGACCACCTTTTCTTTTGAATGATCGGGACGTGGAATGTCCAGCAGCTCCTGCGACAATGGATAAACAGCATTATGCACTGCAAATACTTTTCTAGGGTCCTGATGATACTCGTTAATAACAGTGCGGCGAGTCAACTCGGACACGCACATGATACAATCGGCATGATCCATACCATTCTTCTCAATCGAATAAACAGTAGGATTGACTTTGCCACGAGAACGGTCAAAATCAGTGGCATGCACATGGATACAAAGCGGCTTTCCACTTACCATCTTGGCATGTACACCGGCAGGGTAAGTGAGCCAGTCGTGAGCATGAATAATATCAAACTCCTGCTGACGGGCTACTACTCCGGCAATGATCGAGAAATTATTAATTTCTTCGTGCAAGTTCCCGGGATAGCCACCTGCAAATTCCATACATCCCAAATCATTCACATGCATATAAGAAAAATCGGCATAGATATGATCACGGAAAGAATAATACTCCTCCGGTGTCATTTCCAACAAACGGGACTTCAAGTAATCGTAGTGGACATCACGCCATACGATGGGTACTTGATTCATACCGATTATTTTCAAGAACTTTTCTTCTTCGCCGCTAGGCTTAGGCATACAGAAAATCGTCTCCATATCACCTTGCAGACTCAATCCTTTAGTTATTCCATAAGAAGCAACCGCAAGACCACCATATATTTTGGGAGGGAATTCCCATCCAAACATTAAAACTTTCATCTTCGTTCCTCCTTTTTTAATAATACTTAGACAGTAGCTTTAAGACACGCAGTATTTCTGCTACATTCATCGCGAACGACACCGCGCCACGTCCTTTGAAAGGCGGGTTCCCATCGAACAACTCGGGAATGGAACCAACACAATGGCTTGTCATCTCGTCATCATAACTAATAAGCTGGCGTTCAACAAATGACAATCCGCTCATCTTATAAATTCGAAGATAAGCTTCCAGATAGAATCCCATCAACCAAGGCCAAGCAGTTCCCTGATGATAAGCATAATCCCGTTGTATCTGCGGACCCACATAGTTAGGATTATATCCACCACTCTTCGGACTCAATGAACGAATTCCTTTCGGAGTGAGCAGCTCTTTGGTCACAATATCAAGCACCTGTTTCTTTTGTGCACGATCCAAAGGAGAATAATCAAACGCTACGGCAAATATCATGTTAGGACGTACACTCCAATCCATCATATTACCGTCAACATAATCAAGCAGATAACCATATTCGTTACGGAATACCTCGACAAAAGACTTTCCGGTTACTTCCGCCTGCGCATCGAGTTCATCCGCCAAGTATACGTCTCCCCCTTCGCGCACCAAATCAGCGATGAAACGCAGCGCATTATACCACAACGCATTAAATTCAACAATATATCCTGTACGAGGAATCACCGGATGTCCGTTCACAGTAGAGTTCATCCATGTAATCGCCTTATCCGTACCGTTAGCAAAAAGTAATCCATTGTCATGCAAAAAGAGATTCTCATGTTTCCGCTGACGGATAAACTCCATCATATCTTTCAGGAGTTCTCCATATTTCTGACGACATTGCTCACGGGAAGTCTCTTTTGCATATTGCTGCAAAGCCCAGACAGCCCAAAGCAAAACGTCCGGATGCTCCATTTCATAAATCTTGTATCCGACAGGTTCTTCATTAATAAAGTTGCGAATCGCTTTTTCCGCCGTTTTCATCACATCCTCAAACTGGTCGACCTCATCGAGCGCAAGCGTCAGCCCCGGCAGTGCAATGAACATATCACGCGCACGACACTTAAACCACGGATAACCGGCAAGAATATAATGTTCGTCTTCCTGTTGGTTATGGAACTGATGAGCGGAATTCTTCAGGCAGTGATAAAAGCTATCACGCGGGGTACGATCAGCCACTTCAGCCTCAAATGTCTGTTTCAATCTACGGGGAGTCACTTCTGAAGTTCCGGCAGAGAATACGATACTCTCCCCTTTCTTTATATCCACCTCAAAATAACCGGGAACATAAAGGTCTTCATTGAAGTCATACCCTCGTTCTTGTTCTTTCGGGTATTCAATCCCCCGATACCAGTCAGGCATGAAATGGAACTCACACTTTTTATTCAACTGCATATAAAGTTCCGGATAGCCGGGATACATACAGGTTTTAATACCATTTTCCACAAGTTGATACTCGCGGCTTGCCTGCCCATTTTCATGTGTGTACTCGCGTACACTCCTGAAAGCGAGGAACGGGCGAAAGCGCAAGGTTGTGGCCGAATGCGCATCAAGTAACGTATAACGAATCAGGATTCTATTTTCATGATGTACAAAGATTTTTTCTTTGCGGAGGATAACACCTCCGACACGGTAAGTTGTTGCCGGGATATGCTCACAGTCAAACTCACGGATATACTTGTGTCCGTTAGGACTAAAGTTGTTTCCTTGATATTTGTGCAACCCCAAGTTAAACTCCGCACCGTGTTGAATTACCGTTTCATCAAGAGAAGATAGCAGCACATGATTTTCATCGTCGAGATTGGGAACTGGAATCACCAACAGGCCGTGATATTTGCGTGTGTTACAATCAACAATCGTCGTACAATGATAAGCTCCTGCTTTGTTCGTCCGGAGGATTTCTCTTTGAAGAGATTCTTCCAGATTCGTCATGAGGGTCTTGTCAAATCGTAAATAACTCATAGTTGTGCATTATTAAAGGTTAATTATTGGTCATTATATCGTATATCTATTTATTGTTACATACCGTATATATTGGCTGTAGCATCATATACAACGGGTATAACGCCCAAATGTACAAATTATAGATAAAAACAAAAATAAAAAGGCTTTTTATTTTCAGATTTTGTGCAAATATTCGTAGTATTGCGTAAAATATCTAAAGAAAAGAATGTCATGAAGCAAGATATTCAGCGTATCATGCTGGCTGCAGCAAAGCCTTTGTTCCTTATTTTTATCCTCTATTTACTCAAGATTATGGAAGTCGGAATGGACTGGGACTTCTCTCGCTTGGGGGTATATCCTATGGAGAAACGGGGACTGGTAGGTATTTTAACTCACCCGCTGATACACAGCGGATTCAGTCATTTACTGGCAAACACAATCCCTTTATTTTTCTTGTCATGGTGTCTTTTTTACTTTTACCGGGGGATAGCAAATAAAATTTTCATCCTAATCTGGCTAGGAGGCGGACTACTAACTTTCCTGATCGGAAAACCGGGATGGCACATCGGTGCCAGCGGATTGATTTACGGACTTGCCTTCTTTCTCTTTTTCAGTGGTATTCTCCGCAAATATGTTCCACTCATTGCCATTTCTCTACTCGTCACCTTTTTGTATGGAGGAATTATATGGCATATGTTTCCTTATTTCTCCCCCACCAATATGTCGTGGGAAGGTCATCTCAGCGGTGGAGTTATAGGAACATTCTGTGCTTTCGTTTTCGTCAATCACGGTCCACAACGACCGGAACCTTTTGCAGACGAAGCGGAAGAAGAAGAGAATATAGAAGAAGTAACGACAGCAACGGCAGAAGAGGAAAAAGAAGAGAAAGAACCATTATAAATGCCACCTCATGCCACCGTACTGTCACAACTGTGCCATCGTATTGGCACAATTATGACATAGGCGTGGCACAACTGTGCCACCATGGTGGCACAGTTAATATAATAGCTTTCCAGTTCAATAAGATAATCTGAATTCAATCAAGACCGATGCAACGCCTCAATCAATAACGTTATATTTGCCGTAAACAATCTTACAGATATAGCCAATAAGATGATGCCGAAGAACTTACGAATAATATAAATACCTCCTTTTCCCAGGAAACGTTCTACACGACCGGTCATACTCACTACAAAGTAAACCCAGATCATGTTCAAGACTAAAGCTATAATGATATTAACACTGGCATATTCCGCCCGGAGAGAAAGCAAAGTGGTGAAAGCTCCGGCACCTGCCAACAGAGGAAAGACGAGCGGTACCAAAGTTGCTTCTTTGATAGGACCCTGGTTCTTGAAAATCTCAATATCCAGAATCATCTCCAAAGACATGAGGAAAATGACAAATGCGCCGGCTACTGCAAACGACTCAATATCTACATGGAAGAGTTTCAGCATCATATCTCCCGCATAGAAAAATCCGATCAGCAAAGCAAAAGAGATGACAGTAGCTTTCATTGCATTCACATCTTTCCCTTTTTCTTTCAGGTTAATTATAATAGGTATAGAGCCGATAATGTCTATCACGGCAAAAAGTACGATAAACGCACTGATCATCTGTTGCCAATTGAAGCCTGCGAACATAATTTCCTCCTTTTTTTCTGCAAATATACTCTATTTTTATGCATTCAAACAATAAAAAAAACAAAAAGAACGCTCAGATATTGACAGCAGTATTGTATTATGAGTAAATTTGTACGATTAACAAGAGATTACAACATATGGAAACAATGTTCGACACTTTACTCCAATTGCCTTTATTTCAAGGTCTTTGTCATGAAGATTTCACAAGTATTCTGGATAAGGTCAAGCTACACTTTATCAAGCATAAAGTGGGAGAAACTATCATAGAAAATGGTAGTCCGTGTAAACAACTCTGCTTTCTGTTAAAAGGAGAGGTTTCTATCGTCACAAGTTCCAAAGAAAATATATACACCGTCATTGAACAGATGGAAGCACCTTACCTGCTGGAACCACAGTCGTTGTTCGGCATGAACACCAATTACACTTCCGCTTATATAGCACATACGGAAGCACACACTGTCAGCATCAGCAAAGCGTTTGTACTTAGCGACCTGTTCAAATATGAAATATTCCGGCTCAACTACATGAACATTGTCAGCAACCGGGCACAAAATCTTTATTCCCGTTTATGGGAAGAACCGACACAAGACTTACAAGAGAAAATCATTCGCTTTTTCCTGCTACATTGTGAAAAAACGCAGGGAGAAAAGATATTCAAAGTAAAAATGGATGACCTTGCCCGCTACTTAGATGACACTCGGTTGAATACATCAAAAGCACTCAACGAGCTACAAGACAAAGGATTATTAGAGTTACGCCGGAAAGAGATTCTTATTCCGGACGCACAAAAGCTGATAAGCGAATAGATACGAATTAACCAACAAAAGAAATTATCTATCACAAAAATAGCCTCAACAGGAATTTCCATTGAGGCTATTTTTATGATACAAAGTGTATTATTCCCATTCAATAGTTGCCGGCGGCTTGGAACTGATATCATAGGTGACACGGTTCACTCCTTTCACCTTATTAATAATATCATTCGATACCTTACCCATAAATTCATAAGGCAGATGTGCCCAGTCAGCTGTCATGGCATCAGTAGATGTCACAGCACGCAAAGCAACCGCTCTCTCATAAGTACGTTCATCTCCCATTACACCCACGGACTGTACCGGCAACAAGATAACCCCCGCCTGCCATACTTTATCATACAATCCCCAGTCACGCAATCCCTGGATAAAGATATCGTCAGCATCCTGCAGAATACGTACTTTTTCAGGAGTAATATCTCCCAGAATACGCACTGCCAGTCCCGGTCCCGGAAACGGATGACGGGTAATCAGATGCTCCGGCATACCCAACTCACGGCCCACCCGGCGAACTTCATCCTTAAACAACAAACGAAGCGGCTCACACAACTTCAGATTCATCTTTTCAGGAAGTCCCCCTACATTATGATGGCTCTTTATTACCGTACCCGTAATAGACAATGACTCAATGCAATCCGGATAAATAGTACCCTGCGCCAGCCATTTCACGTCTTTTATCTTATGAGCTTCTACATCGAACACATCGATAAAGCCCTTACCTATAATTTTACGCTTACTTTCCGGTTCAACCACCCCAGCCAGTTCTGCGAAGAACTTTGCACTGGCATCAACGCCAATCACATTCAAACCGAGACACTCATAATCCTTCATCACATTCTTGAACTCATTCTTACGCAGCATACCATGATCTACAAAGATACAAGTCAAGTTCTTGCCAATAGCCTTGTTCAGCAACACTGCTGCAACCGAAGAATCGACTCCGCCACTCAAACCGAGAACGACTTTATCATCCCCCAACTGCGCTTTCAGCTCGGCAACCGTACTTTCAATGAATGAAGCCGGCGACCAGTCTTGTTTGCAACCGCAAACATCTACCACAAAGTTCTTCAGGATTTGAGTTCCGTCTTCACTATGGAATACTTCCGGATGGAATTGAACACCCCACACTTGCTCACCTTCTACCTGATAAGCAGCAATCTCCACTTTATCTGTTGAAGCTATTTTCTTGAAATTATCGGGAATAGCAGTAATCGTATCTCCATGGCTCATCCATACCTGCGACCCATCACGCACTCCTTTAAACAGCACATTATCTTTGCAGAATGAAGCCAAGTGAGCACGTCCATATTCGCGTGTTCCGGCCGGTTCCACTTTTCCGCCATTAGTGTATGACATAAATTGTGCACCATAACAAATACCCAATATCGGATATTTACCACGAATTTCACTCAAATCTACTTTGAAAGCATCTTTATCGTAAACCGAGAAAGGACTTCCGGAGAGAATAACCCCTTTAATAGTCGGGTCTTCTTTAGGAAATTTGTTATAAGGAACAATTTCACAATACGTATCCAATTCGCGTACACGACGACCTATAAGCTGTGTTGTCTGCGAACCGAAATCAAGAATTATTATTTTTTCCTGCATATCAATGGTTGGATTTTGAATAAATTGAGTTGCAAAAGTAGAAAAAAGTACGCAATCTATATTAATAATGAAGAGAAAAATAAAGGAGATTCACCAGTTTACACTTGGAACCTCCTTTATTTCAATTAGAATCAACGATTCTTTTCTTTCAATAAATCACGTATCTCCGTCAACAAAACCTCCTCCTTCGTTGGCGCAGGAGGAGCTGGAGGAGTGGCTGCCACTTCTGCCTGTTTTTTAGTTGTCAACTTCGTAATCAACCGTATAAATAAGAATATAGCGAAAGCTATAATCAGAAAATCAAAGGTGGCTTGCAGAAACTGGCCATAATCCAACGTCACGGCCGGAGCTATCTCCTTGCCGTCAGCACCAATCTCCGCTGCTTTCATCACCCATTTCAAATCTGTAAAGTTCACACCGCCAACCAGTAAACCAATCGGAGGCATGATAACATTAGCAACCAATGATGATACGATTTTTCCAAATGCACCACCAATAACAACACCGACAGCCATGTCAATGACGTTACCTTTCATAGCAAACGCCTTAAAGTCCTGTAAAAATGTGTTCTTTCCCATCTTTTTTCAATATTTAATGTGAATTTAATATGCGAATATAAAAACATTTTTGTAATTTTGCACCGCATTTGAAAATAAAACAAGTGCGAAGGCTGAGAGATATTTGAACAAATATTATAAAACCCTTAAAAGTTTAAACAAAATGATTAAAGTAGGTATTAATGGATTCGGACGTATCGGACGTTTCGTTTTCCGCGCTGCAATGACAAGAAACGATATTCAAATCGTAGGTATCAATGACCTTTGCCCGGTTGATTACTTGGCTTATATGCTGAAATACGACACAATGCATGGTCAATTCGATGGTACTATCGAAGCAGATGTTGAAAACAGCAAACTGATCGTTAACGGTCAAGCTATCCGTATCACAGCTGAAAGAAACCCGGCTGACCTGAAATGGAATGAAGTAGGCGCAGAATACGTTGTTGAATCTACAGGTTTGTTCTTGAGCAAAGACAAAGCTCAGGCTCACATCGAAGCTGGTGCAAAATATGTTGTAATGTCAGCTCCTTCTAAAGATGACACTCCGATGTTCGTTTGCGGTGTAAACGAAAAAACATACGTAAAAGGTACTCAATTCGTATCTAACGCTTCTTGTACTACTAACTGTTTGGCTCCTATCGCTAAAGTATTGAACGACAAGTTCGGTATCCTTGACGGTTTGATGACTACAGTTCACTCTACAACTGCTACTCAGAAAACAGTTGACGGTCCTTCTATGAAAGACTGGAGAGGTGGTCGTGCTGCTTCTGGCAACATCATCCCTTCTTCTACTGGTGCTGCTAAGGCTGTAGGTAAAGTAATCCCTGCATTGAACGGCAAATTGACTGGTATGTCTATGCGTGTTCCGACTTTGGACGTATCTGTAGTTGACTTGACAGTTAACTTGGCTAAACCGGCTACTTACGCTGAAATCTGCGCTGCAATGAAAGAAGCTTCTGAAGGCGAATTGAAAGGTATCCTGGGTTACACTGAAGATGCAGTAGTTTCTTCTGACTTCTTGGGTGACACTCGTACTTCTATCTTCGACGCTAAAGCAGGTATCGCTTTGACTGATACTTTCGTTAAAGTTGTATCTTGGTATGACAACGAAATCGGTTACTCTAACAAAGTTCTTGACTTGATCGCTCACATGGCATCAGTTAACGCTTAATTAGAAGCCTGAACAATATAGAAACCGCTGCGGGAAACCGTAGCGGTTTTTTTATACATTTCATTTTATATATTGTTAAAAAGCAACGTGTTATCCGTTGAATAAGCTACAATTTTAGTAGCTTTGTACCTCTATGAAGAGATTATTACTAACATTGATACTAGTTTGCACTATGAACAATATAATAAATGCCCAGAATCCTTTCTACGGGCAATATCATACGCCGCACGAAACCGTGCCGTTCGACCGGATTAAAACCGAACATTATGAACCTGCTATTCTGGAAGGAATCAGGCTGCAAAATGCTGAAATAGAAGCTATCATACAGAATCCGGAAAAGGCTGACTTCACCAATACAATAGAAGCTTTCGACGAATCCGGAGAATTACTGGATAAAGTAGTAGCCGTCTTCGGCAATATGCTAAGCGCAGAAACGAATGACGACCTGCAAGAACTGGCTCAAAAGATAATGCCGTTGCTTAGTGAACACAGCAACAATATCACACTGAACGAAAAGTTATTCGCACGTGTGAAAGAAGTGTATAACCAGAAAGAGGCTTTGCAACTGACACAGGAACAAAAACAGTTACTGGAAAATGCATATAACAGCTTTGTACGCCATGGCGCCAACCTGGAAGGAGAAGCACGGGAAGAATACCGTCGCCTGACTACCGAATTGAGTAAACTGACTCTAACTTTCAGTGAAAACAATCTGAAAGAGACGAATGCTTATCAAATGCTGTTAACAAAAAAAGAAAGCCTCGCCGGACTACCCGAAATTATCATAGAAGCAGCTGCAGAAACAGCCAAGAGCGAAGGAAAGGAAGGATGGGCGTTCACGCTTCACGCTCCGAGCTATGTTCCTTTCATGACGTATTCCGATAATCGGGATTTACGTCAAAAACTGTATATGGCTTATAACACCAAATGTACACACGATAACGAATTCAATAATATCGACATCGTAAAAAAAATAGCCAATACACGCATGAAAATAGCCCAATTACTGGGATACAAAGATTATGCGGAATATACGCTAAAGAAAAGAATGGCTGAAAACAGCAAGTCGGTATACAAGCTACTCAACCAACTGTTGGAAGCATATACTCCTACTGCACAGCAAGAATATAAAGAGATACAGGAACTGGCTCGTAAAGAACAGGGAGCTGATTTCGTTGTCATGCCTTGGGACTGGAATTATTATTCAAACAAACTGAAAGACAAAAAATTCAATATCAACGAAGAAATGCTTCGCCCCTACTTCGAACTGGAACAAGTGAAGAAAGGAGTGTTTGGTCTGGCTGAAAAGTTATATGGAATCACGTTCCGGAAAAACACAGAGATTCCGGTTTACCATAAAGAGGTGGAAGCCTTTGAAGTGTTTGATAAAGACGGTAAATTCTTAGCCGTCCTATACACCGACTTCCATCCGCGTCCGGGAAAACGTGCCGGAGCTTGGATGACGAGTTACAAGGAGCAATGGATAGATAAAAAGACCGGTGAAAACAGCCGTCCGCATGTATCCGTTGTAATGAACTTCACCAAGCCAACCGAGAATAAGCCTGCTTTATTGACTTTCAATGAGGTAGAAACATTTTTACATGAGTTCGGACATAGCCTGCACGGTATGTTTGCCAATTCCACTTACAGGAGTTTAAGTGGAACTAATGTATATTGGGATTTCGTGGAACTTCCCTCACAAATTATGGAGAATTTCGCCATAGAGAAAGATTTCCTCAATACCTTTGCCCGTCATTATCAGACGGGAGAAGTTTTGCCGGATGAATTGATAAAACGTCTTGTAGATGCATCAAACTTCAATATTGCGTATGCTTGTCTGAGACAAATAAGTTTCGGTCTACTTGATATGGCATGGTATACGCGTAACACTCCTTTTGAAGGAGATGTGAAAGCTTATGAACAGGAAGCCTGGAAGGATGCGCAAATATTACCGGTAGTACAAGAAGCTTGCATGAGTACGCAGTTCTCCCACATCTTTGCCGGTGGATATGCCGCTGGGTACTACAGCTACAAATGGGCGGAAGTATTGGATGCTGACGCTTTTTCATTATTCAAGCAAAAAGGGATATTCAATCAGGAAGTGGCAGACTCATTCCGCAATAATATTCTGTCGAAAGGAGGAACGGAACATCCGATGGTACTTTATAAACGTTTCCGCGGACAGGAACCGAGCATTGATGCTTTGCTAATCAGAAATGGGATAAAGAAATAAGTATTAAGTTATTAGATATTAAATATGAAGAGAAGTATATTTCAAATAGTAGGATTGCTTTTATTGCTTCCTTTATTTTCTGGATGTAATGATTCGGACGATGTAGCTGCTATCTTTACAGGAAAAACTTGGAAACTAAATTATATCACAGTAGATGGAGGTCATGAGATGTTTGGCTTTTGGGAGAATGAAGAACAAGAAAAAGCAAGTATTGAAGAGCTTAATAAAAACGGTACATACAACATCGTATTTGATGGTACAGTAGATGGAGATGTTATCAACGGAAATATAAAAGGAAGTGTAATTGCAACCAGTACTTTTGAAGGGAAATGGAATGCCAACGCCAAGAACAACAGTTTTAAAGCTACAGTCACCACCGCTGGTAGCTATGGCAACGATAGACTCGCCAAAAATTTTATAGAGGGACTTAATACCGCCACATCTTACGAAGGAGACAGTAACAACTTATACCTTTTATACAAACCGGCATCCGGAAAACAAACTTTCCGCATGGTTTTCCGGGTAGTCAGCAATAAATAGTAAACAACATGGACACTAAAAAGAAACAATTAGAACTTGACAAACGTTATATACGCATGGCCAGCATATGGGCTGAAAATTCCTATTGCCAACGCCGTAAAGTAGGAGCTTTAATTGTTAAGGATAAAATGATTATCTCCGACGGATATAACGGGACACCTTCCGGATTCGAGAATGTATGTGAAGATGAAAACAACCTGACAAAACCATACGTTCTGCATGCGGAAGCCAATGCCATTACCAAAATAGCGCGTTCAAACAACAGTAGCGACGGTGCTACCATGTACGTCACCGCCTCTCCTTGCATCGAATGTGCAAAGTTAATCATACAGGCGGGAATCAAACGGGTAGTTTATTCCGAGCATTACCGCCTGGAAGATGGAATAGAGTTATTAAAACGGGCGGGAATCGAAGTTATCTACACAGAGTTAGATGATAATTCCTCTCCCAATAAATAAGAAGACGAACGTTTTAAAAAAGGAATAGACATGAGTACAAAAAACTCTTCACGTTTCACACCTGTCATCATAGCAGTCAGCGTGGTAGTCGGGATTCTTATCGGTACATTTTATGCCAAGCATTTTGCCGGCAACCGTTTGGGTATCATCAACGGTTCCTCCAATAAGCTAAACGCATTGTTACGCATTGTAGACGATCAATATGTCGACACCGTAAACATGGCCGATTTGGTAGAAAAAGCCATGCCGCAAATTCTAGCCGAACTGGATCCGCATTCAACTTATATCCCAGCCCTAAATCTCGAAGAAGTCAACTCTGAGCTGGAAGGCAGCTTCAGCGGAATTGGCATCCAGTTTACCATACAGAATGACACCATTCATGTCAATGCTGTTGTTCAGGGAGGTCCTTCTGAAAAGATAGGATTAATGGCGGGCGACCGCATTGTTACTGTAGACGATAGCTTGTTTGTCGGCAAGAAAGTAACGAACGAACGGGCTATGCGCACCTTGAAAGGTCCGAAAGGCTCACAAGTAAAATTGGGAATCAGACGAACAGGAGAAAAGGACTTATTACACTTCAACATCACGCGTGGAGACATTCCTCAAAATACCGTAGATGCCGCTTATATGTTAAATGACAATATCGGTTATGTGAAAGTCAGTAAATTCGGACGTACCAGTCATGTAGAATTGCTGAATGCATTAGCACAGCTCAACCATAAAAAATGCAAAGGTCTAATCATTGACCTACGCGGTAATACCGGAGGATATATGGAAGCAGCCATCCGCATGGTTAATGAATTCCTGCCCGAAGGCAAGTTGATCGTATATACTCAAGGCCGTAAATATCCACGTGCAGAAGAATTTGCTAACGGTACGGGTAGCTGTCAGAAAATGCCGCTTGTTGTATTGATTGACGAAGGTTCTGCTTCTGCCAGTGAAATCTTCACCGGAGCTATTCAAGATAACGACCGGGGTACAGTTGTAGGACGCCGTTCTTTCGGTAAGGGACTTGTGCAACAGCCCATCGATTTCAGTGATGGATCGGCTATCCGCCTGACTATCGCCCGCTACTACACCCCATCCGGACGTTGCATCCAACGCCCGTACGAAAGTGGTAAAGACCGTAACTATGAGCTGGATTTATATACCCGTTACGAACATGGAGAATTTTTCTCACGTGATAGTATCAAGCAGAATGAGAGTGAACGTTATAATACCAGCTTGGGACGTACTGTGTATGGCGGTGGTGGTATCATGCCGGATATATTCGTACCGCAGGATACGACGGGAGTCACTTCTTATCTATCGACAGTTATTAACCGGGGATTGACTATTCAGTTCACATTCCAGTACACCGACAACAATCGGAAGAAATTAAGCCAATACGAAACAGAGGAAGAATTGCTGAATTATCTTCGTCATCAGGGTTTGGTGGAACAGTTTGTCCGTTTTGCTGACAGTAAAGGAGTGAAAAGAAGAAACATCCTCATTCAGAAATCATACAAATTATTGGAAAAGAACCTCTTCGGCAACATCATCTACAACATGCTTGGATTGGAAGCTTATCTCCAATACTTCAACAAGACAGATGCTACTGTTATTAAAGGTATTGAGATACTTGAAAAAGGAGAAGCTTTCCCAAAAGCTCCGGTAGCCGTTGAAGAGGAAGAAGTGACGAAGGATAAAAAAGATGGAAAGAAAAAAAGAACTGCGCAAGCATATAGCATTACTGAAGACCCGACACGCGGATTCAACTATGCGAAAGCTGCAATCAGCTAACATACTTGCCGCCCTCGAAGCCCATCCGGCTTTCAGGGCGGCAAATACAGTATTACTATACCATTCGCTGAATGACGAAGTAGACACACATGCCTTTATTCAAAAATGGAGGACTGAAAAGCGGATCCTACTCCCCGTAGTAGTAGGCGATGATTTAGAACTACGGATATACACCGGACCGGAAGACATGTCAATCAGCGGTATCTACGGTATAGCAGAACCAACCGGAGAAATATTCACAGACTATGCAGCCATAGACTTCATCGTCGTTCCCGGAGTAGCTTTCGATGCTAAAGGTAACCGTCTGGGACGGGGAAAAGGATATTATGACCGTCTCCTGCCACGCATACCATCAGCCTACAAAGCAGGAATCTGTTTCCCATTTCAATTAGTAGAAGAAGTTCCGGCGGAATCATTCGACATCCGCATGGATATAATTATAACAATCAATGAAGACGAATTATCACACCCATACCACCCGCTGCCATCATGCGACAGGGAGTGACGAAGAATTTGTTTTAAGTGCCATCAAAGGCGGCTATCAAGAATTAGGTTTTTCTGACCACACTCCGTGGAAATACCACACTGATTATATATCCGACATCCGGATGCTTCCCGAAGAATTAGCGGAATATGTGGAAAGCATCCGTTCGCTGCAAGAGAAATATAAAAATCAAATCAGCATAAAAATAGGATTGGAATGCGAATATTTTCCTGAATACATACACTGGCTAAAAGGAGTCATCAAAGAATATAAACTGGACTATATCATCTTCGGAAACCACCATTTTCACACAGATGAGAAGTTTCCCTACTTCGGCCGGAATACAGATTCGGTAGACATGCTCGAACTCTATGAAGAGAGTGCTATTGAAGGAATGGAAAGCGGACTATTTGCCTACCTTGCCCATCCGGATTTATTTATGCGTTCTTACCCCGAGTTCGATCGTCATTGTAAGCTAGTCAGCAGGCATATCTGCCGGACAGCAGTACGGTTAAACTTACCGTTGGAATATAATATCGGATATGAAGAATATAATGACATTCATGGTATTACTACCATTCCTCATCCGGATTTCTGGAAAATAGCCGCCCATGAAGGTTGCACCGCTATCATCGGCGTGGACGCCCATAACAATCAATATTTGGAAAATCCTTTTTATTACAACCGTGCAACCGAAACACTCCGGAAGCTAGGCATAAAGGTGATAGACAGAATATCTTTCTTCAACGAAAAATAATATTTGTAATAACGGTAGCCCCGACTTTCTGATTCAGCGTGCGTACCAATACCTCACGCCCCATCATCAATTCCTGACGAAGAGCAGCAGAAGTCAGATGCACATACAATGTCTGATTACGAATATAAAGATTGCTGGTATAAGCCGCCGCCGGTCCCAAGATTTGAGGCCAGGCATCCAGCAGCCTTTGTTCGTTCAGCGGAGATTCCAAACTCTCCTGACGAAGAAACTGTTGAATCAGTTTTCCTATTTGTTCGGCATCATTGCGCTTCATTTTCAGCCTCCGTTTCTTGAATTGTACCCTCCTCTACACGAAATATTTTATAATCGCTGCCTACCTTATGTAAAATACGGTCGAGATGTCCCCGGTTCGTATCCGTTATAAATATCTGCCCGAAATTGTCTCCGGCCACCAGCTTCACAATTTGCTCTACACGGGAAGCATCCAACTTATCAAAAATATCATCCAGTAATAATAAAGGAACAGTCCGACCGGTACGTTTCAAAAAATCAAACTGTGCCAGTTTCAATGCTACCAGATACGTTTTGTTCTGTCCCTGCGAACCTTCTTTCTTTATCGGGAATTCACCCAACAACATATTCAACTCATCTTTATGAATGCCACGCAAAGAGAATCCCATTATCTTATCCCTCTCCCTGCTTTGCTTCAACACTTCCAACAAAGAAGCATCCCGCGCATGAGACTCATAAGATAGTCCCACCACCTCTTTATCTTGCGAAATAAAGGAATAGAAAGATTGGAAAATAGGAATAAACTCCCGGATAAACGCTTCACGCTTCTGGAATACGATTGCACCGGCTTGCGCCATCATCTCCTCCCATACAAGAAACAGCTCCTCCTCCACCGGAAACTCACTCTTCAACAATGTGTTACGCTGCGCCAATGCTTTATTGTACCGTATCAGCGCTTCAAGATATTCCTTATCATACTGCGAAATCACTACATCCATAAACCGGCGGCGCTCCTCACTTCCTCCGGCTATCAATTCGGAATCGGCAGGTGAAACCATCACCAGGGGCAGAAACCCGATGTGGTCCGAAAAACGACTATATTCTTTCTTGTTCCGTTTAAATTGTTTCTTCGAACGGCGTTTCATCCCACAATAAATCTCTTCAGGAGTTCCGTCCTCCGCTTCATAAAAGCCCTGAATCACGAAAAAGTCTTGTTCATGACGAATATTTTGAGAATCAATCGGGTTTCCGGAGCTCTTACAGAAAGACAAGAAATACACCGCATCCAGCAGATTCGTCTTTCCCATTCCATTCAGTCCGAAAAAGCAATTCAGCTTAGCAGAGAATCCCAGTTCTACCTCTTCCAGATTCTTATAGTTTAATACAGATATTCGTTTCAGTATCATTGTGTACACGTTAATTTGTTCACAAAAGTAGCAAGATTTTCGTGGTTTTCGGGTGTAAAACAAAAAAAGATGCTTCTAAATTTCGTTTGTAGATATAAAAAAACTACTTTTGCGAGTCGAAATATCAAACGGTGAATAATAACAAAAAGAATCATATAAAATGGCAGAACAAAAGAATCAGAACGAACATCTGAACGTAGAAGATGCACTGACACAATCGGAAGCATTTCTTATCAAGTACAAAAACGCAATTATTGGCGGTGTTGTTGCTGTGATTATTATTGTAGCAGGTTTTATCATGTACAAAAACCTCTATGCTGAACCACGTGAGGAAAAAGCACAGGCAGCTCTTTTCAAAGGACAGGAATACTTTGAACAGGATGCTTTTGAGCAGGCTTTGAATGGCGACAGCATCGGTTATGCAGGTTTCCTGAAAGTTGCCGATGACTACAGCGGAACAAAAGCGGCAAATCTGGCAAAAGCTTATGCTGGTATTTGCTACGCACAACTTGGCAAATATGAAGAAGCAGTGAAGATGCTGGACAGTTTCAATGGAAAAGACCAAATGGTTGCTCCGGCAATCTTGGGTGCTGCAGGTAACTGCTATGCACAACTTGGCCAATTAGACAAAGCGGCTTCTACTTTACTGTCGGCTGCAGACAAAGCAGACAACAACACATTAAGCCCGATCTTCCTGATACAAGCCGGTGAAATCCTGGTAAAACAGGGAAAATATGACGATGCTGTAAACGCTTACACTAAGATCAAGGATAAATACTTCCAATCTTATCAGGCTATGGACATCGACAAATATATCGAGCAAGCTAAATTGATGAAAAAATAATATACCTTATTATATAAGGGAATCGAGGCACGGATTACACCGGATTAAGCGGACTATCTATTAAAACCGTGGAATCCGTGAAATCCGTGCCTTTCTTCTTAATCTCTCATACTCTCAAATTTTCATTTTATAATCCTCAACTTTTAATTAACTATGGCAACAGCTTACCATAACTTATCCGAATATGATTTCAATTCCGTTCCGAATGCAGAAGCAATGAAATTTGGTATCGTCGTATCCGAATGGAATTTCAATATTACCGGTGCTTTACTGAAAGGTGCAGTCGATACATTAAAAAAACATGGAGCAAAAGACGAAAATATTCTGGTGAAAACTGTACCGGGAAGTTTCGAACTTACTTTTGGAGCCAACCAAATGATGGAAAATTGCGATCTTGATGCAATTATTGCAATTGGTTGCGTAATTAAAGGAGATACTCCACATTTTGATTATGTTTGCATGGGAGCAACCCAAGGAATTACCGAATTAAACGCAACTGGCGATATACCAGTTATTTACGGATTAATTACCACAAATACAATGGAGCAAGCAGAGGATCGTGCCGGTGGCAAACTGGGTAACAAAGGAGATGAATGTGCAATTACTGCAATAAAAATGATCGATTTTGTTTGGAGTTTAAATAAATAGTTGTATCTTTGCACCGCAATTGAGAAACAAACCTCCTCAAAAGCAAAAAAGGGCAAATACCAGAGTGGCCAAATGGGGCAGACTGTAAATCTGCTGTCTTTCGACTTCGGTGGTTCGAATCCATCTTTGCCCACAAAAAATTGCGGAAGTAGCTCAGTTGATAGAGCATTAGCCTTCCAAGCTGAGGGTCGCGGGTTTGAGCCCCGTCTTCCGCTCTCCAAAGAGAATCTGAGAAATTAGATTCTCTTTTTTTGTTTTACTTTAGTCCGCTAAGCTTATGAAGAATTCTCCGGTACAATCGCACGTACTCCGGCTAGCACATCCCCCTATCCCCACTGTCCGCATCGGGATTATAGGACTGGGCAATCGAGGATTGCTCACCTTACAACGTTATCTGCAAATCGAAGGAGTAGAAATCAAAGCTCTTTGTGAAATAAGAGAAGGAAATTTAAGTAAGGCTCAACAACTATTAAAAGAAGCCGGCCGTTCCGAAGCCACCGGATATACTGGAGTGGAGGGATGGAAAAAGATGTGCGAATCGGACGAAGCAGATTTAATATTCATCTGTACCGACTGGTTAATGCACACTCCAATGGCAACCTTCACAATGGAATGCAATAAGCATGTAGCCATTGAAGTTCCGGCTGCTATGAGCGTGGAAGAATGTTGGCAGTTAGTAGACACTGCAGAAAAAACCAAGCGACACTGCATCATGCTCGAAAATTGTTGTTATGATCCTTTTGCACTAATGACCCTCAATATGGCCCAACGAGGACTGTTCGGAGAAATCATGCATGTAGAAGGAGCCTACATTCACGATCTTCGTTCAATGTACTTTGCCGAAGAGAGCGAAGGCGGCTACCACAACCATTGGGGAAAAAGATACAGCATCGAACATACAGGCAATCCTTATCCCACTCATGGGTTAGGCCCCGCCTGTCAGATACTGGATATTCATCGCAGCGACAGAATGGAATATCTCGTTTCCATGTCTACTCATCAGGCAGGAATGAGCGAATATGCCCGCAGACTATTCGGCGAATATTCACCGGAAGCCCACCAGAAATATCAATTGGGAGATGTAAATACCACTCTCATCCACACGCTCAAAGGGAAGACGATCATGCTTCAATACGCCATATCCACCCCACGTCCTTACAGCCGCCTTCAAACAATATGCGGCACACTGGGATTCGCCCAGAAATACCCTGTCCCCTGTATCGCCCTGGATCCTAATGGAGACACTCCACTTGAAGGAGAACTGCTAGAAAAAATGATGGCACGCTATAAACATCCTTTCAGCGCAACCATTGGCGAAGAAGCACATCGCAGAGGCCTACCTAATGAGATGAATTATGTAATGGATTACCGCCTTATTCATTGTCTGCGCAACGGGCTTCCACTGGATATGGATGTATACGACGCTGCCGAGTGGTCGTGCATCACAGAACTAAGTGAAAAATCTGTACTGAATAAGAGCATGGCAGTAGAAATTCCGGATTTCACCAGGGGAGCCTGGAAAAAATACAAATACTAGGTTCCAACAGAAGTACAGCTGAAGCAGGTAGCTTACCCCAACAAGAGTAGTAAACGTTAAGCAATTCTAAAAAGGTGACTTTTTTTTAGGAAGAGTCTCTTTATGACATGTCTTTTATATGTATTTGACGTCACATAAGCCTACACAAAATCAGGTAGAAAAAGCCTGACTCATTTTTTACCTCATAATAGAAACTTATCTGATGAAAATATCGATTATAAATACAAATAATTGGCTAATTAATTACTATTTTTGACACGTAAATGAAAAACAGCGAATAACCCCTATTAAAAACTTTAAAATATGATGAAGAAACTACTTACAGTCACTGCCATCGGCTTGGCTTTGTTAACTTGGCACACCAGTTGTACTCAACAACCAAAGGCTCCGGAAGCCTTTACTCCCATCAAAGTAGAAACTCCTGCCCGCCCTGCCGGACAAGAAGATGTAATCCAACTCGTTACTCCTAAAATTGATACCGTTCGTGTCGGTTTCATCGGATTAGGAATGCGTGGTCCCGGCGCCGTGGCACGCTGGACCCATATCCCGGGAACTAAGATTGTAGCATTATGCGACCTGCTTCCCGAACGTGTTGAAAAATCACAAGAAATTTTGAAGAATGCCGGACTTCCTGAAGCTGCTTCTTACAGCGGTTCGGAAGAGGCATGGAAGCAACTTTGTGAACGAGACGATATTGATCTGGTATACATAGCCACCGACTGGAAACATCATGCAGCAATGGGTGTTTATGCCATGGAACATGGCAAACATGTAGCTATCGAAGTTCCTGCCGCCATGACACTGGATGAAATCTGGCAGCTAATCAATACTTCCGAAAAGACCCGTAAACATTGTATGCAGCTCGAAAACTGCGTATATGACTTCTTTGAACTGACCTCTTTAAACATGGCACAACAAGGCGTATTCGGAGAAGTGCTTCATGTAGAAGGTTCATATATCCACAATCTGGAAGATTTCTGGCCTGAATACTGGAATAACTGGCGAATGGATTATAATCATCTGCACCGTGGCGATGTATATGCTACCCACGGCATGGGTCCTGCTTGTCAGGTACTTAATATCCACCGTGGTGACCGCATGAAAACATTGGTATCAATGGATACGAAAGCTGTCAACGGACCGGCTTATATTAAGAAACAAACAGGAGAAGAAGTGACCGACTTCCAGAATGGTGACCAGACTTCTACCCTGATTCGCACAGAGAACGGAAAAACAATGTTGATTCAGCACAACGTAATGACTCCACGCCCATACAGCCGTATGTATCAAATAGTGGGAGCCGATGGTTATGCAAGCAAATATCCGATTGAAGAATATTGCCTGAGACCTTCACAAGTTGATTCAAAAGATGTGCCTAATCATGAGAATCTGAATGCACATGGTTCTGTACCTGAAAACGTAAAGAAAGCCTTGATGGATAAATATAAAGATCCTATTCATATAGAGCTGGAAGAAACAGCCAAGAAAGTAGGTGGACACGGTGGTATGGACTTTATCATGGACTACCGCCTGGCATATTGCTTGCAGAATGGACTGCCATTGGATATGGACGTTTATGACTTGGCAGAATGGTGTTGCATGGCTGAACTTACCAGACTTTCTATCGAAAACAATTCAGCTCCGGTAGAAGTACCCGACTTCACTCGTGGTGGATGGAATAAAGTACAAGGCTACCGTCACGCTTTTGCAAAATAAAACAGAATATTTCCTTTTAGCACGAGCATAATGAACCAATCCGGCTTCTCCCCCAAAGCCGGATTATTCATGGGTTCGTGTTTGAACATTTTATAGATTATCATTATCACGTTTATGAAAACAGCTATTCCAAAGCCTTCTAAGCAAAGCATTATCCGTGAAGCCAGAGATTATGTAATGATTGCCATCGGCATGATTTTGTATGGTATCGGTTGGACCGTTTTTCTGTTGCCTAACGATATCACCACCGGGGGAGTACCGGGTATTGCTTCTATCGTATATTGGGCCACAGGTTTTCCGGTACAATATACGTACTTCAGCATCAACCTCTTCTTGCTGTTACTGGCACTCAAGTTGCTGGGACTAAAGTTTTGCATCAAAACTATTTTCGGTGTATTTACTCTCACCTTCTTTCTGTCCGTCATTCAAAAACTGACGGCAGGTTTCGGTCTTCTCCACGACCAGCCCTTTATGGCATGTGTCATCGGAGCATCCTTCTGTGGAGGCGGCATAGGTGTTGCCTTTTCGGCCAATGGAAGTACGGGAGGTACAGATATTATTGCAGCCATCATCAACAAATACCGGGACATCACATTAGGAAGAGTCGTGCTTATCTGCGATATGATTATCATTTCTTCCAGTTATTTTGTCTTAAAAGACTGGGAAAAAGTGGTGTATGGGTTTGTAACTCTTTATATTTGTAGTTTCGTTCTCGACCAGGTAGTGAATAGTGCCCGCCAATCCGTACAGTTCTTTATCATATCTAACAAATATGAAGAAATAGGACGGCATATTAACGAATATCCACACCGGGGAGTGACGATTATCAATGCAACCGGCTTTTATACAGGACGAGAAGTAAAGATGATGTTTGTATTAGCCAAGAAAAGGGAATCGCCTATCATCTTCCGATTGATAAAAGACATAGACCCGAATGCATTTGTATCGCAAAGTGCTGTCATCGGAGTGTATGGAGAAGGATTCGATCATATCAAAGTAAAATAAAAAAGAAATGAAAAACCAATATTGAGATACATGAAATTTCGACCAACCCCCAATTTATTAACAGGCATTTTCATGGGAATATTTTCCCTGACAACACTTAGTACAATGGCTGAGAAAGCCGTGAAACCTTATTGGCAGGACGTGCAGGTAGTTGAAGTCAACAAAGAGTATCCACGTACTTCTTTTATGACATACAACAATCGCGCTGATGCTTTGAGTGGCAAGTTCGAACGAAGCAAGTATTACCGCTTGTTGAACGGAACCTGGAAATTCTACTTCGTAGACTCTTATAAAAAGCTTCCCGACAACATTACCGATCCGAACACCAATACAGATTCGTGGGATGATATTCAGGTGCCCGGAAACTGGGAAGTACAAGGACACGGAATAGCCATCTACACCAATCATGGTTATGAATTCAAACCTCGGAACCCGCAACCTCCTACTCTTCCCGAAGCCAATCCGGTAGGAGTTTATCGCCGGGACATCGATATTCCGGCAGACTGGGACGGGCGGGATATCTACTTGCATCTGGCAGGAGCTAAGTCCGGCGTATATGTATATATCAACGGACAAGAAGTAGGATATAGTGAAGATTCCAAAAATCCGGCAGAATTTCTTATCAACAACTATGTGAAGCCCGGAAAGAACGTACTTACAGTTAAAATCTTCCGTTGGAGCACCGGTTCATATCTTGAATGTCAGGACTTCTGGCGTATGAGTGGTATTGAACGCGATGTTTTTCTGTATTCACAACCTAAAGCCGCTCTCAAAGATTTCCGAATTAAGTCTACGCTGGACGACAGTTACAAAAATGGAATCTTCGGTTTAAATGTCGATTTGAGAAATCATGAAAAGGCTGCAACTAATCTTACATTAGTTTATGAACTATTAGATGCACAAGGAAAAGTTGTAGCTACTGAAGAGAAGACAGCCTATATTCCATCGAACGAAGTGCGTACACTTTCTTTCGATAAGAATCTGACAGATGTCAGCACATGGACTTCCGAACATCCGAATCTATACAAACTGTTGATGACAGTAAAAGAGGATGGCAAAGTCAATGAAATCATTCCTTTCAATGTAGGATTCCGCCGGATTGAGATCAAGCCTATCGAACAGAAAGCTGCTAACGGAAAACCATATGTCTGCTTATTCATCAACGGTCAGCCTCTGAAACTGAAAGGGGTAAATATCCACGAACATAATCCGTCAACAGGTCATTATGTAACAGAGGATTTAATGCGCCGTGACTTCGAACTTATGAAGCAGCATAACTTAAACAGTGTACGCCTTTGCCACTATCCGCAAGACCGCCGTTTCTATGAGCTTTGTGATGAATACGGACTTTATGTATATGATGAAGCCAATGTGGAAAGCCACGGAATGTATTATGATCTCCGGAAAGGCGGTTCACTGGGAAACAATCCCGAATGGCTGAAACCACACATGGATCGCACCATCAATATGTTTGAACGTAATAAGAACTACCCGAGCGTTACATTCTGGTCGCTGGGAAATGAAGCCGGAAACGGATATAATTTCTATCAGACTTATCTGTGGGTGAAAGAGGCAGACAAAGACCTGATGAATCGTCCGGTCAACTATGAACGTGCTCAATGGGAATGGAATTCCGATATGTATGTTCCGCAATATCCGGGTGCCGACTGGCTGGAAAATATCGGAAAGAATGGTAGTGACCGTCCTGTAGCCCCTTCCGAGTACGCACATGCCATGGGAAACTCCACTGGAAATCTGTGGGGACAATGGCAGGCAATTTACAAATATCCGAATCTCCAAGGCGGATATATCTGGGACTGGGTAGACCAGGGCCTTCTCCAAAAAGATAAAAATGGAAGAGAATACTGGGCTTACGGAGGTGACTTCGGGGTAGACGCACCGAGCGATGGTAACTTCCTCTGCAACGGTCTTGTCAATCCGGATCGTGGTCCGCATCCGGCAATGGCTGAAGTGAAATATGTACATCAGAATGTAGGTTTTGAAGCAGTAGATGCCGCAGCCGGTATATTCAAAATCACCAACCGTTTCTATTTCACTAACCTGAAAAAGTATCAGATTCACTACCATATACTCGCTAACGGGAAGACAATAAAAGGTGGAAAAGTATCTTTGGATATTGCTCCGCAAGCCTCTAAAGAGTTCACCGTACCGGTAAATAGTCTGAAAACCCAACCGGGAACAGAATATTTTGTCAACTTCAGTGTAACAACCACAGAGCCTGAACCGCTGATTCCAACCGGATATGAAATTGCATACGACCAGTTCCAACTTCCTATTCAAGCAGAGAAGAGTATTTATAAAGCAAACGGTCCGGCATTGAAAACAATAACCCAAGGAGATGAATTAATCGTTTCTTCCTCCAAAGTAAACTTTGTATTCAACAAGAATAGCGGATTAGTAACCTCGTATAAAGTAGACGGTACTGAATATTTCAAAGACGGATTTGGTATTCAGCCTAACTTCTGGCGTGCTCCTAATGATAATGATTATGGTAACAGCGCTCCTAAACGCTTGCAGGTATGGAAGCAATCAAGCAAAAACTTCCGCATAACGGATGCTACCATGACAACAGAGGATAGAGCAGTTTCTTTAAATGTGACCTACTTATTGGCTGCCGGCAACTTGTATGTCGTCATTTACAAAATCTATCCGAACGGAATAGTCAACGTAAATGCCAAGTTCACATCAACGGATATGCAGCCTACAGAAACAGAAGTTTCCGAAGCTACCCGCATGGCTACATTTACCCCCGGAAGTGATGCTGCCCGCAAGGCTGCCTCCAAATTGGAAGTCCCCCGTATCGGGGTGCGTTTCCGCTTGCCGGCACAGATGAATAATGTACAATACTTTGGCCGTGGCCCGGAAGAGAATTATATCGACCGCAATCACGGAACGCTCGTTGGCGTATATAAGACAACAGCGGATCAAATGTACTTCAACTATGTGCGTCCACAGGAAAACGGACATCACACAGATACCCGTTGGATCGCCTTATCTCCTAATAAAGGAAACGGTCTGGTTTTGGTAGCGGACAGTCTTATCGGATTCAATGCCTTGCGCAACTCTATCGAAGACTTTGACTCTGAAGAAGCTCTGCCCCACCCTTACCAATGGAATAACTTCAGCCCGGAAGAGGTTGCCAATCACGATGAAAACGCTGCCCGCAACGTATTACGTAGAATGCATCATGTCAACGACATCACTCCCAGAGATTTCGTTGAAGTTTGTGTGGATATGAAGCAACAAGGAGTAGGCGGATATGACAGTTGGGGCGCTCGCCCGGAACCTTTCCACCAAATCCCGGCTAACCGTGATTACCAGTGGGGCTTCACATTAGTGCCCGTTCGCTCGGCTAACCAGGCCAACGAAGCTGCTAAATATGATTATCGATAACCTTTGTATAAATTTTTAAAGAAAAAAAACATGAAAGATTTATCTAGCATCGTAGCTAAATTTAAAGTCCAAGGTACGATAGAAGAAATCAAACCTTTGGGTGCAGGACTTATCAACGACACTTATAAAGTAAATACCAAAGAAGCAGATGCTCCCGACTATGTTTTGCAACGCATCAATCATGCCATTTTCCAGAATGTAGAAATGCTTCAATCCAATATTACTGCTGTTACCAATCACATTCGCAAGAAACTGACGGAAGCCGGAGAATCGGATATAGACCGCAAGGTGTTGAGTTTCCTCGAAACAGAAGAAGGTAAAACATACTGGTTCGACGGTGACAGCTATTGGCGTGTGATGGTATTCATCCCACGTGCAAAAACGTATGAGACGGTGAATCCCGAATATTCCAACTATGCAGGAGAAGCCTTCGGCAGCTTCCAGGCTATGTTGGCCGATATTCCGGAAACATTGGGTGAAACCATACCCGATTTCCACAACATGGAGTTCCGCCTCAAACAACTACGTGAAGCCGTTGCAAAGGATGCTGCCGGACGGGTATCAGAAGTGAAGTACTATTTGGATGAAATAGAGAAACGCGCAGATGAAATGTGTAAAGCTGAACGTTTATATCGTGAAGGAAAACTTCCCAAACGCGTTTGCCACTGCGATACGAAAGTGAATAACATGATGTTCGACGAGGATGGTAAAGTGCTTTGTGTCATCGACCTGGATACGGTAATGCCTAGCTTTATATTCTCCGATTATGGTGACTTCCTACGTACAGGTGCCAACACAGGTGATGAAGACGACAAAGACCTTGATCGTGTAAACTTCAATATGGAAATATTCAAAGCATTTACCAAGGGTTATCTGAAAGGAGCTAAATCATTCCTGACGCAGATCGAGATTGAAAATCTTCCTTATGCGGCTGCTTTATTCCCATACATGCAGTGCGTGCGGTTCCTGGCAGATTATATCAACGGAGATACTTATTATAAAATCAAATATCCGGAACACAACCTCGTTCGCACCAAAGCACAATTCAAATTACTTCAAAGTGTGGAAGCAAACACACCGGAAATGACAGCGTTCATCAACGAATGCTTGTTAAATTGAGAATTGAGAATTAAAAATTGAGAAATAGGGATTATTCAATAATCCCGCTGATTAAAAATATCAAAAAGGCAACTAACTCGTAAAGAATTAGTTGCCTTATATTTTTTTATTTTGAGAATATCCAGAGATAGCCACAGCGCAGCTTATTTCTCAATTTTTAATTCTCAATTCTCAATTTAACAAATGCTCCATTTTTCCAATGGTAGACTACAGGGCAGCGGAGAAACGGTTTCAGTTTCTCTGCTGTTTCTTTTGACATATAGTCGGGGGTTGTTAACGTAAGTGTCAGTTCCGTATTTTCTTTATTAAAATCGGCTTTCATCAATAGCATATCTGCCGAACGACGTGCTTCATCAAACTTATAAACTCCTATTGAATCGGGAGCATTCAGAAAATCATCCATCAAGGGCAAGGTAATAAAGAGAGATGTAGTAAGCGGTTTCCAGTCGTCCGTATAGAAACGGATGCTGCTATCACAAGCAGGAGCACAAACAGTAGAGACTGTACAGATTACGTTCGTTGAATCATTTAGTGCCAACACTTTCATCTGCCAGGTAGATTGAGCTGACATTTGCATACGGATATAGTCTTTACCAAGATCAGTCATCTCCGACTTCTTGCCGAAACGGTTTTCCACTTGCGCTTTCATCTTACTTTCCAGAAAGTCTATACAATCTTCACGATTCACTTTTGTAAGCAAGGGACTTAAAGAATCCGGCATATTCACAAACAAAGTTTTGGCTTCTTGCGCCTGAAGAGCAGTCGAAACAAAAAGTCCGACAGCAGAGAAGAATATAGTGATAACAAGTTTATTTATTTTCATATCTGTCTTATTTAACCTATGACAAACAGTCTTGTGTTACTGTTTTAACTTTTAGACCCCAAATATAAGAATATCATTCCGATTAACACCAGTATAAGGTCAATCGCTTTGCTTTTTAAATTCTTTTCACGGAAGAAAAGCGCACCGAAAGTGAAAGAAACAACCACACTTCCCCGACGCACCATCGAAACGATAGAAATCATCGAATCGTCGTAACTTAATGCGTAAAAGTAAACAAAATCGGCAGCAGAAAGGAAAATGGAAATCAGGATAATCGTCCAATCCCAGCGGAACGGAGTAGTGGACTTTCTTTTAGGCCACCAAAGCAACAGCAGGATAGGACACATGATAAACACCTGATAAACATTATACCAAGATTGCACCAGCATCGGATTCAGAGACTTCATCAGATATTTATCATACAAACCGCTGATAGCACCTGTAATGGCAGCCAATACAATAAAAAAGATCCATTTGTTATGCTTAAAATCAATTCCTTCTTTCTTTCCCGAACGGCTCAACATAAAGAAAGAGGCAATGGCCAGCATCACGCCAATCCATTGATAGAGATTCAATCGTTCACCAAATACCAGCATAGCTCCCACGAGCACCATCACCGGACGGGTGGCATTGATAGGTCCCACAATGGTTATGGGTAAATGCTTCATTCCGAAATATCCGAATATCCACGAAGACAATACGATGAACGACTTGATGATAATATATTTATGCTGTTCCCAACCAGCAACGGGAACATTGAATATCGTTCCTCCCAACAAATCCGGTTGATAAACGGATATCAGGATAAACGGTAGAAAGATGAGACTGGAAAAAAATGTATTTAGAAACAAGACAGGAAGTACTGCATTATCTTTCAACGATTTCTTCTTGAATACATCATAAAAGCCCAGCAAAGTAGCCGATAGGAATGCTAATAATAACCACATAAGATGATTTACGATTTGACGATTTACTATTTACGATTGAAATTTCCTAAATGATAAGATGCTATTGGTCAGGTAGATTCAAATATATTTTCCGGATACTCCACATTGACTAAAAACAGGGCTTGCCCCGGAGCAGATGTCCCGGCTTTGCAACGGTCCTGCTGTTCTATAATCCGCCGGAAACCTTCAATAGTCAGTTTCCCGCGTCCCACTTCAATGAGTGTGCCTACGATGGCTCGCACCATATTCCGCAGAAAACGGTCGGCACGAATCGTAAATACCCAGGTAGCATCTTTTTCTTGCGTCCATTCTGCATGGGTGATATGACAAATATTGGTCTTTACATCCGTATGAAGTTTACTGAAACTCGTAAAATCGTTGTACTCGAAAAGGATACGCGCAGCTTCGTTCATGCGTTCATAATTCAACTGGTTATAAAGCCGCCAGCGATATTGCCTGTTAAAAGGATATTTCGATGTCGTCACATAATATTTATAAGTTCGCGCAGTCGCATCAAAGCGGGCATGGGCATCCGGCCGAACCCGGCAAACACGATAAATGGAAATATCGGGAGGCAGCAGACGATTTAATTTATCAGTAACAGAAGTAGTATCCAACGGTTCATCGGAATCAAAATGAGCAACCATCAGAGAGGCATGCACTCCCGCATCCGTCCGGCCTGCTCCTATTACTTCAATTTCGCGACGCAGAAAGGTAGACAATGCTTTCATCAGACATTCCTGCACACTAATCCCATTCGGTTGAATCTGCCAACCGTGATAGTTGGTTCCGTCATAAGCCAAATAAATAAAATACCTTTGCACGCTAATTCCTCTCTTTTAGGGTTTTCGCGCGCAAAAGTAGTCATTTTATCTCATTTATCTTTGTATAATTCGCATAAACCTGTATATTTGGAGAACAAAATAATCATGATTCACTAATACCTCACAATTATGAGTAGTACCATTTTCCTTATTATTGCCCTTGTGACAACAGGAATATTTGTAATCCAATTCGTTCTATCCATCTTTTTCGGAGACATAGATGCCGATGTAGACGTGGATGCTGACATCAGCAGCGTAGTTTCTTTTAAAGGACTAACTCATTTTGGAATCGGATTCGGTTGGTACATGTATTTAGCGGGAAACACTGAAATTCAAAGTTATGTCATCGGCATTCTAGTGGGTCTTTTCTTTGTTCTCGCTGTGTGGTTTCTCTATAAGAAAGCTTATCAACTGCAACAAGTGAATCATTCTGAACAGACAGATCAACTTGTAGGACGGGAATGTACTATATACTTCAAGCAAAGTGACAGCAAATATACAGTACAGACAAGCCGGGACGGAGCAATGCGCGAAGTAGACGTCATCTCCGAATCCGGAAAAGCATATCAGACGGGTGACAGAACAATCATCACCCGTTATAAAGACGGAACGCTATTCATTCAATAACTATTCAAATACACAATTCTATGACACAAGAAATGTTGATTATGGCTGCTATATTAGTGGCAGTCATCCTACTCACTTTTATTGGTATCCTTTCTCGTTACCGCAAATGTAAGAGTGATGAAGTCCTCGTTGTATATGGTAAAACAGGAGGAGATAAGAAGTCAGCGAAGCTATATCACGGTGGTGCAGCTTTCGTATGGCCGATTATCCAGGGATATGAATTCCTTTCCATGAAACCCATGCAGATTGAATGCAAACTGACGGGTGCACTGTCTGCTCAGAATATCCGTGTGGACGTGCCGACTACCATTACTGTAGCTATCAGCACTGATCCCGAAGTAATGCAAAATGCTGCTGAACGTATGCTGGGTTTGACGATGGACGACAAACAGAATTTAATTACCGATGTCGTATATGGTCAGATGCGTATGGTGATCGCCGATATGACTATCGAAGAATTAAATTCAGACCGCGATAAGTTTCTGGCTAAAGTAAAAGACAACATCGATACTGAACTTCGCAAGTTCGGTTTGTACCTGATGAACATCAATATCAGTGACATTCGCGATGCTGCCAACTACATTGTCAACTTAGGTAAGGAAGCTGAAAGTAAAGCTCTGAACGAAGCACAAGCTAACATCGAAGAACAGGAAAAGCTGGGTGCTATCAAAATTGCCAATCAGATTAAGGAACGCGAAACCAAAGTTGCAGAAACGCGTAAAGATCAAGATATCGCCATCGCAGAAACGAAGAAACAACAGGAAATCTCGGTTGCCAATGCAGATAAGGACAGAATTTCTCAAGTAGCCATCGCCAATGCGGAAAAAGAATCACAAGTAGCAAAAGCTGAAGCTGAAAAGAACATCCGTATCGAACAGGCGAATACCGAAAAGGAAAGCCGTGTTGCCGAACTTAACTCGGATATGGAAATCAAGCAGGCGGAAGCTGCCAAGAAAGCTGCCATCGGACGCAATGACGCACAGAAAGAGGTGGCTCTGTCAAATTCAGAACTGGCCGTGACGCAAGCTAATGCCGACAAGCAAGCCGGTGAAGCTGCCGCCAGATCGGAAGCTGCCGTACAAACTGCACGTGAAATTGCCCAGAAGGAGGTAGAAGAAGCCAAAGCACGTAAAGTAGAATCTTCATTGAAAGCTGAAAAGATCGTTCCTGCGGAAATCGCCAGACAGGAAGCTATCCTACAGGCTAACGCCATTGCCGAAAAGATTACTCGTGAGGCAGAAGCACGCGCAAAAGCTACTTTGGCACAAGCGGAAGCAGAAGCAAAAGCTATCCAGATGAAACTGGAAGCAGAAGCGGAAGGTAAGAAACGTTCATTACTTGCTGAAGCGGAAGGTTTCGAAGCAATGGTAAGAGCAGCCGAATCGAACCCGGCCATCGCTATCCAATACAAGATGGTAGACCAATGGAAGGAAATCGCCGGCGAACAGGTAAAGGCATTCGAGCACATGAACTTAGGAAATATCACGGTATTCGACGGAGGAAACGGTGGCACAAGCAATTTCCTGAATACATTAGTAAAGACAGTAGCTCCGAGCCTTGGTATATTGGACAAGCTTCCTATCGGTGAAACAGTGAAAGGCATTATCAATCCGGACAGTAAAACGGAGGAAGAGCCTGCAACGAAAGCTGAAGAGAAGAAGGATAAGAAATAATCCTGCTCCGACAAATAATAGTGCGCTGATGAAAGAAAATGATTGTTCTTTCATCAGCGCACTATTTATATACACATAAACAAAAAAAGTCTTTGAATATTCCCCAATTATTACGTTCTTTGTATTACATAAAATATGTAACATAAAAGATATAATAAGATATGAAACCATATAATCCATTCCTTGTGTACGGTTACAACAGTCCGGAATACTTTTGTGACCGGGAAAAAGAAACTGATAAAATGATTTCAGCGTTACAAAACGGGCGGAATCTGACATTAATATCTCCTCGGCGTATGGGAAAGACGGGACTCATCAAAAATGTATTCTACCGGATGAAACAGGAAAAGAATCCGAATACCGCCTATTTCTACATGGATATCTATCCCACACGCGACTTAAAGGCATTCATACAATTGCTTGCTCAAAATGTTCTCGGGAAATTGGATACCCTGTCCCAAAATATACTCAGGCAAATGACCGCTTTCTTCAAATCTTGCCGCCCCATAATCAGTACTGACGAAAGAAGCGGTATGCCTACCGTAACTCTGGACTTTGCCCCTGCTCATGCCGAACAGACACTAAAAGAAGTGCTCGACTATATGGCAGCTTCAAAAAAACATTGTTACCTTGCCATTGATGAGTTCCAACAGATTACAGAATATCCGGAAAAAGGTGTAGAAGCATTGCTCCGTTCTCATATCCAATTCATGCCAAATGTACACTTTATCTTTTCCGGAAGTAAAAAACATGTAATGGAAGAAATGTTCAGTTCTGCAAAACGACCTTTTTATCAAAGTACCCAGATTATTGTATTAAAGGAGATTCCATTGGAGAATTATTATTCATTCGCACACTCATTCTTTGCCAAAGAAAAAAGAGAGCTACCGTTAGAAACATTCTCCTACTTATACCAACTTGAAAACGGACACACCTGGTACATTCAAAGCATACTCAACCGATTGTATGAGAAGAAAATCAACCCTATTGATAACCGACTGGTAGATAGCTGTATAAACGACATTTTAGATGAACAGGAAACCATATACCAAAGTAACCTGACACTACTAACCAACAATCAAGTGGATCTATTGAAAGCTATTGCCACAGAAGGCTGTATAAAAAGTATAAATGCCAATGACTTCATCAAAAGGCATCATCTAAAAACGCCCAGCAGCGTTAACGTGGCACTGAAGTCCTTACTAAATAAAGAACTGATATATAATACACCAGATGGTTATATTGTCTATGACCGTTTTTTCGGAAAATGGCTGAAAGACACAGTGATCTAACCACACTAGAAATGATTTGGCAATTTCATTTCTCATATTCTCATAATATTTGATTAATAACCTACTAATCAACAATATATAATATGAGAAATACTTTTCAATAAGGTATTTCTCATATTATTTTGCCTGAAAAAGTCGTAAATAAACGGTATTTCTCATACTTATCATCATGCATTTCTCATACCGAAACTGATATTCAATAAACGGAAGTATATACCTTCTTTTTACTTTCATACAGACTTCCTTTGTCCCATATATTGTGGGAAGAGATTCCCTAGCTGGAGGGAAAAGATTCCCCCATTTTGTGGGAAAGTATTCCCACATTTTATGAGAATACTTTCCCACAATATATGGGACTATCGGAACTAATAGATATCCTTAACCTAGATCATAGTATTCTATGTATTCGTCAAATTGAGGTGATCCGGCAACGCCCCTCTTGCGGAAAAGTCCTTGTATATATTCCTGCTCCTTCGGCTTTATCAATCGCTCTTTGTTGCAGCAACGGTAATAAACAGTCTTGCCGAAATAGGAAATCATCTGCCGTTTAATAATGTTGGCATCAGCAAGGGGCACACGATCCAATATATGTTTCATTCCCCGTGCAAAAAGCAAAGGCTTTTCATCAATAAAGTAAGTGCAGTCTCCGCCATCGGAAGTGATATGTTCGGGATTGATAACCGTTACAGCAGCCCGTTCTTTCGGCATCCGGAGAGTTACTTGTCGACGCAGACATTTGTCCGCGCGCAAACAATGTCCATTCAAGCAATGAGCAAAGCTGACGGGCATAGAATTGTAATCGAAATCTGTTTTCATGTGTGTTATGTTTAGTGTGAAATGGTCTATTTTTATAAACCGCTACAAATGTATAAAAAAATAGCGTATATTTGCGGGCAAAAAATACAAAATGACTATTTATAAGCTTCGCATATTACCGCTATTTTTATTAGTTATTGGGGTGACAACGCTTACTTCGGGCTGCAAAAAGAAAGATATGTCACTGAAACTGAATGAGCCACGCAACATTCGGGGTGTTGTCAGCTACAAACGTTCTTTCCCTGATTTGAACGACGCACATCTGAAAGCCGCTAAAAAGATCGGTATTAGTCCGCTGGCAGACCGAGAGGAAGCGGAAGCAATGAAAGAAAAGCTGACTCATATCACTGATAATGAATTTTATGCAGTGGATTCATTAACACACTCCATTCCCTACCTCGTTCCACGCGCCAGTGCATTGCTCGATACAATAGGTTCCAACTTTCTCGATTCATTGGCTGCCAAAGGTTTGAATCCTAATCAGGTAATCATCACCTCCGTACTACGCACCGAAAACGATGTGAAACGTCTCCGCCGCCGCAATGGAAATGCCTCCGCCAACTCTGCACATTGCTTTGGAGCAACCTTTGACGTCAGTTGGAAACGTTTCAAAAAAGTAGAAGACAAAGATGGAAGACCGTTGCAAGATGTAAATGCCGACACACTGAAACTTGTCCTGTCCGAAGTTTTAAGAGACCTGCGACAAGCTGAAAAATGCTACATCAAATACGAATTGAAACAAGGTTGTTTCCATATTACTGCCCGATAAATATCTTTTTCCAAAATCTTTGACCAGCATATCATAAAACCTTCAAGGTAAATTTTGCGTTAAGATGAAAAACTGCTATCTTTGTATGATTCCAACGCTAAAAAAATCAGATTATGGGCAAGCTTTATCCTATCGGCATACAGAATTTTGAAAGTCTTCGCAAAGACGGTTATCTCTATGTAGATAAAACCAAACTTATCTATCAATTAGCAAAGACCGGCCGTTATTATTTTCTTAGCCGTCCCCGCCGTTTTGGAAAAAGTCTGCTGATATCTACCCTTGAAGCTTATTTTTCGGGGAAAAAGGAACTTTTCAAGAATCTAGCCATAGAGGAACTGGAAAAAGAATGGATCAAACATCCCATCCTCCACATTGATCTCAACACCGAAAAATACGATACACCGGAAAGTCTGGAAAATATCTTAAACTTCACACTGGTAAAGTGGGAGCGACTGTATGGCACCTCTTCATCAGAGACCACCTTTTCTTTGCGCTTCCGTGGAATCATCGAACGGGCTTATGAACAAACCGGGCAACGTGTCGTCATTCTTATTGATGAATACGACAAACCCATGTTGCAAGCAATTGGCAACGAAGAACTTCAACAGAAGTTCCGCAACACAATGAAGGCTTTCTACAGTGTATTAAAAACAATGGACGGATTCATCAAACTCGCTTTCCTGACAGGTGTCACTAAGTTCGGAAAAGTGAGTGTATTCAGCGATCTCAACAATCTGATTGATATTTCAATGGACGAACAGTACGTGGAACTCTGTGGTATCACAGAGAAAGAAATCCACGACAATATGGAAGAAGACTTGCATATATTGGCAGACAGACAGAAAATGACTTATGAAAAAGTATGTTCTGAATTGAAAGAATGTTATGATGGTTACCACTTCGTAGAAAACTCCATAGGAATATATAATCCTTTCAGTCTACTCAATACGTTCTATAAAATGAAATTCGGTAGTTACTGGTTTGAGACCGGCACTCCGACTTATCTGGTAGAATTACTTAAAAAATCCAATTATGATCTTCAACGTATCACGCATGAAGAAACGGATGCAGATGTACTGAACAGTATTGATTCGACTTCCCGAAATCCGATACCGGTTATTTACCAAAGTGGATATCTTACAATCAAAGGATTCGACAATCGTTTTGGGATTTATAAATTGGGATTCCCTAACCGGGAAGTAGAAGAAGGCTTTGTTAAATATCTTCTTCCTTTCTATACGAATATAGATTTAATTGAATCCCCTTTCCAAATACGTCAATTTGTGGATGAAGTGGAACAAGGTGATTACAACGCCTTTTTCCGCCGCCTGCAAAGTTTCTTTGCCGATACACCTTACGAATTGATACGCAATTTGGAGCTGCATTATCAAAATGTGCTTTTCATCGTATTCAAACTCATTGGGTTCTATGTAAAAGCAGAATATCATACTTCTCGGGGACGCATTGACCTCGTCTTACAAACCGAGCGTTTCATTTATGTTATGGAATTCAAGTTGGATGGAACTGCCGAAGAAGCTCTGCAACAAATCAATGACAAACATTATGCACAAGCATTTGCCACAGACAAACGACAAATATTCAAGATAGGCATCAATTTCAGTAATGAAACAAGAAACATCGAAAAGTGGATAGTGGAAGATTTGCAGTAAAATTCACCTCTAAACAATCAGAGAATCCAAAACGTTTCATTAAATTTGCAGAAATTTTTCTTTAATACGATTGAATGATAGAGAAACTGATTGTTCTTGAGGATATTGATCCGGTTATTTTTTACGGCGTAAACAACGCCAACATACAGTTAATTAAAGCTTTATATCCAAAGCTACGCATAGTTGCCCGAGGCAATGTCATCAAAGTGCTGGGCGACGAGGAAGAAATGTGTGCCTTCGAAGAAAATATCACCAAACTTGAAAAGTACTGCGCCCAATATAATTCACTGAAAGAAGAAGTTATCATTGACATTATAAAAGGAAATGCGCCGCAAACGGAACAGACAGGAAACGTGATTGTGTTCAGCGTCACGGGAAAACCTATCATCCCCCGAAGCGAAAACCAGTTGAAACTGGTAGAAGGATTCGCCAAGAATGATATGGTATTCGCCATCGGTCCGGCAGGTTCGGGAAAGACATACACCGCTATCGCTCTCGCCGTACGTGCATTGAAGAATAAAGAAATCAAAAAAATCATCCTTAGCCGCCCCGCCGTAGAAGCCGGAGAAAAGCTCGGTTTCCTGCCCGGCGACATGAAAGATAAGATCGACCCATACCTGCAACCTTTATACGATGCCCTGCAAGATATGATACCTGCTGCCAAGTTAAAGGAATACATGGAATTGAACATTATCCAGATTGCCCCGTTAGCCTTTATGCGCGGACGCACGCTGAATGATGCAGTCGTGATTCTTGACGAAGCGCAGAATACTACCGCACAGCAAATCAAAATGTTCCTCACCCGCATGGGTATGAACACCAAAATGATTGTGACGGGAGACATGACACAGATTGACCTTCCCGCTTCACAAACGTCAGGATTGGTGCAAGCTCTCCGCATCTTGAAGGGAGTGAAAGGTATCAGTTTTGTTGAACTGAATAAAAAGGATATCGTACGCCATAAACTGGTGGAACGTATCGTGGATGCTTACGAAAAATTCGACAAAGAAGCGAAAGCCGAACGTAATGGTTCACCACAGAGGACACAGAGTACACAGAGGATTTAATCCTGATATTTCAATAAACTCTCTGTGTACTCCGTGTCCTCTGTGGTGAAATTAAAGAAAGAAGCATAATTTTAATATATATCATTATGAATGCATTAACAAAAACAGATTTCAACTTTCCGGGACAGAAAAGCGTGTACCACGGAAAAGTGCGCGATGTATACAACATCAACGGCGAAAAACTCGTCATGGTAGCAACCGACCGTATTTCGGCCTTTGACGTAGTACTTCCTGAAGGTATTCCTTACAAAGGACAAATGCTGAACCAGATTGCAGCTAAATTCCTCGATGCCACTACTGACATCTGTCCGAACTGGAAAATAGCTACTCCGGACCCAATGGTAACGGTAGGTGTATTGTGTGAAGGTTTTCCGGTAGAAATGATTGTACGCGGTTACCTGTGTGGTAGCGCATGGCGTACTTACAAAAGCGGTGTACGCGAAATTTGTGGCGTGAAGTTGCCGGACGGAATGCGCGAAAACCAGAAATTCCCGGAACCCATCATTACTCCGACTACGAAAGCTGAAATGGGATTGCACGACGAAGACATCTCTAAGGAGGAAATCCTGAAACAAGGACTGGCTACTCCGGAAGAGTATGAAATTCTCGAAAAATATACATTAGCCCTTTTCAAACGTGGTACTGAAATCGCAGCAGAGCGCGGACTAATCCTCGTAGATACAAAATACGAATTCGGTAAACACAACGGTACTATCTACCTGATGGACGAAATCCACACTCCGGATTCAAGCCGCTATTTCTACTCTGAAGGTTATCAGGAACGTTTCGAAAAAGGCGAACCGCAGAAACAACTTTCTAAAGAATTCGTTCGTGAATGGTTGATGGAAAACGGTTTTCAGGGCAAAGACGGTCAGAAAGTACCGGAAATGACTCCGGCTATCGTACAAAGCATCAGTGACCGTTACATCGAATTGTTCGAAAACATCACCGGTGAGAAATTTGTGAAAGAAGATACTAGCAATATCGCTGAACGTATATTCAAAAACGTCGAAACTTTTTTGAATAGCTGATAAGCGATAAATGACAGATAATAAATGATAGTTGATAGATGATAAATGATAGTTAATATGCAGCTTATCGCATATAATTATTGACTCTGTCATCTTACAACTATCATTTATCAACTATCTTCTTCAACTATCAACTATCATTTATCAACTATCAACTAAAAAATGGATTACCCGCAACAACATATCAAGCCTTACGACGAAGAAGGGAAAAAGACCGAGCAAGTGGAACGTATGTTCGACAATATCGCACATGCCTACGACAAGTTGAACCATACCTTATCTTTAGGTATCGACCGCAGCTGGCGCAGAAAAGCTATTGCCTGGTTACGCCCTTTCCAACCGCAGCGCATGATGGATGTAGCGACCGGCACAGGGGATTTTGCTATCCTCGCCTGCCGCAAACTGCAACCTGCCGAACTGATCGGCACGGACATCTCGGAAGGTATGATGAATGTGGGACGTGAAAAAGTAAAAAAGGAAGGACTGTCGGATAAAATATCTTTTGCCCGAGAGGACTGTACTTCACTCTCTTTTGCCGACAATAATTTTGACGCTATCACTGTAGCTTTCGGTATCCGCAACTTCGAAGATCTCGACAAAGGGCTCTCCGAAATGTGCCGCGTACTGAAACCGGGCGGCCATCTTGTAATTCTGGAACTTACCACTCCGGACCGTTTCCCGATGAAACAACTGTTTTCCATCTACTCTAAAGTCGTCATTCCATTATTGGGCAAGCTTCTCTCCAAAGACAACAGTGCCTACCACTATCTGCCGGACACGATCAAAGTATTTCCTCAAGGGGAAGTCATGAAAGGAGTCATCGCACGAGCCGGATTTAGCGAAGTCAACTTCAAACGGCTGACTTTTGGCATTTGCACTCTTTATACCGCGACAAAATAGTACCAAATCATTATGAATGATTAATTTAATCCTGATTGCATTATGGAAAAATATGGTTTAATCGGCTACCCTCTGCGACATTCATTTTCTATCGGATACTTTAATGAGAAATTCAAATCCGAAGGTATCAATGCAGAGTATGTGAATTTCGAAATTCCCAGCATTAATAACTTCATGGAAGTTATCGAAGAGAATCCCAATTTATGCGGGCTTAATGTGACTATCCCCTACAAAGAACAAGTGATTCCTTTTTTGGATGAACTCGACCGTGATACCGCAAAGATAGGTGCAGTGAATGTCATTAAAATCATCCGCCAGCAGAAAGGAAAAGTCAAACTGGTTGGCTACAACTCCGACATCATCGGATTCACTCAATCCATTCAGCCTTTATTGCAGCCTCACCACCAAAAAGCTTTGATTCTGGGTACCGGCGGAGCTTCCAAAGCCGTCTACCATGGGCTGAAAAACTTGGGTATTGAAAGTATATTCGTATCACGAACCCACAAAGCCGATGATATGCTGACTTATGAGGAACTGACTCCCGAAATCATGGCAGAATATACAATCATCGTCAACTGTACTCCCGTAGGAATGTTTCCCAAGGTAGATTTCTGTCCTAATATTCCTTATGAGCTACTGACTCCAAACCATTTGCTCTACGATTTGTTATATAATCCTAATGTTACGCTATTCATGAAAAAAGGAGAAGCACAAGGGGCTGTTGTTAAAAACGGTCTGGAAATGTTGCTGCTCCAGGCATTTGCCGCATGGGAGATATGGCATAAATAAGGATTAGAAAGAATTTTTATGAGGAGAAAAGTTGTATATAGCATCATTATTATCATGCTGGCATTGACCGGCTGCACCATCGGAGGAAGTTTTTATATGTTAAACTTTTCATTGACTCCGAATGCCAAGATTTTGTCTAAAGATGCCGACTCTTATCCCTTCATGTATAGAGACTACCCTTTCCTACGTCCATGGGTGGACAGCCTGAAACAAGTGGACGCACTGAAAGACACTTTCATCATCAATCCGCATGGAATACAACTTCATGCGTATTATGTTGCTGCTCCCCAGCCCACCAGTAAGACAGCAGTCATTGTACATGGATATACAGATAATGCTATCCGTATGTTTATGATTGGTTATCTATATAATCGAGATTTAGGATATAACATATTACTTCCCGACCTGCAACATCAGGGAGAAAGTGAAGGTCCGGCCATCCAGATGGGATGGAAAGACCGTTGGGACGTATTGCAATGGATGAACATTGCCAATGAAATTTTCGGAGACAGTACGCAAATGGTTGTACACGGCATTTCAATGGGAGGTGCGACAACCATGATGGTGTCCGGTGAGGAACAGAAGCCATTTGTTAAATGCTTTGTTGAGGATTGCGGCTACACTAGCGTATGGGATGAATTCTCACATGAGCTTAAAGCCAGTTTCCACCTTCCTCCTTTTCCACTAATGTATACCACAAGCTGGCTCTGCGAAAAGAAATATGGATGGAATTTCAAAGAGGCTTCCTCACTGAAACAAGTAGCCAAATCACAGCTTCCGATGTTGTTTATTCATGGGGATAAAGATACGTATGTACCCACCTGGATGGCATATTCGCTCTACGAAGCCAAACCGGAACCCAAAGAACTATGGATTGTGCCGGGAGCGGCTCATGCTGTTTCATACAAAGAGAATAAACAGGAGTACACCGACCGAGTCTGTGCATTCGTTGGGCGATACATTCATTAAACCTATTATAACAAAGAGTTTTAGATTCATAACAGAAAAAGTTTCTATATTTGCAAACGTAAAATAATCGTTATGAAATCAATATTGACTTTTATACTAGCTACTTTTCTTCTGTTCCCACTACAAGCTCAAGAGAAAGTATACACGGTGGACAACCTCCCGAAAGTTCATCTGCAAAACAAAATGCAATATGTTTGCAACCCGGCCGGCATACTTTCACAGGCTGCTTGTGACAGTATAGACTCCATGCTTTATGCCTTGGAACAACAAACAGGAATTGAAACGGTGGTTGCCGTAGTTCCTTCAATCGGAGAAGAAGATTGTTTCAACTTCTGCCACCAGCTACTCAACCAATGGGGTGTTGGGAAAAAAGGCAAAGATAATGGATTGGTCATTTTGTTGGTCACAGATCAACGTTGTATCCAGTTTTATACCGGTTATGGCCTGGAAGGAGTGCTCCCCGATGCGATCTGCAAAAGGATTCAAACCAAATATATGATTCCTTACCTGAAAGATGGAAATTGGAATGCAGGAATGGTGGCTGGTCTTAAAGCAACTTGCCAGCGTCTTGACGGTTCCATGGAAAACGATGCCCTCTCCGATTCGAACGACGGTGGTTCCTTTGATTTTGTTCTTGCCATCCTTTGCTTTATTGTCATCGGTGGAGGTCTTGCTTTCTTTTCTGCACGCAGGCAAAGCCGTTGTCCGAAATGCGGTAAACACCAATTGCAAAGAACCGGAAGTGCAGTCGTATCCCGGATTAACGGAGTGAAAACTGAAGATGTCACCTATACATGTAGAAACTGCGGACATACCATCATACGTCGTCAACAAAGTTATGATAGCGACTACCATCACCGGGGAGGTGGCGGAGGCGGTCCATTTATCGGCGGCTTTGGTGGAGGTAGTTTAGGAGGCGGAGGCGGTTTCGGTGGAGGCAGCTTTGGCGGAGGAATGGGAGGCGGTGGTGGTGCCGGCTCACGTTTCTAAAGAAAATAAGAAAAAACAGATTATCAAATTCAATAAAAACAAGAAACATGAAGAAGTCAATTATTATCATCTTAGCCGTTGTGGCTATCCTTGTCATATGGGCAGTAAATGTATATAACGGTCTGGTTACTATGGACGAGAATGTAAGTGGCCAATGGGCAAATGTAGAGACTCAATACCAACGCCGTGCCGACTTGATACCTAATTTGGTAAATACCGTGAAAGGATATGCGACACATGAAAAGGAAACATTAGAGGGAGTTGTTGCCGCACGTAGCCAGGCAACTCAAATTAAAGTGGACGCTGCCGATCTGACACCGGAAAAGCTGGCGCAATACCAAAAGGCACAAGGTGCTGTAACATCAGCACTGGGCAAGTTATTAGCTATTACCGAGAATTATCCGGACTTAAAAGCTAATCAAAACTTCCTGGAATTACAAGCTCAACTGGAAGGAACTGAAAACCGTATCAATGTAGCACGCAAAAATTTCAATGATACTGCACAGGCTTATAACACCAATATCCGCCGTTTCCCAAAGAATATCTTTGCAGGAATGTTCGGCTTTGATAAGAAAGCATATTTTGAAGCAGAAGAAGGAAGTGAGAAGGCTCCAAAAGTAGAATTCTAAAAAACTTCTCAACATAAAAAAACGTTGCCTGAAAAGTTTGAGTATTAAAGAAAATACATAAAACTCTTCAGGCAATATTTTTAGGTCAGTCCCTCTACACGAGAGAAACTATAGAACGTCTAAACGCTACTTATTCCACAGTCAGGATTTCATTATCTTGCCAGTCAATTGTTCCACTTGCTCCATTCTGGTCAGTCCATCCTTTGGTTTGTCCAAGCCAAGAGTTATTATCCAGAATATCTTTGGAAAGTCCCAAAACATAGTAATTAGTGTTCCAACCGATCTTAATCCATTCATTGTTATTATTCTTATCCGGTTGTGTGTTAGGCTCACCATATTGGAAATTGGCTTCCCAAAAATCGGCTACTTTCCTGAGTTGATTTTGGAAATCAGCAGATTCCGGATCAGCAAAGATATTCTTACGAAGATCAGCCAACACGTCTTTGCTGGCCGGTGTATAGCCATCCTTAACGTCTACATATTTAGCAGTTCGGTATTTCTCAGTCAATGGAGTCACCCCTAAGAAGGAACAAGTATTTGTAGAACTTAACTCCATTGTTCCGCCCTGTCCGCCATCATAAAGCATCCAGCGCCAAATATCCCAATACCTTTTTCCCTCATAAGCCAGCTCAACCTGACGTTCCCGCAAACATGCGGCAAGAGCTGACGCACGGTCTGTTACATAAGTATCCAACCCATAATTATTATCCGCTGGGATACCGACACGTGCACGTAACTTTCCAATAGCCTGTTTACATAAATCAATCTGGTTAGTAGCCGCATAGCATTCTGCCAAATTTAATTGCAATTCTGCATAGCGATAATCATAAATATGCACGCCTGAAGCTTCATAGTTATTATCCGAAGCCGTAGTAAGCCCACTCATCTTGCGAACAAATACCGGACTGGAAATATTTACACCTTCACTATAGGCAAACCCGCTAGTAGTCGATGTCGTAGTTCTCCAACGATAAGCCCAAACTGTATCATTCGTCAAACTCTTATGTCCCCATTTCAAGCCATTGAAAGCAAATGTCTGATAGAAACGCGGATCACGATTTTCCATGAAACGCAAGCTTCCATCTTCCACTCTATGAGCAACATCGGGCAAAGTTCCGTCAGCCATTGGAAATACATCTATCAACTCAATAGGCACACCTTTTCCACCACTACCTCCTTGAGAACTCAAACGGATTGCTTTCTCCCAACGATTATTTTTATATCCCAGCGAAGAATTACTTTCTTTTGCCAACAATCTGACAACCAACGTCTCTCTATTTGAATGTTCATTATCATCATCCGCAAGAATCTTACTCCAACTTGCCGCATCTGTCACACCATTCAGTCCACTAGCAGTAATACCTGACATTGCATTCAAAGTAGCATTCAAGGCTTTCTGCCAGCGATCATTACCCGCATCATTCCATCCTTTATTAAATATAGGGCTGGCATAAAATAACAACACACGACTTTTGTATGCCAGTGCACCTCCACGCGTCAGCCGACCATAATCATTTGTTCCCCATTCATCCGGCAGCAAAGTTGCCGCTTCAGTCAAATCTTTCACAATCTGTTCTACACACTGTGTCACAGAAGCTCTCGGCAGCCCTGCATCCGTAGCCTCTGCATTCAATACCGTTGTCACAATAGGCACACAACCATACATACGCACCAAATCGAACAATTGCATAGCACGCAAAAAAAGTGCCTGGCCTTTAGCTTTGTCCTTTGTCTCCTGCGAAACAGAAGAGGCATCTATATCACGAAGCAGAATATTGCAGTTACGAATACGTGTATAAGCATTATTTGTAACGCTTGATCCTAACGCCTTACCGAAATAACTGGCAAACAACGGGTCATAGCTTTTACCACTAGAAGCATCTGTTTGTGTTTTGATATCATCAATCGTTGAATACCGAGTACTCGGGTCAATCCGGCTGGTAGAAGTAATTCCCCACATTTCATCAGTAAATTCATTAAAATCCTGGGCGTATGAGGCGTGTAATCCCAGATATTGAGAGGTAGGAGAAGTGTAATTCTCAAAACAATTCTGATATAAACCTGCCAAATACCAGGTTATTTTAGTTTCTGAATCAAAATCATCATAAGCTCCATAATTATTCATATCCAAAAATGAATCGCTACAGCCAGACATGAACATACCCAAAGCTAAAGTTCCTGCATATAAAAAATTTCTCTTTTTCATCATTGATACAACTATTAAAATGTAACATTAACACCTAACGACCAGGTTCTCAAAGTAGGATATTCTGTAGAAGAACTATCATACATATTGCGATAATGATTCGGATAAGGATTATACAAATCCCACAAATTATTACCGGTCAGATTCAGACGGACAGCCGACATCTTCAACGGTGCAATCCATTTCTTAGGAAGTGTATAGCTGACAGACAGATTACGTATATAACAACGGAACGTACTAATCATCCATAAATCTGAATTGGCAAGAGCTGAACTGGAGATTAACGATTCTACTCCTAAATTGGGATATTTACCATCCGGATTGTAAACTTCATCAAACATATCTCCCCAGAATGAATCCGGTGCCCAAATCATTGTACTCTTACTTCCTCCCATAGAAGCACGGTCTATAAAACGTACGCCTCCCCATGAAGTCGAGATGCTGGCACTAATAGCAAGACCTTTCCAGCTAGCGCCCAATCGGGTTGACACATTGTAGGTTTTATTCTTTTCACACAATTTTCCATAATCCTGTTCAAGAACGATCTGTCCATTAGGTCCCTGCTGCACACCATTAACCATTTCACCACCCAAATCTTGATAAGCAACCATACCCGGACGTAAATCATCTTTACTCGTTTTATCCAAATACTTAGTTTGTCCACCTTCAGGAGTCCACGACTCCAAATAATTCCAATAATTATTGATGTCTTCCTGCGTACGCAAAATACCATCGCCACCGGAAGTATTCTTCCACACTTTAAATCCCCACACAGGAAGATAAGTAGACATTCCTTCCTCCCAACTTGAGTTGCACGGATATTTGTTATAACGTAAGCCCGGAACCCATTCTCTGACTCTACTGCCACTTAGACCGAAATCCATACCGATATTATAGTTTACTTGTCCGATCTTGTCACGCCAAGTTAAAGACAATTCACCGCCGTAAGTATCAACCCGGCCAAAATTTTCTTCCGCATACGAACCACCTGCATAAACAGGAATACCTGGCTGACTAGCCATATACTGATTCAGAATGTTATCATTTATGTCATAGTAGAAATCAAAAACTGCGCTTAACCGACCATCAAAGAAACGAGTATCAAAACCCAGATTAAACTTATCTGAAACATCCCATTTTACATTACGGTTCGGAGATGCCTGCGGTATCAGACTAGTACCCGGTTTTCCACTTTCAGCACCAAACTGCATACCTTTCAAATCCATTTTATATTGTTCTTTCCACTTCCACATTTTAATATTATCACGTCCTGTACGCCCCCAAGACGCACGAACTTTCATAAATTCAAACCAAGGCAATGAACGTTTGAACCATGACTCTTCAGACATGATCCATCCGGCAGAAATACCAGGAAAAAAGCCCCAATAATTTTCAGGAGCAAACTTTGTCGAAGCATCCGAACGGAAAATAAACTGCAACATATAACGGTCCGCATACGAATATGCTACACGTCCCAAATAAGAAAGTGAACCTGATTCACCTTTTGATGTCACTGTATTATCTGAAGTCAAAGCCGATTTGCCATCCTGCCCCACGATAGAAGGTCCACCAACTCCCAGATAAGTATCAGATATATCATGTGCTAAATCAGCATACTCAATATCACGGGAATCATAGAATGATTCGTAACGTTCAACAGAAACCATAGCAGAAATAGAATGTTTGCCAAATGTACGGTCATAGTTCACATAGAAGTTCATCTGCCGTCTTTCCGCTTGCTTATCTTTAAATGACAAGGTACTGTTTTTATCAAAAATAGCTTTTGTAAAAGAACTGTTAGGAATAGTATAGACCAGATGTTGATCAGAAGCCATTCTGGTGTTTACATAAGCCAACTCATAAGGAAAACTAGCCTGTTCAGTGGCTTCGCTCGAATGTGAAGATGAATAAGTGGCACGAAGAGACAAACCTTTCACAAAAGGCACCTCATAAGTCAATGAGATATCAGCGTTCCAGCTATTAGTCCTTTCTTTACTAAAGGAACCGCTATTGTTTAAAGCAAAATAGTTCCAGGAAGTCACGTAGTCACGATTGAAGTTGGGGTTATTATAAGTGTTCTCTATCGGTCCCAACCAATATTCCTGATCTTCTCCGTTTTCATTGGGTAATGTTACACTCCAAGGCATATGATTAGGCATGTGGTGTAATGCGCTATAGTCAGACTTTTCAGTACTTCCTCCCATACCATACAGTTTGAAACGTGCTCCTTTAGTATATATCTGATCAGACTTACCTTCGTTACCGGCAACGGTAGCAGACAACTTAATATCATTTGTCAAACGTACATCCACACCAGCACGATAAGTATAGCGCTTATAACTTTGATTTCCCAGATTCGCTCCCTGGTCAAAATAAGTAGCTCCTGCATAGTAAGTAGCACGTTCACTACCGCCACTCACATTCAACGTATGTGTCTGCTGGAAAGCGGATTTCCACCCAGCTTTATCCAACCAGTCATAATTCAAGTTATCCATCTCGGCCAACTCCATATCACTATAAAGCACATCAAAATCATCATAACCACTAGCTTTGTTAGAGCCTATTGCCAAAGAATTATAGAAACGTCCATAATCGGAACCTTTCAAAACCTTGGAATGACTAACCGCATCATTTACGGCGAATTTACCAGAATAAGAAATCAGGGGAACACCTTTTTTTCCTCTTTTAGTCTTCACCAGAATAGCTCCATTAGCTGCACGCGAACCGTAAATAGCTGCACTCGCATCACGCAACACCGTAATGCTCTCCACTTCTGAAGGATCCAGCATATTAAATTGTTCCATACTTGGCTGACCGTTAGTACCCAACTGAATCACATCATCAATAATTATCAATGGTGTAGAATTTCCTCCATCTTTAGAAATGCCTGTAAAAGTTCGATTCTGACGAATATAGACTTCATTGGCATTTGTACCCGGACGGCTGGAGCCTAGTTCTACTGTCAGGCCATTAACCATTCCCTGTAATGCTTCTGAAAGATTAGACACCGGAAGGTCTTCCAACTCTGAAGCCGAAATTGTTGATACAGAACCTGTAATATTTTTCTGTTTCATGCTACCATAGCCAACCACAACTACCTCATCAAGTTTTTGACTATCTTCCTGAAGAACAATATGCAAAGTATTAGCTTTGGGGGTAATAACTTGAGTTACAAAACCAATATAAGAAATAACCACTTTCTTACCTTCCGGTACATTTAACGAGAAATGACCATCTATATCAGTAACAGTACCTGCCGAAGAATCTTGCAATCTTATGGTAGCACCAATGATTGCCTGCCCACTTTCGTCCAATATCTGCCCCGTTACTTTTCGGGTCTGTGCGTTAACAGACAGTGCAAATGCAATAAAGCATAACAATACACCTATCTTTTTAACGAATAAGGAACTTATTAACTTCATAAATATAACGTGTTTATCCATATTATTTTTGTTTTTTGATGTGTGTCGATTGCGAACTATTGTCTCCATTTTAAAGCCCCTACACTAGAACAACCAGAGAATAATTCGTTCAGCTTGAAATTGTTATTTCCAGGATCGGTAAACAAACTGATCGTCGACATTTTGGAGTCAGCCAACCCAAGACTTCCCTTACTGGAAGAATGGTCGTTTGACTGGAAACTATTCACTGGGCTGAAACGATAAGTTCCGGTATAATCATCCTGTCCGCCCGAACCCAGTTCGTTAAACATTGGAAGATTGCCATTAATTTTCATAGAGCCACCAAAAACGCAATTCTCAATATTGACAGCAATACTCGCATCCACCCGGAATAAAAAAGAGTTTTCCATTGGAGCATAACAGAAAGTGGTGTTTGTAATCGAAATATTCTTACCGCTGTCACTATTTCGAAGATCAACAATGCCACAAATATTGGTTATGGTACAATTGTCAAAAGAAACATTGTTTATATAATTACCTTTTTTACCATCCGTCGATACTATACCTTGATTACCAATCGCATTTATCGTACATTCTTGAAATGAAATAGCTTCAACATTTCCACCAGTGCTCTTTGAACGAACGATAGCACGGAAATTTTCAATATAACAATTAGAAAAATCAATCTTATTAATCAAGAAATTAGTAGTTTCCGGACAAATCACCTGTTTACCACTTAAACTGTTATTGGTAGCTTCATCTAATGATTTCGATGCTTTAAGATTAATACGTTTGAAAGTTACTTTATCTATTGCCCCACCTTCTACTACACGGAAAGCGTTCTCAAAGCTAAAGGTACAATAATCCTCCAAAGTTTGTGGCGTCACAAAGTTGACAGAATGTGCAAACTCTGCTACCACTTCACCGCTATTCACCACAAATGTTTTTCCTGCAGGAAGCAGAAAAGTCGTTCCTTCCTCCAAAGAGTTCCAATCCAGTTTATTGAAATAGTCCGGATCAAACGCTTCATTACGTAAATCTACCCGGTTCGCCGTACCATAATCCGCATCCAGATTTTCGGTAGCTTCTGTTTTCACCTCTACGCGCGCCTGATATGTATCAGAGGTCTGTTCTTCACCTGAATAAAGGCTAACCCGATAAGCTGTTTCAGGAGAAAGTTCATCAATCACCTTAGAACCAGACAGATACTCTTCTGCAGAAACAGGATACACTTTCATTGTTTGTGTAGATACTTCTTCCGTTCCCATCGGAACAGCGGTCAAAGCTGTGATAACAACCGTATCATTAGGTATCCATGCGACAAGAGCTTTTGTATCTATAGCACGGGATTCTTTCAATTCAATAGACAACGGGCGATAAAGAATACCTGTTACTTCTGTCTCCCAATAACCGGACAGTCTTCCATCACCAGTACATTTTACCTTAAATTTGTAGTTTTCCTCCCAATCTAAATCTATCACACAGGAAGATTGACTGGCAGGTACTATTTCTGTTTTATAAAGCTCCTCCCCTTTATCGGTCACTTTATAAACCTCAATTACATACTCAGTTGCTCCTTCTACCGTTTTCCAACTTAAATAGGCCTTGTTTTGTACAACCTCCATAGTAGCAACCGGACGCAACAATACTTTTGAACTCGAATCATCATTATCCGAACAGCCTGTCAGTAATGCTGAAAAACAACTCAAAAGGAGTCCTACCGCCATCAGTTTCATTAAATTCATAGCATTTTATTTTAATATTAACATTCGATTGATTTACTTCTTAAAGTTGTACGAGATGCTTTCATCCACCAGACTATTGAGATATACTTCCAAAGCAGTATACCCAACATCCGTAGTTTTATTACGGTCTTCAGGATTATTCGGGTCCAATCCTACTTTCTTTTCCCAAGCATCATCCATGCCGTCTTTATCCGCATCAGTAATGGCTCCTGAGGTTTTATAGGTCAAACCTCCAAAACCTTCGGCTTCATCAGGACTATTAATTATCCCAGGAATAGAACCGCTAGTTTCATTTCCTGCTCCCGTGTAAGTACAACTGCCGTTCTTCACTTCCTTCATAATACGTTCATCGACCTTGTCACGTGGAAAAGCACCGGCTCCATTTTGTCCAATTACCGACTGGAAAGCCTGTTCTGCAGATTCATATTTTTCAGATAACGTATATGTTTCCCAATCAAACCAATATTGTTCGTAGTTATCTCTTCCAGAGGCTACAATAAAAGAAGGAGCTTTCATTTCATCGAAACTATAAGGATAGCTTCCATCTGTATATACCCCTTTCCAATTATCAGAAGTCAGTTCTGAATTACCTTCCATCACATTGCCACTAAAATACCATTTAGAGACAGCACGTAAAGGTGCTTTTTCCGAATCACGCGCACTCGACTGACGGAAAAATTTCAGATCTTTCACCCGGCTCGTTGTAGCAGGTCCAGGTTTATAATAATTATTCACGAAATTACATGCCCATCCATGATGTTCCGGATCTTGTGATTCATCCATTCCACCGTAAGTTGCCATCTGACTTCCCCAGTTATAATTCACATTATTGATGTATTCCATATATACATTAATATCTTGTCCGGGATCTTTTCCACGTGCACCATTCATCAACGGAGTACGGCTATTACAGTGAGCAAATAGATTATGATGGTAAGTAGATGAAGTTCCTCCCCATGCACCTCCATAAGCACGGGAACCTTTCTTATTAACTGAATAATAAAGTCCTTCACTAGAAATACACCATTGTACTGTAGAGAAATGAGTATCAATAAAATCAGTATTCTCTTCACTAGCCCAACTAAACGAACAATGGTCAATTATAAAATTATTCGCATTCTCCACACGAAGACATGCTGCATTATGATCTTTTCCATTCGCATCTTTATCCCCTACACGAAAGCGCATATGGCGAATTATAAAATTCTCGGAACCTCCAAAGTTTACTTCATTTTTAATTACACAAATGCCACCTCCCGGAGCCGTCTGTCCAGCTATTGTAAAATTCTTAGCTTTACAACGTATATCTGATTTCAGTTCTATTTTACCGGAAATAGCAAAAACAACAGTCGTAGCTTCATTTTCAGAGCATTGCTTCAATGCCCACCGGAAAGACCCTTCCCCATCATCATCGGTATTAGTAACAATAACAACTTTGCCTCCACGTCCTCCTGTAGCATTTTTACCGAAACCTTCAGCAGTTGGAAAAGCTTTTAATACTTCCGGATCTTTTGCATAAGGCCCCAGTTCCATGTTAGTAAATCCTTTAATATCAGTACATGCTCCCAAACTCAAAGTGCAGCCAATTAGAAAAAGACTTTTAACTAAACAACGTTCCATTGTATTAGAAACACTCACATGTCTTGGTTTTAAAAACTCAAAAACACGCTCTGTACGCATACGTGTTTTCCATTTCTCAATAAATGCATAATTTTTCATCCATTTTAATTTAAAGTTTATACAAATTACCATAGCTTTATGAGAGAGCTATATGATTATAATCGTTAATATGACACAATATAAATTATATTGTACTCACTTTTTCGTACTTAATTTCGCCTTTTAAATACTATTTTTCCTAAAAGAATATTCATTGCCACCTTCTATTTTCGCATAGATTGTCCGTAATTATACAATAAGATATAAAATTACTTAACTACATAATCCAAGATTATCTGGTATTTTCAATACTACATAATGATAATTTCCTAACGAAAAGAATACGAAAACTATTTTGAGTAATGGCATTTCTATAAAGATAGTTGGCTGTACAAAAAAAAAGCAGTACTTTTGCAGCCGTATACAATATAATTCTATAACTCATGAGTAATCAACGATACATGATGCGTGGAGTAAGCGCATCAAAAGAAGATGTGCACAACGCCATCAAGAACATCGACAAAGGAATTTTCCCGAAAGCATTTTGCAAAATTATCCCCGATATATTGGGAGGTGACCCGGAATATTGCAACATTATGCACGCCGATGGCGCCGGAACCAAATCATCTCTTGCTTATATGTACTGGAAAGAAACGGGTGATTTGTCCGTTTGGAAAGGCATCGCACAGGATGCATTGATTATGAATATCGACGACCTGCTTTGTGTAGGTGCCGTAGACAATATTCTTGTCTCTTCTACCATTGGACGTAATAAACTGTTGATTCCCGGAGAAGTAATTTCCGCCATCATCAATGGAACAGATGAATTGCTGGCCGAACTCCGTGAAATGGGGGTAGGTGTATACGCAACCGGTGGTGAAACAGCTGATGTCGGCGACTTGGTTCGTACAATCATCGTTGACTCTACCGTAACTTGTCGCATGAAACGTTCAGACGTTATCGACAATGCCAATATTCGTCCGGGTGACGTGATCGTCGGTCTGGCTTCTTACGGACAAGCTACTTACGAAAAAGAATACAATGGCGGTATGGGCAGCAATGGTTTGACAAGTGCCCGTCACGATGTATTCGGAAAATATCTTGCTGAAAAATATCCGGAAAGCTACGATGCTGCCGTTCCCGAAGAATTAGTTTACTCCGGCAAGTTAAAACTGACAGACAGTGTAGAAGATTCTCCGATTGATGCAGGTAAGTTGGTGCTCTCCCCTACTCGTACATACGCACCGGTAGTGAAGAAATTACTCGATGCACTGCGCCCGGAAATCCATGGAATGGTACACTGTTCCGGTGGTGCACAAACCAAAGTTTTACACTTTGTTGAAAATGTTCGTGTAGTAAAAGATAATCTTTTCCCCGTTCCTCCTTTATTCAAAACTATTCAAGAACAAAGCGGTACGGACTGGGCAGAAATGTACAAGGTATTCAATATGGGACATCGCCTCGAAGTCTACTTGTCACCGAAACATGCAGAAGAAGTAATTGCTATTTCCGAGTCATTCGGTATTCCGGCACAGATTGTAGGACGTGTTGAAGCATGTGAGCAAACAGAATTAATCATTAAGAGCGAATTCGGAGAATTTAGATACTAAAGAATGGCAGATAACAGTACCATATTAGAAAAATTAGACGGACTCGTAGCCCGTTTTGAAGAAATATCTACCCTTATCACAGACCCGGCAGTGATTGCCGATCAGAAACGTTACGTCAAGTTGACTAAAGAATATAAGGAATTAGACGACTTGATGAAAGCAAGGAAAGAATATATCCAATTACTGGGTAATATTGAAGAAGCTAAAAATATCCTTGCTAATGAATCGGACACCGAAATGCGCGAGATGGCAAAAGAAGAAATGGACAATAGTCAAGAGCGCCTTCCGGTATTGGAAGAAGAAATCAAACTGATGCTTGTCCCTGCCGATCCGCAAGACAGCAAGAACGCAATTCTTGAAATCCGTGGTGGTGCAGGAGGTGATGAAGCAGCTATCTTTGCCGGTGACCTCTTTCGTATGTATGCCAAATTCTGTGAAACCAAAGGTTGGAAGATGGAAGTCTCCAATGCAAACGAAGGGACAGCAGGAGGATTCAAAGAAGTTGTTTGTAGCGTCACGGGCGATAATGTATACGGAATCTTAAAATATGAATCGGGAGTACACCGCGTACAGCGTGTTCCTGCTACCGAAACACAAGGACGTGTTCATACTTCTGCCGCATCAGTGGCGGTACTTCCCGAAGCTGAAGAATTCGATGTAGTCATCAACGAAGGAGAAATCAAATGGGATACTTTCCGAAGTGGTGGTGCCGGTGGACAGAATGTAAATAAGGTAGAATCCGGAGTACGTCTGCGTTATATCTGGAAGAACCCGAATACAGGTATTGCCGAAGAAATACTCATTGAATGTACCGAAACACGTGACCAACCGAAAAATAAGGAACGTGCTTTGGCCCGTCTCCGTACGTTTATCTATGACAAGGAACATCAGAAATACATCGATGACATTGCCTCCAAACGTAAAACAATGGTATCGACCGGAGACCGTTCTGCTAAAATCCGCACCTACAACTATCCGCAGGGACGAATCACCGACCATCGCATCAATTACACGATTTATAATCTTGCTGCATTCATGGACGGGGATATTCAAGACTGCATCGACCACCTGATCGTAGCAGAAAACGCGGAACGCTTGAAAGAAAGCGAGCTTTAGAAAAATGAAGAGTTGATCGTTGAGAATGATTTCTTAGAAATAGTCAATAGTAAATTGTATAATAGTAAATAACAAGATGGATAAGCAACAATTATTTGAAAACATAAAGCGCAAAAAATCATTCCTCTGTGTAGGACTTGATACTGACATCAAGAAAATCCCGGAGCATCTGTTGAAAGAAGAAGATCCGATCTTTGCATTCAACAAAGCCATCATCGACGCGACAGCAGATTTGTGCATCGCCTATAAACCCAATCTGGCTTTCTATGAAAGCATGGGCGTAAAAGGATGGATCGCATTTGAAAAGACAGTAAAATACATCAAAGATAACTATCCGGATCAATTCATTATCGCTGACGCAAAGCGTGGTGACATCGGAAATACTTCTGCCATGTACGCCCGCACCTTCTTTGAAGAGCTTAATATCGACTCTGTAACGGTAGCTCCTTATATGGGCGAAGACAGTGTTACTCCGTTCCTTACCTATGAAGGTAAATGGGTGATCCTGTTGGCATTGACTTCCAACAAAGGTTCGCATGACTTCCAACTAACAGAAGATGTAAACGGCGAACGTCTGTTCGAGAAAGTATTACGTAAATCACAAGAATGGGCTAGTGACGACCGCATGATGTATGTGGTAGGTGCCACTCAAGGACGCGCTTTCGAAGATATTCGTAAAATTGTTCCGAACCATTTCCTTCTCGTACCAGGTGTAGGAGCACAAGGCGGCTCGCTCGAAGAAGTTTGTAAATACGGAATGAACAGTACATGCGGAATCATTGTTAATTCCTCACGTGGTATCATCTACGTAGATAAAACAGAGAAGTTTGCAGAAGCTGCCCGCACCGCCGCACAAGAAGTACAGGCGCAAATGGCTGAACAACTCAAAGCAATTCTCTGAAAAGAGAAAAAGGATCTCTAAAGAAAACGAATGCCTTACGAAAGAAAGATAATTAACGACCCCGTATTCGGGTTCATCAATATTCCAAAGGGGTTACTGTACGATATAGTACGGCATCCCCTTTTGCAGCGTCTTACCCGCATCAAGCAGGTAGGATTATCATCTGTTGTATACCCCGGTGCACAACATACCCGCTTCCAACACTCTTTAGGTGCTTTTTACTTGATGAGTGAAGCTATCAGCCAACTGGCTTCTAAAGGTAATTTCATCTTTGACAGTGAAGCGGAAGCTGTACAGGCCGCCATCCTGTTACATGATATAGGACATGGGCCTTTCTCACATGTACTGGAAGATACTATAGTAAAAGGGGTCTCCCACGAAGAGATTTCCCTCATGCTGATGGAACGGATGAACAAAGAGATGAGTGGTCAGCTTAGTCTTGCCATTCAAATCTTCAAAGACGAATATCCAAAACGCTTTCTCCATCAACTTGTAAGCGGTCAGCTGGATATGGACAGATTGGATTATCTTCGCCGCGACAGCTTTTACACAGGTGTGACAGAAGGAAATATCGGTTCCGCACGGATTATAAAAATGCTTGATGTAGCGGACGACCGCCTGGTTGTCGAATCCAAAGGAATCTACTCTATCGAGAATTTCCTTACGGCACGTCGCCTGATGTACTGGCAAGTATATCTGCATAAGACGTCCGTCGCATACGAAAAAATGCTTATCAGTACCCTATTACGTGCTAAAGAACTGGCATCACAAGGAGTGGAACTGTTCGCATCACCCGCATTGCGTTTTTTCCTTTACAATGATATCAATCCTACGGAGTTCTATAACAACCCCGACTGTCTGGAGAATTTTATTCAACTAGACGACAATGATATATGGACAGCCTTGAAAGTCTGGAGTACTCATGCAGACAAGGTACTTTCTACTTTAAGCATGGGAATGATAAACCGAAATATCTTTAAAGTAGAAATTTCATCGGAACCGATTAGTGAGGACAGAAAAAAAGAATTAACTTTGCACATCAGCCAGCAATTAGGTATAACCCTTTCCGAAGCGAACTATTTTGTCTCTACCCCCAGCATCGAAAAGAATATGTATGACCCGGCAGATGACAGTATTGACATTATCTACAAAGACGGCACTATCAAAAATATTGCCGAAGCATCGGACATGCTGAACATCTCATTATTGTCCAAAAAGGTAAAGAAATACTATCTCTGCTATCAGAGATTACACAGATAAGTATAAAATATTCATGCAATAACACGGAAATCTGAAAAAAAAATCCGTTATTTGTGAACTAATTAAATTTTAAATTAAAGACATGGAGTTCTCGGCTAAGCAAATTGCAGCATTTATCCAAGGGGAAATCATTGGAGACGAAAACGCTACGGTACACACATTCGCTAAAATTGAAGAGGGAATGCCCGGAGCAATTTCTTTCCTGTCAAATCCCAAATATACACCTTACATCTACGAGACACAATCAAGCATTGTCCTGGTTAACAAGGACTTCACTCCCGAGCACGAAATAAAAGCTACTCTGATTAAGGTAGACAATGCATATGAAAGTCTGGCTAAATTGCTCAATCTTTATGAAATGAGCAAACCTAAGAAACAAGGTATAGATTCATTAGCTTTCGTTGCACCCAGCGCCAAAATTGGTGAGAACGTATACATCGGTGCATTTGCCTATATCGGTGAAAATACCGTGATCGGAGATAATACCCAAATTTATCCACACACTTTTGTTGGAGACGGCGTGAAGATAGGCAACAGTTGCTTGCTTTACTCCAATGTAAATGTTTATCATGATTGCCGCATAGGTAACGAATGTATCCTGCACTCGGGTGCAGTGATCGGAGCTGACGGATTTGGCTTTGCTCCCACTCCGAACGGATACGATAAGATTCCGCAAATCGGAATTGTCATTCTGGAAGATAAAGTAGATATAGGTGCTAATACTTGTGTAGACCGTGCTACAATGGGAGCTACGGTAGTGCATAGTGGTGTCAAATTAGACAATCTGATACAAATAGCACATAATGATGAAATAGGTTCGCATACCGTAATGGCTGCACAAGCCGGAATTGCCGGTTCTACCAAAATTGGTGAATGGTGTATGATCGGAGGCCAGGTAGGTATTGCAGGACATTCCAAGATAGGAGACAAAGTTGGTTTAGGCGCACAGTCAGGTGTACCCGGAGACATCAAATCCGGTAGTCAACTTATCGGAACTCCTCCCATGGAACTGAAGCAATACTTTAAAGCATCCGTCGCACAAAGAAGCTTGCCGGATATGCAGAAAGAATTGCGTAATCTGCGCAAAGAAATAGAAGAATTAAAACAACTATTAAATAAGTAACCAATGCTGAAACAAAAAACGCTGAAAGATAGCTTTTCACTGAGCGGGAAAGGTCTTCACACTGGACTTGATCTCACTGTAACATTTAATCCTGCTCCGGACAATCACGGATATAAGATCCAGCGCATTGACGTAGAAGGACAACCAACTATCGATGCAGTAGCCGACAATGTGACAGAAACCACCCGTGGTACTGTATTGTCGAAGAATGGAGTCAAAGTAAGCACCGTTGAACATGGTATGGCAGCCCTCTACGCACTGGGCATTGATAACTGCCTCATCCAGGTTAACGGACCGGAATTTCCTATTTTAGATGGTAGTGCACAATATTATGTACAAGAAATAGAACGTGTAGGAACCGTAGAACAAAATGCCGTCAAAGACTTTTATATTATCAAGTCTAAAATTGAGTTCCGGGATGAAACGACAGGCTCTTCTATCATTGTACTTCCTGACGAGAATTTCAGTCTGAATGTACTGGTTTCTTACGATTCAACCATTATTCCGAATCAGTTTGCTACACTCGAAGATATGCATAATTTCAAAGACGAAGTGGCTGCCAGCCGTACTTTCGTCTTTGTTCGCGAAATAGAACCGCTGCTTTCCGCCGGATTGATTAAAGGGGGTGACCTGGACAATGCAATCGTAATCTACGAGCGTAAGATGTCACAGGAAAGTTTCGACAAGTTGGCAGATGTGATGGGAGTACCTCACATGGACGCTGAACAATTAGGCTATATCAACCACAAGCCGTTGGTTTGGCCCAATGAATGTGCCCGCCACAAGTTGTTGGATGTGATCGGTGACCTTGCTTTAATTGGTAAACCGATTAAAGGTCGTATCATTGCTACCCGTCCCGGACATACTATCAATAATAAGTTTGCACGCCAGATGCGGAAAGAAATCCGTTTGCACGAGATACAGGCGCCAAGTTACGACTGTAGTCGTGAGCCGGTAATGGATGTAAACCGTATCCGCGAATTATTGCCGCACCGCTATCCTTTCCAACTGGTTGACAAAGTGATTGAGATTGGTGCTAACTACATTGTAGGTATCAAAAATATCACGGCTAACGAACCTTTCTTTCAGGGACATTTCCCACAAGAACCTGTGATGCCGGGAGTACTTCAAGTAGAAGCAATGGCACAAGTCGGTGGTTTACTTGTCTTGAATTCAGTAGACGAACCCGAACGTTATTCTACCTATTTCATGAAAATAGATGGAGTGAAATTTCGCCAGAAAGTAGTGCCGGGAGATACTATTATCTTCCGTGTAGAAATGCTGGCACCTATCCGCCGCGGCATTTCTACTATGAAAGGATATGCATTTGTTGGCGAGAAAGTTGTTTGCGAAGCAGAGTTCATGGCACAAATAGTGAAAAATAAGTAATAATTGATATATTAAAAGCATGATAAGTCCTTTAGCGTATATTCATCCCGAAGCTAAAATCGGGGAAAATGTAGAAATTGCGCCTTTTGTATTTATAGATAAGAACGTAGTTATCGGCGACAACAATAAAATTATGGCTAACGCCAATATTTTATATGGTTCACGTATTGGTAACGGAAACACTATTTTTCCGGGTGCTGTTATCGGAGCCGTTCCGCAGGACCTTAAGTTTCGCGGTGAAGAATCGACAGCCGAAATCGGGGATAATAATCTGATTCGTGAAAATGTAACAATCAACCGTGGTACAGCAGCTAAAGGGCGCACGATTGTAGGAAATAACAATCTACTGATGGAGGGTGTACACGTAGCACACGACGCATTGGTTGGTAACGGATGTATCATCGGTAACTCTACCAAGATGGCAGGTGAAATCATCATTGATGATAATGCGATTGTCAGTGCTAATGTATTGATGCACCAATTCTGTCATGTAGGGAGTCATGTAATGATTCAGGGCGGATGCCGCTTCAGTAAAGATATTCCTCCTTACATCATCGCAGGACGTGAACCGATTGCTTTCAGTGGAATCAATATCATCGGCCTGCGCCGTCGTGGTTTTGCCAATGAAGTGATCGAAAGTATTCACAATGCATATCGTATCATTTATCAAAGTGGTTTGAACACGACAGAAGCATTGAAGAAAATAGAAGATGAATTTGAAAAAAGTCCGGAAATTGACTATATTATTGATTTCATCCGTAATTCAGAACGTGGTATCATTAAATAAACAGTTCAAAATAGTCATATTATGATATACAGATTTACTATCATATCTGATGAAGTTGACGATTTTGTCAGAGAAATACAAATTGATCCGGAAGCTACTTTTTATGACTTCCATGAAGCAATACTGAAATCAGTAGGGTACACAAACGACCAGATGACTTCTTTCTTTATCTGCGATGACGATTGGGAAAAAGGAAAAGAAGTAACCTTGGAAGAAATGGACGACAATCCGGAAATGGATAGCTGGGTAATGAAAGACACCGTTATCAGTGAACTGGTGGAAGATGAAAAACAGAAACTGCTATATGTATTCGATTACATAACAGAACGTTGTTTCTTCATCGAACTATCCGAAATTATCACCGGAAAAGATATGAATGGCGCCAAATGTACCAAGAAATCAGGAGATGCCCCTAAACAAACGGTAGATTTTGAAGAAATGGCTGCTGCCAGCGGTTCTCTTGATCTGGATGAAAACTTCTATGGTGACCAAGATTTCGACATGGAAGACTTCGATCAGGAAGGATTCGACATAGGTGGCGACGCAAGTACTCCATACGAAGAAGAAAAATTTTAAGTATTAAGTATCAAGTATTAGGTATTAATTGCTATGCAGCGCCAAGCAGTTAATACCTAATATTTTTTAGTTCCCCACACATCTTAATACTTAATACTTGATACATAATACTTAATACTTAAAGCCCAATGCCTACTCTCATTGTTCTAATAGGTCCTACAGGTGTAGGGAAAACGGAATTGAGCCTGCGCTTAGCAGAAACTTTTCAGACAAGTATTGTATCTGCCGACTCGAGACAGCTTTATGCCGAATTAAAAATAGGCACGGCAGCTCCTACTCCCGATCAACTTAAACGTGTCCCTCATCAATTGGTCGGTACGCTCCACCTTACAGACTATTACAGTGCCGCCCAATATGAAATAGAAGCGTTGGAAATTCTGGAAAAATTATTTACGCAACATGAAGTTGTGATTCTCACAGGTGGCTCAATGATGTATGTAGACGCTATCTGTAAAGGTATCGACGATATTCCTACCGTTGATGCGGAAACCCGTCAACTCATGCTACAGAAATATGAGGAGGAAGGACTTGAACAACTCTGTGCAGAACTTCGCCTGCTAGATCCGGAATATTATCGGATAGTGGATCTGAAGAATCCCAAACGTGTAATTCATGCATTGGAAATTTGCTATATGACCGGACGCACTTATACTTCTTTTCGCACCCAACAAAAAAAGCAACGTCCTTTCCGTATTCTAAAAATCGGTCTGACTCGCGACCGGGAAGAGTTGTATGACCGTATTAACCGTCGGGTAGATCAGATGATGGAGGAAGGATTACTGGAAGAAGTACGCTCGGTACTTCCCTATCGCCACCTCAATTCGCTCAACACAGTAGGTTATAAAGAACTGTTCAAGTATCTGGATGGAGAATGGGAACTCCCCTTTGCCATAGATAAAATCAAGCAAAACTCCCGTATTTATTCGCGTAAACAGATGACTTGGTTCAAAAGAGATGAAGAAATACAATGGTTCCATCCGGAACAAGAAACGGAGATACTGGCGTACCTCCGTCAATTTTTATCATAATGTATTTTGACCGTATTTGAAAATAGAGAGTATTTGAAAATCCACTGCTATTCTTCGGATACGGTTGTTTTTATTGTGGAAGTTACTGTATCATTCACAGTACGAATAGGAATCTGACGGACTTGATATTCCTCTTTTACTAAAAGATTCACTTCAATCACTCCATTCTTCCCCTTATCACCATAAGCCGCCAAAGCATTCTTATCTTTCAATACAGATATACTTCTAATACGATCAGGAGATATATTTGCCAAAGGATCATCACCAGAAGCCTCTTTGCCATCAATAATAATCAAAGGCTTCCCTCCAGTAGCAGAATGAAACGTAACACCCCAATTCTTAGCCCCACTATTCAATGCGTCTAACCTTGTTTTATTAAGACTTCCTATTTCTATCTTTTTCGGTTTAAACTTCTTTTCCGAATATAGCTTTATATTCATCAATCCATCCTTGGCTTTTTCTCCATAAATCTTGATAGCCTTTTCAGCACCTATAACAGAGATACTCTCAATACGTTCCGGATTCAAGGCATTTACCACTTCATAGTCCGACTCCTTCCCATTAATAATAACTAAAGGTTTTTCTTCACCTGAAATTCCCCGCACCGAAACAGCCACCTCCTTTTCTCCGGATGTTAAGACAGAATCTTTCTTTTCTGCACGATACCCTACCACTATCACCTTATTTTTAGCAGTATCAGCCGGTTCCTTAACAACATTTTCTTCACTCTTTTTTTCTACAATTGCTGCCAAATCATTAACTTTGACAGCAGAAATCTCTTCCATTTTTTCAGAGATTTCAGGACGGGCAAAAGCAGTTACTGCAATAGCTGCCAACGGAAGTACATACAAATACTTCAACCGTGCCCACGGATTCGATTTTTCTTTTAACATCATAGTGATACGTTTTTTAAGTTTACTGTGATTAAAGCTGTTGGCCATAGAGTAGAGCCTTGTGCCAACAGCTTTTTTTATTAATAATAGTTGATATTCCTTCGCGTTTACACCCTCATTAATTACAGTCTCATCCGCTTCGTACTCATGAATATTCTGCAACTCCTGTTTCAACAACCACGCACCAGGGTTGAACCATTGGAAAAAGATGCAAATATCCGCCACCAATAAGTCAACTGAATGACGATGGTGAATATGAGCCATTTCATGAATAAGGATTTCCCTCCCGTTTTCCTTCAGGTCTTTCCGGCTGATGACAATATACTTCATCCAACTGAACGGAGCTATCTCCTGATTGTGCACCACAAGTGTACCCCCCTTTTCCAACTTCTCATGTTTACCGGAATGTATCAACCGGAAGAGACAAATCAAAGAATAGATATTGCAACAGGCAAGAAACAGAATACCCGCCAAATAAACCAGCAGAACCACCTGTACCCAAGATATAGCCGACGTCTCCTGCACTACATCAGCATCAACAGGGGTAGCTTCCAACTCTGCCATCAGTAGCAACTGCTCGATGGAAAGCATAGCCTGTTGCACCTCAACCTGATGCCGGGTAGTTACTTCGATACAAGGAATGAGTAATGAAAAGAACAACACTCCCAATAAAGCCATTCGATTGAAACGATGAAAAGTTTCCTTGCTAAGTAATAACCTGAAAAACAGGTAAAACAAAACAAGACAAACTGACGATTTTAATATATAGATGAAGAAAACTCCCATAGCATAGATTTTCGTTAAAAAGATTAGTGTTTCTTATCAGCCTGTTCCACTTCGTGAATGAGTTGTTTCAATTCATCCAACGAAATATCTTCCTCTTTAACCAAAGAAGAAACAGCATTCAGATAAGAATTATTAAAATACTTGCTAATCACATTCCGCAACGTTCCTTTACGAAAATCCTCTTCACTGACTACGGGATAGTATTGATAAGTATTCCCAAAAGTATAGTGAGCTAAAAAACCTTTTTCTTCCAGCCCACGCACAATCGTAGATAATGTATTAAAATGAGGCTTGGGCTCTTCATAGAAAGCCAACATTTCTTTCACAAACAAGGGGCCTTTTTCCCAGAAAAAGCCCATGATTTCTTCTTCTTTTGCTGTTAATCCTTTCATATCTGCAACTTTGTTTGCTGCAAATAACGAAAAGTTTTAGTTCATAAACTAATTTATCTAGTTAAAGTAAACTAAAAGCTATAGTTAAGAAGAAAATCTTACTATTAAATACCTGTGAAACAGAATTTCTACTAATCCTTTAGCCCCACAGTTTATTCACAATAAAGTTGCCGATATAGAATAAGTCGCCCATAAAAACAATACTGAATACCAGAAAAGTGAAACAAGTACTCCATCGGGCTCCTCCATCCTCTTCGCCGCGTTTGATACGGAGCAAGGAACTATGCAAACAATCACCTGCTATGAACAGCACAAACAAACTCGGTATCAAGTCACCCCACGATACCAACCACAGATTATCCCCCTTCCCTAACAGGAATGTCAATGCTACGGCCAATAAGAAGACAGAAGCATATTGCAAATCTTTTCTTTTTGAATTCATAGTGGTAATGTTTAAAGTCCTTTTCACAAAGATATTGAATCTCACCCAATAATCCTTATCAAATCTATATAAAAATCGGTCAGGCTTTGTTGAATCTAAGTTTATTGTTACTTTTGCAAGTACGAATTAAAACCAAAACCGATTATAAAAGCAGATGAAAAAGATCAGCATCACTTTATTACTCTGCCTTCTCTGTCTGACCGGAATGGCACAAGGACAAAAGGCACTCGATTTAAAAGATATCACCTCCGGACGTTTCCGCCCGGAAAATATCCAGGGAGTAATCCCCATGCCTGATGGCGAACACTACACGCAGATGAACGCTGACGGCACGCAAATCATTAAATACTCTTTCAAAACAGGCGAGAAAGTAGAAGTGATTTTCGATGTAAGCACTACACGCGAATGTGACTTCAAGAACTTCGACAGTTACCAGTTCTCGCCCGACGGTCAGAAATTGCTGATTGCTACTAAAACGACACCTATATATAGGCATTCATACACAGCTGTACATTACATTTACCCTTTGAAACGAAATGATAAGGGCGTTACGACAAACAACATTATTGAACGGCTGTCTGACGGTGGACCTCAACAGGTCCCCGTCTTTTCTCCAGACGGTACAATGATTGCTTTCGTCCGCAACAATAACATATTTCTTGTTAAGCTGCTTTATGGCAACAGTGAAAGCCAAATCACGGAGGATGGCAAACAGAACTCTGTAATCAACGGCATCCCCGACTGGGTGTATGAAGAAGAGTTCGGTTTCGACCGTGCTTTGGAATTCAGCGCTGACAATACACTGATCGCTTTCATCCGCTTCGATGAGTCAGAAGTTCCCTCCTATTCTTTTCCGGTATTTGCCGGGCAAGCACCCCACATTGATGCTTTAAAAGATTATCCGGGTGAATATACCTACAAGTATCCGAAAGCCGGATACCCGAATTCGAAAGTAGAAGTACGCACGTATGACATCAAGTCACATGTCACCCGTACGATGAAACTCCCGCTGGATGCAGATGGATACATTCCGCGTATCCGTTTCACAAAGGATGCCAACAAATTGGCTATCATGACATTGAACCGTCATCAAGACCGTTTCGATCTCTACTTTGCCGATCCTCGTTCAACACTTTGCAAACTAATACTCCGTGATGAATCTCCTTATTACATAAAGGAGAATATTTTCGATAACATTCAGTTCTATCCGGAATATTTCAGCCTGCTTAGCGAACGTGACGGTTACAGTCATCTCTATTGGTATAGCATGGGAGGTAACCTGATTAAAAAGGTTACTAATGGTAAGTTCGAAGTGAAAGATTTCCTGGGATATGATGAAGAAGACGGCTCTTTCTATTATACCAGCAACGAAGAGAGTCCTCTGCGCAAGGCTGTCTATAAAACAGACAAGAAAGGCAAAAAGACCAAATTGTCTCAACAGGCAGGAACCAATACACCGCTTTTCAGCAAATCGATGAAGTATTATATGAACAAGTTCTCCAGCCTGGATACTCCTTTGTTAGTTACCTTGAACGATAATTCGGGCAAAACGCTCAAAACGCTTATTACAAATGATGCGTTGAAACAAACATTGTCCGGATATGCAGTACCACAAAAAGAGTTCTTTACTTTCCAGACTACAGATGGCGTGAAGTTGAACGGCTGGATGATGAAACCGGTTAATTTCTCCGCATCCAAAAAATATCCGGTACTGATGTATCAATATAGTGGCCCGGGTTCCCAACAGGTATTGGATACTTGGGGAATCAGCTGGGAGACATACATGGCAAGCCTCGGTTATATCGTGGTATGTGTAGATGGTCGTGGCACTGGAGGCCGTGGAGAAGCTTTTGAGAAATGTACCTATTTGAAAATCGGAGTCAAAGAAGCCAAAGACCAGGTGGAAACAGCGCTTTACCTAGGCAAACAAGCGTATGTGGACAAAAACCGCATCGGTATCTGGGGTTGGAGTTATGGCGGATACATGACTCTTATGAGCATGAGCGAAGGAACTCCCGTATTCAAAGCCGGAGTAGCAGTAGCCGCACCGACCGACTGGCGTTTCTATGATACGATTTATACCGAACGTTTCATGCGCACTCCCAAAGAAAATGCGGAAGGATATAAGGAATCATCAGCCTTCACCCGTGCCGATAAACTTCATGGAAATTTATTGCTGGTACATGGTATGGCAGATGACAATGTTCACTTCCAGAACTGCGCAGAATATGCCGAACAGTTAGTCCAGCTTGGAAAACAATTTGATATGCAAGTGTACACGAATCGTAATCACGGAATATATGGTGGCAATACCCGCCAACACTTGTACACACGGTTAACCAACTTCTTCTTGAACAATTTATAATGACGGATAGAGTACGTAAGCCCGAATGGCTGAAAATTAATATCGGTGCCAACGAACGATACACCGAAACAAAGCGAATTGTCGACTCCCACTGCTTGCACACTATATGCAGCAGTGGGCGTTGCCCTAATATGGGGGAATGCTGGGGAAAAGGAACTGCCACCTTCATGATTGGCGGTGATATCTGCACACGTAGCTGTAAATTTTGTAACACACAGACAGGACGTCCCCATCCGTTAGATGTAAACGAACCGACGCACGTAGCAGAGTCCATCGCACTGATGAAACTGGATCATGCCGTCATCACCTCTGTAGACCGGGATGATTTACCTGATTTGGGAGCAGCACATTGGGCACGTACCATCCGGGAAATAAAACGGTTGAATCCACAGACAACCATTGAAGTACTGATTCCGGATTTTCAAGGCAGAATGGAGTTGGTAGATTTAGTAATTGACGCCCGCCCCGACATCATATCACACAATATGGAAACTGTGCGCCGCATTAGTCCACTAGTGCGCAGTGCAGCAAATTATGATACAAGCTTACAGGTTATCAGGCACATTTCCGAAAAGGGAGTCAAATCTAAAAGCGGCATTATGGTCGGACTGGGTGAAACTCCGGAGGAAGTCGAAACATTGATGGACGATCTGTTAGCAACCGGTTGCCAGATCCTTACCATAGGTCAATACCTGCAACCGAGTCACCGGCATTATCCTGTTGCGGCATACATCACTCCGTTGCAATTCGCGAAATATAAAACAGTTGGTTTAGAGAAAGGGTTCAATATCGTAGAGAGTGCTCCCCTTGTTCGTTCCTCCTACCATGCAGAGAAACATATTCGTTAGAAAACAAAACACATACACTATTTGTTTTATAGATAGAACCGACAAATAAACATAAATATAGAGATGGACCATAAAGGAATACTTTCTTCCGCATTTAACATGTCGCTGGGTTTTATCCCCGTTATTATTTCCATTTTGTTGTGTGAACTTATAACGCAAGACACGGCTATTTACATCGGTACAGGTATAGGTATTATAGGAATATACCTTTCTTATCGACGTAAAGGATTGTTAATTCCTAATTTTATCCTCTATATAGCGACCGGAGTGTTGGCACTATTATCCGTAGCAGCTCTCATTCCCGGTGATTATGTTCCCCCCGGTGCGTTACCACTGACTCTGGAAGTCAGTATTCTCATTCCGATGCTAAGTCTTTATATGCATAAGAAAAGGTTTATCAACCACTTCTTAAAACAGATAGGTTCTTGCAACAAACGTTTATATGCTCAGGGAGCAGAAGCCGCCGTTGTATCTGCCCGCATTGCCCTGATTTTTGGAATACTGCATTTCATTATAATCAGCATCACTGTCATTTTGCAGGACCCACTTAGTAAGACAAGTCTGTTTGTACTCTATAAAGTATTACCTCCTACGGTCTTTCTCATGAGCATCCTGTTCAACCAGATCGCTATCCGTTTCTTCAATCACTTAATGTCTCACACAGAATATGTTCCTATTGTGAATACAAAAGGAGACGTAATCGGGAAGACCCCTGCGATAGAGGCTGTTAATTATAAGAACGCGTACATCAATCCGGTGATAAGAATTGCCATATCCACTCACGGAATGCTATTCCTTTGCGACAGATCGTCAACAGCAATTTTGGACAAAGGAAAAGTGGATATTCCCATGGAATGTTATCTCCGTTACGGAGAATCTTTGGAGGCAGGTGCCACTCGTTTGATAAACAATGCTTTCCCGCATGAGAAAGATATCAAACCTGAATTCAACATCGTTTATCACTTTGAAAATGAAGTAACCAACCGTCTTATCTACTTATTCATCGTTGATATCAAGGATGATTCCATCCTTTGTACCCCTCGCTTTAAAAACAGTAAGCTATGGAGTTTCAAACAGATAGAGGAAAACTTGGGAAAAGGCTTCTTCAGTAGCTGTTTCGAAGATGAATATGAACACCTGAAAGGCGTTATTTATATAAGAGAAAAATACAGGGAATCTTAGACAGTTCAGGCACATGTCCCTTCCAGTCCTTCACTGTACGCGTCTGTATATACTCTCCTTCACACGTAATATCGGCAGCAATACAAAGCTTTGTTTGAGGACGGCAGTTTAATAAAATATCTTCTATCATCTTATGATTCCGGTAAGGCGTCTCAATGAAAAGTTGTGTCTGATTTTCAGCATACACACGCTGCTCCAATGTTTTCAGTTTCTTGGCACGTTCCCCCGGTTCAATCGGCAGATAACCATGAAACGCAAAGCTCTGCCCGTTAAAGCCCGAAGCCATCACGGAAAGAATAATCGAAGAGGGTCCGACCAAAGGAACGACCTTCAGTTTTTTACGTTGTGCGATGGCAACCACATCCGCTCCCGGATCAGCTACCGCCGGACAACCGGCTTCGGAGATAACTCCCATTGAAGCTCCGCCTACCAAAGGTTGCAGATAACCGGAAATATCTTCAGGTGAAGTATGTTTGTTCAACGGATAAAATGTCAACGCATCAATATCAATCTCCCGGTCCACCTTTTTCAGGAAACGACGGGCAGAACGAACATCTTCGACTATAAAATACCGGATACCGGAAATAATTTCCTTATTATAGGAAGGCAATACCTTTTCAATCGATGTATCGCCTAAAGTCACGGGCAACAAATAAAGGGCAGTTTCCACTTATTAAATTGAGAATTGAAAATTAAAAATTGAGAAACAAGAAAGAGAAACGATTCAGGAAGCCAGGTAGTTGGATTCACTTAACATTTCGTGGTAATCAGTAAATTCCAGAAGATCTTTCAGCTTCATATCCTTATGCTTTTTCATGTAAGAAGCAATGATTCTTGCTCCCACCCACGTACCTATCAATGCCGGAGCTTGAGCACCCAACATATCAACAGCAGGAGCAGGCTTCATATAATAGCGAATCACCATCGGGTCACGAGCATGCAGATGATCGTTGGTACAGATATAATTCCATATCTCCTTTTCATTATCCTTGCACCAGTCGCTTTCCTCCTTGGAATACCCCATTGCTTCACCTATATCACTATATCCCAATAAGTTCTGCACTACGTAATTGATCTTCCCCGTATGCATCATCAAGTCAATCAGACAAGTACCTTCATGATAGTTCATACCGTAGCGGCTCAAAAGATAAAAAACAAAACAATCCGGCACAATCCGTTCCGGACGCATCGAGCGACACTGATAATCGTAATAGAAACGCTTATAAAGAGGATAATCTTCCCCCATATATTTATCAAGACTGATTCCCAATAAAGAATCCACCAAAATAATAGATTCGTTGAAAGCGGATACTTGCGAATAGATAAACGGCACTTTCGTATCAGGCACTTCCTTTTTCAGTTTCCGAAATCCTTTGCTAAGTCCTTTTTCCACTTCATCCAGATTAGGATATTTTGCTTCTACATCGCTAAGCAAACGAACCAAAGTCGTATCCGAATAGAATTTTTGCAGACGTTGCGAGATGGTATCATCTTTCACCGTGCCGATAGACAATACATCCTCAATCAGGATCTTCGTCGGCATACGGTAGTCCATCGTCAACTTCTGCATGGCAGAAAAGCTGTTGGAGCGAACATATTCACTCAACAGCTTATCATATCTCAGAACAGAAATCTCTTCTTCCTTCTGCTCCATACCCTTTCCTGTGCTTATCCCGCAGGAGGTGAAAAGCATACTCATTAATATAATAAGAAGAGAGATCCGTAGTTTCATAATCTTTTATCCGTAAATGATGTTACCATTTTCGTCCATGTACTCATCGAGTCCTTTTTCGTAAGTAGCCATGGCACGAAGACTCATACCTACGCTGGAGAATCCACCGTCATGGAATAAGTTCTGCATAGTCACCTTACGGGTAAGATCGGAGAACATCACGATGCAATAATCGGCACATTCGTCAGCCGTTGCATTTCCGAGCGGAGACATACGGTTGGAGAAGTCGAACAATTTGTCCATACCCTTCACGCCCGAACCGGCAGTAGTAAATGTAGGCGACTGTGAAATCGTGTTCACACGTACGCTATGTTCGCGTCCGTAAATGTAACCGAAGCTGCGAGCAATAGACTCCAACAAAGCCTTTGCATCTGCCATATCATTATAGCCATAGAAAGTACGCTGTGCGGCTACGTAGCTCAAAGCAACGATAGAACCATAATCAGCAATAGCATTCAGTTTCTTGGCCGACTGAATCATTTTGTGGAATGAAACAGCTGAAATATCCAATGTCTTATCCAACATTCCATAGTCAAGGTCATCGTAAGTACGTTTCTTGCGCACGTTGGGAGACATACCGATAGAGTGGAGTACAAAATCAATTTGTCCACCCAGTATATCCATGGAGGTCTTGAATACATTCTCCAAATCTTCTACGCTAGTGGCGTCTGCCGGAACAACCTGGCAATTTAATTTTTCGGCCAAAGCATCGACTTCTCCCATACGGATAGCCATCGGAGTATTTGATAATGTAATGGTTGCACCTTCTTCTACGGCACGCTCTGCCACTTTCCAGGCAATAGACTGATCGTTCAAAGCACCGAAGATAACACCTCTTTTTCCTTTCAACAAGTTGTAACTCATATCTTTTAATAGTTAAATTTTGTGCAAAGATAGGAACTTTCTGCATAAAAACACGAGAAGTGTGCAAATAATAGACAGAAATGACAAAAAATACACGTAATCTATCAATTAGTCCACATCGCCTTAGGCTTTCCCACCTATCTTTGCAATCGATAATTAAGAGGTTTTTTCAAGAAAAACAATAGATGTATAACCCTATAGAAATTAAGTTACTAAATGAACACATTGACAAAAAGACTCTTCTGGATAGCCGTATGCTGTTTACCGTTTATTGCATCGGGATGTAAACAAAGCAAGACTGCTGTAAAAGAAAGCTCAATCAGTGACGCTCTTTACCAGAATTTACCTTTTGAAATGCCGAAAGTACAGCAACCGGTTTTTCCTGCTTACGAAGTAAACATTGAGAAATTCGGAGCCAAAGGAGACGGTCTGTTCCTGAATACCAAAGCTATCAACGATGCTATTAAAGACGTGAATCAACACGGAGGGGGTAAAGTGATTATCCCGGAAGGTGTCTGGTTGACTGGTCCGATCGAGCTGTTGAGCAATGTAAATCTATATACGGAACAAAATGCGCTGGTACTTTTTACCGGTGATTTTGAAGCATATCCTATCATTGCCACTTCTTTCGAAGGACTTGAGACTCGTCGTTGCCAATCGCCGATTTCAGCACGCAATGCAGAAAATATCGCTATCACCGGACATGGTACATTTGACGGAAACGGTGACTGCTGGCGTCCGGTGAAAAAAGGAAAGCTGACTGCTTCACAATGGAAAAAGCTGGTAAATTCAGGAGGTGTTCTCGACGAGAAACAAGAGATATGGTATCCTACTGCCGGCTCACTGAAAGGTGCAATGGCTTGCAAAGACTTCAATGTACCCGAAGGTATCAACACAGATGAAGAATGGGCAGAAATCCGTCCGTGGTTGCGTCCGGTACTGTTGAGTATCGTCAAAAGTAAAAAGGTACTGCTGGAAGGCGTTACTTTCAAAAACTCACCAAGCTGGTGTCTGCACCCCTTGTCATGCGAAGATTTCACAGTAAATAATATCATGGTCATCAACCCCTGGTATTCTCAAAACGGTGATGCTATCGACTTGGAATCCTGTAAAAACGCTCTAATTATCAATAGTGTGTTTGATGCGGGAGATGATGCCATCTGTATCAAATCCGGTAAAGACGAAGATGGACGCCGTCGTGGAGAACCTTGCCAGAACGTTATCGTGAAAAACAATACAGTATTGCACGGACATGGTGGATTCGTGGTAGGTAGTGAAATGTCCGGCGGTGTGAAGAATATCTATGTAGAGGACTGCACATTTATGGGTACAGATGTAGGTTTGCGTTTCAAGAGTACCCGCGGACGTGGCGGTGTGGTAGAAAACATCTACATTAACAATATCAACATGATTAATATCCCGAATGAACCTTTATTGTTCGACTTGTTCTACGGTGGAAAAGGTGCCGGTGAAGAATCGGAAGAAGATCTGTTGAACCGTATGAAGACTGCCATTCCTCCGGTGACGGAAGAAACACCTGCTTTCCGCAATATTCACATCTCCAATATTGTTTGCAGAGGTTCGGGACGTGCCATGTTCTTCAACGGACTGCCGGAAATGCCCATCAGCAATATTACCGTTAAAAACGTTGTGATGACGGAAGCTACGGATGGAGTCGTTATCAGCCAGGTGGACGGAGTTACTCTGGAAAATATTTATGTAGAATCTTCTAAAGGCAACAACATATTAAATGTTAAGAATGCCAAGAATCTGACTATAGACGGAAAGGTTTATGAGGAATTAGGAGCAAAAGAGGAGATTTTAAGTCTCAAATAAGGTTCACCACAGAGGACACGGAGGACACAGAGGATTCTGTTTAATAAAATAAAATCCATTTACTGCATATTTATTCCTCTGTGTCCTCCGTGTCCTCTGTGGTGAAAGAAAAGAAAACCACAATATCATTATATAGAGTAAAAAGCTCAAATAGCAGACTATAATCTCCTCAAAAGAGACACAGTCTGCTATTTTTTCTGCTATTTTTGCAAGGAGAAATACGACGTATAATTTCAGCCTTAGAAACATGAAGAAGAATCTTTTTATTATTACTTTCTTTTTAGGAGCTTTCAGTCTGTCTGCCCAAGCGCAGAAACAGGAGAAAACCATCACAGTTGAAGTGCAGAACAACTGGAATCAGGCAAAAACGGATGCTCCGATTGTCATCAATTTGCATGAACTGCATACTGGTTTCAAAGTAAAATCTGCCATTGTCATGGAAGGGAGCAAAGAAATAGCTTCCCAGTTGGACGATCTGAACAGAGACCGTAAGATGGACGAACTGGCTTTTGTTGCCGATCTTCCTGCTCATGGTAGAAAAACATTCCAGATTACACTTTCTTCAGAAAAGAGTACAAAGACTTATCCTGAACGAGTTTATGCCGACATGTTTATCGTAGACAACCGGAAAGGAAAGCATCAGCGGGTACAAGCTATCACTGTTCCCGGCACTAGTAATATATACAGTATGGTACGTCCTCACGGTCCGGTATTGGAATCGGAACTGGTAGGATACCGCCTTTATTTCAATGAGAAACAGACGCCGGATATTTATGGCAAGTTCAACAAAGGGCTGGAAATCAAAGAATCGCAGTTCTATCCGACGGATGAGCAGTTAGCTAAAGGATTCGGAGATGACGTGCTCCGTGTGTTCGACAGTTGCGGACCGGGTGCGTTGAAAGGTTGGGACGGACAGCAAGCTACACACATCACTCCGGTAGACACCCGCACGGAACGTATCATCTCTTACGGACCGGTACGCGTGATTGCTGAAATTGAAGTGACCGGATGGAAATATCAGGATACGGAACTGAATATGATGACACGTTATACGCTCTATGCAGGACATCGCGATCTTCATATTGAAGCATTCTTTGACGAACCGCTCAATAAGGAAGTTTTCTGCACAGGTGTACAAGACATAGTAGGTACTTCCAAGTCTTTCTCCGATCATAAAGGGCTTGTAGGAAGCTGGGGAACGGACTGGCCTGTAAACGACACAGTGAAATATGCTAAAGAAACCGTAGGACTGGGCACTTGCATTCCTCAACGTTATGTGAAATCGGAAGAAAAGGATAAAGCTAACTTCCTTTATACGATTGCCGCTCCGGGAAATAAATATTTCCAGTATCATACGACTTTTACTTCGATGAAAGAAACTTTCGGATATAAAACACCGGAAGCATGGTTTGCCTATCTTCGTGAATGGAAAGAAGAGTTGGCTCACCCGGTAACCGTAAAGGTGATAAGGTAGATACATATACAACTAAACAAAAATTACGAGGTTTCTACCAATTTTTCTATGACTCTGCACAAATATTCCTCCTTGTGCAGAGTCTTTTTTTCTACCTTTGTCACCGGATAAAACCAGCAAATCACTTATATAATTATAATCTATAACATGAAACGATTGACACAGACTTTAGCTTTTTGCCTATTAACGGTCTTCACCGCAGTAGCACAAAAAAACTATGTATCTGAGGTATGGGTTTCCGACCTCGGAAACGGTAAATACAAAAATCCGGTACTTTATGCCGATTACTCCGATCCTGACGCTTGCCGCGTAGGAGATGATTTCTATATGACTTCATCCAGTTTCAACTGTTTACCCGGATTACAAATCCTACATTCCAAGGACTTGGTGAACTGGACGATTATCGGTGCCGCCGTCCCCAATGCCCTCCCTCCCATCGAAACTCCGGAACGGCCGGAACATGGCAACCGTGTCTGGGCCCCAGCCATTCGCCATCATAACGGAGAGTTCTATATCTTTTGGGGGGATCCTGACCAGGGAGCTTTTATGGTGAAAGCCAAAGACCCGAAAGGTCCGTGGAGCGAACCAGTCTTGGTGAAACCGGGAAAAGGAATTATTGACACCTGCCCGTTTTGGGATGAAGACGGGAAAGTGTATATGGTACATGCATACGCAGGAAGTCGTGCCGGACTGAAAAGTGTAATCACCATCTGCGAACTAAATGCAGAAGCAACAAAAGCCATCACTCCTTCACGCATAATCTTCGATGGTCATGAAGCACATCAGACTTGTGAAGGTCCTAAAATGTATAAAAGAAATGACTATTATTATATCTTCCATCCGGCCGGTGGCGTACCAACAGGCTGGCAGGTTGTACTACGTTCTAAAAACATCTATGGTCCCTACGAATGGAAAACCGTACTTGCGCAAGGCAACTCTCCTGTCAACGGTCCTCATCAGGGTGCATGGGTAGATACTCCTACCGGAGAAGATTGGTTCCTTCACTTTCAGGATGTGGGTGCTTATGGACGTATCATGCATCTTCAGCCTATGAAATGGGTAAACGACTGGCCTGTGATTGGCATAGATAAAGACGGTGACGGCTGTGGCGAACCTGTTCTGACTTATAAAAAGCCGAATGTAGGTAAAACATATCCCATCTGCACTCCGCAGGAAAGTGACGAATTCGACGGATATACCCTCTCTCCACAATGGCAATGGCATGCCAACATCAATGAAAAATGGGCATACTATGCAGGTGATAAGAGCTATGTAAGATTATACTCCTATCCGGTTTTGAATGACTATAAAAATCTGTGGGATGTAGCCAACCTGCTTCTACAGAAAACGCCTTCTGACAATTTCACTGCAACAATGAAACTTACGTTTACCCCTAATCCTAAAAATAAAGGTGAACGCACCGGACTGGTTGTAATGGGTAGAGATTATGCCGGAATCATTCTGGAAAATACAGATAAAGGTCTGGTCCTGTCTCAAGTTGAATGTAAAAAAGCAGATAAAGGAAAACCGGAACAGGCAAATGCTTCTGTGGATCTTTCTCAAAATACTGTTTATCTGAAAGTTCGTTTCAGCTATGACGGCAAGAAGATCAAAGGCAGCGAAGGCGGACACGATCTCATTGTGATGTGTAACTTCAGCTACAGCCTTGACGGAAAGAAATATCAGCCACTAGGCAATCCTTTCCAGGCAAGAGAAGGACAATGGATTGGCACAAAGGTCGGAATGTTCTGCACACGACCGGCTATCGTCACTAACGACGGAGGATGGGCAGATGTAGACTGGTTCCGGATTACTAAGAAGTAATCAATGTATATATAATGATGAAGAAGAAGATTGTCCCACTACTTTCCAACAGAAGTAGGACAATCTTCTTTATCATTATATAAACTCACATACAAGCCCAACCAAATTTGCGAACAAGCTCCGCTAGCAGGCTACGGTCTTTCATTGGCAAATTAATAACCACATTCTCTCGCTTCTCTCCAGACAAAACATATCCCTCAGCCGGCAATTTATCTTCCGACAAGGCACTTTCCTTTAATAGCGTTTTCTGATATTCACCCGATTGAAACACAACATCGTAATACTCATGTTCACTTTCAGGCTGCAGATAGAGCAAACGCAAATCCGCTTCACCCACTAAAAAAGATTCAAGCCTATGTGTAGAGATACGAATTCCCGTATAGCGACAAACCGTCTCATCATCGTACAAAAGGCAAAGATACAGTGTATCAAAGGCATCTCTTGCCACAAAAAGTTGCGGCACATCACAGAAATCCAATATCCTGTCTATCCTTAATACATCTTCCATAATCAGACTATTTTAGCTTGTAAAACATTAAATTCCTTCGTTCTCCACCAAGAATAATGTGCTATACCGAAGGTTTTCTTTAACACTCCATCTTTTGGTTCTAAGGTGACTAAAGCAATACTTGCCTTCTTAAACTTAGGAAGTTTCAATCTTTTCTCCGCTTCTTCCCTTTCCGAAAATAGAGAGACTGCCCTTGTTACGCATTCATCTATTCCTAATCCTTTAAAGACTTTATCCGGCTGCATTTTTCTTTGTGAAAAGAAATCTTCTGTTGTAGCAGGATTACCATTTGCAATTCTATAATAATAGCCTTCGCACTGCTTCGCATCTGTAGGAGGGCATTGTTCGGGCAGTGTCTTAAACCATTCTGCATTCATTATTCTTTAGTTTTTCGCAAAGTTAAGTCAATCCGGTAAAATAACAAATATATTTCCAGCTTTGTTTGTCATTGGATATTCTCTAAACTATTGCTCCACTCTTCCCTATCTCACTTTTTTAGTATACCTTTGCAAATCGGGAGATTTAAGTATAAGATTAACAATAAACCAAAGACTCAATGAAGAAACTAGTTATATTTGACCTGGATGGAACATTGCTGAATACCATCGCCGACCTTGCCCACAGCACCAATTATGCTTTAAATAAATTAGGATACCCCACTCATGAAATAGAAAAGTACAACTTCATGGTAGGCAATGGTATCAATAAACTCTTTGAACGCGCATTGCCCGAAGGTGAAAAGACGGAAGAAAATGTACTTCGTGTACGCAATGAGTTCGTTCCTTATTACGATATTCACAATGCAGATGATAGCCGACCTTATCCGGGCATTCCGGAACTGTTATCCTATCTGCAGTCTGCAGGCATCCAAATTGCCGTAGCATCCAACAAATATCAGGCTGCCACAGAAAAGCTGGTTGCCCATTACTTCCCCGGTATTCACTTTACAGCAGTTTTCGGCCAACGGGAAGGAATAAATGTCAAACCCGATCCGGCAGTTGTTTTTGATATATTAAAACTAGCCAATGTACAAAAGGAAGATGTTCTTTATGTAGGCGATTCCGGTGTAGATATGCAAACGGCTGCCAATGCAGGAGTTACCGCTTGCGGAGTGACTTGGGGATTTCGTCCACGCACGGAGCTGGAAGAATTTGCTCCTCAATACCTCACAGATACTGCTGAAGAGATAAAACAGTTCCTCTAGGCCGGTAAAGTCTAATATTACATATTTTCCGTACAAATTTCAATATTACTTTCCTTACAATGCATTTTCTTTGCAACAGGTAAAGAAAGGTTCACTTCTGTGCACCTAAATCTAAGAACAGTAGTAATTTAATTTATTATACAATGAAAAAGCATCTTATACTATTTTTTATCGGAGTAATATTGAGTTATGGGAACATAAAAGCACAGACAGTTCCCGATAAAAAAGAAATTCTCAAAGTAACCCTCCAGGTGAACGACTATTTTATGAAGAAATATGCTGATTATCGCACTCCTTCTTTTGTCAAAAAAGTGGTTCGTCCTAGTAATATCTGGACACGGAGTGTGTATTACGAGGGTCTAATGGCACTCTATTCCATCTATCCTGCAGACGAATATTACCTCTATGCCAAGGAATGGGCAGATTATCACCAATGGGGATTCCACCGGGGAACAACCACCCGTAATGCTGATAACTACTGCGCCAGCCAAATCTATCTCGATTTATACAACATTTGCCCTGATCCTGAAAAAATACGGAAAACGAAAGCCAATATGGATATGCTGATCAACACTCCACAAGTAAATGACTGGTGGTGGATAGATGCCATCCAGATGGGGATGCCGATATTTGCCAAAATGGGAAAACTTACGGGCGAACAGAAATACTTTGATAAGATGTGGGACATGTATGAATATACCCGCAACCAGCATGGAGAAAACGGAATGTTCAACCCCAAAGACGGTTTATGGTGGCGAGATCATAATTTCGATCCTCCGTACAAAGAACCGAATGGTAAAGACTGTTACTGGAGCCGTGGAAACGGATGGGTATATGCAGCTTTAGTACGAGTTATGAATGAAATTCCATCCGATGAAAAACATCGTCAGGATTACATCAATGATTTTCTGACTATGAGCAAAGCACTGAAACAATGTCAGCGTGAAGACGGCTTTTGGAATGTCAGCCTCCACGACCCGACAAACTTTGGAGGCAAAGAGACTTCCGGTACAGCCCTTTTCGTATACGGCATGTCCTGGGGGGTACATAACGGGCTATTGGATAAAAAGACATATCTGCCTGTAATCATAAAAGCATGGAATGCCATGGTGAAAGATGCAGTCCACCCGAATGGCTTTCTTGGCTACGTACAGGGAACCGGCAAAGAACCGAAAGACAGTCAGCCTGTCACTTATGATAAAGTTCCTGATTTTGAAGATTTCGGTACAGGCTGCTTCCTGCTTGCCGGAAGTGAAATCTACAAATTAGACCTCCATATATAGTTGATAAACAATCTTACGTTGAATCTGGTCAACTTTTCATAGACCGGATTCAACGTAAACTCTAAGCTTTATTTCTTTCTCCTTTCTGGTAAGCAGAAGGAGATACTCCAAACTGTGCCTTAAAGCATTTACTGAAATAAAGGGGATCGTTAATACCAACTTTATAAGAGACTTCCGCAACAGTCAGATTCCTTTCGGTTAAAAACAATTCGGCAGCCTTCTTCATTCGGACAACACGTAAATACTCATTCGGTGAGTATCCTGTCACTCCGCGTAATTTCTTATAAAACACAGTTCGTCCCATCCCCATCATTTGCGCAAATTCATCAATAGAAATATTGTATTGAGAATAAATCTTTTCGACTACAGCTACCAACTGGTCTGCAAATTCCTTGTCCCGGTCCGTGTTGCATAAAGCAGGACGTACCACCCCCGGCTCACTGGAGAATTTCTTCCGCAACTTTTCGCATTGCTCTATCAGCCGGAACACTTGCGCAAGCAAAAGCTTAAAGCTAAATGGCTTCGCAATATAAATATCCGCTCCCGCCTCAAGACCTTCCAGATGTTTATCCGGCGAAGTCAATGCAGTCAGTAAAATAATGGGAATATGGCTTGTCGCAAAGTCTGCTTTCAATTTCCTGGTTACTTCAAAACCGGTCATTCCGGGCATCAACACATCACAGATAATCAGATCAGCATCATAGTTGCATGCCTTTTCAAATCCGGATATTCCATCTGCTGCCACTTCTACTTCAAAATAAGCACTTAGTTCCTCTTGCAAGAATCCACGAATATCATTATCATCTTCAATTACTAGTATTTTATGTTTTCTCGATGAAGTAACAGCCTTCTCATGTTCCTGATATTCTTCTGAAAGTTCCTGCAAATGGTGAGCTTGCATATTCGCTTCTTCCAACAGAACATTGCCGGGCACCAGAAAATCTTTTTCCGAATAAACCGTTTTATCGGTTGGAATACATACGATAAATACAGAACCTCCTCCTTCATTATCTTCATATTCAATGGTTCCTTTATGTACCTGCACCAATTCATGGCTCAAATGAAGCCCTACCCCAATGCTATCTCCGGAGAAACTGCTTTGCATAAAGCGCTTAAACAGTTCACTCTGCTTCTCTTTAGGGATGCCTACTCCCGTATCGGCTACCTGAATCTGCAAGCACTTCTTTGCCTCATCCACATTTACAGAGAACAGAATTGTTCCACCCGAAGGAGTATATTTAAAAGCATTTGAGAGCAAGTTATAAACCACTTTATCCAGGTTTCCTTTATCAATAAACATTTTGTAGGATGGCACTGACGGCAAAAAGCGGAAATCCATATTTTTCTGTTCTGCCACATCACTGAAACTTAGATATATTTCATACAGGAAAGCAACTACATCTGTTTCCTGCAGAGAAAGAGCCAATTTGTTATTCTGCATCTTCCTGAATTCCAGCAACTGATTAATCAGCCTCAACATGCGCTGGGTACTTTTATCCATCACCTTCAAAGGATGCAATAATGCCTGAGGAATATCGTCTATCCGGTACATTTTCTCCAATGCTCCCTGAATCAACGTAAGCGGAGTACGGAATTCATGAGAGATATTCGTAAAAAATACCAGTTTATATTCCGTCAATTGCTTTTCAACGTTGATGCGGTTGCGCAGTCTATTGAAATTAATGATGATACGATATGTGAAATACAAGGCTATTAATATCAAGATGAAATATCCAAGCATAGCCCAACTTGTTTTCCAGAACGGCGGTACGATGACAATCTTCAAAGTTGTTTCGGTATCATTCCAAATGCCGGCGCCATCACAGTATTTCACATGGAATATATAAGTGCCCGGCTCAAGATATTTATAAGAAGCAAAGCTCAAAGAAGATGGAACATTCCATCCTTTATCATAGTTCTCCAGCCAGTACATATACTTGATTTGTCCATTATCCGAATAATCGAGAGTAGAAAAATCAAGCATGAAAGAGTTTTGGAAATATTTCAATGTGATCTTATCCGAATAAGCCAAAGATTCCTGCAAAGGAGAACCCGGCATATTAGGCTTCACCTGAATTCCATTGACAGACAGTCCGGTAATAACAATCGGGGAAAGCAGTCTCTCGGTTGGAATCTTTTTCGGGTCAATAATGGTTAATCCATAGTTTGTTCCAAAAATGAGTTTCCCGTCTGCTCCCATACATGCACTGTTTTCGCTATACACATTTCCCAATGTATAGGATGAGAAGAAATAGTTTTCAAAAGAATGACTATTCGGGTTGAATCTTGAAATCCCATATTCCGTGGCAATCCATAATTGCCCCGAATGATCTTCCTGAATAGCCTGAACCATATTATTGACCAGTCCTTCTGATATTCCATAATGCGTATATTTCAAAGATTGGCAATCATCTGTCAATTCACATAGATTCAAACCGGCCCCCGAGGTTCCTACCCACATACGCCCTTTACTGTCACGAAACAAGCAGCGAATCTCATTGCTACAAAAGTTGCCATCCGTATAGCTAAACAAACGATAGTTGTCTTCATCAGCTATCAATGAATCCGGATGGAAAATACAAATTCCTTCACTTGTACCCATCCATATCATTCCTTTTTCATCTTCTGCCATCACCCGGACTATCCGCAAACCATATTTTTTTTGTTGGAAGAAACGACGGAACTTATATTGTCCGCCCGCAGTTTGTTCGGCCAGATCTAATCCGCCTCCAAATGTTCCCACCCACATACGGTTCTTTTTATCACGAAGAATGGAATAAATATTAGAATGAGACAAAGCAAAAGGATTAGACGGATCCGGTTTATACCAAGTGTCTCCTACTTTTAGTCCGTCTCCCCGGGTTCCTATCCATATATTCTCCTGACTATCTTCTGAAATCGCATAAATATTATAGGGCAAATAATGATTATCTATCTTAGTTTTCAGATGAGAATCATAATTATACAATCCACCTCTTCGCGTTCCTACCCATATATCTCCATTCGACATTTTAGTCAGTAACCGAATTGTATTCGAACGGTCAAAAACATCCGGTGATTCTGGATAGACATGCGTAATGCCTTTATTTGAAATGGAAATATGAGACAAACCGGAATATTCGGAGCTTACCCATATTCCTCCTGTCCTGTCTTTCATCAAACATAACAAGAAATCTGACCCTATAGGTCCTGCATTCTTCCCTTCGGAAACAAAGTGTTCCAACCGGTCTTCCTGAATATCATAAGTGAAAAGTCCGTTCCCATAAGTCGAAATCCACACTATTCCCCGATCATCACGAACCACATGATAGCGTTCATAATCTATATATTTCATCTTCTCTTCCGGGATCAACTGGAAGTCCTTTATTTCTCCGCTCTTCACGTTTATATAATAAATCCGTCCCGTATTATTGTAAGCCCAACAATCTCCGTAATTGTCATGAATAACTTTCCCATTATTTATTTTCAACTTCCGATAAGGAGTTATTTGGATAGTTTGAAAATCAAACTCATACACTCCCTCGTTTGACGTAAATATAACCCATTTGTCTTTTATCAATGAATGTGCACTGACGGATGTATTACCGGCAATCGTAGAAAGAGATGCTAAACAATATATCTTTTTCGAGCCATTGACACAGCGATATACATCTCCACCCTTTGTCAAAAAATACATATCCCCTCCATGAGGAAAAGAAGAGGAAAAATTCAGTTCCCTATCTACAATCTCAACTTTCCCTTTATAGACCGATGCAAGTCCATGCATGGTACCAATCCATATTCTGCCACTGGAATCTTCATTGATAAATTTAATTCGATCGTCCGGCAATCTTCCTGACTCTGCGCGGAACTTCACAGAAGTCATGGTACGATTCTCCTTACAAACGATTTGACGCACTCCACTTGCTCTGTGCCAAAGCCACACATCTCCATTAGAGGACATATATATTTCCGAGTAACTCTCTCCATCATCTCCGGTACCGGTAAAATCGACAAAACAAGCTTTTTGCAAGTCATAACAACTGAATAATTCCGGCACTGTCTTTATCCATAGGAAACCATTTTTATCCTCTGCTACGTGTTTTATTCTATTGTCTGCCAAAGAGACCTGATCGTGTTTGCCGGTTTCCAACTGATAGGTAAGAAAAGAATTACCATCATAGCGGGTCAATCCATCTAAAGTGCCCAACCACAAAAATCCTTTACTATCCTGATACATACATCGCACAGAATTACTGGGTAGTCCGTCACTGGTCCTCATTTGTTTGGAATTAAGTTCGATATCGGCATAACTTTCCGGCACAAATAAAAACAACAAAGCGAAGAGGGATAATAATTTATTTTTCATACAGTCCTTTAGGTTATTTTGATTGCTGGTTACAAAGATACGTCTTTCCCACTGCAATAAAGAGTACAGCATTATGAAATAATAGAAATTCCATATAAGTTTGTTCCTAATATAATCAGACGACAAACGGACTAGATACACGTTTAGCAAATGACTCTTTTAAAATCTATGTGAACAAAACTAGTTAAAAAGTAAATAAAGTACAAAAAAAGATTCCTACAAATTCCGAATAAGGATTATTATCCATATTTATGTCATTTTTTCCATATACCGAGCTGTACTTTACATGAGCTCAACTCCGGTACAGAAGTAAGCAAACTAATTTGTTTTCTCTAATACCAGCAGTAGTATCTCCCCCAAAAAGAAAGAGTGCCGAAAAACGCTTCACCCTTCACCTTCTCCTGTTCATCGGTGTTATCGGGTGAAGGCCCGCCTTTCACCGAGAGTTCACTCCCGATTTCATTATAGCAAATCTAATTTTCATTATAGCAAATCAGAATATGCTTATAGCTAAATTTATTATGCTCCCGGCAACCAGTTTTTTTCTTCCTAAGATTTGAAACAAACATTAGGATATTCCAAGTGAAAGATGCTAAATGATTGAAACAAACTCTTTGATCTTTAAAAAGCACTGCTTTAAGCGGGGTAAAGCTATGCTTTACTACTTCTAAAGCTTAGCTTTGGATATGAAAGTATAGGTGAAAGACAGCTTCTTCACCCTGTATCGCTTTATTCATCAGCTTTTGCTATGAAAAGGTGAAGAGAGAATGAGAATGTGGAAACTGCAATGATTTGTACATCATAGGCAGTCTTCCACTCTTCTTCATCCATAGTTATTTTTATCTATTACAACGATATCCTATTTCACCAACTCGCCATTGATATAAAGATTCTTGAAAGTGACATCTTTCGTCCCTTTAATATCATTTCCTCCTTTGGCTACATTATTAAAATGAGAATCCTCTACACTGATGTTATATACATGTTTATCATCCTCCAATCCGATAATAAGCACACCCAATTTACTCTTCTCACAAGTTACATTCTTCAAATGCACGTTACGGACAATCGGATCAAAACCTCTCTTGCATTTTTCCCGATTCTCATATTGCAGATTGATACGAAGTACTGCTTCACGACATTGCCCTACTGTTACATTGCGCACATATACATTTTCTATAAGTCCTCCACGGCAAGTACTGGTCTTAATACGAATGACACGATCCAGATTCGGACTATCCATCCGGCAATCTTCTACAAACAAGTTACGATAACCACCGGAAATCTCACTGCCAATCACTACTCCTCCATGTCCATTCCTCATCATGCAACCACGTACGATAATGTTCTCACTGGGAATATTCCATTTACGTCCGTCTTCATTACGTCCTGATTTAATGGCAATACAATCATCACCCGTGTCAAATGTACAATTCTCTATCAACACATTCTTACAAGATTCAGGATCACATCCGTCTCCGTTAGGTCCACGATTGAAAACAGTCACTCCACTTACAATCAGGCTCTCACAGAAAAGAGGATGAATCACCCAAAACGGAGAATTCAACAAAGTAACACCTTCAATCAAGATTGTGTGACAGGAATGTAAATTCAGTAGCTGCGGACGCATCCCGTCTTCCGGCTTCATCAGACGTTTGTAAACGGGAGTCGATGTTTCACCATACATCAACAAGCGTTCACGACCTCCATTGCGTTGAGCCACCATACCTTCTTTCCAACCATACTTTACGGCTCCACACATAGGCCACCAAGTTTCCATGCTACCCTGTCCGTCAATTATACCTTTTCCGGTTATGGCAATATTATTTTCGCCATAGGCATAAATCAAGGGGTGAGCGTTATAGCAATCAATTCCCTCCCAACGGGTTAAAACAGCAGGAAAGTAAAGGCTCTGATCCGTAGAGAATTTCAAGACAGCTCCCTCTTCGAGATGGAAATTCACATTACTCTTCAGAGTGACAGGTCCGGTATAGAAAGTTCCTTTGGGCACAATTACTGTGCCACCTCCTGCCAGACTACACTGTAGAATAGCTTGATTGATAGCTTCATGGCAAGGATTAGCCTCATCATCTGTTTTTGCTCCGAAATCGGTTATAAGAAACGTTCGTTTCGGAAAAGAGGTTCGTTTAATCTGTTTTTCGATGCGGGCACTTTCTTTAAACGCCTTATCAAAATCAACAGTATTCGCATAAGTTACCTCTGCCACAAATAGCAGTATAAGTAGTAAATAAATAGTTCTTCTCATCATAATGCATCTCTTTTTAATCATTTATTTTTGTTTTATTGAATTGTAATTCCCATCAGGCCGATAACAACATCGTTCGAAAGTGTTTCCAACGTCAGATGGCTTAATTCTTTAGAAGGATTCAAAGGCATATCCAAAAGTATGCCCGCTCCCCCCTCAATGGAACGTCCATAAACACCCTTTATTCCTAAGTCTTTTCCCAAGTCATTACTTACCATACCTGTCTTGAAATGAATACGGTAAGGACGAGGAGAAGATACAGTGAATGCCTGACCATCGACATAGAAATCCTGCTCGATAGGACACCAGTTATCCGGATTCACTAATTCCAGCACATCGGAAGTGCCATCCGTATAGAATACACGAATGATACCATTAGCAATGCGGCACTGCATGTGGTTAGTACTACCTGCCATCATCAAATAGGCATGAGAAGCTCTACCGGAAAGCGGAATACTCAAACTATCCGGATAATTATCCCACAAAGAAGTGAAAGCTATATTCTTTCCTTGAGCCAATGTTCGGAATGAAACACCCAATTGGGTAGTCAACACCTCATCATGCACCAACGCACGCAAACCCGTATCGTCAATATCGGCTGTTAGTTTCGGGTGACACCACTCACCAATGCCCTGAACAGGAAGCTGTAGAGTGGTAAATGGTGAACGGGGAGTGAGATACTTATTCCGGAAAATATCAGTAACATTCGCATTGAACAGAGAATCCATATTTATCATCCGGCACTCCAATGTGTTCACCTGTGAAAAAGGGAGAACGACTGATGATTTTTCTAATTCTGATATTTGTATATTCACAGGCTGCCACCATTCCATTTGTCCCTGTTTCATGCGAACAAAGAAAGTATGATGCCCTAAATGATCGTTGACTTTACTTCTAATAGATGTATCACTAATGTTCGGTTGTACCAAAACTCCCTGTGGATCATATATCTCACCGAATAATGCCCCTAAAGTTGAAGGGATATTGATCTCCGCTAAAGCATCCGTCTGTATTTCAGGCAGCACCGAACTCAAACTTTTTCCTCCCCATACAATTTCGACTGTTGATTTCTTTGCAGAAGAGGCAGGGATGATAATCACCGGATAACCGGAAGCCGCTTCTGCAAAACTCCAGTCAGCCTCTCTCCCATTCACTTTCACCGAATGAATTTCTTCTCTCCCGGCATTCACTTGTAATGTCAATGCCAAAGGAGTCTCAAAACGTTGCTCTATTTGATAGGTATCCACATCTTTTTCCCGAACAAAGCTATAAGTCATATCCGGCAAAGAAATAGAAGCTTTTGACCATTCTGCGGGAAATCCCGGACGAATCACCATCTTACCGTTCAAAACATCCGGTAAAATACCATACAAGCCTTGTACCAGCAATCGGGAAGCTACCCCAATCGGATCTCCGAAGTCACGATAGCATTCTCCACGGGCAGCATCATAAAAACTGACTTGTCCAAAATTGCCCGGACTGTTCCCTAGATACATACCATCCAGAAAGGAGCTTTTCATCAGTCGGCATCCTTCCTCCGGACGTCCTGCCTGAAAATAAGCCAAAGCTGTATGCATCACCTCTGCGAAAGCCACATTATTGATACTCCAGGAATAAGGTAACCAATTGGTAGTGGCAATCGTTGCATACCCCTCTTTCAGTCCATCGGCATATACAGGAATATGAGGTATTTCCGTATCGACATAGCGCGTAGCCTGATAAGCCTGAAAAGGATCAGCAACTTCACTATCAAGTGCATGATATATAGTCCACAATCCCGGACTTTCATGAAGCCGACGATGTCCCATGAAATCCTGATACTCCGCCCAGCAACCTTTACTCTGCATCCAAAGGCGTTTATTCATCGCTTTCAATATTTGTTCGGCTTCCTTCTGATAAGGTACAGAATCTTCACCTATCAAGGAAGCTAGAAAAGCTGCCATTTTATTGGAACGATAGTTGTAAGCCGATGAATGGGTGACAGCACCACTATTGTAATAAAGTGCATCGCTTGCCCAGATACAAGCATAAGCATCATATAAACCATCATTATCCGGATCATAATTTAATTTTTCCCAAGCAAGATGACGGGTAATTACAGGCCACATTTTACGGACATACGCCGTATCTCCCGTCCAGTTGAAATGCCATAAGAGTTCATCCATATAACAAAGATTCATGTCATAATGATGCATTTGATTATTGCGCCCCGGATTCCGGCAAATATAACCGTTACTATATTGAGGAGTTCCCCAACGTTTTTCCGAACGTGCCAGATTCATTGTGGAGTCCTGTGCCGGATGCGGAATTGTATTCGGAACATCAGTCACCTGACTGGCCGCATAAGCATCAAAATGAGTACGTGCCCGATCATGCCATCCTAAAGCATCACCGGTATACCCGGCTCTCCACCCACTCAACGGCATACGCCAGCCAATAGCACCGTGCAACCAGACTTGCCCATCCCAAATTCCATCGGCAGCAGCAACTAACGCTCCTCCCAAGGTATTCAAATAAGGGTCCGGAGTTTCTATTTTCAAACGGGAGGCTAATGCCAAAGAAGCCGCCTCCGCTTTTTGATAGAGTTTATGGGCATTAGATTGTTCAGGCACTTCCCCACGTACTAAGTATGCTTCTTTCTGCAAGGGAAGTTCACCTGTGACAAGATCGGTAACTTCGGCCGGAAGTTCGAAACAATCAGCCGGATCGACTCCCATATCTCCATTACGACTCAAACGTTTCCCGGTAGCACCTCCATGCTGCCAACGAAGTATAGCCCCTTTAGGCATATTCGAAGCGGAAAAACGCCAGATAGCTCCATCCATATCGGCTAATGCCAATACTACAATACGCAGTTCTCCTTTTCCCCAGGAAGGGTCTGTCAGATAATAGGTACGCTTTCCTGCCGAGTAGCGGGATTCACAATATCCGGTACGGTCAAGTGCGACTTCTGTTCCATCACGAAGAATGATTTTGAAACTTATATTTCCTCCACGTCCATTATTATAAAACGCAAAAACCGGCCGGTCACTTGTTTCTACACGAAAAGGGCTATGGCTACCATACAAAGCACGGGTATAGCGGTTCTTACCGTTGATACAAACAAATTCATCTCCATCAGGATGGTATTGCAACGTCCGTTTTGCCCCTCGCAAATGCTCGTTTAAGGAGATGGATTCTTTAAAGTCACCGATCTGTTTTGCCTCTCTTTGAGCATTTAATTGCATTGCCGGCAACATAAAAAGACAATAAGCAGTAAGCCCTCCTTTTAAAATAAGATTCAGACGAAAATATTTCATATTTTTTGTGTTTGATTATGGTAATGGCTTCAATCCTTCCCAACGAACATTCCATGTCCCGTCTTTCGGGAATCCCGGATTAGTTTCGGTACATCCGTCCCAACCTGCACACATCATTGCAATAGCAGTCAACAAGCCACCATTACCCGGTAAATAAATGCGCAAACGACCGTCTTGATAATTATGACCATTCGGCAGGTATGTATTGGTACGTTTATCCATCAGTAAAGCTCCAACAGCCTTTTCCGGTTCACCCAAGCGGGCAGCATTCATGGCTGTCATCGGATAATCCCATCCCCAGGTTTTACCCCAATTCCAGTTATCCCAAATCCAGTGCAATGTATTTTTCATATAATCTTCCCGGATAAGTTTATTCATCGGAAGGATACCGACTGAACCCAGCACTGCCATGTGATCGGAAGTATAACGAATGTCTTTATAAGTATCTGTAGCTGTTTCAGCAGCCAGATAAAGTCCATCTGCATTATAAGCTAGAGGTGAAAGTTTGTCGAGCATTTCATCCCATTCCAGATTACGCTGTTGCCCCATACGCTCACGCCATTGTTGGGCGGTCTGCATTGCAAAATGCCAGTAAGAAAGTTCGAAAGGAGGATTAACAGTTTCTGCTGCACGTAACGTTTCTTGTGCGGGGATGGCACCTTTCAACACATAGCGTCCTTCCAGTTCATCATAGGTAGCAAAGGAGTACATAAATTCAGCCGTCTCTTGTACTAAACGATTATATTTCTCTAGTACTTTTTTAGTCGGATCGGCACGATAAAGCAATTCTGCCAGATAAATTAAATGGGGTTGTTGCCAGATCAAAAAACTTCCTACTTTAGAGGGAGCTTCTGTTCCTGACGGGTCGGTCATTTTCATCCAACGAACACCGTCAAATCCTTGTCTCTGTGCTATTTGGCGTGCCATAGGTTCTGCTTTTTCATACCAAGCAAGTGTACGGTCGAGTAAATTGCTACGGTTCCAGAGAGCAAATTGGGCTTCGTGCCACCAGATCATTTCAAGATGAAATTTACCAAACCATGAATTATAAGTAAGCCCCGTTTCTTGCGGAGGAGTAGTACCCGCGCTTTGAATAGCAAGCAGATATTGACTAAGTACCACACGTCGTTCCAATTCTTTGGCGCGTGAATCCGTACATGAAGAGAAATCAACAGCTGCACCTTCTTTCCAGAAAGAGTTCCAATAGTTTTTTGCTTCTTCCTGAATCTGTTCCACGGTGACAGTCTGCGTAGAAGGAGCTTCACTAGTAAAAGCACAGGTAAAAGCCAGTTTGTCGTCTATCGGGGTCAAGACAAAACAGTGTTTTGCTTTCTCATTCAAAGTCGCTTTTCCTTCCCAGTGTAAAGTCACATAATACTTTGTACTGTCCAGCGTATGCTTCAATACTGCAGAAGATTCATTTTGAGTAACAATCGTCGTCGTATGTTTATCAAAGGCTTCCCAATTACAAGCATCATCACAGTGTCCTCCTGTAGGATACGGAAAGCGAAAACAAATTCCGGTATGTGCCTTGGAGGTTATATGAGCAGCAATCATATCACTGGAAGGATGGCAGACAGTCTCCACCTGATAATCTTCACCATTTAATTTAAACCTGCTCTCAATTTTTCCATTCCACAAACAAAGTTTCTGATGAATATCAGTCACTTGTTCAATATCCGTATCTTCTTTCACGTCGAAACCGACAATCCCTAAATGAAGACGGTGTGGATTGACACGAAACCAGTTAGCGGCATCTTGCTGTCTGCCTTTCTCTTTGAACTGTGTGGCATAAAATTCTTTCTTCCCTCGCCCAAAATCGTACTCTTTCAGGGTTTCTTCCGGAGTAAGATGTTCCGGATTGGCAAAGCTATGCCATCCCCACTGGCTTTGCGTTCCTAATGGAACACCTTTGCTGTAATTATCCGGAAATGTCTGCAAACCGGTTATATCTACCGTATAAGCAAACTCTCCATTTCCTACAGAAAGGGAAGCCAATGAATCGAATGCCGTAACAACGGGACTATTTCTTTCTACTAATGCTTCACGGTCAATCGGAGTTTGCTTCTCCGAACCACAAGCCGCCAAAACAACGGCGAGTAATAAATAAAACAGTTTTTTCATGGCATTTAATATATTTGATTAATATTTATAGTTGTGTCCGAACACAAAACAACACTTCCTTACCAACTTCTGTTTAACTTGACAGAAGTACCAAGATAAATGATAATATAGAAGCGATGGCTAAGCTACTCTACGATTATTGGTTTGCATAATTCAATTTCCTGAATGAGGAAAAAACCACTTGATAAAATCTACTTCATATAACTGGAATGTTGCGTCAAATTAGGATTATCAATTAATGAATGACCGACAGACCGGGCCGAAAAAGACAACAATTCACAACAATTTTCTTAAAAATCGAAATAAAGGTCATCGCTGCCATCAGTAGCTTCAATCCAATTCAGATATTTCCCGCCATTCTCTTCAGTTCCTGTCGGATTTTTATAAATTAGCTTGCTCACTTGCAGTTCTGTAGAGTTTTTCTTGTTGACCCCTGCGCAACATATGTACATTCATATTATAGGCACCGTCATGTGTCTCAAACATTTGTGTAGGATAATATTGAGCACCCTCATTCACTGCTATACCATGTATTTTTACTATATCCAACAATTTAGTCTGGAATTAGCCATTCTTTCAATTCTATCAAAGAACTCGTAAAAATTGCGAAAGAGCGGGTCTCTTTGGAGAGACCAACACTTTCGATTCTTGCCACCACTACCTTCAAATGGGCGTCGATACCGCAAGCCAGCTGTACCAACTGAGAGAATGTTACGTGTACCATAAGTTATTCATTTGTAGAAGTTATATAATACAAAGGTAACTTCAGCTGAACATTTACATTCTCTTTAGCGAGTTTTTTTATCTCATGGGGATTTCATTTGAATACAACCTAATTTTTATTGAGTACTCACTACTTTTACATTAGTATTTTTCCTATTCCAACGCATCAATTCCTATACCCTTCATTCTGCTCATAAAGTCCGGGGGTAACATTTAACTGATTCATCGGAATCGGATAAATATGTCGCCCGTCTTTAAGATAAGTTTTCAGCTCCGAAAAATTATAACGATCAAATTTCTCTTCCGTATCCGATTTCCATGTACCATAGCGAACTTGGTCGAACCAACGGACACCTTCACCCATAAATTCAATCTTACGTTCACGTTTGATGTAATTCATGGCATCTTCCTCGCTAATGCCTGTTTCAGGTAACGCATCACAATTAGCTCTTGTCCGTATCTTATTAACAATCTTCATAGCATTTTTCATATCACCTTCACCGGCCAACAATTCCGCATATAAAAGTTGCATATCTTCAATACGAATAATGGGAAGATTCACACCCCAATCATCATACTTTTTCATGCCACTCTCCGCATCAAAAGACATACCAAGCCCCTCAATTTTCACATGGGTAGGTATAAATTTATAGAACATAGCTTTAGTATATACCTCACAAGTGGTTCCATCCTCAAAAGTCATCGTTTCGGACGGACTCTGATAAGCAGGAGCCACCGCGTCAGCCTCAAACCCAGACATCACACCAAAATTATACCCACGCCCATCTTTCTTTCCATTTGAGTATTCACGGTCAAATTCGTGCATCAACGTCTTTTCCACATAAATATTATTCAGCGAGAAATTATAGTTTTTTGACCAATTAATCGGAACAATTTTAACGGGAAGCATATTGAATATAGCTGGATTACCTGTACCGCCCGTTCGATATTGAATAGAAAAAATGGAATATTTGTTATAATATGCGTCGGTTGGCATCCATTGCTTCCGCCACTCTTCCAATGACGGAGCCCAATAATCGGTGGCATGCGAGTCGTTCAAAATACTCTCCAATTGCATTTTCGCCAAAGCTTTTGCATTGGAATCATTATACGGATAACCGACCAATGTCATGTACACACGCGCCAACATAGCTTTCGCCGCCATTTTATCGGCACGTCCTTTTTTACTGATATTTGCACCGTTGGCATCTTTCATATCGTCTTTATAAGGCAAATTTTCCGCATTTTTCAAATCTGGAAGCACGCGGTTATTAATCACATCCTGTGGTGCCGACTGCTTTACGGATTTTATTTCTGCCGGTGACATCGGTTTGTCTATCACAGGTACATATCCGAATAAACGGGTCAATTCAAAATACGCCCATCCCCTTAAAAAATAAGCTTCATTCACTAATTGAGTCTTAAGTGTTTCCGAAGTAAAAGAAGTATTTGGAATCTTTGAAATGGCAACATTAGCATCGTAAATCACCTTATACCACATATTCCATGTGTCATTGAACATCGCCATATCATCTGTAGCCCTGAATGTTCCGATTTCAGAATATTCACGGAAAGCATCCGGATTAGGCTCTACCCACGCAGCGTCAGAACGGCATTCAGACATAAACCAATACTCGCAATTGGACGCCTGACGCAAATCTGTGTAAATCCCTAAAACTCCCTGTTCCGCCTGAGCCTGTGTCTGATAAAATCCGTTCGAGGTCAATTTATCCACAGGTGGAGTGTCTAAATAATCATCACAAGAAAAAATAGTCAACGCCAATGTGCTTATATACAATATATTTAAAAATTTAAACATAATCTTCATTTTAAGGATTAGAAATTAACGTTTATACCAAGTGTAAATGTACGGGCGCTAGGATAACCACCATAGTCCAGCCCCAATGCGCTGGCTCCGCCGGGGCCAGAACCCACATTAGCCGCCTCTGGAGAATAACCACCATAGTAATTATCCCATTTTGCCAAGTTTTCTATAGACAAATACACACGTGCAAACGAGATGAATCTAGGATTAATAGGCAACTTATATCCTACAGTAAGATTCTTGATACGTAGATAATTGGAAGAATACAGCCAACGGGAATCCAATGTTGTACCAGTCGTCTGACTCAAGATATAAGGAACAGAGCCATTACCCAGTTCGTCCTCAGACCACCACGCATCTCTCCAATGCCCCATTATATTGGATTTAGCCCCCATACTCGGACGGTCGATGGCACGTCCCAAGATACCATAAATCTTACCGCCGGTTTGTGCTGTCAATAATATTGATACATCAAAGTTCTTATAAGAAAATCGGTTAGTCATACCGAATACAAACTTAGGTGTCGGACTTCCCAAATAGTCTCTGTCATTATCTTTATCATACTTACCGTCATTATTAACATCTCTGTAGCGAATGTCACCCGGTTGGATTTTCTTACCTTCGAAGGTTACAGGCTTTCCATCATGATCCGCACTATAAGCATCTATTTCTGCCTGATTTTTCCATACCCCGACAGCCTCATACATATAATATGTATTAACAGCCTTACCTACAGTCAAGATATTGGAATAATTGCTGCCGGAGAATCCGGAGAAAATCGGAGTATTATCCGTGCCCAGTTTCTTGACTTCATTCTTGTTATAGGACATATTGAATGAGGTATCCCATTTAAAAGTACCGGTCAGGTTGTGAGTATTCAATTCTATTTCAAAACCTTCATTATGGATATCACCTAAGTTATCCCAAATGGTGCTGAAACCAGATGCTCCTTCTACTGGAACTTGATACAACAAATCTGTCGTATTTTTTGTGTACCAGTCCAAAGACAATTGAATACGATTATTCAAGAAGCCCAAATCAACAGCAATGTCCGTACTATGCGTTTTTTCCCAACCCAAATCAGGATTACCCAAGCTGTTTGTATAGAAACCCGACGCACCACCATAAACAGCAGACGCCAAAGTAGCATAAGCCGCAGTATTGCTAATAGAGTTGTTACCCGTCACACCATAGCTACCCCTGACTTTCAAAGTATTCCACCATTTCTGTTCCCAATTCTTAAAGAATTTTTCATTAGAAACGATCCAACCACCAGATACTGCAGGAAACACTCCCCACTTATTATTGGCACCGAAAACAGAGCCACCGTCAAAGCGCAAGCTACCGGAAACCATATAACGATCGTCATAATTATACTGCAAACGCCCGAACGTAGAAAGTAATTTATTGGGAGTCTGTTCAGTCACCGTATTGGTGCCGACCGCTACTTTCGAACCATCAAACGAACCGATAATGGCATCGTTAGGGAAAGGACCCTTAAAGCCTTGTTCAGTTTTATATCCCAAAGAGGATTGCTCAGAAGAAAAACCAAGCATGGCACTTACCCCATGTTTGCCAAATGTATGATCATAGTTAGCTACAGCCTGTAACAAAGTGCTCCAGATACGACTTGTTGAATGGCTTCCGGAAGAAGACTGCCCTTCACCTTTCGCCCAACTTTTTCCTGAACTAGAAAAAGAATATTTATTACCATCCACATCATAATAATTGGCAGCTGCAGACAACTCAATACGGAAATCCTGAAACGGAGTTATACGTAAAAATGCATTTCCAACCATACGTAATGTACGATTCTGATTTATATCCGTATTCAAGATATAGCTGGGACTTGAAGTCGTATCTGCCCATCCGTAGCGATCGTTAGGCTGAACATAAGTCATGTAACCGACTCCCGGTTCTGAAACCGGGCAAGAAGACAATGTCTTATGAGCCTGAGAGTCTTTACCGTTAGCACGTCCCGAGCCATTCGTAACTATATAAGTGGGTGCCAAGTTCATTCCGATAGAAAAATACTTATTAATCTTGGATTCCACATTGGCACGGAAAGAAAAGCGTTCATAATCTGTCCCCGTCGCCAAACCTTCCTGGCTTAAATAACCACCAGAAAACAAATAATTGACATTGTCAGTTGCACCGGAAACACTCAAACTATAATCTTGAATAACAGCCAGACGATACACTTCATCCTGCCAATCCAACAAGCTAAGTTTCTCCGGAGTCGTAGTATAAGTATGCGAAGCCTTCATATCCTCACTTAGATAATTAAACCAGCGGTTATCAAGAATATATAGATAAGAGTCGTCTGTGCCTGCTTTAATTCCCACATTAGCCAGACGGGTAGCATTATCGTCCCTGACACTTGCATTAGCAATACCTTTCTTTTGGGCTGTCGCCAAATAATTAGCATCGTTCCATTTTGTACGGAATTCCATCCATTCGGCAGCACTCAATAAATCTATTTTCTTTTCCAGTGTTTGAAAACCTACACTCGCATTAAAAGAGACTTTTGGCTTACCGACATTTCCCTTTTGAGTAGTTACAATAACAACTCCATTCGAACCACGGGAACCATAAATCGCAGAAGAAGCCGCATCCTTCAAAACTTCAATGGAGGCAATATCCGCAGGATTTATACCACTTAATGTATTCAAGGGAACTCCATCTACAACGTACAAGGGATCTGAATTCGCATTCACAGAAGCTGCGCCACGTACACGAATCTGCATATCCGCACCCGGCTCTCCATTTGTTGTCCGAACGGTTACACCGGCAAGTTGCCCTTGTAATGCCGTTTCAGGTCTGGCCAACGGACGATCTTGTATTCCCTTCTTGTCCATTTTTGCCACAGCACCGGTCAAAGAGCTCTTTCTTACAGAGCCATAACCAATCACTACAACTTCATCCAAGACTTCCGTATCTTCTTCCAGAATGATCTTAAGATGACTCTGTCCTTTCACTGCAACATTTTGAGGCTTATAACCCACAAAACTAATCTGCAAAATTGCATCATCCGGAACATTATTCAATGTAAATCCACCATCAACATCAGTGATAATACCATTAACAGTTCCTTTAACCAAAATGCTTGCACCAATGACAGTCTCTCCTGCTTTATCAAAGACAGTACCTGTGATTGTCTTTTCTTGTGCAAGAATGTTTAAATGAAAGCTTACTAACAAAAGCATTAACAAGCACATTCTTTTTTGTGAAATTTTCATAAGTTATTAATATATTTGATTCATTAATGTTCGGAATAGTTTAGAACAATCTTTGTTGCTCGTCAATATCCGGTTTTAATTGATAATTATCCAATTCATTAGTCAAAAATCGATATACAGTATTCTTGCCTTCTGTGTAATTTTTCATAGATTATGAACTTCATTTCATCAGGGTAGTACTTAGAGACAATAGGACAGGAAAGCCTTATAGCCAAATCACTGATAATACTAGTTTCTTAGTCCACCCATAATGCAAAATGGTCCATTCAAAAAAACAGAAACGTCAAAACTCCCCCGGCAAGGGCCAATTGGGAGTAGGTATATGCATCTTTTTCATTTCCTTTTCAAATTCAGTCACCATTTCAGGATACTTATCAGCCAAATTGACTGATTCAGTCATATCTTCCCTTATATTGTACAATTCCAAAGGCGCATCCTTTTTAATCGCAACCACTTTCCAATCACCGCGGCGAGCAGCACGTTGCTTACCAGGGAACTCCCAATACAACAGACGATTGTCCGTATCTACTTGACCACCATAAAAAAGAGGCAATATATTGATGCCATTGAGTTTTTGAGGTAATTTATCCGTAGCGTCTCCCAATGCCGCCAATGTAGGCATCACGTCTGGGAAATATACAATATTGTCTAATTTACGAACAGAAACTTTACCCGGTTGATTGACAATGAAAGGGATACGAATTCCACCCTCGTAAAGCTGGCCTTTTATACCTTTAAGGCTCCCTTGACAATTAAGTTCAGCAAGAGGTGCCTGCTTAGCAGCCCCGTTATCGGAAGCGAAAATAACAAGTGTATTCTCACGCAATCCCAATCTGTCAAGTTCGGCAAGCAAACGTCCAATGGCCCGATCCATGTGAGTGATAAGGGCAGCATAACGTTTGGTATTCATATTCCAATCTTCCTCGTCATACCATACAGTGTCATCAATGATATAAGGCTCATGAGGAGCGTCATAAGCAAGATATAGGAAAAAAGGATTGGACTGATTGCGATGAATAAATTTTATCGCATCATCGGTAGATAGGTCAGTATTATGTTTTATATGACGATCCAATTCATTCTCTTTTATGTTTTCAATTTTACGGTTATTAAATCGCCAATATGGATAATAATAGGGGTCATTGGAATAGGCAGTGCTGATGAGCCACCCGTAAAATTCATGAAAACCACGGTTCAGTGGAGTGGCTTCAGAATTAAAACCGTCAAGATGCCATTTATTGACTAGACACGTGCGATAGCCGGCAGCACTAAGTACGGTAGCAATAGTAGTGTCATTGGGCATCAAGTGCATACGTCGAATAGGTTTTGTGCCTTTAAGTCCTTCTATTCCACCCGCATTACAAAAATTGTCACGGATAGTAGTATTTCCAGTATTACGGCCTGTCATAAGGGCGCAGCGTGAAGGTGAACTTATGCCAGAACCCGCATAACATTGAGTAAAAGTGGTTCCTGTAGCAGCAAGTTTATCTATATTAGGAGTTTTGATGTACTTATTTCCATAGCATGCCAAATCACAATATCCCATATCATCAGCGAGTATGAAGATGATATTAGGCTTCTCTTTATGTTCTACGAACTGCGACTGTGCAGCAACTGACGTAGTGGCAGTAAGCATCGCTACCGTGTAAAACGGTGAAAGAATTTTTCTTCTATTCATGATATATTGCATTTACAAATTAATTTATGATCAGTACATAGAAATTATTATTCACACTAAACCTTATTATTTGTTCAGTTCAATACAACCCATAATGAAAGGTCCTGTCGCTTTCGCATCATTATCTCTCATTTTCTCTCCTATATAATATTCAAAACTACCATCCCGATAAGGCTTACCACCTAATCCACCTACTTGGCAACATTTGGTTAATGTCAATGTTCCGTCCGGATTGGAAATCAGTAGTTTATCACACAGACCTTTAAAAGCCTTTTCTGCAATGGCGCGATACTGACTATCAATGTATCCTTTATTCACAGCTTTCATATAGGCATACATACATTGCGCCGTAACAGAAGCTTCCGGGAAATTATCGGTACGTGAAGGTTGGTCAATTACCTGATACCATAAACCATTTTTATCTTGATATTTTGAAAGGGTTTCTGCTAATTCCTTCGTCCATTTAATCATATCAGCATAGCCTGAATGATCTTGGGGAATATATTCCAAAGCATCTACCAAAGCCATAAACCACCAACCGATACTACGTCCCCAGAAATTAGGAGAATGGCCAGTTTCCGGATCAGCCCAGCGCTGGCTACGGTCCTCATTCCATGCATGATAATAAAGTCCGGTCTTGGTATCGTATGTATGCTGATGGCAGAGAGTGAACTGTTTAACAGCCTCATCAATCCATTCCGGACGATTAAATTCAGCTCCATATCTAGCCATAAAAGGAGAAGCCATATACAATCCATCCAACCACATCTGATAAGGATATATTTTTTTATGCCAAAAACCTCCATCTGTTGTACGAGGTTGTTTTTTTAGCTGATCTATCAAATTCTCGATAGCCAATTTATATTTCTCCTTTTTGGTTTCCTTGTACAAATCAAACAGAACTTTTCCGGAATTTATATAATCCAGATTATAGGTTTCTTTCTTATATAAATGAATCTCTCCTTTGTCGTCTACCAAAGAATCAGCCCATGCCTCTACATAATCAAAGTACCTACGGTCTCCTGTTTTCTTCCAAACTTGTAACATCGCACAACAACCTACTCCTTGCGCATAACCAAAATACAGGCGTTTTCCATGATCCAGTTGCCACGCTTTCGGGAAACGGCGAATTTCCGAATCGGCAAACAGACGATAATAAGTGTCGGAAGCAAAAGAATCTGTACGGAAAGGAACTGCCGGAAGTCCGGCTTTATTAAACAGATTTACTCTAAAGAAAGTCCCATAACCGTAGCGTACAGCTACAGGTACAGAGACATAAGTTGAAGAAAGCGTTATCGAACTTCCATCAATTACGGCTTCAGCCGGATAAAACCGCGCATCATTGCCAGCAATAAAAAATCCTTTTACCGGTTCATTGCCGGGTGTCTGCAGGCCACCTTCCGCAAATTCAAAATCTAATGTAATTTCTCTCCCATTCACTTTCATTGATTTGTAGAGAGGTCCTGAATAAACAATCTTTTTACCATATTGCTTTGCTAATGCCCAAGCTGCCAGCCGTTCGCCCGGTGCAACTTTATTTCGTGGATGTATGTCTGTAGAATCGGCTGCATCCGTCACTACTGCCATACCAATGTTCTCAAGTCCACCTAACCATGTTTTCAATTGTGCTTCACGAATACCTGCCGGTTGTTTGTAATGTGGTGCAATCTGTACAAAATAGAATGGCATATCCGGCTGATTCCACTCTTTCCGCCAACTATTTATCAAGTTAGTAAATACCTCCTGATATTTCTCATAACGAACAGAGTTGGACTCTCCCTGATACCAGATATTCCCTTTTACAGTATACCCTACTATAGGAGCAATCATACCATTCCACAATGTAGCCGGAACCTTGCACTTATCTTTTTCCCTACTCACCTTTTCCTTTGAATATTGTTTTAAGACATCGGCATACAGCGGATTGTTTTCCATCACTTTCATGCTTGTCCAGGATTCGGCATGTGTTCCTCCCCAAGTAGACTGAATTAAACCAACCGGTGTACTCAATTCCTTATGCAATTTACGCCCAAAGACAAATCCTATAGCAGAAAAGTCTTTCAGATTCTCCGGACTACAAACCACCCACTTCCCTGTACAATCCTCTTTTTCACCATCAGGCGCCATCTGATGCTCTACATGAAACAGACGGATTTCCGGAAAATCAGCATCTTTCATTTCCTCCGCTTCATACAGCATTCCTGTTTTCCATTTCACTTGCGGATTACGAGCTACTGGAAATTCCATATTTGACTGTCCGGTACAAAGCCAAACTTCACCTATTAATACATTATTGATATGAATCTTATTATCGCCTTTCAATATCACAGACTGTCCGGAAGTGGCTACCGGTGTTTGTATCATCAATTCCCAATGACCGCTTTCTGAAGCAACCACCTTATATTTCTTATGATCCCACGAAGTTTTTACCTGAATCTTCTCTCCGGGACGTGCTTTTCCCCAGAAACGTACTTTCGCATTTTGCTGAAGTACCATATTATCTGATAATATAGAGGGAAGTTGTATATCTGCATAAATTCCCAAAGGGAAAAAACAGATCAATAGCCACAGACAAAAAATAATTCTACAGAATTTCATTGTATTTTATAGTTTTAGATTCAATGTTTTACTAAATAAGCACATGTCAAAGATAGCGTATTACATGGCAGAATTAAAGGAAAGGAATATGGAGAATTCGACTTTCTTATGTAAATTCATATGCGTACAGCCTATCAGACGTCGTTTTTGTACGATTTTACAGTCTATGTACAATTTTCCAGTCTTTCTGCCATTCTTTTTTAATTCACCTTAGTTATTTCAACCTTTCTTATGATGAGTGAATCAATTATGTTTTCATCTATCTTCACATCCTTTTTCGCCTTGATAGCCAGATTGTCGAAACAGAAATTGGATAATTTGTACTGATTTGATTTCTCTACAGCAAAAAAGGAATCGCAATCCAGGTGAATATTACGCATCGTTATATAGCTGGAATATGAGACCGGCATATCTTTGCGATCTTTCAGATCATAAAACTGTGTCCATGGAGCAATAAAGATACAATTGCGAACATTCCCTTTTACGTCTTCAACCAAGATGTACTTATATTGTTGAGGAGTATCCGGACGCATTTTCAGCCATAAAAGGCGTTTAGCCTGATCCAAATCACAACGCCGGAGAATTATATTATGATTATAGATTGACTCACTTCCACAAGTCAGCACTCCGTGACAAAATCCGAAAGTACAGTCTTCAATAATAATATCACAATTGCCACCATTATCGGGATCTTGATCCGCCCAGGGTCCTTTCCCGCCTTTTAAAGCAATCGCATCATCGTTGACAGACATATAACATCCCTTAACCAGTACATTTTTACATGCATCAATATCAATAGCATCTGTGCTGGGAGCTTTTACAGGGGAAGAGGGAGAATAGATATGTAAATCCAAGAGTTTTACACTATCACACTTATAAATGTGAGTCGTCCAAAATGGAGAGTTCACCAGCCGTACATCAGAAATCTGTACGTTATTACTATGGGATATATGAAGCAAACGGGGACGTAATTCATCCATATTAGTACATTTAGGAATAACCCGCCGCCGCAACCAGAATGATTTCCAGTATCGCTCACCGTTTCCATCAATCGTTCCTTTCCCGGAAAGAGTAAAACCATCAATCTTATCAACATTAATCAAGGCAGAAAAGTATTTCAGATTCTGTCCTTCCATCCGTGTTTCTATTACAGGAAAGTTGCTAATATCATCACTACCTTTTAATATAGCCTTTGATTCCAGATGTAAATGTGTTCCCGGTTTGAAGAAAAGTGCGCCACTAAGATAAGTGCCCTCCGGAATGACAACAACTCCCCCACCATTGTCGGATGCCAAATCTATAACAGCCTGAATCTTTTCAGTTTGTAGTAGTGTACTATCATTCACTACTCCATAATCTGTAATCAAAAATTTCTTTCCCATTATACTGATATCAGTTTTCTCATTTTGGTAAAACCAATCCGGTATCATTTTACCATCGGGAAATTTCTCCTGACTAAATAGTTGTAAGCTACAACATGCCGCTACTATTAAAATTGCTGACTTTATCATTTTCTACTGCTTATTACTTTTTCTGCAAAAGTACCGCATCTGCCCATTCACCCCAAGCTTAAGGATATGGAGATATTGATTTTCTTATGGAGTTCCATGCAAAAGCCTCAAATACTACTTATTCGTATACAATATTCCATATCCGGATGCACTTTTCTACATACCTAAAATCAGTACAGTTTCTCCGTCTCTTAAATAAAAAGCGCATCCTCTTTATAAAAGAAGACACGCTACAAATAGACTTTTTTCTTATATCGACGTTTGGAGATTAATTCCCCGGCAGAATATTATCTCGTAGTCACAGAAACTGTAATATCGTACGTAAAGAATATAATTTTTCAACAACAATGTTTATATCATTTACTTTTCATAAGAAATCCCCAATCAAGTTATATTTCGTATTATACCAAAGAAGAAAAAAACTGACTCATCTTTCATAATCCTCTTCACCGTTCTTAATAAATTATTGAGGAGTTTATTATAAACGCTATCCAAGTTTATTATAAACTATAAATTCCGGATCTAAGAACACAGCCATGATTTTTTGCAACAAAAAAGGCTGCAAATCCCATAAAGATTCGCAGCCTTTGGCTTATACGAAAACTCTCACAGTTTAACTACTGCAAGAATTTCCTAATATATTGTCATCATATTGTACCGGTTTCTTTTTCATTCTTTTTATAATACTACCTTTTACCCATTGATATTAACATCCACAAATATACAACATAAAAAAGGTTTTGTCAAGAGCATCCCGCCCATAAGAAGAATTATTTTTAAATTAATTTCAAAAGGTGCACAATTGTATATAATCTTTGTACATTTCTCCATTTCATACATTCAAAAAAGAAGTAATTTTGCGAGTGAATAAATATATTATTGATTATCATGAAACACCAATTATATCTTTTCGTTTTTCTGCTGATCACACTGTCTATTATCAACAGTCAGGCGGCCGAACGCAAAAAATACAACTTCAACAGTGAATGGAAGCTGCAAATAGGAGAATTTCCTAAAGCCAAAGACACTAAATTCGACGACAGTGAATGGAAGCAAGTAACTTTGCCTCATGCTTTCAATGAAGATGAAGCATTTAAACTCTCCATCGAACAATTGACAGACACAGTGGTGTGGTATCGCAAAAGTTTCCGGATTCCGGAACTGAAAAGTAACCAGAAAGTATTTATCGAGTTCGAAGGAGTACGTCAACGTGGAGACTTCTATCTCAACGGTCATAATCTGGGCAGACACGAAAATGGCGTAATGGCAGTGGGATTCGACCTGACTCCATATATGAAGGAGGGTGAAAACGTAATTGCCGTTCGCACCGATAACAACTGGATGTACAGAGAAGAGGGAACCAACTCCAAATTTCAGTGGAACGACCGCAATTTCAATGCTAACTATGGCGGTATCCCCAAAAATGTATTTCTGTACGTTACCGATAATGTATATCAAACTCTTCCCTTATACAGAAACCTGAAAACAACAGGTGTTTATGTGTACGCCAAAGATTTCGATATAAAAGGGCATAAAGCAACCATTCATGCCGAATCAGAAGTCAGAAACGACAGTAAATCTCCCCGCCAGTTCAGTTATCAAGTGACTGTGCTTGATGCCGATGGCAAACGATTGAAGACTTTCCAAGGTGATAAAGTGACTTTAAAAGCAGGAGAGACTAAAACGGTAAAGGCATCCGCCATTATCAATAATCTTCATTTCTGGAGTTGGGGATATGGTTACCTGTATACGGTAAAAACTGCCTTGAAAGATGACAACAATCAGATATTCGATGAAGTCAGCACCCGCACCGGATTCCGTAAAACACGCTTTGCTGAAGGAAAAATAGAATTGAACGACCGTGTTATCCAAATGAAGGGATATGCACAACGTACCAGCAATGAATGGCCTGCAGTGGGTCTGTCCGTACCAGCCTGGTTGAGCGACTTCTCTAATGGTCTGATGGTAAAAGGAAATGCAAACCTAGTTCGTTGGATGCACGTCACTCCATGGAAACAAGATGTAGAATCTTGCGACCGTGTAGGTCTGATACAGGCAATGCCTGCCGGAGATGCAGAAAAAGACCGTGAAGGACGCCAATGGGAGCAACGGGTGGAACTGATGCGCGATGCAATCATTTATAACCGCAACAACCCGAGTATCTTGTTCTACGAATGTGGCAACAAAGCTATCAGCCGTGAACATATGATAGAGATGAAAGCTGTTCGTGACAAATATGATCCGTTTGGCGGACGTGCTATCGGTTCACGTGAAATGTTGGATATTCGTGAAGCGGAATACGGCGGCGAAATGCTATATATCAACCGAAGTGAGCATCATCCGATGTGGGCTACCGAATATTGCCGCGACGAAGGTTTAAGAAAATACTGGGACGAATACAGCTATCCTTTCCATAAAGAGGGTGACGGTCCGCTTTATAAAGGTAAACCGGCTACTGATTATAACCGTAACCAAGATGAATTTGCCATTACCATGATAGCCCGCTGGTATGATTATTGGCGTGAGCGTCCCGGAACAGGCAACAGGGTCAGCTCCGGCGGCACTAAAATTATCTTCTCTGACACCAATACCCATTACCGGGGAGCGGAAAACTATCGCAGAAGTGGAGTGACAGATGCTATGCGTATTGAGAAAGACGCCTTCTATGCACATCAGGTGATGTGGAACGGATGGGTAGATACGGAAGAAGACCAGACCTACATTATCGGACACTGGAATTATCCTGAAAATACAGTAAAACCCATACATGTGGTATCTACCGGGGAAGAGGTGGAACTTTTCCTGAATGGTAAATCTCTGGGTAAAGGCAAACGCCAATACAATTTCCTCTTTACTTTTGACAACATAACATTCAAACCGGGTAAACTGGAAGCAGTCAGCTATAATCAAGCAGGAAAAGAAATCAGCCGCTACGCTATACATACAGCCGGTGAACCAGCCAAACTGAAACTTACCGCTATTCAAAATCCCGAAGGATTCCATGGAGATGGTGCAGACATGGCTTTAATACAGGTGGAAGTTGTAGATAAAGACGGAAAACGTTGCCCATTGGATAATCGTACGGTTCAATTCACACTCAACGGTCAAGCAGAATGGCGTGGAGGGATTGCTCAAGGTGAAAACAATCATATCCTTGATACAAAACTTCCGGTAGAATGTGGCATCAACCGTGCACTGATCCGTAGCACAACCACTGCCGGAAAAGTAACTCTGACAGCACAGGCTAAAGGATTACTTGCCGCCACACTCACATTGGAAACAGTGCCTGTAAAAGTTACTGAAGGTTTAAGCACTTATCTCCCGCAGGAGACTTTAAAAGGACAACTGGACAGGGGTGAGACTCCTTCTACCCCTTCTTACCAAGATAGCAAAAAAGGTGTACGCATCGTTTCAGCAAAAGCCGGTTCCAATAACAGCGATGCTGAAAAGAGCTATGATGATATCGAACTGACGGAATGGAAAAATGACGGTAAGTTGAGCACTGCCTGGATTACTTATACACTGGAGAGAGAAGCCGAAATAGACGATATATGTATCAAATTGCAAGGGTGGCGTTCACGCAGTTATCCATTGGAAGTATATGCCGGAAACATCCTGATTTGGAACGGAAATACAGATAAGAGTCTGGGGTATATTCATCTCAATGTAGAAAAGCCGGTACGTGCCAACACTATAACCATTCGCCTGAAAGGAAATACTAGTGACAAGGATGCTTTCGGACAGATCATTGAAGTAGAAGCCAAAGCTGCCAATAAAATGGAACAGGAAAAGAGCAGTAGCAAAAATCAGTTAAGAATCATTGAAGTAGAATTTCTCGAAACAATCAAATAAATTAGTTCTCAACAGGTATTAGCACTGCTTTAATAGCCTCCCCTAAAAAGTCATTAGCCAAGCTTTCAGCTCCATCAACATTTCATTGCGGAATTTAAAACTATCTTTCATTCCCCATCCGTGTCCACCACTGGGATAAATATATATGGCAGCCGGTATCTCCTTTTCTTTCAAAGCAGAATAGTAACGAATAGAATTCATAGGTACCACACCCCTGTCGTCATCGGATAAAGCTATAAACGCTCTCGGTGTGAGCGAATCCACCTGATACTCATTACTAAATTCCTTTTTCAATTCCTCCGTTGCTCTTTCACCTAGAAACTGTCTGCACGATCCACCATGCCCGTATTTAGGTTCCATCGAAATTACCGGATAAAAAAGAATCTGAAAAGCAGGACGAAGTTCTTCGGAAGCATGCGTAGCCACTGTAGAGGCCAAATGCCCCCCTGCCGAAAATCCCATGATACCAATGCAATCAGGATTAATATTCCATTCAGAAGCATGTTCTTTCGCATAACAAATAGCTTCGTATGCATCCGACATGGGAACTTCCCGGTTACCATTAGGCATACGGTACTTCAAGACAATAGCAGCTATTCCCTGTTCATTGAAAAACGGTGCCCAGTCATAACCCTCGTGAGCCATTGCCAAATGCCCGTATCCACCTCCCGGACATATAATAACAGCTTTCGCCGGCTGTTGAGAGGCTTCCGGCAGATACACCCGGATACTAGGTTTGAAATTATTCTTTTTATCATCATATCCCTGGGCTTCCATCCCATTCGTATTGGGCAATCCGTTTTGCCACAAATCTATATCAATAGGTGAGTTCTGTTTTTTCATCACTTTATCTTGTGCATTTATAGAAGTACAAGCAGTTGTAAAGCAACTGCTCAAAAGTAATATTTTACAAAAAGAAATCAGTTTCATACTATGCTATTTTAGTTAATCTTATTCTTGTGAATCCTGCGGAGAATCACTATTATTATTCACACCACGCTGATAAACAGACGGTGCTACTCCGAATTGAGCTTTGAAACATTTACTGAAATAGAAAGGATCGCTGATACCCACCTTATAGGAGACTTCTGCAACCGTCAGATTATCTTCCGACAGTAACAACTCGGCTGCTTTCTTCATGCGCACAACACGTAAATATTCATTAGGCGAATATCCCGTTACTCCACGTAGTTTCCGATAAAATACCGTTCGTCCCAACTTCATCATCTGTGCAAACTCATCAATAGAGAATTCAGGCCGGGCGAGGTTCTGTTCAAGGATAGCAGCCAACCGATCTGCAAATTCTTTATCCCGGTCAGTGGTACACATGGCCGGACGCACAATACCCGGTTCACTGGAGAACTTCTCACGCAATTTATCGCGCTGCTCGATCAGGCGGAATACACGTGCCAACAACAATTTTACACTAAACGGTTTGGCTATGTAAGCATCCGCTCCGGCTTCTATACCTTCCAGATGTTTCTCCGGTGAACTCAAAGCAGTCAGCAGAATGATAGGAATATGGCTCGTATCAAAATCCGATTTCAGCTTCTTAGTTACCTCAAATCCCGTCATTCCCGGCATCAGAACATCACAGATAATCAAATCGGCATCATACGTACGTGCCTTCTCAAATCCGGATGTACCGTCAGCAGCAACTTCTACTTCGAAATAGGCTCCGATTTCCTCTTTCAAGAATTCACGAATATCATTGTCATCTTCAATAATCAAGACTTTCCGTTTATTCAGAGGAACAGCCAGTTTTTCCGAGTCAGGAAGTTCTTCAGAGAGCTGCAACAAATGATGCGCATGTCCGTCCGCCTCTTTCAGCAGTACATTGCCCGGGACAAGGAAGTCTTTCTCCGAATACACCGTCTTATCCGTCGGAATGCATACGGTAAATACAGAACCACCGCCTTCATTATCCTTATACTCAATCGTTCCTTTATGTACCTGAACTAGTTCATGGCTCAAATGCAACCCTACACCGATACTGTCACCGGAGAAGTTACTCTGCATAAATCGCTTGAACAATTCGTTCTGCTTCTCTTTAGGAATGCCGACTCCCGTATCCGAAACCTGAATCTGCAAGGTTTGCTTCCCTTCGTCCACATTCACCGAGAGAATAATTGTTCCGTTCGAAGGAGTATATTTAAAGGCATTTGAAAGCAGGTTATAAGTCACCTTATCCAAATTTCCTTTATCAATAAACATTTTATAGGACGGCACCGAAGGCAGGAAACGGAAATTCATATTCTTTTGTTCCGCTACATCTCCGAAGCTCAAAAATATTTCATAAAGGAAAGAGATGACATCCGTTTCCTCTAAAGAGAGTGCCAGCTTGTTATTCTGCATCTTTCTGAATTCCAGCAACTGATTGATAAGCCTCAACATACGCTGCGTGCTCTTATCCATTGTTTTCAGCGGATATATCAATTCACGCGGGATATCAGTCACCCGTTGAATCTTCTCCAATGCTCCCTGAATCAAGGTAAGCGGAGTACGGAATTCATGAGAGATATTGGTAAAAAACACCAGTTTATATTCTGTCAACTGCTTTTCTACATTGATGCGGTTACGCAAGCCATTAAAGTTACGAACGATACGGAAAGCAAAGTACAAGGCTATGATTAATAACAGCACATAACCCAGCATTGCCCAAGTCGTTTTCCAGAATGGAGGGACAATTACAATTTTCAGTGTAGTCTCGCTATCATTCCAAACACCCGTTCCATTGCTCGACTTGACGTGAAGTATATAAGTTCCCGGATTAAGATACTTAAACGAAGCAAAATTCAGAGGAGAAGGAGCACTCCATCCCTGATCGTAATTTTCCAGCCAATACATATATTTGGTATGACCGCTATCCGAATAATCAAAAGTAGAGAAATCTATCAAGAATGAGTTCTGAAAAAACTTCAGGGTTATTTCGTCCGAATAAGCCAACGATTGCTTTAACGGAGAGTCCTCCATCTGCGGATTCATCTGCGTTCCATTGACATATAAATCCGTGAAAACAACCGGGGAGAAAGTTTCGTTATCCTGTATCTTTTCAGGATCGATCACTATTAATCCGTAGTTTGTGCCAAAAAGCAGTTTTCCATCTTCGCGCATACAGGCGCTATTCTCACTATACACATTTCCCAGTGTATAGGAAGAAAAGAAATAGTTTTCAAAAGAATGGGTAGCCGGATTAAATTTGGAAATACCATATTCGGTGGCAACCCAGAGATTCCCCTTTTTATCTCCCAGAATGGACTGGATTACATCGTTAACCAATCCTTCGGAAGTTCCGTAATGTTCATATTTCAAAGAACAATAGTTATCCTGCGGCTCACAAAGATTCAGTCCCGAACCGGACGTACCAATCCACATCCGCCCTTCCGTATCCCGGTAGATACACTTGATTTCATTACTGCAAAACTTTCCGTTTGTATAACTGAAAAGATGATAATTATCGGCATCTGCAATCAATGAATCCGGATGAAAAACACAAATACCCTCACTGGTTCCTACCCACACCATCCCATTTGCATCTTCTTCTATCACACGCACCATCCTCATCCCGAATGTTTGCTGGAAGAAATGACGGAATTTATATTTACCGTCGGGAGTAGGTTCAGCCAATTCCAGCCCACCGCCAAATGTTCCTATCCACATGCGGTCTTTACGGTCGCGATAAATGGCAAAAACGTTATTATCGGATAAGGCTGTCAAATCAGAAGGATTATTATAATACCAGGTATCCCCCACTTTGAGACCATTTCCACGAGTTCCCATCCACATTCGTCCCTGCTTGTCTTCGGTGAGAGCATAGATATTAGAATGGAAATATTGATTGGTCATTTTTGAATGAAGGCTCGAATCAAAAGTGTATAATCCCCCCTTACGCGTACCTACACAGATATCTCCATTAGACATTCTAGTAAGCATACGGATGGTGTTCGACCGGTCGAACAAATCACGGGATTCGGGATAGATGCGGGAGGTTCCTTCATTCAATACGGAAATACGGGACAAGCCTGAATATTCCGAAGCTACCCAGATGCCACCAGCACGATCTTCCATCACATATTGCAGGAAATCCGAACTGATATGACTCTGGTCATTAATGTTCGCCACAAAATGCTCCAGTTTATCTTCGGCAGTATTATAAGCGAAAAGCCCATTTCCATAGGTCGAAATCCAAATAATTCCCCGCGAATCATGGACGATATGATAACGTTCAAAGTCGATATAACTTATCTTATCCTGGGGAATCAACTGGAAGTCCTTACTCTCTCCGGTTTCGGCAAGCACATATGTAAGTCGTCCCGTATGATTGTATATCCAATAATCTCCACGATTATCACGTATCAATTCTCCCTTTTTAATATTCAAGCGAGGATCTGCGGCCATCTCTCCGGTAGCAAATTGATAAGTATATACTCCGGTAGTAGTCAGGATCACCCACTTATCTTTCAACAGGAAATTTCCGGTTGGCGATGTCGCCCCTGCCACAGTGGCAAGAGAAGCCAACTTTTGCATTTTTTGAGTAGCCTCCTGATAATAATAGATATCTCCATCTGCTGTAAGGAAATACATATCGTTCTTATAGGCTAGCGAAGAAGTGAAGTGGATTAATCGGTCTTCTATCCGATATTGCCCGTTGGAGACAGAAACCAGACCGCATTGAGTGCCGATCCAAATACGCCCACTGGTGTCCTCATTCACGAATTTCACCCGGTTATCCGGCAGGTTTCCACGTTCGGTCCTGAATACGGTAGATGTCATCTCACCATTTTTCTGATGTACCATCTTCCGGCAGCCGTTTCCCGAATGGGAAAGCCAGACATCTCCGTTAGCAGCTACAAATACCCCTGAATAATTCTGTCTTAGTTCGCCACAACCGGTATAGTCAACAAAACGGGCACGTTGCAAATCATAGCAACTATATAGTTCAGGTGTAGTGGAAATCCACAAAAAGCCATCTTTATCTTCTGTCAGATCGTAGATACGGTTGTCTGCCAAAGACACCTTGTCACCGATTTCCGGACGGAAAGTAAGAAAAGAGTTGCCGTCATAACGACTTAATCCGTTCAAAGTAGCCAGCCACAAAAAACCTTTGCTATCCTGATAAATGTATCGAATAGAGTTATTGGGAAGACCGTCACTCGTTCTCATTTGTGTAGAACGAAGCTCTATCGCACCATAGGCATTCAACACAAAACTAACAAGAAAGGTAAAGATTAAAAGGTGTCTTTGCATCATATAGATTCCAAGATTAATAATTAATGTTGGACAAAAATAATCAAGATAGTTGAGATAATAAAAGAAACAACGAACCTAATTACTAAAAAATCAATCCATGTGAAATACTTCCGGCAAAGGAATGGACACCGGCGAGTTGTCCGGATTCACTTCCATGATATCCGCCATATAGTCCCACCATTTCTGCACAATCTCCGTATTACCCAAGTCCTGCGAACCAGCCTCACCTTCCGTTTTCTGGAAAGCAAACAGGATATTGGTCTCCTTATCCCAATAAATCGAATAGTCCGACACTCCGTTCTTGGAAAGCAATGCTTTCAATTCGGGCCAGATGGCAGCGTGTCTTTTCTCATATTCAGCTTCACATCCGGGTTTTAAATACATTTTAAAAGCTTCTCGTTTCATGGTTCTATCTATTTAAAGTTAATCTTTCTTTTCTTCTGTATCGATGGCAAAAATAGGTGCAGTCGTCTTCTGTTTCACCTGATAATACTGAACGGCGCTGTCATTCATCTGCGGGTACTGATTCTTCAATAGAGAAATCATTTCCGCACCTGCCCAAAGCACCGGTCCGTATCCATGTGCCGCATATACATTGACCGGACGATAGTAATAAAAAGCAGGATCGAAAGCCATCCCCGTACCCACACAAGTGCCTTCCACCTGACCTTCCGCATTGATCTTACCGGCCACGGCATGCCATCCCAAATGAGCGACAGGTCCATAAGCAATGGCATCAATCCAGCCTTTATTGATAGCATGCGCCAAACAGTATACGTAAATAGCCGTAGCAGACGTCTCCAGATAAGAATCATTCCGGTCGAGCAATTGATGCCAAAGCCCTTCTCCACTTTGCAAGGCAGTCACTCCGCGTACATGAGCCCGGAAATAATCCATCACTTTCGCGCGTTGGGGGTAATCTTCCGGTAATACATCGAGCAATTCACATGCTGTCAGCATAGCCCATCCATTGGCACGCGCCCAACAAAAGGCAGGATGATCGGTACTGCTTTCCACCCATCCATGACGATACAAACCTTTTTCAGGGATAAACATACGGTCGGCAAATTGCAGGAATTGTCTGACAGCCTCCACCAGATATATCTCTTTTTGAGCCTTGTCATAACGGCTCATCTGGGCTACTGCCGGAATCCCCATAAACATGTCGTCCAACCAAAGTGTATTATGTTGCGGACGATTGCGGGCAAAAGTACCATCTGCCAACCGATATTCTTTATTCTGAATAAAATCAAAATAGTTCTCAATTAATCCGCCTACAGGAAGCGAGCGGTCTTTCACACGGACTTTCACCATCGCTGCACACACAGCCCCGGCATCATCCAGGGCATGAGGGGTGAGGATTTGCAGCAGTTGAGGGTCTGTCGTGCCTTTCTCTTCGTACACACGCCTAAAATGAGGCGCCACTTCTGCCAGAAAGCGGAAACGGTTCTGCACATAGTCCATGTAACGTTGATCGCCCGTAGCTTCGGCAGCTGCTATCAAGGCTGAATAGGTTACTCCCCATTCGTAACTTGCCAGACGGAAAGCACCACGTTCCAGTTGCGCTTCCTCTCCCATCGTGGTGTAGTCGGTTATCAGTTTACCAGTGTTCTTATCTACCACACGTGCCGGAGTCTCCTTATCAATATAAGCAAATACACGGTCTATATCTTTCTTGACCTGCCCGGGTGTCAGGTCACCATAAGTACCCTGATAGGCAGGTTGCAGCAAATGTAAAGGAGTATTTGAATCATTCACTACCGTTTTCTTTTTCTGTGCACTAACCGGCAAGGTTGCCAGCAATAAAGCAATGGTTATGATACGAATATTCATAATCTATTTTTTAGGTATTTTACATCCTCTGAATACAGTGCCCTGAAGCTCCGGTCCGAAATAGAATCCGGGCTGTGTAGGCTGATTATAAGCAACATTCTGGGTAGCGATACTTATACGATAAATCGGATCTTCGAGGAAAGTATGAAAACGATAGTCGGTAGGAATAGTGGAGACGTAAAGCCGCAAAGCTGTATTATCAGTTGTACGCATCAGTACTTCTTCGCGCCAGTCACCCACGATATCTCCCTGAAGGCAAGGATTCGCTTTGGTTCCATTATTAGAAAGAGTCCCCTCAAAAATAGCTATGCGCTCACAGATTCCTTTTTCCCAATTGTATTTGCTGATCCTATTTCGATCCAGCAATTCACGCAACAAATCTCCATCCCACCAGACAGCCATATTACAGGATAAACCTCTCACCCGGTCTTTTACTACTTCTCCTTTCACATTCCTTATTCCTCCGGAAGCAACAGACCACATTTCAACGCCCGGTTGAGTCGGGTCAATATCGGCTGCCATACAACGCCCCACATCCGTACTGTCTTTAATCTGAAATAAAATTTCTCCGGTAGCTGCATCCCGATAGGTAGAACCGTCACGTTTATTTTCATGGCAATCCCATACTTGCATCCCTTTACGAGAAGGGTCGAAATGAGTCAGGTGAATGGCATCGCCGTGTCCCATTTTCGTGGTGTAGAGTCCTTTGCCGTTATGGTCTATGGCGCATGAACCGTAGATAATCTCATCGCATCCGTCACCGTCCACATCACCTACCCGCAGGTTATGGTTTCCCTGTCCGGCATAATCTTCACAACCGGGATTATTACTGTCGAATACCCAACGTTGTTTCAGCTCCTTTCCATCCCAGTCAAAAGCAGCCAAAACAGTACGTGTATAATATCCACGACACATCACTACGCTTGGGTGTATGCCGTCGAGATAGGCAACGCAGGCCAGAAAACGGTCGCTGCGATTACCACGACTGTCTCCCCAACCCATCAAGTTTCCTCTTTCGGGCACATAATCAATTGTTTGCATCGCTTCTCCTGTCAATCCGTTGAATACTGTCAGATATTCCGGTCCGGTCAGAATACGCCCCTGCTCACTTCGATAGTCCGCATTGACGTCTCCAATCACTTTTCCGACTCCATCCACCGTTCCGTCTGCGGTCTTCATCACCACTTCCGCATGACCGTCACCATCCAGATCATAAACCATAAATTGAGTATAATGCGCACCTGCACGTACATTCTTTCCCAGATTAATACGCCATAGCTGCTGACCGTTCAATTTATAACAATCAACATATACTTCTCCCGTATAACCGTCGTGTGAATTATCATGTGCATTACTCGGATCCCATTTCAGAATAATCTCATATTCACCATCACCGTCCACGTCACCGATACTGGCATCATTCGGAGTATAAAAATAGTTTTGTCCTAACGGAGTCGTACCATCTTCGGGGCGGTTCAACGGAATATTCAGATAACCCGACGGGGCATTTGCCGGTAATTGATAGCTGCTTTCCGTTTTCCCTTCCCTTGCTTTCACGGTATAAAGTACAGATTCTGTTCCTGTATAAGCATCCTGAAAGAAAGTGGCATCCTTCAACGGATGGTTATTTATCTTTTCACCATTCCTATAAATATCAAAAGATTCATTCATCGGGTCGGAAGACAAATAACGCCAGGAAACAGCTACAGTAGACGGATTCTCCCGGATAGCAATTACACCACGTCCCAGACGTTCGCGTTTCAACTTCGAAAAGTCATAGTTTGGCTGGGCTATCGAGGAGATAGCTATCAGGCAGAAACTAAAAAAAAGAGTTATGCACTTCATAGTTTTATCGATTAATCAAATTACAACACAAAAGTAAAGGACGCAGCCCATTGATAAAATAGAATATTGTACAGATATATGTAGAAATCATCATTAGACGTACTTTTAACACTATTTTCTGCCATCTCGTGAACGAATTTAAAGACATTTGCACGGAAATCCATTGAAAAAGAAAAGAACGTCTCTTACCTTTGCCATAGAAATTAGTATAAACAGCAAATTAATAAAACAGAACTATTGTACCATGAAGAAACCACTATTCTTACTCTTTACAGGATTGCTTCTTTCTTGTCTGATACCAGTCCATACGGTCGCAGCACAAGAACTCCCGACACAAAAAGAGACTTTAGAGAATATCATAAAGGTGAATGACTACTTTATGAAGAAGTATGCCGATTACACTACTCCCAGTTTTTATGGTCGTGTACGTCCCAGTAATATCTGGACGCGTGGTGTATATTATGAAGGATTGATGGCTCTCTATTCTATTTATCCGCGCGAGGATTATTATAAGTATACTTACGACTGGGCAGATTTCCACAAATGGGGAATGCGCAACGGCAATACTACCCGTAATGCAGACGATCATTGTTGCGGACAGGCATACATTGATATCTATAAAATCTGCCCGTCAGACCCGAATATGATCCGGAATATCAAAGCGAGCATCGATATGGTGGTGAATACGCCGCAGGTGAACGACTGGTGGTGGATTGATGCCGTACAGATGGCAATGCCTATCTTCGCTAAATTCGGAAAGATGACCGGAGAACAGAAATACTACGATAAGATGTGGGATATGTACTACTACACACGCAGCCAACACGACGAAACGGGTATGTTCAACCCTAAAGACGGTCTGTGGTGGCGTGATCAGGATTTTAATCCTCCATATAAAGAGCCGAATGGCGAAGATTGCTATTGGAGTCGTGGAAACGGATGGGTATATGCTGCTTTGGTACGTGTGTTGGATGAAATTCCTTCTGACGAGAAACATCGTCAGGACTATATCAATGATTTCCTGACCATGAGTAAGGCTTTGAAGAAATGTCAGCGTGAAGATGGTTTCTGGAATGTCAGTCTTCACGACCCGACGAACTTCGGAGGAAAAGAGACTTCCGGTACAGCCTTATTTGTTTATGGTATGGCTTGGGGAGTCCGCAACGGATTGCTCGACCGCAAAGAGTATCTCCCCGTCCTGTTAAAAGCATGGAACGCTATGGTGAAAGATGCCGTACACCCGAACGGATTTCTGGGATATGTGCAGGGAACAGGCAAGGAGCCTAAAGACGGACAGCCGGTTACTTACAAGAGTGTACCCGATTTTGAAGACTACGGAGTCGGTTGTTTCCTGCTTGCCGGAACAGAAGTTTATAAATTAAAATAACATACAGTTTTCGATAAGGTATAAGAGAATAATAAGGCACGGATTACACGGATTAACACGGTTGTTTTACGTAATCATAGCACTAAAACCGTGAAATCCGTGTAATCCGTGCCTAAAAAAGAAAACGAACATGAAAAATAAATTGTTTCAGTATACGTGCGGACTGATAATCATTGTATGCAGTTTACAACTGCAAGCGCAAAATAAAGTTTCCGCTCCCATGGCAGACGTCAATCAGGTGGTTGACAACACGCTGGACAGCTTGAATAAGGCACGCACCTCGCGGCCGGAAGCCGGTTCCAGCCGGAAAGGTAACAACCCGGTTCTGTTTCTGGTAGGTAATTCAACCATGCGTACCGGAACTTTAGGAAATGGCAACAACGGACAATGGGGATGGGGCTATTTTGCCGGCGACTATTTCGATTCCAACCGGATTACTGTTGAGAATCATGCGTTGGGAGGCACCAGTAGCCGTACTTTCTACACCCGTCTTTGGCCGGATGTAATCAAAGGGGTACGCCCCGGAGACTGGGTTATCATCGAATTGGGACACAATGATAATGGTCCTTATGACAGCGGACGTGCCCGCGCCTCTATTCCGGGAATCGGCAAAGATACGCTGAACGTAACCATCAAAGAGACCGGAGTGAAAGAAACCGTATATACATACGGGGAATATATGCGCCGTTTTATTCAGGATGTAAAAGCAAAAGGGGCTCATCCTATCCTATTCTCGCTTACTCCCCGCAATGCTTGGGAAGATAAAGACAGCACCATCATCACACGTGTCAACAAGACTTTCGGATTGTGGGCAAAACAAGTAGCCGAAGAACAGGGGGTTCCTTTTATTGATTTGAATGATATCAGTGCCCGCAAATTCGAGAAGTTCGGTAAGAATAAGGTGAAATATATGTTCTACATCGACCGTATACACACAAGTGCTTTCGGTGCCAAAGTCAATGCGGAATCTGCTGCGGATGGAATACGTGCTTATGAGGGATTGGAATTGGCCAATTATCTGAAGCCCGTTGAGAAAGATACTGTGACAGGTTCCAGTCGTAAAGATGGACGTCCGGTATTGTTTACTATCGGAGACAGTACAGTCCGAAATGAAGATAAAGACAAAAACGGTATGTGGGGTTGGGGAAGCGTAATTGCCGATGAGTTCAATCTGGATAAAATTTCTGTAGAAAACCGTGCCATGGCAGGACGCAGTGCCCGCACTTTCTTGGACGAAGGTCGTTGGGATAAGGTTTATAATGCCTTGCAGCCGGGAGATTTTGTGCTGATTCAGTTCGGACATAATGATGCGGGAGACATTAATGTAGGCAAAGCCCGTGCCGAATTACGTGGTTCCGGTGACGAGAGCAAAGTCTTTTTGATGGAGAAGACAGGGAAATATCAGGTGATTTATACATTCGGCTGGTATCTTCGGAAATTCATTATGGACGTTCAGGAGAAAGGAGCTGTTCCCATCGTTCTAAGCCATACTCCGCGTAACAAATGGAAAGATGGAAAAATAGAACGCAACACAGAGTCTTTTGGTAAATGGACACGTGAAGCAGCCGAAGCTACCGGAGCTTACTTCATTGATCTAAATAAGATTAGTGCCGATAAACTGGAAAAGGTGGGTATCAAGAAAGCAGCTACTTACTATAACCACGACCATACGCACACTTCCCTGAAGGGAGCACACATGAATGCGAAAAGCATTGCCGAAGGACTGAAAAAGACCGATTGCCCGTTGAAAGAGTATCTGAAATAATAATGCAATAAAGACAAAGAAGAAATATCGACCATATCGAATGCTTACATATTCAATATTAAAAAAGGAATATTTAAGCATTGCAGAAAAGGAAGAATGACATAAATGAATAAGGGAGGATGAAATAATTCCGGCATTTGCCAACATCTTATTTCTTCATTTCACTTTTCACTGCCGTTAGCTGTCAAATAGGAAATTATTATATATCCATCCCTTGCAGATAGATATCATTTTAGTAAAACACTATTCATAATAGCATTTAGGTTCTTTCTTTATTTTCAATCCAATTAGAGAAATACCACCCCCAAAAGAGCACACTTGCAGCTTCCTCACCGATAAAGGATAGGTTCCTCGGTGGGGAAGACAGCGTTCCTCACCGAGGAACACCTCGTTGGTTTAAACCCAATGAACCATTTATCTATTAGAGAAACAGTATATTCTATCGGTTATCATTCACTTTTCGTCTATATTCCCGTATATTATTGCACCTATTTATACAGTTTTTCTTCCAGTTTACCAATCCTAAAACGATCATTCTCCGGTTTAATCTTAAAAACAGAACATCGAGATAGGATAGAATCGTCTTCTTTTCAAAAAGAGGCAAACAGCTATCCTCTGCAAATACGGCCACAAATCATTGATTTATTCCACAGAATAGATTAACTTTGCCTATACTAATTAAAAGTCTGCCAATATGAGCCAAGTGAAAGGAATACCATACGGAATATCCGATTTCAACCAAATGAGAAATGGAAACTTCTATTTCGTCGATAAAACCATGTATCTCCCCCTTATTGAGGAAATGCCCAGCTACCTTTTCCTGATTCGTCCGAGACGTTTTGGAAAAAGCTTGTTTCTAAGTATGATGCATACCTATTACGACATATTACAGAAAGATAATTTCGACAAATATTTCGGCGACTTATGGATAGGAAGTCACCCGACTGAACAACGCAACAGTTTCCAGGTCCTTTTCTTTGACTTCTCAAAAGCCGGTTGTTCGCTGCCGGGAGCAGACTTGATGAGTAGCTTCAATGAATATTGCAGCATCATCATCAATCAATTTGCACATCAATATGCACCTTTCTATGATGCAGATTTTAAGGAAACGGTTGAAAACATCGAAAGTGCCAAAGCAAAACTCGCTTATATTGAGATAAAAGCAAAAGAAAAAGGATATCCTCTCTATCTGATAATCGACGAATATGACAACTTTACCAACGTCATATTGAGCGAACACGGACAGAAAATGTTCCATGATCTGACTCATGCCAGCGGTTTTTACCGTGAATACTTCAAGCAATTCAAAGGTATGTTCAACCGGATTTTCCTAATGGGAGTCAGTCCTATCACTTTGGATGACTTATCCAGTGGATATAATATCGATTGGAATATATCGACCGATTCCCGTTTCAATGCTATGATGGGATTTGATGAGACAGAAGTACGTGAAATGCTGTGTTATTATCAGCAAAACGGTTTGCTGGTCGGTAATATAGAAGCAATGATTACGGAAATGAAGCCATGGTACAACAATTATTGCTTTGCCAGAATGTCTTTAGACAACGACCGTGTATTCAATTGCGATATGACTTTATATTATCTGCGTAACCAAATTGACTTCCACCGCCCGCCCGAAAACATGGTAGACAAAAATATCCGTACGGATTACAGCAAATTGAAAATGTTGGCACGCATTGACCACGACACCACCCATGAAGGAAGCCGTATGAGCACTATCGAGGAAATTGCGGCAAAAGGCGAAATATTGGTAGACTTGCATACTTCGTTCCCGTCAGAGAAAATAGCGGATATTGAAAACTTCCGAAGCCTGCTCTATTATTATGGCTTGCTCACCATGTGCGGCACCCGTGGCGACCGTTTGAAAATGTGTATACCTAACAACTGCGTACGCGAGCAATATTTAGGATTCTTACGCGACTACTATCAACAAGCCCATAGCCTGAATCTTTCACACCTAAAAGACTTGATAGATGATTTCGCCTTCGATGGTCACTGGCAACCATTCTTTGAAACCATTGCCCGCGCTTATCGGGAAAATTCTTCCATTCGCGATGCCATAGAGGGAGAAAGAAATTTACAAGGCTTCCTGAAAGCTTATCTGGCAATCGCTTCCTACTATCTCGTACAACCGGAACTGGAAATGAATTATGGTTATTGTGACTTCTTCCTATTGCCGGACAAAGCACGTTATTCCGATATAGAACACAGCTATATCCTGGAACTGAAATATGCTCCACGTACAGCTACCGCTGAAGAACTTGAAACTCAAGCAGAAGAAGGAAGAAAGCAATTACTGCAGTACAGTAAAGATAAAATCGTACAGAAACTGGCTACCGGTACGACACTCCACCTGCTGTTACTCCAGTTCCAAGGCTGGGACATGGTGAAGTACGAGGAAATCAACGGTTCTGTTATTCATCCCTCGGAATAACTTCCTGCATATAAATAGCGTCGAGACTCCAAAGGGCAGCATCATTCGTGCTGATGCTTGCACATTCATCTAATGGAGCCGGAACTTCCGGTGGAAGGATGGTCGTGATGCGGAAAGAGGGTGCAGGTGTATGTTCCAAACGGGTGAATAAGTCCGTCCAGGCTTCTTCTGCCATTTGTCTATCACGCAGATGATAAGCCGCATAAGCCATCAGGCGGGATATACGGAAACGGCTGTGACTAAGTTCCCATGCTTTCTTCTTATAACGTGCGGCATGGTCAAGCCAGGCGTCTTTCCATTCGGGTATATCAATCATACGCATCATTTCATTGGCAACCTCAAATCCGCCCATGATCGTCATTAAATGATTAGTCGATTCTAATTTCGGATCACATTCGGTTGTGATGATACCTGTTTCCGGATCAAATCCCAGAGCTTTTGGACCGGTAAACAGGCGGTTGGGTAAGGCGGAAATACTCTTCATTCCTGCTATGATTTTGTCACGATAAGCCGTGTTACCCGTACGCTCCCACTCTGTCATCCAATTACCGGTATAGGCCAGCCAGTCGGGACCGATACGCAAACGGGCAGGTGCAGTGCAAGGATATTCACTGCGAGGTTGAGCCAGACGCATAGGGTCTAGTTCGTAGAGTTTATGGTCGGCATCTTTGACTTCGGTCATTAAGTCTCCACAGCGTTCGTCAGTAGTGAGATAATAGTAGAAACGGTTCCAGGCGGCCTGACTGATTCGTGCTTCTTTTGCACCACACCCCCAATGACTCACATTATGACGGCTACCCAATCCGGCATTCGGACCAATGTGGTAAACGTCGACTTCACCCGTATGCCGGGTCATGGCTTCAGCCATACGCCAGATGTCGGCACGACCGGTACGAAGAAAATTATACCAAAGCCACATATTGGAAGCTAGTTCTGTATTGTCCCAAGCAAAGCCTCCGACGTCATAACGCCAGGTATGACGGACAGGATCATAAGCGTGCATCACATCACCATAATTCCAGAAGCCATACCATTTGTTCTGTTCAATAGCTTTCTGGTAGAAGTGGATGTAAGCATCCAGACGCTCTTCCACACGAATACGAAAGGAAGTACTGCGATCGGGTAGACTCCATATTCCGAAAGCTCGACGGTTATACAGGTATTCCGGAGTTGGCATTAATATGCTGGTGGCAGAGAGCTGTCGGGCGTCATCCGCAAAAGTTTTCTTTCCTGTGTAACCTCCTTGCGGAACGAGAGTGAGCGTGGTGGTGCGGGCAATACCATATGGAGTACTCATTCCTTCCTGCACATCTTCATAGCTGGCATTCAGACCGTGAGCCACATTATCATAGTGGCGTAAGTCCATCGGTTCTGCATCCGGACTCCACAGCCAAGCAGTAAGCGTGGCAACCGGAGTTCTTGCATCTGAAATTTCGATAGAAGACGGATAAGATTGCCAGAAGTCATGCAGGCAAAGTCCCAGTCCACCTGTTATATCACCGGCAAAAGCATAACCGTCACTACGGGTACCGGAGAAAGTCCCTATCCAGGGAGCATCACCATTAGTACGTTTACGAATGGAGAATGCGTCAGCCGTGAGTTGAGACAGGCGGTAGCCATTCCATGAAGCCCAGTCATTAAGCAATTCCCGGTTTTTCTCGTCAAAAGCTTCATAAGGAGGAATACGTTTGCCCTCCATTTGTTGCTGTTGCAGAGATAGTTCATCTTGTACCTGTGGCATGGTAAGCATACGTCGTCCCACTAATGGTTGCACCGGTTCACTCCAGACTCCTCCATCCGCACACGAAAAAGCGACGTGACGGTTGTACAGGGCTTCACGCATCGGAACATCGAAACGAATGCCCAGACTACGGATGAAATCCATCTTCTGATCGCCGTCATAGATAAAGCTATGCACCATTTTTATCTGTTCACTACCAGCATAAAAATAGAGGCGGACAACAAAAGGAAGCCACTCACGATTATTCTGACTGTTCTCATCAGAGTCATTCGCGTAGTTCCCTTCAGAGTAGTTCGTATCAATCTCCTTATTTCTGTTCCGATGCACGCCTTCCAACTTTATAAGTGCCCGTACTGAACCCAGACGTTCTACGGTTACTGATTTTATTTCTCCTATGTAACGAGTAAAAGATATTTGAGATGTATTTTCTTGAATCGGTTTGCTTTGAGTGCTACAAATAAGATGTGCTTTCTCTCCTACTTTAGTTCCTTTATATAACAGACTATCAATCAGGAAATCTCCGTATCGAGGGATAAAAACAGAAAGTACCCCTGTTTCAATTTGAATATTTTCAGGTGTTTCAGTGATAGAGATAGAAGCCTTAGGCTGTTTATTGGTCGTTTTTGCTTTCTTGGAGGCTTTTTCTAATGTCAATCTTTCCGTTCCGGCAGGAATGACTCCGGCAACTCCGCTCCATTTCACTGAGCCATCCGGCCAATAGGCTAATGGCCAGGTATCCACTGGAATATCTTGATATTCATTCACTTTTAGCCGCAACGGAGTTGCAGGAAATACATCTCCTTCATCAAAAGGAACTCCGAAACTTACCGCTTTATCCTGTTCAGGGGTATCACCGATCCAATGCAAAGGAACGGCAGAAATCTGTTGAGGTGAACATTCATAGCGAAAATTAGTAATGCGGGTACGTGATAAGGTGGTACGAAAACCGAACCATCCTTCAGTCAGAGGTTCGGCATCGCGGAAGTCCACCAGTCGCTCGCCATCGATGTAATAACTAACCCTATTATCTTCATTGGTTATCTTGATGTGATACCAGTGATTTGCCTTTAGCAAATGGTCGGCATCCGTATATTCTTTCCATATAGCAGGACGTATTTTCGGATCTGCGATTCCTGCCTCATTACCGTCATAACGGCGGAAGCGCGTAGTGGAGTTATAATTTCCACCATATCCCATATAGTAGAGTTGCAGGGAATAACAATTCAGAAAGATTCCGTTGCGCCACTTTTCACGTTTCCAGATATTATCAGGATAGATAGGATCCGAAGCCATCCAGAAACAATTCAAATCACTCAATCGGTCTCCTTCTTTTTCTACAACTACACACGCGTCATATTCAATCGTCGCCCGTCCATTCATCTTTTCTTTTCTCCAGAGAGTTAGCCCTTTGGGAGAAACGATTTCAGCTGTATCACCGATAAATGTCACTTTATAATCAGGAGACTCCGATTCGACCTTCCAATATTTATGAAACTGGCGGGCGTTGAGGCCGGAGACTTGATTGTCTTGTGCATTCATGTTCATTCCCAAAGTGATGAAAAGGAACAAAAGAGGAAATATGTTCTTCATACGTCAATAAGCTATGTCACACTGCAAAAATAAGGAGAGCCGATTAATAAAGAAATGGAATATCATCCATTTATATGGCGATTTGTGCAAATATGAAAAAAAGAACAACCCGACAAAATGGTCGGATTGTTCTTTTTTACAAACTAATCTTTCAAATAAAGTTCTTCTTATTCTGCATTCTTCATCGTTTCTGCACCGACGTAGTAACCTAAATTAGTCCCCTGGTTATATCCCATATTCTGCATAGCTTGAGACATATCATAAGTGTGGTCTGTCATCAAATGAGGTAAACGATGAGTCGTAGGATGGTTAGTCGAGAATATATAAATAGACTTACCATCACTCGAACCTAAAATGACCTCTTCACGATAATCACCGAGGAAATCGCCATAGTAACAAGGATTATATTTCGTACTGTGATTTCCGTCGTTAGCACCATAAATACCGAAATACACCAAACGATTTTTATTTGTCTTGTTTACATCCGGATTGTTCTTGTAACTAACAACACAAGCACGGTCATACATTTCTCTAGTCGGCTGGCCACTCCAATAAATAGCAGCATTATACATCACACCACTACCAATTCCTTTCGGATAATCAGTAGCAACCACTCCACCACTACTACAACTGTACATACCCGACTGCAAAGACGAATAATATTCAAATCCCGGACTATCCGGATCTACATCTGCTACAATACAACGTCCCACATCACCATTTTTACCTGCTCCATGTCCGGTAATCAGGTTTCCATTTCGCGCATCAATCACCTGACAACCGTATCCAAGCCCTTGTGTACTGTAAGTTTCCTCTTCCTCAAAACAAGCAACAATTTGTAATCCTGCACGGTCTTGAATGAATTTACCCACATACAAACAGTCGCCATGACCATTTCCCGTACACCATAGTTCTACTCCATTATCGTCAATAGCTGCTGATCCATATAATATTTCATCCTTTCCGTCACCATCCAAATCAGCCACACGGAAACAATGTGAACACATCGCTTTCCATTTATCATCATGGTCGGCTGTATCAAATTTCCAACGATTCACCAGTTCGCCTCCTTTCAAGTCGAATGCCCACACCTGCCAATTCGCGTAAATACCCCTACTGATAATCAGACTGGGATTGGCTGTTCTTACACCAGTTGTTTCGTCTGGTATACCGTCCAGATAAGCCACACCAATAAAGAAGCGGTCCATACGGTTTCCATAATCATCCCCCCAATAGCTATTCCAATATTGAGCACGAGAGGTTTTAGATTCATCTTCTTTGCCACGAGGTATATTAGTAACACGCGTGATTTCGCAACCGTCATATCCACGGCAAATAGAAATATATTCAGGGCCTTCCAATATCAATCCACAAGTTGTATACAGGCTTGCTCCCGAATACCAACCCACACCATTCGTGTCACGTATACGATAATCATTCACATTTCCATTCGCATCAGTAATTTGTTTACCATTACCGAACTTCGTTCCTTCGGACGAACGGAATGCGATTTCACACAAGCCATCTCCGTCAAAATCATATAATATATAAGAAGTATAATGCGAACCGGAACGAATATTTATACCTAAGTCTATTTGCCATAATAACGTACCGTTCATCTTATACGCTTCAAGCAAAGTGGTACCATTGCGCCATCCACCTTGATTAGCTCCGTCATACGGTTCTCTTTTCACAACAATTTCCAATTCACCGTCACCATCCAGATCGCCTACCTGAATATCATCCGGAGAGTATGTTAATGATAAATCCGGCACATTCGTATTTAGGACAATTTCATGATAGAATTTGGTTGCCATTTGAGAGGTAAAGGTATAGTCACAAAGCGTTTCTGTCTGACCGGCCAGTGTCACTCGATAATAACTATTCTTATCCGGATCAATATCTGCATCCGTCCAACAAGTAGTATTTGTAATCGCTTCCTCATTCAGCTTTACTTCTATACCACCATTTTCCGATTTATAAATATCAAAAGCCGTATTCGCCGGATCAGTCAACAGTAATCTCCAACTTATTAATGCAGACGAAATACCTGTTGCATTGTTTACATCAGAACTTGACATAGGATCATAACTAACCCACATTGCGCGACTACCTGTGATTACCTCCGTCGGCAAGTCTGGCAAGACTTCCTCCGGTTGGTTTGAATTATTACTGTCGTCGACTATAGGATCACTTTCTGAGCAAGCACCTGACATCAGCAAGCTCAACAATCCCATTGTATATAATATCTTCTTCATATTCAGTACCTTTTTTGTTTAATAATCATTTACCATCCCGGATTTTGCACTAAGTTAGGATTCTTCCCTCTTTCACTCTGCGGAATCGGGAATAAATACATCTTGTCATCCCACTGCCGACTCACCGTATTACGAGTATATTTAAATGAACCATCTGAATTTTTAGTGATTTTCATTTCATCAATACTCTTGAAATAAGTATCTGCTTCTTTCCAACGGCGTACATCCCAAAAACGATGTCCTTCAAAAGCAAGCTCTACCATACGTTCATTTTTATACTTCTTCCACCAATTTGCATTAGTCATACCGGTAGGAAATTCCGGCATTTTAACCCGAATACGAGTCTTATTCACCATATCATTGGCAGAAACTCCAAATTCAGGATCTTTTGTATAAGGATTATCGAAATACTTGAACAATGCTTCCGCATAGTTCAAATAAAACTCACCCAAACGGAACGTAATCCATGTATGATAAGATGTAGAAGCACTTGCAGAAGTTGTATTTACCGCAGCCTGACAATACTTTTTCAAATAGTAACTGGTAGGAGTACCTCCACTTAAAGGTTCACCATTTGCTCCACTCGTATAGGTTTCCAAAGCTGTTTCATTCCAGTTCGGCCACTTTGTATCGCCATTTTTAGCTATTGTTTTTTCAAATCTCGGGTCACGTCCTTCATAATAAGGTTGATTCTTATCATAACCAGTAGTTTCATCCGGTCTCAAACCGGTTGCCTGAAATTCGTATGCATCTACTAACGTTTGTGTAGGACAGTTTCCTCCCTTACAATTTTCCAATCCAATGGGAAAATTATATTTTTCGAATGAGTTGGTACCGGTCGAAGCGCGTTTTCCAAAAATAAGTTCATCAATAGCATCATTATAGCTTGTTGCACTCCACAGAGTTTCATATTCACTGATTAATTTCATCTTGGCTTCGTCACAAGCATCAATCAGTTCTTTGCTTGCCGTCGCAGCACGATACCATAATTCTTTATTATTGTCCGGATTAAACAATGGACTCGCTGCATAAAGGGCAGTACGCGCTTTGAGTGCCAACACAGCACGTTTGTTAGCTCTACCTGTCTCTGTTGATTCACCTGAAGGCATTAAATCTCCCAATTTGGTATAGTCAGGGATAATATCATTTTTTATTGCATCACATTCGGAAATGATGTAATCAAAAATATCTTGCGCAGGTGTACGAGTGAGTGAGTTGACCTCACTCGTTGACAATACATGATCCGTAAAAGGAACATCACCGTATTGTCGCACCAGATTGAAATAGAAATAAGCTCTCAAAAAACGAACTTCATATTGGTAATTGTTATAACGGTACATCTCCGCTTTATAATCTGATATTTGTTCATAATCAGAAAAAGTCAGTCCCGTAAACTCTTCCAAATAAAGATTACAATCGGCAATAGCCTTATAACAGGCAGTCCACATACTGCTTTGTGCATTTGTCGGACTCCAGGAACCATTGTAGAAATACTCAATCGAATTTCCTGTATAGGCATATTCCGCTTCATCCGTAGCAGAGCCTAAAACAGCCCCGCTATAGTTACCGAAGTCAGTGTCGAGTTCTTGATAAATGTTGGACACTAAACCGCCCACATCACCAAAAGTACGTTTCACATAATTCGCGTCATAATTACTGTATTCTTTATATTCCATATTGTCCGCGCAAGAGGAAAGAGCAAAGATGCCCAGAACACTATATATCAATTTATTCAGTTTCATTCTTTCGCATTGTTTTTAGTGATTAAAAACCTATTATCACACCAACTACCACGCTCTTATTCAGCGGGTTTGTCGCACCGTAAGATTCCGGATCCGCCACATCAATGTGGTCAAAACAAAGTAAGTCTACTCCACGGACATACAACTTGGCACTACCTAATATTTTAGTACGCTCCATCAAACGTTTGGGAAATTTGTAGTAAACTTCCAGGTTACGTAATTTCAAAAATGAACGGTCAGCCAGCCAAATGGTATTAGTCTGATAATTATTAGCATTACTTTCTGAACTCAGACGCGGATATTTAGCATTCTGATTCTCCGGCGTCCAACGATTTTCATAATAGTGAGTAGAAAGAGACGAGTTGCTGATTAATGGCCAGAACACGCTTTTTGTATTCAATACGGCAGAGTAATTACCAGCGCCCTGGAACATGGCATCGAAACCAAGTCCTTTCCATTCAGCTCCCAAATGGAATGAATAATAAATTTCAGGAGCAGTAGTGCTATATCCAATAGCTGTCTGGTCGTTGGAATCAATGATGCCATCACCATTTACATCTTTATATTTAATATCGCCTGGTACTACCGTACTGAAATTCTGTGTAAGACTATTTGCTATATCCTCTTTATCTTTGAAAAAGCCCTCTGCTATCATTCCATAAACCTGTCCCAACCGATGACCGGTTTGCACCAAATTGTTATATAGACGTGGTTCTTCTAACTGTTCTTTAATCTCATTCCGATTCCAGGCAAAATTACCTCCGATGTTAAAAACTAAATTACCTATCCGTTTGGTATAGTCCAGACCAATCTCCGTGCCCCAACTATCTACAATACCTGCGTTCTCAAAAGGAGCATCCATACCTAATACCGTGGAATACTGCCCTTCGGAAGATACCCAAATATCTTTTCTACGTTGATAATAGCCTTCCAACGTCAAATTCAACCCTTTAAACAAGGTGGCATCAATACCTACATTATATTTATAAGCCTTTTCATGGGTAGAGTTTACAGTTGCTAAACGACTGACATACGTACTTCCGAAAGCAGAGTTGTAACCGGAATCAAAACGATACATTGTACCGGAAGTCGAATAAATCTGATCCCAATAGTCATAAACCGTATTGCTTCCATCTTTAGGAAGATAATCGGCATTGATAACACCAAATGAAGCCCGTAGTTTTAATAAGTCAATCCACGAAGTGTTCTTCAGGAAGTTCTCTTCCGAAAGCACCCAAGCTGCAGAGATGGTGGGTGAAAAAGCCCACTTATGTCCCGGTGCCAACAGGCTCGATTCAGACCCCAACAGTGCCAAATCTACATAATACCGTTTATTGAACCCGTAGTGAGTATACCATGACACATTCTGACGGTAGATGGTAGTGTTTAACCCGTAACTGTCACGATATTCATACTCCCACTTCAATTGAGAATAGAGATCATGTTTACCAAACGAGCGGTTGTAGTTAATATTACCGGAAAAGTTAAACTGGCGTGTCCAATCGTTTGTATTAGCACTGGTTGACATTTCGCTAGGCGTACCACCCGTAACAGTAGTATACATCGGACCACCGGCACTAGGGTCTGTCCAACTGGCCGTATACCCTTTATAAGAATAAGTCTTACTATGGTCTTCCCAGATAGACGAATAGTTGTCATAGGCCAAACGCAAATCAACTCCTAATCCTTTTACGAAACCGGATAAGTCTTGTGATAAAGTCAAATCAGCAAACAAACTACGTGTATGTCCCTTACTATAGGCCGCGCCTTGTGACTGTGCCACAGGGTTTAATGTGCCTGCCCAAGTGGAATTACCACCCCAAGTTCCATCTTCTGTACGTACGGGGAAAGCAGAGGGAGGCAATGAGTAAACCATATTCCACAAATCTGCCGAAGCTCCCGGACGACTTGATTCCGCCAATGTACCCAGAATATTCAACTTCAATTTAGTCGTATTCGTCAAATCGATATCCAAATTCGAACGCAAGTTGGCACGAGAATATTTATCTTGCGTAGAGTATCCATCGTTCATATTGGCATTCTTTATGAAACCTTTATCGGTTAGTAATCCAACCATCGTGTAGTAACGAAACTTATTACCTCCACCTCGGAACTCAATGGTATATTTATTTGAGATACCTGTGTTTTTGAATGTTTCATCAATCCAGTCCACATTCGGATAAAGATAAGGAAGCATGGCAGATATATTTGCACCAATACCGCTTCCTGTCACCGTTCCATTACGAAACATATTAATTTCATCCGAAGTATAACGTGCGCTCAATCCTTCATAGCCACGTGCTTCATTGATTGCTTCAGCATAGGTTGCAGCATCCGCAAACTCCGGACGACGCACTTGGAAATTCGTCACGTGGTCGTAAGTAAAGTTCACTTCTCTGGTGTTATACTTACCACGTTTCGTAGTCACCAGGACAGCACCATTAATACCTTTGTATCCATATAATGCTACCGCGGCAGCATCTTTCAATATAGATACTGATTCTACTTCTTCCGGGGTTATCAAGCTCATATCACGTTCCAAACCATCTACCAATATAAGCGGTGAACTGCTTGACAAGCTCTGCAAGCCACGTATATAAAAGGTAGGCTCCACGGTGGAGTAGTTACCTGCATTTTGCAAAGTGGTTAGTCCCAGTCCTTGTCCGAAAAGAGAATTAGAAATATCCTTTGAGGCACGCTTGTTGAATTCCTCGTTATACACAGTAGAAACCGCTGCAGTTGATTCGTGACGGGTGAATGTACGATTGGCTCCTACATCAATTGTTTCCGCTCCATAATCCATCACTATCCTCACTGGTTTTCCGTTTTTCTCCACCTTTACAGTGGTAGAACCTTTATCCGATGTCACCACCTGTAAACTCCGCCCTGCCTCGGCAGCAATCTCAAATTTACCATTCTTGTCGGTCTCTACTCTGACAGACGGTAAACCTGCTACTTGTACGGATGCTCCATACACAGGATTTCCCCATTTGTCTACAACAACACCTGTAATATTGTTGTCAGTATTCTGTGCTCCACCCGGAATGCTTAAACATGCCAACAGAGCCAGTACCAGAATCTTATATTTCTTCATATCATTATCTAATATCGTTATTCATATTTGTTGCCTCATTACCATCCCGGATTCTGAATCAACCCATATCCTTTGTTGATTTCACTCTGTGGGAACGGAGAAAGGTACCACTTGGAATCAAAACCTTTTGTCCACCAGACACGCGTTCTGTTTTTCAATTGGAACTTTTTATAACTAAACTTTACAGGCTGCAAAGCACCGCCATTCTTACTTGTTGTTTTATCAGATCCTTCACGCCATGCTTTCTCTATAGGTGAACCATTACTATCCAAACGATAGATCAGCAATCCATGCAAAGGAGTTTCGAATCGATCGGCACGTTTGTAACGAACCAAGTCAAAGTAACGGCTATCTTCCATACCTAGTTCACAGGCACGTTCACGCAATAGTTCTTCCAGTAAAGCGTCTTTGTCAGAAAGCAGATTCTTGTCGGGATTACATTTCACGAGTCCGGGCAGTCCGACACGAGCACGCACAATATCAATTTGGTTTACAGCTCCTTGAAGATCATTGTTGGCTTGAAGCAATGCTTCTGCATAAGTCAAATAAAGGTCGGACAAACGAAGATATACCCAATGTACCCCCTGGCGATTATAATCGCTATCACTCAAGTAGTATTTCATATTCTCGTAACCGGTGGCAAAACGTCCACTCTCCAGGAAAGAGCTTGTTCCGGCATCCGAGCCGCCTACCCAAAGCTCCCACGGGTCACCACTCATGCTGGCAGAAGACCATCCCAGATTTTCAGGTACGTTGTTCACTATCGCCGATTCATATAGACGTGGGTCACGTGTTAAATCAAGATCTGAAAGTGTTTGTTCCCCATCTTTAAAAGTCCCCTTCAGGAACATCTCGTCCAACTTACCTTCTGCTTCAGTCTTATCCCAATCGAAAGGTGTACCATCTGCCCAAGGAAACATTTCCACATATTCTTGTGTGGGGGTATATGAATTACGACCATTGTTACACCAGGCATGCCAGAAATAACTTGAAGAACCACCGGTTGTCTCATACCCATTTACACGGACAGAGTGTAACACTTCGGGACTATTCAGCAATACATATCCCATACGATAAGCATAGCGGTAATCAGCAGGAGTATCACCAGTTGCTTCTTTCAGCTGATAGAATCCATTCACTGCCATAGCGTTGAAGAACTCCTTGCAGGCTGCCAAGCAGTTGTCCCAAAGTTCTGAACGATAGCTTCCGTACCACACCAGATGTTGTTGTTCAGCTTCACTGCTTCCGCCTGCATATCCCTGGCTGGCATTAAATAGAGGAGAAGCAGCAAACTGCCAGATTTTACACTTCAGAGCCATCGCTCCGGCTTTTGTCCAATGTCCCGTTTCAGTAGTAGCATCCGCTCCTGTATAAGCCCATTCAAGCCCTCCTGAATTAATAGCTTCATCCAACAGGTTAATCATATATTTTACTGTTTCCTCCACAGTAGCACGCGGTAAGTTATAGCTTGATTCTGTTCCGGAAAATGATTCGTAAACTAATGGTAATCCTCCGTAATGGCGGAACATATCAAAATAGCGGGCAGCCATTATACACTTAGCTTCTGCTTTTATCTTTGTTTTTTCTGTATCGCTCATACCCGGTACATTATCCACATTCTCCAATAACAACCAACACCAGCGTACAACCTGCCACACTACCTCACGAGTGTACCCAAAGATATCACCACGCGTTCCATAATTGGCTGTGTGTGTACCACTATAGTAACTATTGTAAATGGTAGTAGACTCATAATGAAGTTGCCAACAGTCAGTCAACGCATCAAACTTTCCCAGATAAGGATTAGATGAGTCCGGGAAATCGACATTCGAGCTATTTCCATAAGGCAGTCCATAATATTGGCGACTGTAGCAGGAATTCAGAAATTGACGCGTATAGGTAGCACTGTTAAACACCGTATCTTTAGTAGCCGTTCCGCCCGGTGCTTTATCAAGGAAGCTATTTCCAAATTTAATTTCGTCCACACAGGATACAGAACCTATGCAAAGAATCCCCCCTATCACTGCTCTGACGAGCCATTTATATCGTTGTTTCATATTTTTTCTTTCTAAAAACGGTTAGAATCCTAATTTCAAACTCACTGTATAGGTCTTAGTCAATGGATAGGAAGGTGCATTACTTGCTGTTGCTTCCGGATCTCCCCAAAGGTATGGGGTAAACGTCAACAGATTGTAACCACTGAATGCCAATTGACAGGTGTTCAATCCTAATCTCTTCATGAAAGGAAACTGGAAGTTATAAGACACGGTAAGCGTTTTCAGACGCAAGTACTTGGCATCTTTCTCATACAGTGTAGAAGTGGCATAGTTATTGTCCGCATTATCCCAAGTTGCACGAGGATATTCCGCATTCTGCGAAGGATTCTCTGTAGTCCATGTATTGGTCAAGTGGTAAGCCAACAGTCCCCCCCCGGTCTTGGTAGCAGAAGAGACAAAGGGCTGACGGAATACATCTGAAATCATACGGCTTACATTCCAAGCCCCTGTCCACTGTGTATTTACTTCCCAATTCTTCCAGGCAAATCCGAAATTAAGACCAACCATATATTCCGGATCATCCGTAAATCCATAGTCGTAACTCATATCGTTAGAGTCTATTTGACGGTCACCATTTAAGTCAACGTACACAGCATCCCCATTTTTCAAGTCTACTGAATGTGTTGGGAATGGACGATTGAATGTCTTTTCATACAGTTCGGGAGTACTTTCATCGTAATAACGCCAAAAAACATACTGGCTACGCGAACCAATGCGGTGACCTTTCAAATACTGATAGTCGTAATCTTGCGGTGATTCTTTACGTTCAATGATCTCATTCTGGTTGTAAGAGAGATTAATCCCTGCCCAATAACGGAAATTCTTACCTATTCTATCATTCCATTTCAGTGATAATTCCCATCCCCAGTTTTTCACTTCCCCAAGATTTGAATATGGTGTGGTAAATCCCAGCATACCTGGCGCTGTTCCATCCTGCAACAGAATGTCCCAACGATGTTCCTTGTAATATTCGATTGTAGCGGATAATCGGTCATCAAAGAAGTTGATATCCATGCCATAATTCTGCTTGAAAGCTTTTTCCCATGATACGTCCGGATTATTTTTTGATTTTTCGTAGGCTCCTTTGCTAGTTGTAACATTCAGACCGTCCGTTCCGAAAAAATAGCCATAGCCACCACTACCGGAAGAACTTGCATATCGATTGGTTAAATCATTTAAGTTAACGCTATACGGGTCAGCTGTATACATAAACCGGCTACCACTGATCTTGTCATTACCTACCAATCCGAAACTAGCACGTAATTTCAAGAAACTAACGAACGGTTTTGCACGTTGAAACCAATTTTCTTCGCTCATCACCCAACCCACAGAACCTGCAGGAAAAAGAGCAAAACGTTTATCCGGAGCAAAGTTCTCAGAACCGTTATAACCCATATTAGCTTCAATCATATAACGATTCTTCCAGTCATAAGTGACACGTCCTACCAGTCCGACATAACCACGCGGAACATCCGGATATTCTGTATTTGAATAATAATATTCTTTGGACTGATTGTAAAGTAACAATGCACCTACATTGTGGTTTCCGAAAGAACGATTATAATTCAATCCTGCCTCCATATACCAATCACGCGATTTACCTGTACCACTACTATAACTTACATCTGTATACTTACTCCCATCCACAGGGCGCAGATTTACTATACCCTCACTTGACAATACAGGGTTATAAGTCATTTCTGTTCCACCGGATAGATATTTGTAAACAGTGAATGAACTATTATAAGATCCTTTCAATTTGAATGAAAGTCCCTTCGTGATAAAATCCAATTTCTGATCCAGAACAAGGTCAGCGTTCAATGAGTTATTACTAGTGCGAGTAGCACCACCTCCATAGTAAGTAAATGGGTCGATATCACCAGTAAAAGGCAGGCTCATTCCATCATCATAGCTGTCAGTTGTAGTGTAAACCAATTTATCATTTACAAAACCGGCACTTTTGAATGGAGTGGCATAATAGATATTTTTCACCATACCTGATGAGCCCTGACTTGTACGTGGTTTATCAGAAGAATTAACATTACCCGCCACATTAAAAGACAGAGTGGTTGTTTTTGTCACATCCATATCCAGATTACTTCGGTAGTTGAACCGACGATACTGATAACTGATGTTATAAGGTAACTGAAATTCATTGAAAAGTCCCCCTTGTGTATAAGCTCCGGCAGAAATGAAATAACGTACTTTATCCGTACCTCCGGATATATTAACATTATGTTGACTTTGCAAGGTGGCATCTCCCATGATATAATCGACCCAGTTAATACTTGGGAAACGAATAGGATCAGATCCATCTTTAAATTTCTGAATTACCGCATCACTAAACATCGCTTCTTTCCCATCATTGGCACGCATCTGATTATAAAACGTTGCATAGTCATACGAATTGGCCGTCTCCACCATTTTAGTCGGCATCAATACGGAAGCTGAAGTAGTAAACGAAATTTTCGCCTTTCCTTCTCTACCACGTTTAGTAGTTATCAAGATAACACCATTAGCACCACGAACACCAAACACAGCAGTTGCCGAAGCATCTTTCAGGATAGAAATGGACTCTATTTCATTCGGGTCAATATCATTCATGCTACGTTCCACGCCATCCACTTGTATCAATGGAGTAGAATCTGCCCACGTTGCTTTACCACGAATAAAAATATCTGCAGCATCCGAACCCGGCTCACCGGAATACTGTACAGTAGTCAAACCTGTCATTTGACCTCCCAATACATTAGAAACAGAACCTACAGATGTACGTGTCAAAGCCTCACTCTTCACACTGGCAATCGCACCGGTCATAGTCACTTTTTTCTGCACACCATAAGCTATGATTTCTACCTCTTGCAAGGCAGTAGCATCTTCGACCAGCACAACCCGCATATCTTTCTTTGCCGCCACTATCTGGTCGCTATATCCAATAAAGGATATTTTCAATTTTGTACCTGGGCGTACATTGACTTTGAACACACCATCAATATCGGTGATTGTACCGATATTAGTGCTTTCAACAACTACATTCGCACCGATCACCGGTTCGCCTTTATCATCTACCACCGTTCCTTTGATGAAGCCTTGCTGCTGGACTACGTCCATGGCAGCAAAGACTTGTCCTTGATTACCGAAACTCGGAAGCAGGGCGAAGGAGAAAAACAGTGCGACAGGAAGAGCAGTTCCTTTTATTAAGTTTTTCTTATTCATATTTATCACTCATAATAGTTTTTTAATCGCATATTGAAAGAGTCGCTCCATTTATTTTAGACAACATCCTCAACATATTTCTTATAGCAAATTATCCTGATGCTTTTAAAATGCAAGCATCATAGGGAAATAACCAGCTGCTCCTCCTTGGTTTCGATATTTATCAACCAGGTATGCTCCTGTAGCCTGAAGTAGATGCTGATATATTACCGTTGTATTTCCTGTACGTTCATTACTACTCCAATGACGACTACCTACAGCCAGAGCCTCTCCACCTGCGTTTTTAATACTTTCTTGAACGGTAGATATAACATTTACGAGTTCATCTAATTCGTATAAAGAGGGAAGATACCAGCTAGAGGCAGAAGCAGGCACGAAAACTGCTCCACGATAAGCCTCAACATAACTTACAGCCTTGTCGCACACAAATGTATTAGGAGACATCGTCATTAATACTGTATTGTTATATCCCAAATATGCTGCAATGGAAGTATTATATGTTGTACAAGCTACAAATTTATCCGACCAATCTTCATCCGTTGAATACCAGCCGCCAAAAAACACATCTCTATTAGTTGAAAATGCAGCAGTTTGTGTTCCACCAACTGACGGGTAAGTTATAGCCAGTACGAGTCCATGCGTACAGCTTGGATAATCACGGCGCAATGCATCATTTGTTTCTGTATATGTAGCAGGAGTTGTTATTGACGGTTGCGGATTACCTACATGATATACAATACCGATTACATTGTCTGGTGCAGTTTCTACATCTTTGCTGACAATAGAACCATCTGCACAATAATAGTCTCCTACAGCCAAAAGATGTGAACTCTTATTTGTGTCCTCGATCACATATTTTTTTGCAGTTCCACTTTCCAAAGTACCGTTAGCAGCATAATCCATTTCTTGTGCTCCAGTATAAGTCCCTTTGATAGAAAAAGCCGTATTGGGTTTCACCAAAAAGCGATAAGTATCTGTACTTGCCTGATAATAAGGAGATGCCTCCACATTATCTATAGTAAAAGAACCTACAGTTACAGGCAATTTATAATCTTCCAGTGTTACATCCGTATTTGTAAAGGTATACACCTTTTCAGGCATTTGTATCACAGCCATCGCCATTCTATGCTGCATGGTAAAAGCAATTGACCCTTTCAAGCGGTCACCTTGTACAGTCCCTGTGCTTGTCATCAAATCATACTTAGTATAGTTATCACCACTTTGGTCTACTCCAACTTTCCAATTGCTGACATATGTAGCGAAAGGATCATCATTCGCAGGTTCGAAAGTAACTTTAGAGTCATAGGGATAATAAGCATAAAAGTTCATTTTAGAGAACTCCGAACCTTTATATTCTATAGCATCTTCACCGTCGGTCAACACCCATTCCCCATCCTGATACGTAAATTGGCGGTTATTTATATCTTCAACAATATTTTCACCTTTGACTGCGAAAATACCAATCATATCGCCTTCGGAAAATTTAGTTGTATAATTATTCTCCGTAGCCCGCGTTCCAGGAGCATTTACAGTTTGAAAGCCATCTTCAGATACGCTGATTTGGAAGCCTTGTAAAGTTCCCATATTTTCACCTTCTATCCCGTCATCCTGCGAACAAGAAGCCAAGGACACTACTCCAAGAAGAAGCATTGATATATAGTTATATACTTTCATAAATCAGATTTTATTTAGTTTTTAGTAATTCTTTCGTTTTATTCAAAATATCATTTTTTGGATGTAGGAGTAATAGTTTCTTCTGTGATATTCCAGCTTGGATTAGTGATGTTCGTACCTGTTCCTGCTACACTCGGATCTGACTCAACAGTTCCGCCATCTTCATTTTTCCATCCAATGATTTGTGTCTCTTCGGTAATAGTTAATACAAAAGGATTATCTTTATACTCATTAGCTTGAATAGTATAATTATAAGAAACCCCAGGCTCCAATTTTGTCAAATTCGGAAAGTGAACTTCGTAATAATATCCGTTCATTCCTGCTTGGATATAGACTTCTTTCTGTGGAGTTTGCGGTAATAAGATAGCCTGTATCGTATAATTATCAGCTGCACCTACTTTAGTCCATACAATATCATCATCCGACGTTACAGATTCTATACTTACAGTTGTTTCTCCTGTATTCGGATTAAATGTCCCGTTCTTCTTCAAATTAATAAGGTAGCATGTGATATCCGACAATGTAACATTCGTACCAGCTGTAAAAGTCAGTTTGATACGACTCATTACATGATTAAATGCTAATTTTACATTGGGAGTTTCGGCAGTTGCCTTTCCTGATGCATAAAGAAAGTCAATCTGTTCACGTTTTTCTGCTGTAGCCTGATTTTCACTATCAGTAGACACTTCAATGGTTTCAGCTTCCGTACCTGATGTTCCAGTGAACGGATAATAAGCTGTCACATCATATTCTTGAGTACCTAATACCCAGATATCTTCAGCATATCCACTTTTTGCGGCAAACAAGCTATTTTCACCACCGGTATATTCATACTCAATATTCACCTGCCGGGATCCGCATGTAATTCCAACCAAGTCACCCATTTCCCAACTTGTTTCCGTAGCTCTAGTCTTAAGTTCGCTTGCCTCTCGATTATTAATCACTGCACTAAAAGAAACTTTTGCACCTGTTTCTCCTGCGAACTTGATATCAGATTCTTTCACGTCATTACTGCATCCCGCCAAAAGCAGCAGAGCAAAAGCAGCCGTTACATAGTTTATTTTCATACCATGTTTTTTAAAATTAAACAAATATATTCTCATTTATAGATTCTCCATAAGTAATAAAGAATAGCCCTCGAAATTCATCCTTTCTAATGACTATAAGTGAAAGGCTGTGTTTTCCATAGTTTATCATACTTCAAAATATTAAGTTAAACAAAAGTTAGATTCTCTTTTGACTTGAAAGCCTTGTTTATCAAAGCATTATTAGGATTAGAAAGTTACCGTTAGACAATAATGAGGCAGCTATTGAAGAATCTTCAATAGAGAAAAAATTTGAAAACAGAAGAAATGCCTCAAGACGAGGCATAAAAGAATCAACGTTTTATAATAACTGATTTAATATTTCCCTAAATACTTTATCAGCATGTTCTTGCATAATTTTGATATAATTGAATATAGGACGATTGTTTTTCATACTGTGCCCTATGCAATACTCTATTTTCTCAATTTGGATACCTAAGTTATATCCATGTTGTGCAAATGTCTTTCGAGCAGAATAGTAAGTAACCTTTTTACTTATCCCCGAAAGTCGTGCTACTTTGTCTATATGTCGAAAAATCAAACTGTATATCTGTCTATAAGATGAATACTTTCCAAATTTTAAATACCCGTCTCTAGTCAGATATTTATCTATGATAGCTTTTGCTTCGGGTTGTAGAGTAAATGCAATTTCATTCTCTCCTTTTTTACTATTACGTGTTTTATGACGTATATATCTCATATACTTTTTATCTTTAAAATTATATGCCAACAAATCTCTCAAGTTAATACCACCTAAATAATAAGTAAGCATAAAAATATCTCTTACTATAGATTGAGAAGGTTTAAAAAGACGAGTGTCTCGTATTCTCTTTAATTCATCTACTGACAAATCGAGTTCTCGTACATTACTTGCAGGCATTTTAAAGAGAACAAAAGGATGGATAGAATAAGTTACATAGTTCATTTTACCTGCATAATTCAATACGACTTTTATCAGAGTCAAATATATCCTGATAGTAGTATCTGCCAGATTCTCTTTACGGAGAGCTTTTGAAAATCCTTGTATATGGAGAGGACTCAACTGTATTAGAGGGAAATCTCCATTCATATACTTAATGAATCTCTCTGTAGCTATCTTGTAGAGTTTATAAGATTTCTCCCGTTCTTTTCCTTTCATAAAATCCATATACTCTTTCGCAACAGTTTGAAAAGTGATTCCTTTTTTCTTTTGTTCATAAGTGATAATACGTATTAGCTCAGTACATGAGATTACAGGTAAATAGCTGATTGATGTAACAATTTCCTCATACTCATTGATTAGTCTTCGAAGACAAATGTTCATATTTGCAGCATTCTCATGCCTTACTACTCTACCATTTTTTAACTGGTTGGCAGAATCCAAAGTAAACTGGGTAGATATATATCTGGTTTGTGAATGGTGGGCTACTGCTACCCTTATCCGATGTCTGCCATTTGATAATTTTTTAGTTGGAACAATTACAATTGAAAAATTCGCCATATCGTTTTTTAGGTTTATAAATTACTATTTTCAATACAATAAAATAGAAACAAAAAGATTCATAGTCATTGGTCACCAATCGAAAATCGCACCCATAACATGGAATATCGTGCAAAAGACGGTATTTTCCATGCATTTGTACGATTCTGCATTGCTATATCTTGATTAAGTCGTTATGTTTGCAACACTTTTTCACAGGTAGAATGTAAAAAGTTTCTTTTAAAAAGAGAATCTAACTTTTGTTTAACTTAATAACAATAAATACACTATGTAAATATATAAATATTATATAATACATTACATTACCAATCCTCTATAAAATCCTATATTACAGGAATATCCCCATATAATAAAGCAAGAGATAAAAAGTCCTCAAAAGAAGACGAAAAGAAAATGAACAATAAAGGCTATATAAACCAATATTTATAACTTAATAATTAAAGTATGAAAAGCAACAAAAAAGGTAATCACCTGTACGCCTATAAGGATACTATCCGACGGCTATTTCTCCTCACTTTGTTTTCTTTTTTAATAGTAGAATCTTATGCCCAGAATAAGACAATTTCGGGCACAGTTACAGATTTCACCGGAGAACCGGTTATTGGTGCCAGTGTATTGGTTAATGGTACTACTAATGGTACAATTACCGATTTAAATGGCAAGTTTTCTCTTTCCAATGTGCCAATGAAAGGTACAATCACTATCACTTATATAGGATATAAAAAACAAGAAGTATCCGTGGCCGGAAATACTAACTTCCAAATTACTCTTCAAGAAGATACAGAAACCTTAGACGAAGTAGTAGTTGTAGGATATGGAGTCCAGAAAAAAAGTGACGTAACCGGTGCTATGGCTCGCGTAGGAGAAAAAGAACTGAAAGCAATGCCTGTAAGAAACGCACTGGAAGGAATGCAAGGCAAAACAGCCGGTGTAGATATCACGTCCAGTCAACGTCCCGGAGAGGTCGGTAACATTAATATCCGTGGACAACGCTCCATTAATGCGGAACAGGGTCCGTTGTATGTGGTAGACGGTATGGTCATTCAAAATGGAGGCATTGAAAACATCAATCCTTCCGATATTGAATCTATTGACATTCTGAAAGATGCTTCAGCCACAGCAATTTATGGTTCACGTGGTGCCAATGGTGTCATTCTTGTGACTACTAAAAAAGGAAAAGAAGGGAAGGTAACCCTGAACTATTCCGGTACTGTCACTTTTGAAACACTACACGATGTAACAAAGATGATGTCTGCCTCCGAATGGCTGGATTATGCCCGCTTAGCTAAATACAATGCAGGATCTTATGCTTCCGCCACTCCGACTTATGAAGCAGATAAAGCTGCATTCGGCAGTGTAACCTCTTCATGGCAGAACATCGAGAAGGCATGGGTAAACGGAGTTTACGATCCATCTTTAGTAGGTTCATACGACTGGACTTCTCACGGCAAACAAACAGGGATCACTCACGAACATACCTTAAGCGCATCCGGAGGGTCTGACAAATTTCAAGGCTATGCCTCATTCGGCTATCTGGACCAGAAAGGTACACAACCGGGACAAGCATACGAACGCTATACATTGAAAACCTCATTTGACGTAACTCCTGTCGATTGGTTCAAAATGGGTTCTTCAATCAATGCATCGTATTCAACTCAAGACTATGGATACAGTTTCTCAAAATCTGTAACCGGTTCGGGTGATTTCTATAGTGCATTAAGAGGTATGATCCCCTGGACAGTGCCTTACGACGAAAACGGTGAATATGTCCGTTATCCGAGTGGTGATGTAAATATCATCAACCCTATTCGCGAATTGGACTATAATACTAATCAACGCCGCACTTTCCGCGCTTCTGCCAGTTTGTATTCACAAATTGATTTCGGTAAAATCTGGAAACCATTGGAAGGTTTGTCCTATCGTCTTCAGTTTGGCCCTGAATTCCAATTCTACACCTTAGGAGTTGCTAACGCTGCTGATGGTATTAATGGAGACGGTAACAATGGTGCACAATATAAAAACGAACAAAAACGTGCATGGACATTAGATAACCTGATCTATTACAACAAGTCTCTGGGACAGCATAATTTGGGAATGACATTGATGCAATCCGCTTCTGCCTACCATTACGAGATGGGAGATATGAGAGCCACTAATGTAGCCTCATCGGATGAGCTTTGGTATAATATAGGCTCTGCCGGCACACTGAACTCTTTCGGCACAGGACTGACTGAAACTCAAATGGCTTCTTATATGATTCGCCTGAATTATGGTTATAAAGATAAGTACTTGCTAACAGCATCTATGCGTTGGGACGGTGCCTCTCAATTAGCCGAAGGACACAAATGGGCCAGTTTCCCCTCTGCTGCTATCGCATGGAGAATGGATCAGGAAGATTTCCTGAAAGACATCAGTTGGCTGAATCAGTTGAAACTTCGTGTAGGTATGGGTGTTACAGGTAATGCGGCAATCAAAGCATATGCAACCAAAGGTGCCATCACAGGTTTATACTATAACTGGGGACAGAATGACTCATCTCTGGGTTATGTACCTTCAGATCCTTCACAGAAGGAACCCGCCAAAATGGCTAATCCGACTCTAGGCTGGGAAAGAACTACACAATACAATGTCGGTGTTGACTATGGTTTCTTTAATAACCGGCTTACCGGTAGTGTCGATGCATACAAAACGAAAACAGATGATTTGTTACTGGAAATGTCAATTCCTTCGCTAACGGGTTATGTTTCCACTTATGCGAATGTGGGTAAAACATCCGGATATGGTATTGACCTACAAGTAAATGCAATACCTGTACAAACAAAAGATTTTTCTTGGAACACTACTTTAACATGGTCAATGGACAGAAACCGAATTGACGAATTGTCCAATGGTAGAACGGAAGATGTGAACAATAAATGGTTTGTCGGTGAAGAAATCGGCGTTTATTACGACTGGGTATATGATGGCATCTGGAAAACAGAAGAAGCTGAAGAAGCTGCCAAATATGGACGTAAACCGGGACAAATCAAAGTGAAAGATTTAAATAATGACGGCAAAATTGATGCTAATGACGATAAGAAAATTGTAGGGCACACACGTCCACGCTGGACAGGTGGATGGAGTAATACTTTCAGTTATAAGAATTTTGAACTGTCCTTCTTTATTCTATCACGCTGGGGTTTTACAGTTCCACAGGGAGCCGTTACTCTTGACGGTCGCTATATGCAGCGTAAAGTAGACTATTGGGTGGCCGGTACCAATGAGAATGCAAAATACTATTCACCCGGTTCTAACGGTGAAGGAGCCGATGCCTTTAACAGTGCAATGAACTATCAGGATGGCTCATACATCAAAGTTCGTAATATTTCATTGGGTTATAACTTTGCCCCACAGCAATTAAAGAATTTGGGTATCAATAATCTGAAGTTGTATGTTCAAGCCATGAATCCATTCAACATCTATAAGGCATGTGACTTTTTGGATACTGACTTGGTAAACTATGACAATAACACCAAGACATTTGGCTCACCTACCACTTTGAAGAGTTTTGTAATAGGTGTCAACATTGGATTCTAATAAACAAATTAAAGTAAAGACATTATGAAATTAAATAGAATATTATTTGCAGCTCTAATAGCCGGCGCAACAGGAAGTTCGATCACTTCGTGCAGTGAATCTTTCCTTGATGAGAATTTAACAACTCAATATAGTACTGACCGCTTTAAGACACAGGAAGGACTTGATGAATTAGTGACTGGAGCCTACCAGAAACTAAAATTCAAATTCAACTATATATGGGGTATTCAGTGTTACAACATGGGAGTGGATGAATTTACCGATGCTAACAATGTTATCCCTGCATGGAACCACTATAGCCAAGATTTAAATTCATCTGAAAAAGATGCCAACCAACCTGTCTGGGACAATTACTACGGACTGGTTGAACCCGCAAACATATTGATCCAGAATATACCTCAATATTATAACCAAAGTTCACCCTCATATAACACACGTCTGGGAGAAGCGCATTTTCTAAGGGCTTATGCTTATTTCGAATTAGTGAAGCAATTTGGTGGCGTACCGTTAAAATTAGTTCCGTCCACAAGTGCGGAAACATATTTCACACGAAATTCTGCTGAAGAAATATACACCCAGATTATATCAGATTTTGGAGAAGCCTACAGACTACTTCCGGATAAAGGTGAATCGATTGGACGAATCAATAAATACGCTGCCGCCCATTTCCTCGCAAAAGCGCATTTATTCCGGGCATCCGAATTGTACAGTGACTGGAACAGTAATTATGTAGCATCCGACCTTGATGCTGTGATTCAATATGGTTCGGAAGTGGTAGATGCACATCCGTTGTGCAATGACTATGTAGAACTTTGGGACTATGAGCAGCCGAACGGAGCCAATGAAAAAGTAAGTGAAGTGGTTCTGGCAGCTCAATTCTCTAACGACGAATCAACATGGGGACGTTATGGAAATCAGATGCATCTTTATTATCCGGCCGTATATCAAGGTAATGATATAGGTGGATGTAAACGCGACATCTCCGGAGGACGTGAATTCTCATATGTGAGTGCCACAGAATATACTATGCAGGTGTTTGACCGTGTCAATGACTCTCGTTTCTGGAAATCATTCATTACCTGTTATGGAGCCAACGAGACCAAAAGTGCTCCCACCTGGACAGCAGAAGATATGCCATATGCCCCGGCAGGTGTAAAAGAAGGCGACAAACGTTTTAGTGGAGGTGAACTCGGTATGAAATACATCGTTAATGACCCGGGAGACAACCGCTATGAAAAATATTCCAACGCTCCGGCATATACTGTTCTGAAAGATGGAAAAATGTGCAATACATATACATATGTACGTTATTTCAAAGGACAGGAACACAGCTGGAATATAAATGAGAAAACGGGCAATTATTACGATATCATACCTCACAAGCGTTCAGTAGCTTTATCTAAATTCCGGGATGGTTACCGTGTTTCCATTGCATCTCAATTCGGTACTCGCGATGCCATCATCGCCCGTTCGGCAGATGATGTATTAATGGTTGCCGAAGCGTATATTCGTAAAGGGGAAGCCAATTACGACAAAGCTATCGAATGGATAAATAAACTGCGTGAACGTGCCGGTTACGAAACAGGTGAAGACCGTAGTAAGAATGTAGATGGCGGACAAGCTTATAAGAATAATCCTTATTGTTCCGGAAAAGGTGGCGGGCATTCTTCCGAAGGTGCTATTTACTGGGAAGAGAACACTTATTATGAGTCAAACAATATCGGACAGGAGACTACTGCTTCTACTAAAACAACAATGAAATTAAATAGTGTGGCAGATGTTTATAACTCTACAGTCGACACCCCTATCTACAACGAACTGGGCTGTACATCCAATGCAGACAAAATGATGTGCTTCCTATTAAATGAACGTACCCGTGAGCTTTGTGGCGAATTGCAACGCTGGGAGGATCTGGCGCGTACCAAAACATTAGACGCACGTTGGCATAAATTCAACGATGGTGTCAGCAGAGGTCTTGGTGAATTCAAACCGGAGAAACATTACTATCGTCCGATTCCTCAAGCCTTCCTGGATGGTATCACCAATTCAAATGGTTCTGCACTAAGTAATGAAGAAAAGAAAGCAATGCAGAATCCGGGATATTAAGATAAACAACTAAACTTATTGCCACTTGACACTCTTTGAAATAGTATTCCTAATCAAAGAGTAGCAAGTGGCAATATCATTATCTTAATTCCCGATATATTTTCACTTCGTCTTCTTCATAAACATCTTAATCTGATCGCTAATCTGCTCCATCCCCTTTATCGAAGGATGACCGCTCTTTTTATCAATATCATGCAGTTCAATACAATCAATATTATAGTGATGACAGATAGCTCTGACCGACTCATTAAACTCTTCCTTTAAACCTGAATTCAGCAGAAAATAGATCTCAACATTAGGATAACGATCAATCATGTGGTCGAGCAGATATGCCATGGCCGGACGGAATGTATATAAATCTTCCTTGGTCCATCCTTCATACTTGTAATCCCCAAGCGGTGAACCGGCCCAACAATCATTCGTTGCACCGAAAATAAAGATGATATCCGGACATCCCAACTTATCCATACGGGTAATAAAAGAACGATCCGAATAATCAGCCTGATTATAACCGGTATTACAAATTGTTGCGCCGGAAAATGAGTTATTGATACAAAGGCGGTAGTTATTCTCTTTGATGAATTTATGCCACCAAGTCTGCTTTACGGAAGTTACGTCCGTTTGCTGTTGCGGAGAAACGTAATACCAAATGCTATTGGTATCGGGTTGCAGGTATCCTTCAAATGTTGAATACGAATCGCCTAAAATAGATATAGATTTCAGGCTTTGGGCAAAGCTGATACTGCTATATAGAGTGATTAGCAGTAATAAATAAAAGGATTTCTTCATCTTAGCATAAAGTTTTCAATTTTGCTGCTAAGATACTACATTATACTAAAATTATAGCATGAAATTTTCCGCTACTTTCAGGAAAGGGTTATTTCCCTTTCCTATCATAAGTCACATTCTTTTCCACTACATTCTCTACATTATTCACTTTCTTCACGAACTCTTTCACCTCACCCACTTTCACATTCTCAATCGTTACATTCTTAACCGGCAATTTGGCATTCCCCTTCAATTCATAGATGGCATCTGCCGACTCACAAGTCACCTTATCCATATAAATGCCATCAATACGGGTAATCCGTTCCTCATAAGTAGGTACCAGATCTTTCCATTGATACAATACTTCCGTATCTATTTCAAGCACCCGTTGAGCGATGCCTGCCTGTACATTTTTCATGTAAACGTTTTCTATAAATCCACCCCGGCGATGATTGGTCTTCACGAAGAAAAGACGCATTACCGAATTAGGAGCCGTGCAATCGTGCATATAGATATTCCGTATGCCTCCGGATATTTCACTTCCGATGCCAAGCAAAGTATGCCCTTTAAGAATTTGACAACGACGGATAACAATATTTTCACAAGGAGTATTCAATCTCCAGGCATCCTGATTGCGTCCGGCCTTGATAACTACCGCATCATCCCCCTGATCGAAAGAACAATCCTCCACCAGAAAGTTGCGACTCATTTCAAAGTCGATACCATCGTTATTATGTCCATGAGCTTTCACATCCAGATTGCGTACCACTCCCCCGTCACACATATAAAGGTGAATGGTCCAGAACGGACTTTCCCGTATCTTAAATCCATCCAACAGCACATTCTTACAACGATTGAAATGAATCAGATGCGGACGAAGATGATTCTCCCCTATTGCCATCTGACGTTCTATCACAGGGACATTAGTCGAAGCTTTTGTATACAACTCCTTCAACGCTTCCAAATGAGGCTGGGGACGTTTGAACCAAACTCTCCAGGCATCCATTTTCGGCTGGAGAGTTCCTTTACCCGTAATCGCCACATTCTCACATTCAAAAGCATAAAGTAAAGGAGAATAGTTATAACATTCCAAGCCTTCCCAGGAAGTCATCACTGCCGGAAGATAATCAGAAGGATTATCCGTGAAATTCAAAACTGCATTCTCTTCCAAACAGAGGTTTACATTACTCTTGAAATGAATAGGCCCGGTCAGCCATGTACCAGCCGGAACAACCACACGTCCACCTCCCGCTTGATTACATGCCTCAATAGCGGCAGCAATGGCTTTGGTATTATCCGTCTCACCTCCTGGTTGTGCACCGTAATCCGTTATCGGGAAATCTTTATCGGGATAAATAAAGATTTTAATAGGCTGCATGGGAAAAGGCGCTTTCACCTTTACCGTCTTATAATTATCACCGGCAAAAGCCAAAGAAGCAGTCAACAGACAAAAGCAGATACCTGCCATATATTTCAATAAGTTCGTCTTCATCGTATGATTCTATTTTTAATTCATTCAAATCCTGCAAAGATAAAAATATCTATTTATTGTTACATTGAAAAGACCAATACACCTGCCGTAGGAATTTCCGTAGTTCCTATCAGCGCCTTGCCCCCTTTCGGCAAGTTAAATGTATAAGGACGATCCGAATAGTTCAATACAATTCCCAATCCATTACGATATTCCATTGTCACACCAGATGGCAGGTCCATCACCGGGATATTCAGTTGTACATATAGTTTCTTCAATATATCTTTTTCCAATGCTCCATCATGACTGTCCACTCCAACATAAGTGATTGTTCCCTTTCCTAATTTACGGAAAGTAACAGCCGGACTTCCTTCATAGAATTCGTTTTTATAAGTAGCCCAGACCTGTGCGTCAATGGGAGGATTCAGAATTTCTCCCCATGTATTCCAAGCATACTCCTTTCCATCCATCATTACAGTACCGGGATCTTCAGGAAGAAGTAAATCGTAAAAGTTCATTTCGTTTCCTGTCAAAGGAGTAATCATGGAGCCAAAAGGAGCTTCAGGAAGACGGCCATAACGATCCTTTTGTGCCGTACGGCAGGTTAAGATTAGATTTCCGCCATTTTTCACGTATGCAATCCATTTATCCACCAATTCCTTATCAGCCAATTGATAAGCCGGTATTACGACCACCGGATAATCGGATAAATTCTTTGTCTCTGATATAAAATCGACAGGAGCTCCGAATGATTTTAGGGTACGGTAGTACTTTTCGATGTGTGCAAAAGTGTCCCATGTACGATTCTGCTTCTGCCGCTCGATACTCCAGGAGTTTTCATGATTGAAAAGAATTGCAGTACGACGGGCAAGGTAATCGGCAGGTTTGGTTTCACGGGAAGAGCAATGTTTACGAAGTTCACGAATCTCCTTTATAAATGTCTCATATTCTCTTCCGCCGGGAGTAACAGTCACTCCGTCCGTGCCGACAATTCCGTAATGATATTGTTCCGTGCCGTAAAGAGGCTGGCGATAACGATAGGTGCAGATAAAATCACTTCCACCGGCAAACACACTCCACATCCACAGACGAACTGCGCCCGGAAGAGGTTGGGGATTGATACTGCCCCAGTTCACCTGTCCCGGCTGTAATTCCATCACACCATAAGTTCCCTGTATCGGACGGAAAAAATCATTTGCCCAGGCTATCCGCAACGGATTACCTACCCGGTAGCCTCGACGACCAATCCCCTCATTATCACCATATACCATATAGCGGGTGTAACTCTGGAAATCAAGTGCGGGGCTACCACCGATGTGACCTTCGTCATAATTCGGTATATAATTCGTAGTCACCCATTGGTTCTTTGCATATTTCTTAATCAACAGACATTGTTCGTTCAGGAAATCATTGGTTTGTGATGCAGCAAAACGGCGGTAATCCAAAATTTGATGATGATTCATAAACATCTGTACGCGCTTGGGAAGCGTTATTTCATCAAAAGACGAATAAGCCTCACTCCAGAAAGCAGTGCCCCATGCATCATTTAAAAGTTGGATATCATTATTGTATTTGGCACGGAGAAAATCACGGAAAGCAAGCTCCGCTTTCGGATTATAATCAAACTGTACAGCAGGTTCGTTGTCGAGTTGCCATCCGATAATACGGGAGTCATTTCCATAATGTTGCGCCAGTTTTTCAATCATCTTGTATGATAATTCCCTGTAAAGAGGCGAAGCAAATGAAGCATGCTGGCGAGCACCGTGGTCAAGTATCGTTCCATCCTCATTCTTCAATAGAATTTCGGGATATTTCCGGCTCATCCATACAGGAGGAGTGGCAGTAGAAGTACACATGATCACTTTCAAATCATATTTGGCAGCTAAAGCCACGGCTTTATCGAGCCAAGCAAAATCATAGCGTCCCTCTTCCGGTTCCAGTTGCGCCCAGGCAAACTCGGCAAAATGGGTAAATTCAAATCCCAGTTCATGCATCTTCTTGAAATCACGTTCCCACTGGCTTTCATCCCAATGTTCGGGATAATAATAGACTCCTGTCAGTGTCAGGTCTTTGTCGTTAAACCAAGACTTCTTTTTTAGTGTCTCCACAACAGAAGCATCCACCGCAAACGCCGTTCCATGACGGATGCCTCTCGGGAAAGAGACCTGATCGGACACATCTTCCCATGTTTCACCATGATCCAAAGAACGAACAGCTCCATAACGATGGTCACGGTATTTATCAAAATAGACATAAAGCGTATCACCTACAAAAAGAGGAGCCGGACCTTCCGCCCAATATTTTCCTGTAATAGATGCTGATACTTGGGTCGGGAATCCTTTTTCTATCTTCTTTGTACGTGTCACACGCAAATTCTTTTCCGGTGGATTGGAATTTTCATTCTTGACTACCATTATCAGATCTTCCCGCTTCGGGTCTTTCACAATAGCGGCATCAATCACACTGAAATCTGGATTGAAGAACATCTTCGTCTTCGAGAAAGTACGAAAATCCTTCGTTGTTACATAATAAATACGATGATTCAGTCCTTTCTCACTTTCACTGGTAGCCACTTCTTTGTGACGACCGGGAATCGTAGTTGCCCAAAAGATATAATAGGTTTGTGAAGGTTCATCGTAAAACAGTTCGGGAGCCCAACAGTTATGTGCATCCGGCTCGTGCATCATCACAGGAATTGCTTGTTGCTCACTCCAATGAACCAAATCTCGGGAAGAGGCATATCCGATAATCCGGTCCGTCCAACTAGAAGTCCAGACCATGTGAAAAGTTCCGTCCGGCGACTGGCAAATACTGGGGTCACGCATTAATTTATCTTTACCAACCGCAGGGGTAAGATAAGAACGTCCGCCATGTAAAGGCAGCCAGTTCAATCCATCATAACTATATGCTAAATGCAGTCCGTCTTTACTGTCATTGATAAAATAAGAAAAGAGGTAAGCTGTCTCACCGGCAAAGATTGTCATCACCGACCAAAGACTTAGAGCTATCCAGATTACTACTTTTTTCATGGTTCCTTATTAAGATTAAAAAGTTTACCCTGCAAAGATAAGGCATCTCCGCCCCTCCTCAAAGATAAAGAGCATGGACAATATTTCAAATCCATGTAGTTTTGTACACGAACGCTTTTAGATGTCCATTTTGATACAATATTCTATGTATCTGTACATCTTTCTATTTACTAAACCCTTAAAAAGCTCTACTTTAGCGGCAGATTTTAAAAAGAATGAAAAACATATCAATTCTATATATCATGAAACGACTTTTAGTAAGTATTGCTATCGTATTTATCTCCATACTGACCGTAGCGGGACAAAATCACTCTTTCAGTTTATCCGGCAAATGGAATTTCCGGATAGATCGGGAAGATACCGGCGCCAAGGAACAATGGTTCAAAAAATCCCTCGACGATTCTATCAACCTGCCCGGCTCCATGCCCGAAAAATGGAAAGGAGATGAAGTGACCGTCCGTACCCAATGGACCGGAAGCCTCTACGACAGTTCTTACTACTTCAACCCATATATGGAAAAATACAGGATAGAGGGACAAGTAAAGCTACCCTTCTTTCTGACTCCCGACAAACATTATGTAGGTGTGGCCTGGTATCAAAAGAAAGTGACAATTCCGGCTGACTGGAAAGGAGAAAGAATCACTCTTTTTCTGGAACGTCCGCACATCGAAACTACTGTATGGGTAAATCAGCAGGAGCTTGGTATGCAAAACAGTCTTTGTGTTCCCCATGTCTATGACCTGACTGCTGCAACCACCCCCGGAAAAACGTACCTGATTACCATCCGTATCGATAATAGAATCAAAGAAATCAACGTAGGTCCCGATTCTCACAGTATCACCGACCAGACACAAGGTAACTGGAACGGCATCGTCGGACGAATCGAGTTACAAGCTACTCCCAAAGTCCATTTAGAAGATATTCAGGTATATCCCGATTTGAGCAATCAGAAAGCGCTGGTTCGCATGAATATACGGTCTGCTTCTTCCACCAAGGGAGAGATCACCCTTTCCGCCGAGAGCTTTAACACGGACATTCAGCACAAAGTGGCTCCCATACATCAAAGTTTCAACATCCGTCCGGGAGATAATCCGGTGGAAATGGAACTTCCGATGGGAAAAGAGTTTCTGACGTGGGATGAATTCAGTCCGGCACTTTATAAACTGACGGCAAAGCTGGTCAACGGCAAACTGTCTGATACGAAACAGGTACAGTTCGGTATGCGTGATTTCAAGATCGAGGGAAAATGGTTCTATGTGAACGGTCGTAAGACAATGCTTCGCGGTACAGTGGAAAACTGTGATTTCCCGTTGACAGGCTATGCTCCGATGGATGTGGCTTCTTGGGAACGGGTATTCCGCATTTGCCGCAGCTACGGCTTGAATCATATGCGCTTCCACTCTTTCTGTCCGCCGGAGGCAGCTTTCATTGCTGCCGATCTGGTTGGTTTCTATCTGCAACCGGAAGGACCGAGCTGGCCGAACCACGGTCCGAGACTGGGTAACGGACAACCGATTGACAAATACCTGATGGACGAAACCATTGCACTGACCAAGGAATATGGGAATTATGCTTCATACTGTATGCTGGCTTGCGGCAATGAGCCTTCCGGTCGTTGGGTGGCATGGGTCAGCAAGTTCGTGGATTATTGGAAAGCAACCGATCCGCGTCGTGTATACACAGGAGCTTCCGTTGGAAACAGTTGGCAATGGCAACCTCACAATGAGTATCATGTGAAAGCAGGTGCACGCGGATTAAGCTGGGCAGGTGCGCAACCGGAAAGTGAATCGGATTATCGTACAAGGATTGACACGGTGAAACAACCGTATGTATCACACGAAACGGGTCAATGGTGCGTATTCCCGAATTTCAATGAAATCCGTAAATATACGGGAGTTAACAAAGCGAAGAACTTTGAAATCTTCCGGGATATTCTGAACGATAACCACATGGGAAGCCAAAGCTACGATTTCATGATGGCTTCGGGCAAATTGCAGGCACTCTGCTACAAACATGAGATTGAAAAGACCTTGCGTACTCCGGACTATGCGGGATTCCAGTTGCTGGCTCTCAATGATTATTCCGGTCAGGGAACTGCATTAGTCGGTGTACTGGACGTGTTCTTTGAAGAAAAAGGATATATCAACGCAGAACAGTTCAGACGCTTTTGCAGTCCGACCGTACCTTTGGCACGTATTCCTAAATTTGTATATGCCAATAATGAAACATTCCATGCCGACATTGAAGTATCCCATTTCGGAGCTGCTCCCTTGAAAAGTGCAAAAACAGTATATACCATTAAGGATAAATTCGGAAAAGTATATGCTCATGGAACTGTCGGCACCCATCACATTCCCATCGGAAATCTTTATTCTCTGGGTAGTGTAGATATGACTCTGGAAGCAATCGATACACCGCAGAAACTAAATCTGGAAGTACGTATCGAAGGCAGTGATGCCGTAAACGACTGGGATTTCTGGGTATATCCGGCACAAGTGGAACTGGCGCAAGGAACAGTATATACCACCGACACCTTGGACGCCAAAGCATTGGCAGTGTTGCAGGACGGAGGAAATGTGCTGATTACGGCTGCCGGAAAGATACAATACGGCAAGGAAGTCAAACAATATTTTACTCCCGTATTTTGGAATACTTCCTGGTTCAAGATGCGTCCGCCACACACAACAGGTATTTTCCTGAATGAATATCACCCTCTTTTCCGTGAATTTCCTACTGAATATCATAGCAACCTGCAATGGTGGGAACTGCTGAACAAAGCGCAAGTGATGCAATTCACCGACTTCCCGGCAGAATTCCAACCTACGATTCAAAGTATTGATACCTGGTTTATCAGCCGGAAAATTGGAATGTTGTTCGAAGCAAAGGTGTTGAACGGCAAACTGATGATGACCAGTATGGATATTACCTCCCAACCGGAAAAACGGATTGTAGCCCGCCAGATGCACAAAGCAATCCTGGATTATATGAATTCGGATGCTTTCCGTCCGACAGAAAAGATAACTCCGGAACTAATCCAAGCATTATTCACCAAAGTGGCGGGAGATGTGAAATCTTATACCAAAGATTCACCTGACGAGCTCAAACCAAAAATTAACTAAATGGGAAATTATCAGGCACGGATTACACGGATTACGCTGTTGCTCTATAGAAAGCATAATTCTAAAAACCGTGAAATCCGTGTAATCCGTGCCTAAACTCCATAAACAATATACTTTTATATTATTTACATGAAAACAACTATTATAGGTTTGCTAGTCCTGGCAACGGCAAATATCAACGCACAGGAGAAAGCCCAAACATACCAGTTGGCAGACGCTCCCCGCTACAGTGAGGAGACAGGATACGGATATGATCTCGTCGCTACTCCCGCGAAAGGCAGTAAGGCACCCTTCTTCTTTTCTGTCCGTGTGCCGGATGGTAACTACCAAGTAACCGTTCGCCTGGGAAGCAAGAAACAGGCAGGGGTGACCACTGTAAGAGGCGAGTCACGCCGACTGTTCATTGATAACCTCGCGACCCAAAAGGGACAATTCGTAGATGAAACATTTATCATCAACAAACGCAATCCCCGCATTTCCGAGAAAGAATCCGTACGTATCAAACCCCGCGAAAAGACTAAACTGAACTGGGACGATAAACTGACTCTGGAATTTAACGGCGATGCACCCGTATGCCAGAGTATCAGTATCAAGCCTGCCGATCCGTCGGTGATTACCGTTTTTCTATGCGGCAACAGTACCGTAGTCGACCAGGACAATGAACCATGGGCGAGCTGGGGACAAATGATACCTCATTTCTTCGGCACGGACGTTTGTATCGCCAATTATGCGGAATCGGGCGAATCAGCCAATACTTTTATTGCCGCAGGACGTTTGAAAAAAGCATTGAGCCAGATAAAGAAAGGAGATTATCTTTTCATGGAATTCGGACATAACGACCAAAAGCAGAAAGGGCCGGGCAAAGGAGCCTATTACTCTTTTATGACCAGCCTGAAAACATTTATTGATGAAGCCCGTGCACGGGGAGCATACCCCGTACTGGTCACTCCCACCCAACGCCGGAGTTTCGATGCCACCGGACATATCCGTGACACACACGAAGATTATCCGGAAGCCATGCGCTGGCTGGCAGCAAAGGAAAATGTTCCGTTGATCGACCTCAACGAAATGACCCGTACGCTTTATGAAGCCTTGGGGCCGGAAACGTCCAAACGCGCTTTCGTGCATTATCCGGCAGGCACTTATCCGGGACAGACCAAGGATTTTGCCGATAACACCCACTTTAATCCTTACGGAGCCTATCAAATAGCCCAATGTGTGATTGAAGGAATGAAGAAAGCCGTACCGGAACTGGCTAAACACCTGAAAATAGACCCATCCTATAACCCGGCACAACCGGACGATGTGAATGTTTTCCATTGGAACGAATCACCATTCACGGAAATAGAGAAACCGGACGGAAATTAGGAGATAAGTATTAGGTATTAAGTATCAAGTATCAGGCATTAGATAAATATGAAAACCAAAGGCATCTTTCCCCTGCTCCTACTAGCAGGCACACTTTTGACAGCAGCTTGCGCCACCCCAACGGCCAAACAGGCAGGAAACAACAGCTTCGAATGGGGGCAGGTTCCGCAGCAACCGGATTTGTCGTGGGCCGACAGTGTAGGCAGCCGGCAAATGCCCGGAAACAATGTAATTTTATCCGCTAATTCTTTTGGCGCAGTAGCAGACAGCACGGTGCTTAGCACGGAAGCTATCCAGAAAGCAATTGACAGTTGTGCCGTCAGCGGTGGAGGAACGGTAGTTCTCCAACCGGGATATTACCAGACAGGAGCACTGTTCGTAAAAAGCGGTGTCAACCTGCAACTAGACAAAGGGGTGACTTTATTGGCCAGCCCATCCATTCATCATTATCCCGAATTCCGTTCACGGATTGCAGGAATCGAGATGACATGGCCCGCGGCAGTTATCAACATTGTCAATGAAAAGAACGTTTCTGTCACCGGAGAAGGAACACTGGACTGCCGGGGAAAAGTATTTTGGGATAAATATTGGGAAATGCGGAAAGAATACGAAGCAAAAGGATTGCGCTGGATTGTGGATTACGACTGCAAACGGGTACGGGGCATCCTCATAGAACGTAGCTCGGACATTACATTGAAAGGATTTACCCTGATGCGTACCGGTTTTTGGGGGTGTCAGATTCTTTACTCCGATTATTGCACGATAGACGGACTGACAATCAACAACAATATAGGCGGACACGGTCCGAGCACGGACGGTATCGACATTGATTCTTCCTGCAATATCTTGGTCGAAAACTGCGATGTAGACTGTAACGATGATAATATCTGTATCAAATCGGGACGGGATGCAGACGGACTGCGGGTGAACCTTCCTACAGAAAATGTGGTCATACGAAATTGCATCGCCCGCAAAGGTGCCGGACTTATCACCTGCGGAAGCGAAACTTCCGGCAGCATACGGAATGTATTGGGATATAATCTGGAAGCAATCGGCACCTCGGCCGTACTGCGGTTGAAAAGTGCCATGAACCGTGGAGGAACAATCGAAAACATTTATATGACTGAAGTAAAAGCGGCAAACGTCCGTCACGTACTGGCAGCAGACTTGAACTGGAACCCCAGTTACAGTTACAGCACTTTACCCAAAGAGTATGAAGGGAAAGAAATCCCGGAGCACTGGAGAGTCATGCTGACCCCGGTAACGCCTCCCGAAAAAGGTTATCCGCGTTTCCGCAATGTCTACGTATCAAAGGTAAAAGCGGAAAATGTGGACGAATTTATCTCCGCTTCGGGATGGAATGACTCGTTACGTCTGGAAAATTTCTATCTTTATGCCATCGAAGCGCAGACCGACAAACCGGGCAAAATCTGCTATACGAAGAATTTCAACTTATCTGAAATCACGTTAAAGACAGAAGAAAAGAATGTCATTGAACTAAAAGAGAATGAACAAAGTAATATCAACTTCAACTATGTTAAGACATCTCCTGACCATCGCACTGCTGGGAATCTTGCTCATTGATGCGCAAGCACAAGCACTGACGCCACCTGCCGGCACTTTCCGGTTGGGTGTATCGAAGAAAGGAAACGAAAGCCACTGGCTAAAACCTGAAGAAAAGATACAGGGAGTGTCCTTCCAATGGAAAGCATTGCCCGATAGTCGTGGATTTATCCTGGAAGTAGAAGTCGCCTCTGCTCCGGAAGCCGATGCCCTATTTTGGAGTTTCGGCGATTGCCAACCGGATTCGGACATCAATGTATTCAGCGTGGAGGGACAAGCCTTCACTTGCTACTACGGAGAAAGCATGAAGTTGAAAACGCTGCAGGCTGTCACCCCTACCGATGATATCCGCTTGAGCGACGGACATAAGGATGCAACTCCCCTGATGCTTTACGAATCGGGCAAACAAACCGACTGCCCTGTATTGGCCGGACGTTGCAGTCTCTCCCCGGCTTCTTCCCGAAACGAAGGAAACAAGCCTTTCCGGCTTTATTTCTGTTTCTACGAACAGAATGAAAAAGCGGATTACAACTACTATATGTTACCGGATATTTTTGCCAAAATCGACAAAAAATGAAAAGGATCTATTTATTATTCAGTCTGTTAATAGGTTGCATTTATCTACATGCAGCCATTTATAATGTAATGGACTTCGGAGCCAAAGCGGATGGGAAAACAATTGATTCGCCTGCCATCAATCGTGCGATTGAAGCGGCCGCACAGGCCGGAGGAGGCACAGTATATCTACCTGCGGGAGAATATGCGTGCTATTCCATCCGGTTAAAAAGTAACATTCATATCTATCTGGAACAGGGCACCCGCATCATTGCCGCCTTTCCCGGAAAAGAGGAAGGATATGATACCGCCGAACCGAATGAACATAACAAGTATCAGGATTTCGGTCACAGCCATTGGAAAAACTCTTTAATTTGGGGAATCGGACTGGAGAATATTACGATCAGTGGTCCCGGCTTAATCTACGGTAAAGGCTTGACCCGTGAAGAGAGCCGCCTGCCGGGTGTAGGCAATAAGGCGATCAGCCTGAAAGATTGCAGAAATGTGACCCTGAAAGATTTATCCATGCTGCATTGCGGGCATTTCGCCCTGTTGGCTACCGGAGTGGATCATCTGACGATTCTGAATCTGAAAGTAGACACCAACCGGGACGGCTTCGACATTGATTGCTGCCGGAACGTACGTATCAGCCAATGCACGGTGAACTCCCCCTGGGATGATGCCATTGTCTTGAAAGCCTCTTATGGATTAGGACGCTTCCAAGACACAGAAAATGTGACGATCAGCGATTGTTATGTCAGCGGCTTTGACAAAGGCAGCGTAATGGACGGCACTTGGCAGCTGGACGAACCGCAGGCTCCCGATCATGGTTTCCGTACGGGACGCATCAAATTCGGCACAGAAAGCAGTGGAGGTTTCCGCAATATTGCGATTATGAACTGTATCTTTGAACATTGCCGTGGGCTGGCATTGGAAACGGTAGACGGAGGACATCTGGAAGATATTGTAATCAGTAACATCACAATGAGAAATATAGTCAACGCGCCTATTTTCCTCCGGTTGGGTGCACGTATGCGCAGTCCTGAAGGTACTCCTGTAGGCACCATGAAACGTATTCTTATCAGCGATATCAATGTATGGAATGCCGACAGCCGGTATGCTTCTATCATCAGCGGCGTACCGGGAGCCTGTATCGAGGATGTGACTTTCCGTAATATTCACCTTTATTATAAAGGTGGCTACAGTGAAGAGGATGGCAAACGCGTTCCGCCCGAACAGGAAAAAGTATATCCCGAACCGTGGATGTTCGGCACGATTCCCGCCAAAGGATTTTATATCCGTCATGCACGGAATATAACTTTCGACGGTGTCCGTTTCCACTTTGAACAGCCGGACGGACGACCGCTTTTTGTTACTGATGATGCAGAAAACATAGAATATTATAATACGCCGAACGAATGATGAATAAAAGACAATGGATAGTCCTTTGCCTGCTTGCCGCAGGTGGAGTAATGCAAGCACAGCAATGGCCGGATGCTCCGGTGGAAGCACGTCCCGGTGCCAGATGGTGGTGGTTGGGAAGTGCCGTAGATGAAAAGAACCTGACATACAATCTGCAAGAATATGCACGCACCGGAATGGGGGCGGTAGAAATTACTCCCATCTATGGTGTGCAGGGCAATGATGCGAACGAGATTCAATTTCTCTCTCCCCGCTGGATGGAAGTTCTCAAACATACACAGGTGGAAGGAAAGCGCACCGGTATCGAGATTGACATGAATACCGGAACCGGATGGCCTTTCGGCGGACCGGAAGTCAGTATCGAAGATGCAGCTACAAAGGCTATCTTCCAGACATACAACCTAGAGGGGGGCAAAGAGATTGAACAAGATATCAACGTGACCGACCCTAAGCAACAGGCTTATTCCGTACTAAGCCGAGTGATGGCTTACGATGAGAAAGGTAAATGTATCAACCTGACCGCCCACGTAAAAAAAGACAAGCTACAATGGAAAGCCCCTGCGGGCAAATGGAAAATCGTAGCTCTTTATATTGGTAAGACACGACAGAAAGTGAAACGTGCCGCTCCCGGAGGTGAGGGATATGTAATGAACCATCTCTCAAAGAAAGCTGTAAAGAACTATCTTTCCCGTTTTGACCGTGCTTTCAAAAGCAGCAAGACGAGCTATCCCCATACATTCTTCAACGACTCTTACGAAGTGTATCAGGCAGACTGGACAGACGATTTCCTGGAACAATTCACTCGTCGACGGGGGTACAAACTGGAAGAACATTTCCCTAAATTTCTGGACGAAAGCCGTCCGGAAGTCAGCAGACGTATCGTATCCGATTACCGGGAAACGATTTCCGATTTATTATTGGAGAACTTTACCTGTCAGTGGACGGACTGGGCACACAAAAACGGTAGCATTACCCGCAATCAGGCACACGGTTCCCCCGCTAACCTGATTGATATTTATGCCGCCGTAGATATTCCCGAATGTGAGGGTTTCGGACTGTCGCAATTCCATATCGAAGGATTGCGTCAGGACTCCTTGACCAAAAAGAATGATTCGGACCTGTCTATGCTAAAATATGCTTCTTCAGCCGCTCACATTGCAGGAAAAACATATACTTCTTCCGAAACATTCACGTGGCTGACGGAACATTTCCGCACTTCTTTGTCGCAGTGCAAACCGGATATGGATCTGATGTTCGTTTCGGGTGTCAATCACATGTTTTTCCACGGCACTCCGTACTCTCCGAAAGAAGCCGAATGGCCCGGATGGTTGTTCTACGCTTCTATCAATATGAGTCCGACAAACAGTATTTGGCGTGATGCTCCTTCGTTCTTCAACTATATCACCCGTTGCCAGAGCTTTCTGCAAATGGGACGGCCGGATAATGATTTCCTGATTTATCTTCCGGTATATGATATGTGGAATGAGCAGCCGGGACGATTGTTATTATTCACGATACACCACATGGATAAACTGGCTCCTAAGTTTATCGACGCTATCCATCGCATCAACAACAGCGGCTATGACGGGGATTATATTTCCGATAACTTTATTCGCAGTACACGTTTCAAAGACGGACAGTTGGTTACTTCGGGCGGAACGGGCTACAAAGCATTGGTAGTGCCTGCTGCGCACCTAATGCCGAGTGATGTATTGGCACATCTTTATGAACTTGCCAAACAGGGAGCTACTATCGTATTCCTCGAAAATTATCCGACAGATGTACCGGGATACGGTCAGTTGGAACAAAAACGCCAAAGCTACCAGCGTACGCTCCGGCAACTTCCGGCTGTTTCTTTCTCGGAAACAACCGTTACTCCAATCGGAGAGGGGAAGATTATCACAGGAACGGATTATGCACGCACATTGGCCAGCTGCAATATTTCTCCCGAAGAAATGAAAACCAAATTCGGACTACAAGCGATCCGGAGAGTGAATGATACGGGACACCACTATTTCATCTCTTCCTTGCAAAATAAAGGAGTGGACGGTTGGATCACATTGGGAACGAATGCAGCCGCAGCCGCTCTCTTCAATCCCATGACCGGAGAATGTGGTGAAGCTAAAGTGAGACAGGCAGACGGCAAAACACAAGTCTATTTGCAATTAAAATCCGGTGAATCGATTATTCTGCAAACGTATCAACAATCTTTGCAGACATCCAAACCGTGGAAGTATGTAAAAGAACAACCTTTCAGCCTTCGTCTGGATCATGGTTGGAAGTTGCACTTCGCCGAAAGCAAACCGGAAATTCAAGGAACATTTGATATAGATCGCCCCTGTTCATGGACCCATATCAATCATCCGGCAGCCCAAACGAACATGGGAACCGGTGTTTATTCCTTAGACATCGAATTGCCGGCTTTGCAAGCTGACGACTGGATTCTTGATTTGGGAGATGTACGCGAAAGTGCCCGTGTCCGCATCAACGGACAGGAAGCGGGATGCGCATGGGCAGTGCCTTATCAACTAAAGTTAGGCGAGTTCTTAAAACCCGGAAAAAACCACATCGAGATAGAAGTCACGAATCTCCCTGCGAATCGAATTGCAGAATTAGACAGGCAGGGAGTGCAGTGGCGCAAATTCAAAGAAATCAATATTGTTGATTTGAACTATCGTCCGGCCAATTATGGGCATTGGAGTCCATTACCCTCCGGCTTGAATAGTGAGGTACGGCTGATTCCGGTAAATGTGATGCCATAGTTGAGGCATTGTCATATCATCATACTGCAACAAACTATTTTTTCAATCTTGTACTTAAGACTTTTCAGTGCAAAGATTAAGGGTTTTCAGTGCAGAGATTAGTAGTTTTTTATGCAGTCGGTAAGTCGTCCCGTTACAACGGGACAATAGGCACATTACAAAGTGACCAATATCACCTTATAAGATGATATTGGTCACTTTGTAATATGATTACCTGTCTTTGGAAAGATGGGAAGCACTAAAGATACAAAATTAAATAGTAAAAAGCAAGAGTGAGACAGGAAATATAGCTTCATCCCCTGAACGGATTGATTTTATTTCCGAACCGGGGAATGGACTAAAAAGACTACTTTAAATCCATTACAGCCTGCTCCAACTGTTTCAATGCTCTTTCCAGCGTAACACGTGGACAAGCAACGTTCAACCGCATAAATCCCTCGCCTTCCTTACCGAATGTTGTTCCATCATTCAGTGCCAGATGAGCATCTTCTACAAAAAGACGATTCAGTTCTTCCTGATTGAGTCCCAATGCGCGGCAATCCAGGAAGATCAAGTAAGAGGCTTGCGGACGGATCATCTTGATAGCAGGAATATGTTCTTTCAAATACGTTTCAGTGAGATCCACATTTCCTTTAATATATGCTATCACTTGGTCCAGCCATTCTGTTCCATGACTGTAAGCAGCTGCAACACTTAAATAAGCAAAGAGATGTCCTTCGCTAAACTCGCTGGCTTCCATATATGTCCGGAAACGGTGACGAAGTTCGTCGTTCTCAATAATTGCATAAGAACTTGCCAATCCCGGCATATTGAATGCTTTGCTGGGAGACATAAAGACAAGAGAATTCATACGTGCCTTCTCTGAAATCAAAGCAAAGGTAGGATGTTTGTATGGAGGCAGCGTTAAGTCAGCATGAATCTCGTCAGAGATAACCAATGTGCCGCTTTCATAGCAGATGTCGGCTATTTGAGACAGTTCTTCTTTCGTCCATACACGTCCACCCGGGTTATGAGGGTTGCTTAGAATAAGCAATTTGCATCCTTGAATATCTTGACGGAAGCGGTCGAAATCAATATAATATTGTTCATCTTTCAGGACTAACGGGCTGAATACCACTTCGCGCTCATTCTTTTGAGTGACCAAAAAGAAAGGATGATAAACAGGGGGCATTACCATTATCTTATCTCCTTTTTGCGTAAAGCAGTGGATCACAAAAGCCAAGCCGCGGACAATACCGGGAGTGAAAGTCAACATCTCTTCACGGATAGTCCAACCATGACGCTCCTTCACCCAGTTAATAATAGACTCCGACCATTCTTTGCAAGCAAATGTATATCCGAGTACTTCATGTTCCAGGCGTTTTTTCAAAGCCTCTATGACAAAAGGAGCTGTGCGGAAATCCATATCAGCTACCCACATTGGAATCAGGTCATTGCGTCCCCAACGACTCTCTACTGCATCCCATTTTACGGAATCTGTACCGTTACGGTTTATTATTTCATCAAAATTATAGTTCATACTGCATAATGTTTTTATGTTATGTGAGACAAAAGTAGTACATTTGTATTCAATTCAAAAAAGAATTTATGACGAAAGCTTTATTTTTTGATATAGACGGAACGCTGGTCAGTTTTGAAACTCACCGTATACCGTCTTCTACCATCGAGGCACTGGAAGCTGCCCGTGCAAAAGGGCTGAAGATATTTATCGCCACCGGGCGCCCGAAAGCCATTATCAATAACCTTTCCGAATTGCAGGACCGGAACCTGATCGATGGATATATAACCATGAACGGAGCCTATTGTTTCGTTGGTGAGAAAGTTATTTATAAAAGCGCTATCCCACAGGAGGAAGTGAAAGCAATGGGAGCTTTCTGCGAGAAGAAAGGTGTTCCCTGCATTTTTGTAGAAGAACATAATATCTCTGTCTGCCAACCTGATGAAATGGTGAAAAAGATATTCTATGACTTCCTTCATGTGAATGTAATCCCGACTGTGTCTTTCGAGGAAGCAACAAGCAAAGAAATCATTCAGATGACACCCTTTATCACGGAAGAGGAGGAAAAGGAAATCCGCCCGTCTATCCCCACCTGCGAAATTGGACGCTGGTATCCTGCCTTTGCAGACATTACGGCAAAAGGAGATACCAAACAGAAAGGGATTGATGAAATCATCCGTTATTTTGATATCAAACTGGAAGAAACGATGGCATTCGGAGATGGAGGAAATGATATCAGCATGCTCCGCCATGCGGCTATTGGAGTAGCCATGGGACAAGCTAAGGAAGATGTGAAAGCCGCTGCCGATTATGTTACAGATTCAATAGATGAGGACGGAATCAGCAAAGCAATGAAGCATTTCGGAATTATTTAATCAATATGCTAATATGAGCGTAGATACTGATAACGCCGCATTTCAGGATGCATTGAACCTAATTCAATATACCCGTCAATCGGTCTTTCTAACAGGAAAGGCCGGTACAGGAAAATCTACATTCTTGCGTTATGTCTGCGAGCATACCAAGAAGAAGCATGTCGTACTTGCACCAACCGGGATTGCCGCGATTAACGCCGGAGGAAGTACGATGCACAGTTTCTTCAAACTCCCTTTCTATCCGCTGCTGCCGGATGACCCGAACTTGAGTCTCCAGCGTGGTCGTATCCATGAATTTTTCAAATACACCAAGCCTCATCGGAAGCTGTTGGAACAAATAGAACTGGTCATCATCGACGAAATTTCAATGGTAAGGGCGGATATCATTGATGCCATCGACCGAATCCTACGTGTATACTCTCACAATCTGCGCGAACCTTTCGGCGGGAAACAACTGTTATTAGTAGGCGACGTATTCCAACTGGAACCCGTCGTAAAGAACGACGAACGGGAAATATTGAATCGCTTCTATCCCACTCCCTACTTTTTCTCTGCCAGAGTATTCGGACAGATAGATCTGGTATCCATCGAACTTCAAAAAGTATACCGTCAAACAGACCCCGTTTTTGTCGGTGTCCTCGACCATATCCGGAACAATACAGCCGGAGCGGCCGATCTGCAACTACTGAACACCCGTTATGGAAGTCAGATAGAAGAATCGGAAGCTGATATGTATATCACTTTGGCCACCCGCAGAGATACGGTAGACTCTATCAACGAAAAGAAACTGGCAGAACTTCCCGGCGACTCCATTACTTTTGAAGGAGTCATCGAAGGAGATTTCCCCGAAAGCAGTTTGCCCACTTCACAAGAACTCGTACTGAAACCTGGTGCACAAATCATCTTTATTAAAAATGATTTCGACCGCAGGTGGGTAAACGGTACAATTGGTGTCATTGCCGGAATTGATGAGGAAGAAGAAACGATCTATGTTATCACCGATGATGGAAAAGAGTGTGACGTAAAGCGTGAGTCATGGCGCAATATCCGTTATCGCTACAACGAAAAGACCAAAGAAATAGAAGAAGAAGTCTTAGGCAGCTTCACCCAATACCCCATCCGGTTAGCTTGGGCCATCACTGTCCATAAGAGTCAGGGACTGACTTTCAGCCGTGTAATCATCGACTTCACAGGTGGTGTATTTGCAGGTGGACAAGCATACGTGGCACTAAGCCGCTGTACCTCACTGGACGGTATTCAGCTCAAAAAGCCTATTAACCGTGCTGACGTCTTCGTCCGCCCCGAAATCGTAAACTTTGCCGGACGCTTCAACGACCGCCAGGCTATCGACAAAGCTCTGAAACAAGCACAGGCCGATGTGCAATACGCCGCCGCTTCACGCGCTTTCGATAAAGGAGACATGGAAGAATGCCTGGAACAGTTTTTTCGTGCTATCCATTCCCGCTACGATATTGAAAAACCTGTTCCCCGCCGTTTAATCCGCCGCAAGCTCGGTATCATCAATACACTAAAAGAGCAAAATAAAAAACTCAAAGAACAAATGCGTGAACAACAGGAACGCATACGACAATATGCCCATGAATATCTATTAATGGGTAACGAATGTATTACCCAAGCCCACGATATACGCGCTGCCCTCGCCAACTACGATAAAGCCCTTAGCCTCGACCCTAATTATGTGGACGCCTGGGTGAGAAAAGGCATCACCCTCTTCAACAATAAAGAATATTTTGACGCTGAAAACTGCTTCAACATCGCAGTCAACCTCCATCCCGCAAACTTCAAGGCTGTTTATAATCGGGGAAAACTTCGATTAAAAACGGAAGATACAGAAGGAGCAATTGCAGATTTGGACAAAGCAACAAGTCTGAAACCGGAACATGCCGGAGCACATGAGCTATTCGGGGATGCCCTGTTGAAGGTAGGTAAAGAAGGGGAAGCTGCTTTGCAATGGAGAATTGCGGAAGAACTCAAAAAGAAAAAAGGGAAATAAAACAGCCCCTTTGGCGAAGTTAATTCAATACCGAAATGAGGTAAATGGTCATTTATGAGTTCACCACAGAGGACACGGAGGACACAGAGGTTTAATATTTTTTATTCACTATAGAGTAACACAGCTTCTCACGTATTTATCGCTCTGTTTTACTTGCAGAAAGAGAGAAAAGAACTCTGTGTCCTCCGTGTCCTCTGTGGTGAAATTATTTAGCGAAGAGATATGCATTCATTATTTTTCTTTATATCCAAATCTTATTGTTGTTTAATAATGACATGTTTTTCAAGAGCGAGGTACTATTAATCAAAAACTTTTATTAGTTTTGTTCTTTGTAATATCTCAAACTCTTAAAATAGAAGCAAATGAAAAAAGGTTTGAAAATCGCAGCTATCACAGTAGGAGTCATCATCATTCTGATGTTCCTTCTTCCTTTCGCCTTCCAAGGAAAGATAGCCGACATTGTAAAAACAGAAGGCAACAAAATGCTTAATGCACAATTTGACTTTAAGAACCTTAACATTAGCCTGTTCCGTAACTTTCCACAGGCTTCTGTCACTCTCGAAGATTTCTGGTTGAAAGGTACTGGTGAATTCGCCAATGACACCCTTGTACGGGCCGGAGAAGTTACTGCCGCAGTCAACTTATTCTCTCTTTTTGGAGATAGCGGTTACGATATTTCTAAAATATTTATTGAAGATACACGGTTACATGCCATTGTATTGCCGGACGGACGTGCCAACTGGGATATCATGAAACCGGATACAACAGCAACTGCCGAAACTCCTGTTTCAGAAGAAGAAGCATCTTCTCCTTTCAAAGTAAAGCTACAACGGTTTGTTATCAAAAACATGAACCTGATTTATGACGATCAACATGGGAAGATGTATGCTGATATCCGCGACTTTAATGCAATCTGCGCCGGAGACTTAGGAAGTGACCGTACTACTCTGAAACTGGAGGCGGAAACCCAATCACTTACTTACAAGATGAATGGAATCCCTTTCCTTGCCAATGCCAATATCTCCGCAACAATGGATGTGGATGCCGACCTTGCCAATAATAAATACACATTAAAAGACAACACCATCCGCCTCAACGCCATTCAGGCAGGTATCGACGGTTGGGTAGCTTTGAAAGATCCGGCTATCGACATGGACCTGAAACTTAACACGAACGATATCGGGTTTAAGGAAATCCTGTCACTGATCCCAGCCATTTATGCTACGGAATTCTCCAGTCTGAAAACAGACGGAACCGCTACGCTTACTGCAACGGCCAAAGGTATCTTGCAAGGCGACACCGTTCCTGCATTCAACATTGATATGCAAGTCAAGAATGCCATGTTCCGCTATCCGGCTTTACCAGCAGGAGTGGATCAAATCAATATCAGTGCCAACGTCCAGAACCCGGGAGGAAATATCGACCTGACTACGGTCAATATCAATCCTTTCAGTTTCCGTCTTGCCGGAAATCCGTTTAGCCTGACGGCTAATGTGAAAACGCCGGTCAGCGATCCGGACTTTAAAGCTGAAGCTAAAGGGATTCTCAACTTAGGCATGATCAAACAAGTCTATCCACTTGGAGACATGGAGTTGAACGGTACCATTGATGCTGATATGCAAATGTCGGGACGACTTTCCTATATCGAAAAAGAGGAATACGAACGTATGCAAGCTTCGGGCACTATCGGACTGACGGGTATGAAACTCAAAATGAAAGATATGCCGGACGTAGAAATCAAGAAGTCCCTCTTCACTTTCACCCCAAAATACCTCCAGTTGAGCGAAACAACCGTCAACATCGGGAAGAATGATATCACAGCCGACAGCAGGTTTGAAAACTATATCGGTTACGCATTGAAGGGTACTACATTGAAAGGGAACCTGAATATCCGTTCCAACTATTTCAATCTGAACGACTTCATGACCGCTTCTGCGGATGAAACGACTGCATCAGAAACTGCGTCTACCGACTCCGTAGCTACAGCTGCCACGGGTATTATGGAAGTTCCCCGCAACATCGACTTCCAAATGGACGCTAACCTGAAACAGGTGTTATTCGATAAGATGTCTTTCAATAATATGAACGGTAAGCTTGTGATAAAAGATGGCAAAGTGGATATGAAAAATCTCTCCATGAACACCATGGGTGGCAACGTGGTCATGAACGGCTACTACTCCACTGCCAACGTAAAGAAGCCGGAAATGAAAGCCGGATTCAAACTCTCCAATATCGGTTTTGCACAAGCTTACAAAGAGTTGGATATGGTGCAGAAGATGGCTCCTATCTTCGAAAACCTGAAAGGTAATTTCTCTGGAAGCATTAATGTACTGACAGATCTGGATGCAACCATGAGCCCTGTACTGAATACAATGCAAGGTGATGGCAGCCTTTCCACCCGTGATCTTAGTTTAAGCGGAGTGAAAGCAATTGACGAGATAGCCGATGCCGTCAAACAGCCAAGTCTGAAAGACATGAAGGTGAAAGATATGACACTGGATTTCACCATCAAAGACGGACGCGTAGAAACCAAACCGTTCGATATCAAGATGGGAGACTACACATTGAATCTTTCCGGTAGCACAGGCCTCGATCAAACCATCGACTACTCCGGAAAAGTGAAGTTGCCGGCATCTGTAGGCAATATCTCTAAACTAATGACTCTTGACTTGAAGATCGGAGGTTCATTTACCTCTCCGAAAGTCAGCGTCGATACTAAAAGCATGGCCAACCAAGCTGTCGAAGCTGTAGCCGATGAAGCTATCAGCAAACTCGGACAGAAACTGGGACTGGACTCTGCCGCTACCGCCAATAAGGATTCAATCAAACAAAAGGTGACAGAGAAAGCAGCAGAAAAGGCACTGGATTTCTTAAAAAAGAAACTCAAATAAGAAAGAAGGAGAATGAATTATGCTTCTGAAGCTATATGACAAAAATAATAACCCGCAGGATTTACAACGAATCATCGATATCCTGAATGACGGCGGACTGATTATCTATCCCACTGATACGATGTACGCCATCGGCTGTCATGGTTTGAAGGAACGTGCCATAGAAAGGATATGCCGGATCAAAGAGATAGACCCTCGAAAGAACAACCTGTCTATCATCTGTTATGACCTGAGTAGCATCAGCGAATATGCGAAAGTAGACAATAATATCTTCAAGCTGATGAAGCATAATCTTCCGGGGCCATTTACTTTTATTTTGAACGGAACCAATCGGTTGCCCAAAATCTTCCGCAACCGGAAAGAAGTGGGTATCCGTATGCCGGATAATAACATCATCCGCGAAATCGCACGCCTGTTGGATGCTCCCATTATGACTACCACACTGCCCTACGAAGAGCATGAGGACTTGGAATATATGACAGATCCCGAACTGATAGATGAGAAGTTCGGTGGCATCGTTGATCTGGTCATTGACGGAGGTATCGGAGGTATAGAACCTTCTACCGTAGTGAAATGTACCGACGACGAGCCGGAAATCATCCGGCAAGGGAAAGGATGGCTGGAAGAGAATTAATATCTTTCCACCGGAATCAATCTTTCTATCAAAAAAAGGGCTGCCCTCCGTTCGATACGGAAGCAGCCCATTCTTTTGATGGAATCCATTCAGAGGATAGAATCTTACTTAATCAATGATTCCGGATCCAAATGAGCAGATTCGATATCTTTAAAGTAACGGTAAGTACCCACTTTCAATTCCGCCGTAGCAGCATCATCACAAACGATAATACCCTTTTCATGCATTTGCAATGCACTGATTGTCCACATCTGTGTGATAGCACCTTCTACAGCGTGATACAAAGCACGAGCTTTGTTATGACCATTTACAATAATCATCACTTCTTTTGCAGAAAGCACAGTACCCACTCCCACTGTCAAAGAAGTCTTAGGAACTTTGTTGATGTCATTATCAAAGAAACGGGAGTTAGCAATGATGGTATCCATTGTTAACGTTTTCTGACGAGTGCGTGAAGTCAATGAAGATCCCGGTTCGTTGAACGCAATATGTCCGTCAGGACCGATACCGCCCATAAACAGGTCAATGCCACCGTATGACTTGATCTTTTCTTCGTAACGAGCACATTCTGCATCCAAATCAGGAGCATTACCATTCAGAATATTCGTATTCTCCGGTTTGATATCGATATGACCGAAAAAGTTATTCCACATGAAAGAATAATAGCTTTCCGGATGTTCTTTCGGCAATCCTACATATTCGTCCATGTTGAATGTTACCACATTCCGGAAGGAAACGATTCCTTTCTTATTCAGGTCAATCAAAGCTTTATACATGCCCAGAGGAGATGATCCGGTAGGACAGCCCAACACAAATGGTTTTTCGGGGGTTGGATTGGCAGCTTTTATTTTAGCGGCAACATAATGTGCAGCCCACAGAGATACGGACTGATAGTCCGGCTGAATAATAAGTCTCATAAGTCGATTGTTTTATAGGTTAGTTAATAAATTATCTCATTCACTGTTTTAACGATCTTTCTTCAAACGGTCTGCCATGGCACGTGCCAGATTTTCGCACTGGGTATAAGTCAGGTCTTTCATCGCCTGCTTCATCTCCACCGGATCACCGATCAATTCGAATTTACTCTTTTCAGCAAACTCCGCCAGACGTTTCACCGCTGCACCTGCCCATGCGAAAGAACCGAAGTAACCCAAATAGCGTCCCTTCACCTCACGCAGCAGAATCTTTGAAAGCAGCGCTTCCACCTCCGGGAATATCTGATTACTATACGTAGGAGAACCGATAATCAATCCCTTATAACGGAAAATATCCGCTATAATATAAGAAGGATGACTCTTTGTCACGTTATGCATAACGATATTCTTAACCCCCTGTGCAGAAAGCTCTTCAGCAATAGCTTCCGCCATCTGCTCCGTATTTCCATACATGCTTCCGTAAGCAATAACAACACCTTCATCCGCATCATAACGGCTCAAACGATCATATATACCGATCACCTTTGCAATATTCTCCGTCCATACCGGTCCGTGAGTAGAACAAATGGCAGAAATGGGAAGTCCGCCCAATTTCTGCAAAGCCTTTTGCACGGGGCTTCCGTATTTACCAACGATATTAGAGTAATAACGGACCATTTCTCCCCAATACTTATCTACATTGATCCGAGTATCCAGGAATCCGCCATCCACCGTACCAAAACATCCGAATCCGTCGCCGGAGAAAAGAACTCCATCCGTTTCATCAAAAGTCATCATCGTTTCCGGCCAATGCACCATCGGAGTCATATAAAAACGCAGTTTGTGACGTCCCAAAGCAAGGAAATCACCATCCTTTACCAGATATTGTTCACCGGTTACCCCATAGAAACCTTCAATCATACCGAATGTCTGCTTATTACCCACAATGATAATCTCCGGATAATGTTGTTTAATCAATCGGATAGATCCCGAATGATCCGGTTCCATGTGATTTATAATCAAATAATTAATGGGACGTTCTCCAATCACTTGCTTGATTTTACGCAAGTAGACTTCAAAATAACAGATATCTACCGTATCTACCAATGCCACCATTTCATCATCAATCAGATAAGAGTTATATGAAACTCCATAGGGCAATGGCCACATCGCTTCAAATCTGTGCTTGTTACGGTCATTTACTCCCACATAGTGGACATTTCCTTTAATTCTTGTTTTACTTTCCATCTTTCAAATCCATTAAATATTTCTTCCACTATTCTATACTCCGCAAAACAGCTGTTTATTAAGTGGTAAGTTTATCGTCTGCAAAAATAATCCTTTTTTCCGAATCCCTATACTTCTTACCTTGATAAGCACCTCTTTCTTTCATTCTTTTTTGTAAACGAGCTACAAATTCATAATTTTTCAATCCCCAGTCCGGAGCTATTAATAAATCTTTAGGAGATTGGGAAACAAAGCGTTCCACAACCATATCCGGACGGAGATGCTCTACATAATCAATCACCAGATCAATGTATTCCTCAACCTCACTAAACAAATGAAAGTCAGCAGGAGTTACGTCATACTCATGTGCCATTCGCGTACCACGGATCAACTGTAACTGATGAATTTTGAGCGTAGCTAAAGGCAGATCGGAAAGAATTTCCGCTTGCGCCACCATTGTATCATGCGTTTCTCCCGGAAGCCCGAGGATGATATGTCCACCTGTCAGGATACCACAGGCCGCTGTCTGGCACACAGCTTCTACTGTATCTGCATAAGTATGCCCCCGGTTAATACGTCTCAAGGTTTCATCACAAGTGCTTTCGATCCCATATTCTACCATGAGAAACGTATGTTTGTTCAATTCTTCCAGATAACGCAACAAGCTTTCCGGCATACAATCGGGACGCGTACCAATCACCAGCCCGACTACTCCATCCACCGCCAATGCTTCCTCATACTTACGCTTCAAGCCTTCCAACTCCGCATACGTATTGGTATAAGCCTGAAAGTAGGCTAAATATTTCATTTCCGGATATTTATGGGCAAAAAAACATTTGCCTTCTTCCAACTGGGTAGTAACAGATTTCTCTGTCCGACAATAATCCGGATTAAAAGTCTGGTTATTACAATACGTACATCCGCCCCATCCTTTTGTTCCATCACGATTAGGGCAAGTGAAACCTGCATTCAATGAAATCTTTTGTACTTTGTAAGGAAAATATTTCCGCAGAAAAGTAGGGAAATCATTATATAATAGCTGCGTAGACATATTCATTCACTTTTTTTCTTTATTTTACCTACAAACATAAGCAAAATCAACGAGTTACGGAAAGTTGGCACAAAATATCTTCAATATATTAAAAAAATCATAATTACTATAAGATAAATTAATAAATATTGCAATACGAAAAACTATTTAATTAGCTTTGCTATGATTTTAGGCATTGGCAGGAGGATACTTGTGAAAGTCTTGTGCAATTTATTCCCCAATTATGATTTCATCTCACCATACCCCATGCAACTCTTGTCAATAAAATTATCCTCTTTATAATCTGAATTAAGATTATAAAGAGGATTTTTTACTAATATGATTCCTTGACTTTATCTAAAACACAAAATAGAAATCAGAGCTATATAGCAAGAAGAGGAAAAAATAGGCAAAAACGAGTATTATTCGTTCAAACCACCTATCTATCTTTCTATTCTGCTTTGTTTTCTCTATTTTTGCTACAAACATTAAAACAACTACTATGAAACGGCTCCATATTCTATTTCTTTTTCTGACAATAACAATCACTCTAACCGCTCAACCCATCTGTCAGGTTAAACACTTTTCGGTAAGTGACGGTCTCGCTCAAGGAGTAGTGATGAGCATATTACAGGATCAGAAAGGGCTTGTTTGGTTTAGTACCTGGAATGGGCTTAACAAATTTGACGGATACACGTTTAAGACTTATAAAACTTCGCAAGAAAGTAAATATGCATTTGGAAGCAATCGCATGGGGACTATTTCAGAAAGCAAATACGGAGATATATGGTGTCCCACTTACGATGGACAAGCTTGTCTTTTTGATGTGGAAACCGAGAAGTTTATCGATGTCCTCCAACCTATTGAGCTTGCCACGAAACAAACAAATGATGTCACGCGTATTTATTCGCTGGAGAAAGGGATCGCCTGGATTCTCTGTAAAAACGGATATGCTTTCAGAGTAGACGAACAACGATGTAAAAAAGGAGAAGGTATCACTCTTTATTCAACTTCCAACCACAATCTGAAAGGAGATCAGATATTGAGCGTTTATCAAGACTCTGAAGAAGATGAATGGATATTGACGGACAAAGGTGTTTCTATCATAGGAAAGAAAACACTGGATACTGACTTTCCTTTCCAGTTTATCACTCAAATAAAAGAGACCATCTATCTGATTGCAGAAAATGACAAGTTAGCCAGATATAACTTCCACACTAAAAAACTGAAATTCGTAGACATTCCTTATCCCCATCATAAAATAAACAATGTCACTGCCATAGGAAAAGATATGCTGGCATTGGGAACGGACAATGGACTCATTTTATATTCTATCCCGAAGAATAGTTTCCAGCAAATAGACATCCGTACAGCTACCCAAACTTCCAACGATGTGGAATCTGTCTATCAAGACCACTTGGGAGATATCTGGATCTTTTCAAAAGATCCGGGGATTGTTCATCTTAACCTCGCGACCCATGAAAAAGAGCATCTGTTCACTCCCAAAGATGAGATTATCAAGCATGGGCGTAAAAGTCGCAAACTTATTTTTGAAGACAATGCGAAAAACCTATGGCTACTCCCCACGGAAGGAAACTTTTGCTACTATGACCGGAAAGAAAGAACTCTCAAACCACTTCTTACGGATATCAATAATCCCAAGTCTATTTTCAGTCCGTTAGTCAGGTCTTATACATTGGATAATCAGGGAAACTGCTGGTTTGCAACAGCACGCGGCGTAGAAAAACTATGCTTCTTTCCACAGAGTTATCAATTTAACTTGACTGATTACGAGGCGGAAACACGTGCCTTCCTGCAAGACAGCAATCAACGTCTATGGACAGCATCGAAATCTAATTATATCCAGATATTTGCACCGGATGGTAGCTTGGCGGGATATTTATCCAAACAAGGAAATATCATTAAAGAAAAACAGTCGTTCTATAATGGAGTATATTCCATTCTGGAAGATAAAGATGGAAATATCTGGTTGGGGACTAAAGATATCGGACTTTTCCAACTCAAAAAGACAGGAGTAAATCATTATTCTATTCACCATTTTGAACACCAGCCAAACGATCCTTATAGTTTAAGCAGCAATAGCATTTATGCCATCTTTCAGGACAGTCGCAACAACATTTGGGTGGGATGTTATGGGGGCGGTTTAAATATGCTGACACAGGATAAAGATGGAAAAACATCCTTTATTCATAGTAATAATGAATTAAGAAACTATCCCATAGCTTACGGTATGAAAGTACGCAATATTGCAGAAGCTCCGGGAGGAGTGATTTTGGTGGGAACGACTAACGGGCTGCTTACATTCTCAAACAACTTCGAACGTCTGGAAGAAATTAAATTCTACCGGAATATCCATAGGCCGGGAGATAAAAACAGTCTTAGTGCCAATGATATCATGCATATCTATACAGACAAGAATAAAACCACTTATGTCATCAGTTTTACCGGAGGTGTAAACAAAGTGATATCTCCCAACCTGCTTAGCGATCATATCCAATTCAAGAACTACGACAAGAACAACGGGTTGGCCTCCGACTTGGCACTATCAATCATTGAAGATGCACAGAATCAATTATGGGTTGTTTCGGAGATTGCGCTCTCCAAGTTCGATCCGGCCAAAGAAACTTTTGAGAACTATGAATTAAGTTCCATCTATCAGGAGTTCAATTTCTCCGAAGCTCTTCCTATCATCAATGCCCGTAACCAAATTGTATTGGGAACTGATAAAGGCTTTCTGGAAGTTTCTCCGGAGAAGATGCGGAAGAGTAGCTATGTTCCTCCTATTGTGTTTACAGGACTCAAGATTCAAGGACACCTTACCGATCACTCCATTGACAATCTGGAAGAATTGGAACTGGAACCGTCGCAAAGGAATGTAACTTTCCAGTTTGCTGCGCTTGATTATGTCAATCCAAAAGGGATTTTATATGCCTATCGCCTGCAAGGACTAGAAGAAGAATGGAATGAAGCAGATAATAACCGTTCCGCAAGCTATATCAACTTACCTGCCGGCAAGTATCAGTTGCAGATAAAGTCAACAAACAGTGACGGAGTCTGGGTGGACAACGTACGGGCTCTATCCATACATGTACTTCCCACCTTTTGGGAAACCTACTGGGCATGGCTGCTCTATTTCATTCTATTCACACTCTTCACGGCAAGCATCGTATACGTGTTGTTTTACATCTACCGGTTACGCCACAGAGTGGATATGGAACAACAATTAGCAAATATCAAACTGCGATTCTTTACTGACATATCTCATGAATTACGCACTCCGCTGACTTTAATCAGTAGTCCTGTGACAGAGGTATTAGAGAATGAACCTCTTTCTCCTTCTGCCCGTGAGCACTTGACTTTGGTACATCAGAACACAGAGCGCATGCTCCGACTGATGAATCAGATTCTGGATTTCCGCAAGATTCAGAATCAGAAAATGAAACTACTGATTGAAGAAACCGATTTGATTCCACTTCTGCAAAAGGTGATGAGTAGCTTCAAACTGATAGCCGAAGAAAAGAACATAAACTATCAGCTGACTTCTACCATCCAATCGGTGTATAGCTGGGTGGACAGAGACAAGTTTGAAAAGATATTCTTCAATCTGCTTTCCAATGCATTCAAGTATACACCTGCCGACAAATCGATCACCGTTCATATCACAACGAAAGAGAAGACGGTAGAGATAGAGGTTGCAGACGAAGGAATCGGAATTGCAGTAGAAAAGCAACATTCCTTGTTCCAACGTTTCGAGTCATTGGTAAAACAGAATATTCTGCAACCATCTTCCGGAATCGGACTGTCTCTCGTGAAAGAGATGGTGGAAATGCATCATGGCACTATTACAGTAAATAGTCAACCCGGAGTAGGCAGCCGTTTTACAGTAAGCTTGCCTTTACAACGGGAAATTTTCGAAGAGGATGTGCAGGTAGAATTTATCCTGAATGATAGCCAGCGTTCAGCGCCTCATCCCGTCGATAGCATGAAAGCACCGGAAGAAGTGGAAGAAAAAGAAGACCTTGAGAATAATTCGGATAGTTTCTCCATACTGGTGGTAGAAGATAATGAAGAGTTAAAGGCTTTTCTGAAAAGTATTTTATCGGAGAATTATACGGTAATCACAGCTTCCAATGGTGAAGAGGGATTGCAACATGCTGTTGACGATCTGCCCGATCTTATTATCAGTGATGTTATGATGCCGGTAATGGACGGTTTAGAAATGATCAGGCAAATCAAAGAGAACAACAATATTTGCCATATCCCCATCATCGTATTATCTGCCAAAGCCTCTCTGGACGACCGTATCGCCGGATTAGAACAAGGCATTGACGATTATATCACCAAACCTTTCAGTGCTACTTATCTAAAGACCCGTGTAGCCTCCTTGTTACGACAACGCAAAGCATTGCAGGAGCTCTATATGAATAGACTGATGGAAGGAAAGAATACCTCTTCTCCCGATCCTCTGACTCCTTCACAACCACAGATTACTCCATACGACGAGCAATTTATGGAGAAAGTAATGGCATACATGGAAGAACAGATGGACAACGCCGAACTAACGATTGACGAATTTGCAGAACAGTTGATGCTTAGCCGTACAATCTTCTACCGGAAATTAAAATCAATCGTCGGGTTGACACCAGTTGACTTTATACGGGAAATACGTATCAAACGTGCCGTACAACTGATTGACAGCGGCGAATATAACTTCTCACAGGTAGCATACATGACAGGGTTCAACGATCCTAAATATTTCAGCAAGTGCTTCAAAAAAGTGATAGGAATTACTCCGTCAGAATATAAAGAAAGGAAAAAGTGAAGAAATCCTCCTTTTCTACCGGATATTCCCCACAAAAAGAATGAAAAGGGCGTACTATTGCAGTCTCAAATCTAAAAACCAAAAAAACTAGAAAATGAAAAAGCAATGGATCATTGCCTGTTTTATCGGAATTCAAGGGGTAAATGTACAGGCACAACAACCCAGCAAGTATCCCTATCAGGACACGAAGCTGACTGCGGAACAACGGGCGGATGATTTACTTCAACGCCTCACATTAGAAGAAAAAGTGGCGTTGATGCAAAACAATTCACCGGCTATTCCCCGGCTTGGCATTAAGCCGTATGAATGGTGGAACGAGGCCCTTCATGGCGTTGCCCGTGCCGGACTGGCTACTGTTTTTCCGCAAACCATAGGTATGGCCGCTTCTTTCAACGATGCATTACTATATGAAGTCTTTGATGCCGTATCCGATGAAGCACGTGCCAAGAACCGCCAATTCAATGAAAAAGGACATTATAAACGTTATCAGGGACTGACCATGTGGACTCCCAACGTCAATATCTTCCGCGACCCCCGCTGGGGACGGGGACAGGAAACCTATGGCGAAGACCCTTACTTGAGCGGTCGGATGGGAATGGCAGTAGTCAGAGGCCTGCAAGGACCGGAAGATGCCGAATATGACAAACTTCACGCCTGCGCCAAACACTTTGCCGTGCACTCGGGTCCCGAATGGAACCGTCACAGCTTCAACGCAGAAAACATCGCACCCAGAGATTTATGGGAAACCTATCTGCCTGCCTTCAAGGAACTGGTACAAAAAGCAGGAGTTAAAGAAGTGATGTGCGCTTACAATCGTTTCGAGGGCGATCCCTGCTGCGGCAGCAACCGTCTGTTAACCCAAATTCTCCGCAACGACTGGGGATTCAAAGGAATCGTAGTCTCCGACTGCGGAGCAATCGGAGACTTCTTCCAACGCAAGAAACATGAAACGCATCCCGATGCCACCCATGCCTCTGCCGACGCTGTTTTAAGCGGAACGGATCTCGAATGTGGCGGCAACTTCAAAAGCATCACCGATGCTGTGAAAAAAGGGCTGATTTCGGAAGAGAAAATCAACACATCAGTCAAAAGACTACTGAAGGCCCGCTTTGAACTGGGAGAAATGAATCCGACTCATCCTTGGAGTAACATTCCATTTTCTGTTATCGACTGTCCCAAACACAAAGAACTGGCACTGAAAATGGCACATGAGAGTCTGGTATTGCTCCAAAACAAAAACAATATCCTTCCATTAAACCGCCAGATGAAAGTGGCAGTCATCGGCCCCAATGCCAATGACTCGGTCATGCAATGGGGCAACTACAACGGCTTCCCTTCACATACCGTTACTTTACTGGAAGGAATACGCGCCAAACTGCCCGACGCACAAATCATCTACGAACCTGTATGCGGATATACAAACGACACCACCCTGCACAGCCTGTTCAACCAGTGCAGTATCGACGGAGAAGCCGGATTCAACGCCACCTACTGGAATAACCGCGAATACAAAGGCAAGATTGCCGCAACCGACCGCCTGACCACTCCTTTCCATTTCAGTGCCGAAGGTTCTACCGTATTTGCTCCCGGTGTAGGATTGAAAAACTTCACCGCCATCTATCGTTCCACTTTCCGCCCGGTGGATTCCGGTGCCGCCACTTTCCGCGTGATGACGAACGGAGGAGTCACTTTATTCCTCAACGGCAAGCAAATAGCTGAAGCCACCAACATCAAGAATCATACCAATCTGTATTCTTTCAACTACGAAGCAGGAAAGAGTTACGACATTGAGTTGCATTTTATTCAAGTAAAAGACAATCCTGCACTGAACTTCGACCTGGCGAAACAAACTCCTATGGATGCCCGTGAAATCCTGAACAAGTTGCAAAGCGCAGATGTAGTTATCTTTGCCGGAGGTATCTCTCCCCTGTTGGAAGGAGAATCCATGCGGGTATCCGATCCCGGATTCAAAGGTGGCGACCGTACAGAAATCGAATTACCCGCCATCCAGCGCGAAGTTCTTGCTCTTCTGAAAAAGAATGGAAAGAAAACAGTATTCGTCAATTTCTCCGGTTCGGCGATGGCCATCGTGCCCGAAACGCTGAATTGCGATGCTATCCTGCAAGCATGGTATCCCGGACAGGCAGGTGGAACAGCCGTTGCTGATGTTCTTTTCGGAGATTACAATCCTGCCGGACGTCTGCCTATCACTTTCTATAAAGGTTTGCAGCAATTACCGGACTATGAAGATTATTCGATGAAGGGACGTACTTATCGTTTCATGGCGGAAACTCCTCTTTATCCATTCGGCTACGGTTTAAGTTATACCCATTTCTCTTATGGGAAAGCCACACTGAACCAGTCGAAACTAGCCAAAGGCGAAAAAGCCATCCTTACTATCCCGGTAAGTAACGTCGGACAGAGAGACGGTGAAGAAGTGGTTCAAGTATACATCTGCCGTCCTGACGACAAAGAAGGTCCGCAAAAAACTCTTCGTGGTTTCCAACGGGTCAACATATCCAAAAGCAAGACCGAAAATGTAACAATCGAGCTTCCCTACGAATCATTCGAGTGGTTTGATACCGCCACTAATACGATGCGTCCTTTGACCGGAACATACAAGGTACTTTATGGTAGCAGTTCATCCGCCGACGATTTGCAATCACTCTCTATAACGATTTTATAATTTTACCCTCATGCCCTCATAAGCTACTTTAATCCCTTTATTCATCGGGGATATAGCTATGAGGGCAGACTATAACAGCAAGTAATGGCGAAAATTAACCGCCGTGAAATTAACCGTCGTTATTTTTAGGAGGCATTATTAGATTTTATAACAGAACCAAATGATTGGAATAACTTGGAACAGATCGATCTAGGAATTAAACACCATTCTTTCTGTCAACTTTTCGCTTTCTCCTGCAAAAGATTTTTCATTTTCATTTCTCATATTCTCATAGTATTCGTATAAAGCAAAGACTGTCAAACAGATAGTCTATGAGAAATGATTTCTAAATAGGCATTTCTCATAATTTTTTGGCAAAACACCCCGGATTTTACCTCATTTCTCATACTTACTGGAGGCATTTCTCATAGTGTATCCGGAGGATTTCCCATCAACAGAACTTATTGCTTCTTTCCGTGTGTACTGCTTTTATTCCTACGGCAATGACATTTTGCAAACAATTCATTGTTTGTTTATATGAAATGTACTCGTTAATAAGTTATTAATCAATGGATAATACCGTTTTTTCTAAGGAGGAAGCCAATCGTTGCACTCCAGTGAACAGATCCTTGCACTTTAGTGGAAAGAACCGTTCACTGGAATGCAACGATCTGTTCACTAGAGTGCAACAAACCGAATAGTGGTAAGAAAAAACGGTTATGATGAAGGAAAAACAGATAAGTATACGGTGAATAATACACAGAAAAGCTATAAACAGCAGAAAGTTGCCAATTAAACTGAAGAAGGAAAGGAGTATGAGAATAAGATGTGATTACTAAAGGGTTGAACAAGCTGTTATCCAACCCTTAATTTGAACCCTATTAATTCTTTGTAAGCAGCCGTTTTTCTGAAATTGTCCCGTATTCTTTGCCATTGATAGTAATACCTGTTGTATTCTCTATCTGTATCATCGAATCATCGGGAGTTTCTATATCCACATTCTCTATGCTAATCTTTGCAACTTTGTTAATCACGATACCTTGCTTTGCACCCGTCACCACCATATTCTTGATGGATATGTTCTCAATCGGCATTTCGGGAAGTCCGTTAAGAAAAACCACCCGTCCGGCTTCCTTACAGATCATATTATCAATACATTCGAGAAGTTAAGTACTCTCTGACTTCTTCTTTAATCCTAAGCACTAAAGTATTATATATTTTAACATTCAGATCAACTATTTTCAGTGCTATAAAATTAGCCTTTTCATTATCTCCTTGCTTTAAGTACATTTTCCAAAGTAAGTAACTAGGTATAATTCTCGAGGGAACCATATTTGAAGCTATTTTATAATAATACTCGGCTTTATCAAAATCTGATTTAGATGCATATGCATTCCCAATCTCACAATAAGTTTCACAAGACGGAAGTAGTACATACTCATATTCTATTATTAAATCATAATGCTGATTTTTAGAAAGCCACATATTCATTCTGTTTAGGAATATAAGTTCATTTTTCAAACTCTCAAAATTCATTTTCAAATAATTGCTCATGCAATCTTCTTCCCGAATTGATAATTTAAGTTCATCAGAATAATCCTTAAACTTCAAACCTTGCAAAATTGAAATATTCATTAATACCAATAGCATTATTTGAATTAAATATGGAAAGCATTTTATTTTTATTACATGAGCACTTTCAATAGAGGCGCATATAAGTGGCAATAATATTATTAATGGAAACACATTTGCAGGATAAGAAAATTGAGATACTATGAGAAATGAAGCAAGCAAAGATTTAAATATTCTATTACTAGAATTTACAGGTGCCTCAAAAAACAAAACTATTAATAATAAGATAAATAACATTCCAATTATGCCTTGTTCCACACTTATATGTATAAACTCATTATATGGATAAGCCACATTATCCGCTATAATTGAATAATGAGAATCCGGACATGTTTCAAAAAAAGATGCTTGATAAAGCATATACTCTTCATTAAACGAATTTAACCCATGACCACAAATTGGTTTATCACAGATCATTTGTAAAGAGACCTTCCATATCAGCAAGCGGGCATTAGCTGAATCAACTCGATAATTATATAACAGAATTACTATCCCACCTAAAAACACAATTACAAACATCACAATTAAGACACTTCTTTTCAGGCAATATTTTTTATTATCATGAAGAAAATAAATCAATAATCCAACAATTACAGCCAACATACTTGTTCGAGAATCAGCAAGAACTAAGGCGAATAATATTAAGACTGATGACAATAAATAGAATATACATTTCAATATGCTATTTTTATTATAAAAAAACAAGCATAAAGAAGCCACTAGTGCAAGTGCAAGAAAGCATCCCAATGAGCCAGGATTTCCAAAGCTACCAGTGATATCAAAAAGCGAATGATTGCTACGAATGTACCCAAACTTTTGTAAAATGACAATAATCGATTGAAAGGTTCCCGAAATTATAATACTATTAATTACTATCCATTTGGATTTCATTTTTCTGACAACTATATAGCAAATTAAATTAGAAATTCCTCCCCAAATAAACATTGCATCTACTCTCCAATCTTTACTCCATGCAAGAAAAAACATATAGACATACCATAGTCCGATAACAATATCCGACAAGCTAAGACTGACTTTAGTTTTATTCGTAATTTTATTAACAAAGAAAAAGTAGACTAATAAAATAACACAGAAAAAAGTTGCAGAATAAATTATTAATTCAAGTTCAGCATAAAGACGAGTCCTTATTACCCAGTCATAAAGAAGCGGAAGTAATATTATCCCTCCTGCCAACATATTTGAGCCAACTTTTTTCATTATGTACATGCACAAAATTACCAATAATAGAATAAATATACAGAAGTGCAGAGGTTACCCCTCTACACTTCTACAATACGCCATAGTAATTTATTATAGTTCTTCAATTGAAAATTCCAATTCTCTCTCTGTTAGTTTTTCTCCAGGGAAATCGGTCAAAAGCCCTATTAACTCTCTATATTTCCGATTAACGTCCAGTCTATAGTCTCCAGTATTGAAATTATCGGACAAATACCTTCCTCCAACAAAAGGGGTGCCATTAATTATTCCACTAGAAAGTTTACCATCAATATATTCTCCTTCAGAAAAAGAGCCATTCCTACAATAGCTTCCTCCAATACCATGAGGCAATCCATTCCTTATTTCTCCATGATATACACATCCCGTTTTTTTATAAATGTATCCTTCTCCATTCGATGACCCATTTTCAAAATCACAAATTACAATCGTTCCTGAAGGCCATTCTAGTCGCCCGTGTCCAGAATACTTTCCATTTTTAAGTTCTCCATAATATCTACATCCGTTTTTCTGATATTTAGTACAAGGTTCTCCCTTTTTTCTATTGAATATAGTACCTTTATAAATATCCCCATTAATAGTATAGAGAACCCCTACTCCATTTTGAATATTCCCGATGAAGACACTACCATTAACAAAGCGAAGAGTATCGTTTTGAGCGTTAACATAACATCCGAACATAAGTAGCATTAACAAAATCATATTCTGTTTCATATTCATATCATTCTTGTCGTGTTACAAAATAAAAATACTTGTGACAATATGGGCATTTTATATAATATCGAGTCCCGTTAGGCTCCAGCCACGTTACTATTTTTTTACAATGCATAACAGGTTGCAAATGTTCTTTTTCTTCAGTACTTGGTTCTGGAGAAGAGTTATCATGTGATTCATTGCAATTACGTCTTCCACAAATATAACAAACATCACTACACATATGACAGCCTACCCCACTGCAATAAATACACCAATCTTTATCATTAAATGGGTCACACCAAGAGCAGCCTTTACCACTGCACCATGAACATTTACTATCATTGCTACCATAATCATTATCATTTCCACTACCACCATAATCATTATCATTTCCACTACCACCATAATCATAGTCGTTATCACTATTGCCATAATCATTGTCAAAGTCATAATCACTGTCTGTTCCGTTTCCCCAATTTTCCCCCCATCTAGTCATTGGATAGGAACTTTTACGAGATAACTTGAAATTTCCAATGATCTCTGCAGCATGTAGATAATTTGCTTCAATTTTCTTATGGCTATCATCACAAAGTTGCACTTTTGCAATTCTATTACCTTCATTATATCTTTCAACTTTTTTGTGAGAAGTAAAATTTATATCGGAATATACAACAACCCCACTAAATTTGCCCTTACTACCTAAAGTAATAAAATTGTTAGAAAGGTCTTCTTTTTTAGAAAAAAACTTAGAATCAGGGATTAATGTCACTAAATACAAGCTATAGACATCTTTGTCAATATCCTTTTCTATGACTATTTTTTGCGTTATATCCACAGTGTTAATCTGAGGTCTAACACCATTTACCCCAACCCTTGTAGCACGATATTTATATTGTGGAATAATTGGTACATCCGTATTAATAATCATACCATCCTGAGAAAGCACTGCCTTATCCCATAAAGGTGTAAAGTCTCCAGGTGTTATTGGATTGCCTTTTGATTCTGGGTCGTCAATTAACAACTTTGTATAATTATTATCAAAGAAAGCACGCGCTTCTGATATAGACTTCGTTTCTCGACTTACATTATTTAACAGACTATCTTTTTCACACGATAATAAAATAGCTACAGAGCTCACCAAAATAAAGCTCATCCATATATAATTATTTTTTTTCATTTCTTTATTTTCAAGTATGATTAAACATTACATTATTTATTCGTATTTTTTTTAGAAGCCCAGTGCCGTTGAAATCTATAAGTCATTTCCGCTAACCATCTATCATAAGTTTTATGATTAAAAACACTTTTAATATTTGCACAAAATTTTTGGTGAGCTTCCATACTCATTATATACTTGTCAGACTCTGACAATCTAGACTTTCCAATCTTGTAATCTTCAAAAACATAAGAATTATACAATTCCTTAAATTTTTCAACTTGAAGCTTTGAAAGGCCATAATCATTGATAAGAGAAAATTCCAAATAATTATTCATACGAGATTCCCATTTCAAAAATGTAGAATTATCTAACATAGTAGTTAATGCTTGTAATTTGTCATTTTCTACTTTTTCCAACTCTATTTTTTGCTCTCCTTTACTTATTCCTTTTGCATAGACTTCACTTCTTTTTCCTTTATAATAACGTTCAATCTCGGATAAATTATACGCTTCTTTATATGATATATTATATACATCCATATTTTTTATTGCGTCTTCCCAAATATGTTTCCGTAAAAGATATGTCCTACCAAGCTCCTCACCCAGAATTTTATTAAGATTACTTCTCAGTTCTGTACCCAGCCTAGCTTTTTCTTTCTTTTTCCCTAATTCATCCATATTGCTCAACGACATATCATAACGTTTTTGATAATATCCAGTTTCAATTTCTGATACTTTTAAGACTTTGTCAATTGGAACAAGCCAATCCTCACTAAGTATTCTATAAATTTCACAATTATCAGCAATTATTTTTCTCCACATTTCAAACTGTGAAGAAAAAAATATTTTAGAAACCTGACTCTTAAATTCATCATATATTGATTCATATTCAGCAATATAACGTTCCGCAGAAATCTGTTTACTTTGTAAGAATAGTATTTTATCCTTTTTAAAATTTAAAGCATTAGTATACTCTTTCGCTTGCCAAATCGTTAATCCATATGAATTTCTCATATAAATTTCTCTTTGAACAGATGAAATCTGATTAATTCTCGGAATCTGTGAGCTCGCATACATATAAGATGTATGAGTAATTCCCTCAATAAAGAGAATCAATAATAACAGCATTTTTGTCTTCATTCTATTATTTTTTATGTTAAGTAAATTCTACCACCATATTTGTTTCTCATTTTCATATGTAAAAGGACGTTCTTCTCTTCCTTTACTTATATTACGCAGCCAATACAACCCATTTCTTGGAACATTTTTATATACCAACCAATATTCCTTTGCTATCTGTTTTCCCATACCAACCCAACGATTATCCCAATATAACAACTCATATTTCTCACCAGGAACTATATTATTATCATCAGTTCTTGGACAGTACTCTATCGCTTTTACAGTTACAGGTTTTTCAAGTTCGAGTCCTATCCAAGCATCAATAACAGCAGGTATAGTAATATATGTCAGCACTTTATCATCAAATAGACGATTTAAAGAAGCATCCTTGAGAAAGTCACTGGATATAATATTCCCATTAATTCTCTCACCCTTTTCATTATAAAAACATAATTCAGCCAAACTTAAATTCCTACCTTTTTTCTTATATCGAAGATATTTAAATTTTTGTTTATTATTGATTATAATTTTTGTTGAATGGCTTTCCAAACTATCCCCACTGATAACATATAATTCTTCTGCATCCGAAAAGTCTCTTCTATTCGCTCCTTCAAACACCCCGCCTTTCATTAATTGTGCAAACTCCTTTATTCGCTCTGTCAATGGATTCTTTCGTGTTAATACCATCGTTTGAGTCTTATTCTTATCTATATTAATTTCTCTTTTTCCATGTGTAGACAAAATAAAAGGATTGCCCAAAGACACTAATCCATCCATTGTATAAAAAGAAGGTAAATACAAAATTCCATATCCTACATTTTCACCTCTAAACTGATTAATACCATTGATACTTCCTAAGCCTACATTTCTAAAAGTAGCTTTATTTTTTCCGGCTGCAGTATATGCAATGGGAATCCAACCTTGACGAGAAAAAAGAGATAAATATACAATTTTTGATAGTCTGTGATCATAACTTATTGTAAAATCAGTTACATCCAAATCGTAATCTTCAGTAACATCTATCTTATTTAAATTAGCAAATTCCCCTGGAATCACTTCTTCCTGACGATATTTAAATAAGACATCATCCTTAACTGTTTCAAAAGAATGACGGTAAACTTTGGCCACTTTATTTCCTGCCCATTTGTTATCATACAACTTTCCTTTCACCAACGTCTCCAAATTTACAAAACTATTAGAGGGAGTAATTACAACAGCCATTTGGTGCCCCATATTATTACTTCCCCATATAGGGACAACATCTACAGCAGACGGTATTCCTAATGCCCTCAAAATCATAACTTGTAATAATACTGCATCATCACATTTCCCGCTTAAATCATTTCTCATTGACGAATAACTCTTATTTGCCTTTTTAAAAAAAGTCGCACGAACCTCAAAATTTAAATCTTGTCCAATTTTCTTTGCAACTTCTATAGGATCTTCACTATAAAGAATATACTTAGAATATTTATGAAAGCACTCTTTCTTCCATATATACTCTAAGGGTTCATTATAAATGCGATATGGTAATACAAAATTATAAAATTGTTCCTGAGAATATAATTTAGACCAAGGTACTTTATTCCAAGCTAATAATGATTCATTCAATGATATAATCAGAGAATCCGCTTGCAAAATATCTATATCATATATAATATCACGACCTTTTTTTCTATTCCTGTTATAAGAATATTGGAATTTAGAATAATCTATAATATTGGATTTTAAGGAACTATTTATATATGCATTTTGAATTTTCACATCATCAACAAGAGAATACTGCGAAGATATGTTTTGAATGATAAAGTTTGTAATTTCTTTTTCTAACGATGTATTCGAATACTTGCTTACAAACTTGTCTATTTCCTTATATTGAAGTATTTCTGCACGTTCATTAGTTGGTACACAACTTACTAAAAAGAAACTAAATAATATGGATAATTGAATTTTCATCATTACTATGATATTTTGGTATTACTAGTAATCAAGTTCATTTTATTAGAATCTACAAATAATCAGTATTCAGTGGTATCATAGCATTGATGTTAGATAGAATATATAGATTCTGATATTTTTCTAAAGAATATCTTTTGTGACATTTGTTCTCAAAAATAGACATTAGAGGGTTGAACAAGCTGTTATCCAACCCTTAATTTGAACTCTATTAATTCTTTGTAAGCAACCGCTTCTCTGAAATCGTTCCCAATTCTTTTCCATTGATGGTTATATCGGTTGTATTTTCTATCTGTATCATCGAATCATCGGGAGTTTCTATATCCACATTCTCTATGCTAATCTTTGCAACTTTATTAATTACGATACCTTGCTTCGCGCCCGTTACCACCATATTCTTTATGGAAATGTTCTCAATCGGCATTTCGGGAAGTCCGTTCAGATACACCGCCCGTCCGGCTCCCTTGCAGAACACGTCCGAGATATGTATGTTCCTGAATGCCGGAGTTTCTTCGGTAACATCCGGCACAGGCCCGCCCGGAGCACCTTTGGTGGCATAATACAAGTCGGCAATCAAGGCATCATTCGGAATGTCTATCATATTGATATGGTTGATATAGATATTCTCCACAACACCGCCACGACCGCGGACACTCTTGAACCGCAGCCCTACATCCGTACCGATAAACGAACATTCGGATACATACACATTCTTCACGCCGCCGGACATTTCGCTACCAATGACGAATCCGCCATGACCGTGCAACACGGTATTGTTTTTCACAATCACATTCTCGCAAGGCTCTCCACGCCTGCGCCCGTCTTTATCCTTTCCCGATTTCAGACAGATTGCATCGTCACCCGCGTCGAAGAAACAGTTCGTTATCAGTACATTCTTGCAGGATTCCACATCGAGCGCATCCCCATTCTGCGAGTACCACGGATTGAACACCTTTACATCATTCAACGTCAGGGATTCGCAAGACAAAGGATGAAGGCACCAATTCGGAGAATTTTTAAAAGTCACGCCTTCCAGAAGCACCTTTCTGCTCTTCACAATGCTTAGCAGAACAGGACGCAACCAGCTTTTCATTTTTTCCCATTCTTTTATATCCATGTCCGGACGCTTATTTCCCCAGTCTGCCATAAGCACGGAAGCCTTTAAAGCACCTTCATCAGGATACCACACCTTGCCGCTTTCATCTACCTTACCGCCGGATTGAAGCAACTTTTTCCATTGTCTATCCGTCATCTTATCCTTTTTGACGGGACGCCACCGGTCTCCCGCCCCATCGAAAACACCGTAGCCGGTGATGGCTATGTTTTCCGCATTTATTGCCGAGATAGGCGACTGGCAACGTCGCGTATCCAATCCTTCAAACGAAGTCGTGACGATTGGATATAAAGAAGTATCACTACTGAATACAATCAAAGCATTCTTTTCAGCGTGCAAATTGACGTTACTCTGCAAAACAATGGGACCTGTCAGCCATAAGCCTTCCGGAATGATCACTTTGCCCCCGCCTTTGTCGTGAACCGCTTTGATAGCCTTGTTAATAGCCTCTGTATTCAGCGTCACACCATTGCTTTTTGCTCCAAAATCACAGATACTCACCTGATAATCGGGGAAAACGGGACGTTCCACTTTAGGCATGGAGAAAGGAAGATCTTTATATAAATCTTCCATTTCTATCGTTTGATCCTCCGAGTTTGAATATGCCTGACAAGATGCCAATAACAAGAGTCCCATCAGCATTACTCTGAAATCCTTTTTCAAAAATCTATTCATACTTATCTTTATTATGTATCAAAACCTATTGAAATATACTATTTATTTTCAACGGGAAAGAATCGCCTTATTTCCCAAAGAACCATACTGATTCACGGCACAAACCTGCAATATCATCACCGGATATTCAGGAAGAGTCAGATACATTCCACGTGTCATACCTACTACCCTGTCTCCACTGAAAACAATATACCCCGTCGCATCCTTCACACTTTTCCACTCCAGTCTCCGGTCCTTTCTTTTAAGCCCCTCCGGAGCAGGAAGTTTTTCCATCATCCTGCGGGGATTCCACTGATCTGTTCCGGGAATTATATTCTCATAAGTATAAGTAGCAGCCTCTTCTGCCGTAATCACCGCACGACAGGTTCCTTTCGGAGCATTCTCACCACGTCCCTCATATTCCGTCTTACGCTGATCCAGTTGCAGGACATTACCCGCGGCATCCCGACTGTCATATTCGGCAAACAAAGCAGGGATCGCACCCATATTTGCCCAACCTTCAGGAGAAATAGGAATATTCATAGTAGTGTGAATATAAACCGTCTTTGGCGAATTATGCCACGGACGTCCCAGTTTCACCCCCCACTTCTTAACATTAGCCGCCGCTTCGTTACCATCTATCGTACAGTCTCTGAAAACATACCCCCATTTCGCATCCTTATGACAAGGAGCTACAATAATAGCACCGCTACGAGTATTATAGAAAGTACAATTTTCCGCCAGTACATTTCCTCCGCCATAGAAATAATCTACCGCTCCTTCAATCCAACAATCTTTGACGTAATGTCGTGCAGTATCATTGCCTGTAGTCATCCATGTATCCTGAAAAGAACGGAAGTTACAATTATTAAATGCGATACGATCCGCCTGACTGCTCATTGCCAAAGCTTGCGGCCCTTTCTGGCTATCCACTCCCCAATCGTTAACATAAGAGATGTTTTCCGAATAGAAATCAGGCGCTTCAATCTTCACTACACTGCCATCGTATTTATAGACATCCGATTCCGGATTATGAACAGAATGCCTCCAATAGTCCGTATCTGTCGAAGTAGCCTCAGGTTTGCCACCCACATTCAGACTGTGGTGAATGATGGTTTTATCTTTGTCCTGTCCTATCAAATGGATGAATGTTTTTGTCTTTGGTATAAATAGGTACTCTCGATAAGACCCATTCTTCACAAATATACACCAAGGCGTCTTTGAATTTTCGGGTGCGACATCAATAGCCTCTTGCACCGTTCTGTAATCACCACTGCCATCTCTTGCCACTACAGCCTGAAAAGGAGAATTACTTTCACCGGAATGATTCCTATCTATAAGCCCCCTCCCATCAGCACCCCAGACTGGGGAACACAAGGAGAACAGCAAGATGACTCCCTGTAAAATGCATTGTATCTTCTTCATACTTCAATTATGTAAATTTTATATAGAGGAAAAAAACAGCCCCCGGTTTCTTTTCCCAAGGGCCATTTGTTTTCAGAAAAACGATTACCTGTTCATAACCAGTATGGTCCTGACAATGATCCGGTTATGGAATCCAACGAGTATCACCGGAACGATTAGTGACAATCGGAGAATTCGAATCCTTGATTGTCAGATCGCCCTTTTCCGGGTCAACAAACAGTTCGGCAGCAGTCATATCCAAATCGGTTGCATTGATCTTACTACCACCCAACGCATAATCTTTCGTTGTATAATTGTTAGAGAAGCTAGTGGTAGTATTGGCACCGATTGAATAAATTTCACCACACGGTGAAGCCAAGACTACTCCTTCCAACACCAATTCCGAACCAACAGCAGACTGTATATTAATCATACGCTGATTGCGACAGAAGCTGTAGAAGGTTACATTTTTATATTCCAGATGAATAGGTTTGTCCAGATTGGGAGCATAGAAGATGTTACCCCAGCCCCAGCCGTCTGTACTGTTGTTATCTCTACTGAATGTGCAGTTTCTGAAAATAACTCTTTCCAGATGATCATAAGAGTTACCTTCCTTGTCTGTCGATCCAAGATGGAACGTACCGTATGCACCTGTCTGCCAACCGCATTGTTCAAACTTGCAGCCTTCCATTTCGAAGTTCATCAGATGTTTATTGTTAGCTCCCTGATGACGCCAGAATCCACGTCCGAATCCATAGAAGTCGCAATTAACGAAACTGATATTCTCCAGCGTGTATGCATTACCACTATTAAAGAAATAACTGTTCAATATCTCCTGCCGGAATTCAACATTTACAAACTCTATACCGGAAATATAAGATCCGGCAACCACATTCCATGAAGATTCCATAGTGACAATAGGCTTAATGCCTTCCGTGCTACCGACCAGACGGAAACCTTTCTTTATTGCAAATGGACTCAAACGATAAGAAGAGCCAGCCGGCAAGAAATATTCGGTACCCTCCGGAATCTCCGCATTATCATTATTATCAGTCAGAAGTTTCGTCAAATCATCATCCCAACCTACCGTAATAGATTCGGCAGCCGGTCCCGCTGTACGGAAAGTAGCCTGATTATAAGGTTTGTCATACTTCCTCGGCTTACTTGTATCGTAAATATTAACCGCATACAGTGTATTCTTATCCAGACCGGTCACTTCGGCACGTCCCTGTGCTTTTTCCTCTTCAGTCAGATAACGGGATACATTCGCTAAAGTTTTGTCCATCATCGGCATCACGCTGATACTGTCCACCGGATTCTGTACATCTACTTTCCAACGAATGATAGCAGAGTTTTCTGTTATCTCTGTTTTTGATACGTCTTCCAATAACTTCGCATATTCCGGTCTGGCCTCTGTAGAAGCATTCGTATAAGTCCATTGAGAATTATTGACTGCATTTGCCGCATTCGAACGCACACGAATATAGAACGTTGTTCCATAAGGGATATCGTCCAGAAAGACAAATGGTTCAGTTGTATCTACCGACATAAACAAACTTTTGTAATACGTATCCTGATGCAACTCTACCGTATAGGATGATGCATCATTTACTTTATACCACACCAAAGTAATAGAATTACTCTTCACCTCCGGTTTCTCCAATACGAATCTGGGCTGAAACAGATCGTCTATTTTGTTATATTGGTCGTCTTGGCAACTTGTGAAAAGCGCTCCCCACAACAAAGCAGGCAATAAGACTGTTGTCAATCTATATAGTAACTTCATCATAACATTCATTTTTACTGGTTAATATCCATAATAGTTTTGAATAGCCCCTCTATGGTCTGTAATTACTTGTGAAGGATAAGGACACAAATATCTCAACGGATCAGAAGGTTTCACACTCTTGTCGTTATTCAGATTGATAAATCCTCTGAAACTCCAGGAAATCTCTTTCAAGGTCTCAAATTGCTGCGTTTCCGAGTTCAGGACTCTCCATCCAATAGCGTATGCCAACGTTTGATAACCGGCAGGTTTACCCGTTCCGAATTCTTCTTTCTCAATGCCGACTATATCCAGAATGGTTCTGTCCGGATGTTCCGGATCAGGGACTGACTTATAATAAATATTTTCAGGTACTTTCTCAATACCCGGTATATAGGTACCATTGGCAACCAACCCCCAATTAATCATTTCAAAATAGAGATTATAGATCACCTCACTGTACTTATTCCAACGGGCCAAGTCATATTTACGGATACTTTCACCCCCAAATTCCCATTTTCGTTCGTCCATGATTGCTTTGAAGAAATCGTCTTCTGTATTCAGACTTTCTACGTAAGATTCTACTTTCGAAGCCCACAAAGAAGGATCAAACGCACGCCGCCTTACCCTCTTCATCGCTTCCTTTGCATCATCACGCGGTCCGAACCGCTCGTTCACCGCTTCAGCATACATCAACAACACATCTGCAAACCTCATGCGTATGCTATTGATACCCGTTCCCGCACCACTGGAAGAGCCTAACGGAGACTTCATTTTAAGTTTCGACCATTTACCTACTCCCATGCCGGCGATTCCCATATCCATCTCCTGATTCAGGTTCTTATCGTATTTGTAAGGAGCACACGTAACGTCACGACGCAAATCATCCCCATCAAATGTAAACATATACGTACCACAATAATGCAGATAGTTGCTGGCACTTCCATACTCGTGCTTGTCACCGGCAATCGTTACACCTACATTATACCCGTAACGGCTGGTCACACTTTTCAGCATAGGGATAGCAAAAATCACATCGTCATTATTCGCCGTCGTCCAATTGCATTCATTGTACCAAAGTTCTTCGTAACTCTGTTTCAAATCATGCTTGTTTTCCTTGATTACTTTACCCAGATAGGTGATAGCGATATCATAATAATGCTCGAAATTGTCACCACGTTCCATATATCCCACGTTGTCCGGATTCTCTTTATCGGGACGTAAAGACCATCCTCCACGATACAAAGCCAGTTGTCCGATAAGTGCCTGGCAATATTCGCGGGAAGCACGCTCTACCCCGTAATCCAGATCGGCGGCATATTTCATCATCGGCTCTACATCAATCAACTCGTCAATCAGGTATTCCAGTATCTTGTTCCGTTCCGTCACACCGACTGAAAAGAAATCATCTGTGGATTTCGAAGGTTCGGTCACAAAGACGACATCTCCCCATGTACGAATCAAATCCAGATAAAGCATCGCACGAAGTGTTTTCACCTCTCCGTACATCTGTTGAATTTCAGTCGGTCCCTCCTCTTTTATCTGTAAGGAGAACAAAGAGGAATTTTCCATTTCATGCAGGAAGTCGTTCGCATAATTGATCACGGAATACATATTGTTCCATGTACTATTCAACGTATTCCAGTAGGGTTTGGAATCGAAACAACCGATATCCGCACCGGTGGCCGCTACGGTATTATTCTTAAAGGAAGACATTTCTACATCCGTATTCGTATTCAGGCTGTTGGCAAGCGTACTGCCATACATACCGTCTTCTGTCATTGCAGAATACATTTTAGTCATCAAGGCTTTGGCTTCCTCTTCTGAAGTAAAAACGTATCCGGGGGTAAATCCTGAAGGAGGCTCCACATCCAGAAAGTCATTACAAGATGTGAAAGAGAGCATCGCGCAGGCTATGGTTGAATATAATAACTTCTTATTCATTGTTCTTTCATTTTAGTTAGTTTATTAAAAGGTCAATTGCACACCGAACGTGTATGTGCGGCTTCTCGGATATCTGTTATTATCGATATTCGGCGTTAATCCGGTAGCAATATCTACCTCCGGATCATAACCGCTATATCCGGTAATCGTAAAGAGGTTGTAACCTGACGCATAGAAACGTACTCTGCTCAAACCCACTTGATTGGTCCATACACGTGGCAGTGTATAGCCGATAGTAGCCGTATTGAGACGCAGGAAAGAACCGTCTTCCACTGCATATGACATTGCAATGGGACGTCCGATAGAAGTCGGATTCCACATCGTCGCATTCTTATTAAACTCTGCAAGAATTTCCGGACTGTAACGAATTTCATTACCCATATCGTCAAAATTACGCCAACGCTTCGCAGCAGAAATATCCATACTGAAATTGTTGTAATTATTGCTTGCCCATGTAGTCATCATTACTTTATTAGCATTGAACACATCGAAATCATACATGAAATTAAAGAATGCACTTACATCAAAACCTTTAAAAGTTGCATTTAATCCAAATCCTCCCGAAAACTTCGGAGTAGTATTACCGATCACAGTACGGTCGTCATCCGTCAACGTATACGGGTTGGCACTATTTTCATCCACCGGAGTGAGTTTTTTAAATTTGGCATTACCCGGACGCGGGTCACCGGACAACGGGCTGGAGTTTACGACTCCGTCTTTCAATGTCCATGTTCTGGATTTTGAATCAAATGGCTTGAAATCATCCACTGTATAGAAACCGTCATTCACAAATCCATAGATCAAACCGGTAGTACCTCCTACGTAGGCACGATAATCATCTGAATTCAATAGTTGAGAGCCTGCCCAGCCAGAAGAAAGCACCATTTCCTTTTCACCACTTGCGAGCTTGTCGATCTTGTTTTTATTACGACCGATATTAAACGTCGCGTTCAATGTAAAGTCCGGACGGTCGATGATATAACCGGTCAGAGACAACTCAACCCCTCGGTTTGAAGTCTGCCCCACATTCTCCATAAGATGCGTGTAGCCTGTATAGCCGGGAATAGTAGAAGAAAGCAGTAAGTCTTTCACCGTGTTCCAATAGAATTCCAATGATCCGCTTAACCGTTCTCTGAAAAAGCCGAAGTCAACGGCAAGGTTACGGGTAATGGTAGTCTCCCATTTTACATGGGGATTATACAGTTCTTTCGTGTTATAAAATTGATAATAGTACCGGCTCGTTTCTTCCCAACCCGCAGGCCGGCTGCTGCTGATACCATACAATTTCTGATAAATATCGGAAGAGATACGGTCATTTCCAGAAGCACCATAACTTACTCTCAATTTAAGATTCGACACCACTTCACTCTCTTTCAAAAAGTCCTCATTAGACATACGCCATGCAACAGCCGCTGCCGGGAAAAATCCCCAACGATTGCCTGAAGCAAACTTCGATGAACCATCGGCACGCAAGGTCACGGTAGCGAGATACTTATCCTTATATCCATAGTAAGCACGACCGAAAAAAGAAGAAATGCGTGTGGGCGAACCGGCAGAAGACTTATTTTCGTAAGGAGTACCCAAAGACAGGTTATCAAATGCTTTTTCCGCAGTTGTATTCACCGGAAAATAGCGGGTAGTATAGGTCTTACGGCTGGATTGGGAACTCTTCATTTCTTGTCCGACCATCAATTGGATATCATGCGTATCATCCAACATAAAGTTGTAGTTAAACACATTGGATAATTGCCATTTGGAACCTTGAGACATACTCCACTCAGCCATTGGCTGGTTATTATTATTCTTGGCGTTAGATGTATCAGTGCCCCAAAAACGTCGAGACTCCTCTGTATTATTTTCAAAGCCGAATTCCGTACGGAAAGTCATGCCTTTCATTATATTCCAAGTCAGAGCACCTATCGTATTGAGAGACTTATTAATTCTTTTCTTATAATTCTTTTCAGATTCTTCTTTCGGGTTAAAGCGGGTTATCTCATCCAATAAATCAGGGTCATAATAAGTATCATCTTCCGGCAATTTCATATATTCATCCAATCCTTCAGTAGGTGCCTGACGGAGTGCATCCAAAAGACTCACCCCATCCGTACCGGAACCGTCCACTTCTTTATGCAACAAACGGGTGCGGTATTCAAAAGTCAGGAATTTAAAGAGTTTGGTATTCAGACTCACATTCAGGTTGTTCTGTTTCAACCCGTTCCCCACCATCACACTAGGACGGTCTTGATGGATAAATGCCACTTTATACTTCGTTTTCTCTGTACCGCCATTGATACTAAGGTCTACATATTTAGATACCGGATTCGTTCCAAAAATTTCATCCTGCCAGTCCGTTCCTTTATCTCCCTGATAAATATAGAATTCATATGCTTGTCCATACTTATTAAAGAAATCGTCGGGTATGGAATTCTTTTGACGGGCATTCTCATATTGCATCAAAACATATTCGTAGGGATCCATCACGTCCAGCTTGTTTGATAATGTGCTTGTCTGCAAGTAAGTATTCAAATTGATAGATACGCGTCCTTCCTTTGCTTGTTTGGTAGTCACCAGAATGACACCATTAGCACCGCGAGCTCCATAAACTGCCGTAGAAGCAGCATCTTTCAAGACATCGATGGACTCTACATCTGTCGGTGGAATATCATTTAAACTTCCCACTTCAAATCCGTCTACCAAAATCAGCGGACTGTTGTCCTGCGTGATCGAACCTCCACCACGCACCAATATTTTAATTTCCGCATCCGGTGAACCATCCACTGCTGTCACCTGCACACCCGGCATTTTACCGACAATAGCCTCTGCAACGGAAGCAGTCGGTACTTTTTCGAGAACCTTGCCCGATACACTCGATACCGAACCAGTCAGATTTCCTCTTTTCTGTGTACCATAACCGATTACGACCACATCATCCAATTGTCCGACGGCTTCCGTCATCTGAATATGAATTCCGGAAGTACGTCCTTTCAACGGTTCTTTCACTTCATTCATTCCGACATAACGGATAGTCAACACAGCTTTATTCACATCAGGAACATTGGTCAGTGTAAAGTTTCCGTCCATATCGGTAGTAGTACCTATTTTTGTGCCTTGCACCATTACTGCGGCACCTATTACCGGCCCGTAGTTATCTGTCACCGTACCGGTTACGGTCTGTGCAAAACCACTGACCGCCACCAATAACAGGGTGAATATACTTATAATTAGTTTATTCATTATACTAAAGTTTTTTGTTACAAAATATACGGTTTACTATTTCTTCTCGATAACCTGACCGCCCAGATTCTGATTGTAAACAATATGCTGAACCAGGTTATGAAAATAAACTTCGAGATTGGAATAACGCCCGTTGGGATCTACTGACGTACTTATCTGTGCAGCATCATCCGGATTATTCGGATCAAGTCCGTAAGCTTCTTCCCAAATATCAGGAATTCCATCGCCATCCGTATCAGGCCAGGCTTTCAACGATTTAACTTCAGGATATCCTTCTGTATCTCCTACCGTATCAATAATTCCAGGACGCGGTTTTTCATCCTTCGAACCAGTCCATGTAGAAGTACCTCCTCTGACCTCTTTCACGATACGTTGATCAATAATATCTCTGCGCAAAGAGGCGCCGGCATATTGCAATACCTTTTCATAGGCTTGCTCGGGTGTATGGCTGGTCACCTTACTAAATGGCTGCGGTTCCGCCATTCTCATTGCATGCATTTCTTCTTCTGTAGGATGCAAATCGCGCCAAAATTGACTCCAGATTCCATTCGTCCAGTTATCTGCCGTAACTTCTGCACTGGCAGTCACATGGTTGCCCTCGATATATGCTCTGGCGGTAGGATCACTTGACAGAACTCTCCACGACATACTTCCTGTTCCGGTAGCCGGTCCTGCTTTATAATAGCAGTTGACAATATTGAACGTTCCATATTTTCCACCATAACAGCCAAATCCGGCTTCACTCCAGTTATAATAGACATTGTTTCGTACATCAAAATATCCGATATGGTCACCGGCTCCTTGGGTTCCGGGTTCCGGCATATCAGAAATTCGGGGAGCACGGCTACTATGATGTGCCATCAGAATATGATGGTAAGAAGCATTATCACCACTAAACATCGCTCCATACCCATGAGCTCCTTTGGCATGATTGGAATTATTCAAGCTCTCTGTTGACATACACCACTGCGCAGTAAAATTCTGACAACCATAGAAAGACAGAGTTTCATCAACTCCCCAACTGGCAGTAACATGATCGACAATCGCATTCGTGAAATATCTTCCTCCAATAGCATCTTCGGCATAATCCTCGTATTTGTCACCGGGACGGCAACGTAAGAAACGAATAATTGCATTCATTTCTTTGCTGTCTGCCGACAGATTAAAAGAGAAATTATAGTTCTTCAACGTGATACCATCGCCCGGAGCTGTCTGTCCCAAGATACTTACATTGGGATGATCTACTAAAAACAATCCACGCTTCAGTTCTATGATACCCGAAACATCAAAGATGATATTCCGAGGCTGGTCGGACTTCTCGATTCCATAACGCAGACTTCCTTTGATGGGAGTTTCATTTTTGCCATAATCTTCCAGATTAGTAACCCGATAGATTTCACCGCCACGGCCTCCGGTTGTAAAACGTCCACCTCCCTCCGCACCGGGGAAAGCCAAAAGTTGTCCGGCCGATGGGTCGTCACCAATACTCGTATCAGGTTTACCATACTGAAAAATCTCTATCTTCTGTTCCAACACGCTGTTCTTTATGGTCACAGAAGAAGTGCGTGGAAAACGATCTGTATTATCTTGTATTTTCAGTACGATTGCATCTTCTGTCGAAGCTTCCTTATCCAAAGTAATCCAGGGTTCGGTTGAAGTCATCGTATATTCTATTGCATATTCTTGAGTGACGGGAATAGTTAGTGCCTTACACTTATAAGGAATAATATATTCATCCTGCTCTACTTCCAGAGTCGTTTTGAGTCCTTCCTGAACAATCTCCACAGTCTTACTCATGATGTAATCACCCACTGTCTTAAATACGATATTCCCTCTTCTCTCCGCTGCCACGTTCAATGCAATAGCAAAGTGAACATTATCCGTCACAAAACTACGGCTCTCCTGTGCAGACTGATCGACTTCCTTGATCCAGTCGGTTTGATCGTCAATCTCTATTTTCCATGCCACATTGGATACAACCTGACAAATCAGAGTAGTTCCTAAAAATGGAATCACTTCTTTTGAATAATCCAGCAAAATATCCGGATCAGTACCCAGTTGTTCTACAGAGATTTCCTGTTCAATCGTCGTATTAACATTCGTCAAAGTAACCTTAATCTTACTTTCACGCTTCGCGTCATCTGTGTTTTCAGTGAAGAATAAACGAAGATCGCCGTTTCCATTTCCACTTTCTTTCGAAAGAGTCAGCCAGCTACCATTACTTTCTGTGACTTTAGCTGTCCAATCGCCGGTTGCAGTCACATTGATAGTAAAAGAACCTCCTACATTGGTGAGTTTCACCTCATTCTTTGATACTTCCAAGTTATTAGCTAATGCTGCTTCGTTCTTTTCGTCATCCGAACTACAAGCCCCAAGCAATCCTGCCAATAATATGATTAGAAATGATCTCATATCCTATATAATTTATTCGTTTATACTTTAACTATTTTCTAATCCAATGCGGATCACCGATTCCTTTGGTATATACTTCCGAACTCTTGTCCTTAATAGTCAGATCCCTTCCCTCAACATCCGTAAAGAGTGCACTCATTGAAGTTGTTTCAGCCGGAAGTTCATTATCGTTTACTCCCCAAGTATTCATGACGAAACCTTGCGTATGATAATTGTCTGCAAATGTTCTGCCTGTTACATTTCTCAAATTAAACCAAGTACCACTGCCTTCTCCGGATATGCCACTGAACAGATTATTCTTAACCGTCAATGTGAAACTGCTGGTATTCTTCGGCGACAAATCAAAGAATGTCATACCTACAGGTGCCATTCCGATGAATGTACAATTCTCTATGGTTATACTCAAATCACCGGTCATGGAACTCAGGCCTGTTATCAATGCTTTAGTCAGATTATTTGCATGGAATGTAGAATTTCTGAACACAATATTGTAAATAGGAGCATCCTGTTTAGTAGACAACCCGAACAATCCGCTGCTACCAGAATTTAATCCGAAGAAACGGCAATCTTCAATAATAAGGTTATCAACAGTTTGCGCCAGTTTGGCATTTACTTCCTGATACCACATCGTGCGTCCCAAATCATTAATATCACATCCTTTCAGCGAAATCTCTTTCACATGGAAATGTTGATTCTTCAACTTGAAGAAATCCGAGTCTGTCGTTTTTATACTCAGGTTTTCAAAATGAACAGCATCAATTTTGTTATCACCGGTAGATATGCTCATATTACCCATTTCCATATAGGCCAGTTTTTGTCCATTTGTCGGTTTCTGCCCTACAATATAGAGGCTCTTTCCGAAATCAGTCTGTCTTCCCAACTTATACTCTCCCCCTGCTTTCAAGAACAGCTTCACTTCAGTTACAGTCACATCCGCCATCAACGCTTTGCATATCTGTTCCAGATTCTCTTCCGGATTCACATATCTATATCCATCCGGTATTCTCATCGGAGCTTCCGGATTTATTTCTTCTTCATCCCATCCTTCCGACGCTATCGTCACTTTATAATCCTGAATCATCGGTTCGTCGGCGTTATTAAGAGCAAAAGCCACCTGTGTAGTGTCATCGGGCAATATAGGGAATGTACCATCAATAGTTTTCGACTGCACCACATTATTATGCTGATCCAAATAATCAATGCGAATACCTATCTCTTTTCCTATCGTCCGCGTCTCAAACAACACCATATCATCTGTATAATTCACACCACCACTGCTGGTAGCTTTATCGCGGATTATTTCTATCGGTGTTTCTATGAATCTGGCATCCGACACTTTATAACCGGAAATCGGACATGAAAGCACAGCGCGTACCGTAGAATATCTCTTATCCGCTTTTTTATCCGTAGCTTTCAGACGGATCACTCCTGTCCGGTTATACATACGAATACTCAACGGATCATTGAACGGAGAACTGTATTCCACAGGTGCTGAAATAGCATACTTCGTTTTTGCCGCCAGATCTTGCCGAATAATAATATCATTCAAATTACTCGGACAAGGAATCGAATCTGTCTGTGTTGTTGACAGAATCCTATATTTTCCATTAGGTAACTGGAAACGATAATGTGAGGTATAATTAGCAAAATACTCTCCGTTATCTTTATATATAAAAAGAGGTTTGGTTGATAATCCCGTATTCACTGCCCACGGTTCATCATCCAAGAATAATTCGATTTGATTTACTACTGAAGTCGAATACTTATCATCATCAGAGCAAGCATACGTACCCAGTAGAAGTGTCAATCCCACTAAAGAATAAATTATATTTTTTCTCATAAGACTCCTGTTTTAAAATTCAGATTCTTCTATTGTAAATGGTTGGGGTAACATATCAGTTTTACTCATGACCAGACTACGAGTCCACGAATTTTGTAAATACGCTTCCTCTAATATAGGCATATAGACTATAGAATGTTTGGACGGTTCAAAGGCAATGCCTGTATCAAGCGGACTATTTGTGCGGTTTACTTCTTCTCCGCCTTTCAAATATACCACATCTACCGACGTTCTTAAGTCTGCATTGATTGTTGGAAATGAATAAACAGATGCACTAAAGCCTGCAGCCCGATCCACACTAATCGTTATATCCTGTTGAACACATGCTCCGGTTTTTACTTTATAGGCAACACCTACATTCGTAAAAGTGACATTCAACTGGTCAAACCGAGTAATAGCATTGAGTTCATCTGCAGTTTCTCTAGGTTGGAATGTAGCTTGTCCAACCAAACGTTTCAGTTCCAGACTTAGATTACTGACAGAATAGTCTGAAGTCAGATCTACAACATTGGAAATATACACCTGTTTTTGTGCATAGATATCTTGATACACTACCACTTTAGAGAGGCTGTCTACATCGGTCAGATGATCCGCATTCGCTACAGCGAAAGTTTGCAGATTTTCTCCGAGAGGAAGATCTATTTGCAAATTCCCATCGTTTAAAGGTAGATTCTTTCCGTATACCATAGAATCTTTCAGATACGCATAAATGCCAATCTCCGTTATGCCTTGTTCGGTAAAGGTTTCAAGACTTGCCCGGCTAAAACTAACGCTTACAGGATGCGTTTCGGGCTCTTGAGGTAACTCGCCAGATTCCCATCCCTCCTCTATCTGCTGTGAGCAAGAGAAGAAAGTGAGAAATAGTAAAATTGAAAATTTCGTTAGATGTCTCATAAATATTAGTTTATACAGTTTTAAAATACAACAACCATTATAGTGTTCTTTTCCCCCAAGGGACAGGGGGGCTTTTTAAGGAGAATTCATACTCCGGAATAATAGATTCATGTTTCTCATTTGTTTAGATTTTCATTATACATTAAGATGTTTTTCGCTAAAGTGAATTCTTTGTTCTTTCACCAGTGCAAATTTGAAGATTAAACAAGAGAAGATAGAGTAAGATTTAGTAGAAAAGGAGGAAAAAACGGACTGGGGCAAAAAGTGCCCCTCAAGTATAGCTATGCACAAAAAAGATATGCCCTTCAAGTGTTATCATAAAACACCTGAAAGGCATATCATCTAAATTCACCGCATTGAACGGAGAATTACTGATTACCTATTTGTTCTGTGCATCGACTATATTTTGCACCAAACTATTCAAATATACCTCAAGATTCGTATATTGTCCATTCGGATCTTTCGTTTTTGTATTTCCATCTGCGGGATTATTCGGATCAAGTCCGTTTTTTATTTCCCACTCATCAGGTATGCCATCACCGTCTGAATCCACCGGTACCGAAAGACCTGCTATTGACAATTCCGGCCAGGGAGAATCACCTATATCTTCGGGGCTATTGATAAATCCGGGTTTATTTCCTTCTCCTGTGAAAGTTGCCGTTCCTTTCCGGGTGTCAGAGATGATACGTTTGTCTACTTCATCACGATAATTACAACAACCCGCATAGTTCATTACCTGTTCATAAGCCTTGTCAGCCGAATAGGTAGTGATTACTCCAAAATCAAGAGGTTCTTTCAGACGGATAGATTCTTTGGCTTCTTCTGTCCAGAGGAAGTCTACTTTTTCATCATTCTTCAACTGGGCATAGACCCCATCCGTCCAGTTATCGGCAGTCACTCTGTTGTTACCTTCTATCTTATTTCCATCAATATAGAAAGTTCCCCATTTCTGCAGGTAAGGTTGAAAAGCTAAGTTCTTTTTGGGTTCTCCATCAACGTAAACATAAGCCTGCGGATAAACTCCGACTTTGGCGATACGATATTGCACCTGTTTGGAGGCCTGTTTGGTTGCCGGTCCCGGTTTATAATAGTTATTGACGATATTGACATGCTGATCTTCTCCGCCATAGCAACCGTTTCCAGCCCAGTTGTAGAAAACATTATTCCGAATATCAACACATTCGCCAAGAGCTAATGTAGAAGGACGAGGGCCCAGACGCGGCACGCGACTTTCACAGTGAGCGATCAAGTTATGATGATAGGAAGCTTTATGGCCTCCCCAATTACCGCCATATCCGTGTGCCCCTTTTACATGAGTCGCTTTTCTTAATGCTTCAGAGCCAATACACCATTGTACCGTGGAGTTTTCCATACCATAAACGGAAAGACATTCATCCACACTCCAACTAACGGAGCAATGGTCTACCATAATATCTTTTTTATCACAGCCGCCCAATCCATCGGGTTCTTTTCCACTGGCTTCTCCGGGGCGGAAACGAAGAAAACGGATAATTACATTATTAGAATTAATAGAAAAGCCATAATCAGCCAGACAGATTCCTCCGGGAGAAGTCTGTCCTGCAATGGTGAGATGATCTTTCCCTGTTCGTAACTCCGATTTCAGATGAATCGTGCCAGCCACATCAAAAACAATCGTTTTAGGTCCATTTTGTTTCAAAGCCCATCGTAAAGTCCCTTGCGAACCATCGTCTTCCAAAGAAGTCACATGATACACTTTACCACCACGGCCGCCCGTCGTGTATCTACCGTGTCCTTCAGCTCCGGGAAAAGAGATCACTCGACCTTCCCGGACGCCTGTCTCCTGTTTTTCGGGTATGTCATAGGAAAAAGACATCGTTCCTCCCACGACCATTGCCAGCAGACAGACATTAACTAATATTCTTCTCATTTCCTTATTCACATTATTAGATGATGGAAACAAAAGTAGTGGAAGCTTTTCATTCTGACATTCATTTTTTGACCGATATGGGGGAAAAATCAGTTTTTATGATAAGATTGAACCAATTTTAGATCCCCAGCCGCTCTTTTAATAACCGGTAACCGGAAAGACTCACTTTTAGTTTCACGCCAGTTTTCAATAACAACTGATAAGTTTCTTTTCCAAAAAGCTCCACCCGCGAAATTTGTGTTACGTTGACAATCGTAGAACGATGTACACGCACAAATGTATCAGGAGACAGATGGGTCTCAAAATACTTCATTGTTTGTTCTTTCAGATATTCTCCGGTAGGAGTTATCAGCATCACATAATCTCCACACGCTTGTATGTAGATCAGTTCATCTGCCTTTACCAGATGAATTCGGGAACCGTCTTTCACTGTAATGCGATTTATTAATTCTGTCTGTGGTTTTCCTTGTTGTTCGGTCACAGTTAGCTGATGTGCAGCCAATTCTTTATCCAGTTCCTGATTCTGTACTTCTTCCTTAGTTACGATCAGGCGATACCATAAAGTAATGGCAATCAAGGTTGGTAGTCCGAATAATAACCGGAAAGGTATGGTCTGCACAAAAGGAATATAGGATACGCCTACAATCCTCACCATGATATCACAGATCATAAAACTACCCGCCAGCCATAACAGGCTTCCAACGATTATCATGATTATATCCGTCTGGAACAACGAAACAAGACCGACCACAAACCAGGCTAAATAGGCTATGGCTGCCAGCCAACCAATTGTTGCGACTCCATCTACCAGAGCAGGAAGATAGTTGGTTCCGGTATATCCACAAACTAAAGCCACCTGTGTTGCAACCAGAATCAACGCTAGCACCAGCATCGGAACCCAGCGGAATGGATAATCTATTATCGGATGTGCTTTCATACGCTAGTCTTTAACTTCCAAGCCTCCGAAAGAAAGCGTTCCACGAATGACCAATATGCTCTCCTTGTTTACATTCCCATTTTGCCAGCGTTTGTCATCACATCCTCCAAAAAAAGCATTGCATTTGAACACGACTGTCCAATCCGACGGGACATAAATTTCGACTCCCCCCCAACTGCAATCCAAATCAATATAGGTTTCTCCCGGTGCAATATGGGTATGGCGAAGATCAATAGTTGTCCCCCCGAAAGAGGTACGAATGATGGCTCCTTTAAACAACTCATCAAGTACTACGTGGCGTGCAGCTCCCCAGACATTCTCCGAACGCAAAAAGCCATCTACTGATTCCGACTGTTGTTGTTCACTCTCAAAGTTCATGCCGGGTCTACCCTGATGCATCTTCATCCATTGCCGACGATGTTCCATTGTATGCTGACGAGCCCATTGCGCCCTCTTATTTCTGCCGGGTTTGAAGATAAATAAAACGCCTGCTATTATCAGGGCGAGGGGCCACACCATTGCCTGTGAATTCTCCGGCAACCAGGAAAGTCCTCCTGTCAAAAAATAGGCACCCGCCAGAAAAAGGATGATTCCACCGATGAAATGGCGGCGAATCATAGCATATATACCTAATAATATAAGGAGTGAATGCCAGGATACGATTATATCAAATACTTCTGATGTAATCCATCCCATATTACGGGCAAACAGTAGAATCCCGGAAAGGATAAAAAGTGAAGCTATCAGTATTTTACCGGAAAAGCCTGTAGCACGGGGAAAATTTTGTTTCTCTTCCATTGTCTCTATTATTAATTGATTAATGGTTCAAAGATACATCATTTCCCTATGCTTCCACAGGCTTTTCTGTTGATTTACGGTATAAATTCCGATGAATGCCGGATAAAAACCGGTGAAAAAATCAATTTAGAAATCCCTGATTCGTATATTTGCCGGTCTTTAGAACACAAATAACACCCTTCAAAGCTAATAACTACACCTCGCAACAAACTAAAAAACAAAAAATACGAGGTGAAAAACAAATATTGCACATCACTATATCTTCATTCTCATACTTTTGTAGCGATGAATGAACTCTCATCGGGATTTTTATGAAATATCAAACAACAACCATTAATTAATAAACATGCAAAGAATGTCTAACAAAGTGAAAAACATGCGCTCTTTATTGCTAATACTATTTTCAGCAATATCGCTTAGCGTATCTGCGCAAACGATTACCGTAAAAGGTAACGTGAAAGACACCAGCGGAGAGCCTGTTATTGGAGCCTCTGTTGTAGAAAAAGGTAATACTACCAATGGTACGATTACAGATTTAGATGGTAATTTTTCTATTAAAGTTGATGGCAAAAAAACATTGGTTATTTCATACATAGGTATGAAAACTCAAGAAGTAGCCGTTCAAGGTAGAAAAACAATTAATGTACAAATGGTCGACGATTCGAAAGCTTTGGACGAAGTCGTAGTAATTGGTTACGGTACAGTCAATAAAAGAGATTTAACCGGTTCTGTAGCCTCTGTTAGTGCCAAAGACTTAGCTGCTATACCAGTAGCAAGTGCATCTGAAGCCCTTACCGGTAAACTTGCCGGAGTTAGTGTTACTACTACTGAAGGTTCTCCCGATGCAGATATAAAGATCCGTGTTCGCGGTGGTGGTTCATTATCACAGGATAACTCACCTTTATATATTGTAGACGGTTTCCCTGTTTCAAGCATTAGTGATATCGCCCCCTCGGAAATTCAAAGCATCGACGTATTGAAAGATGCTTCTTCCACAGCCATTTATGGTGCCCGTGGTGCAAATGGTGTAATCATCATTACTACTAAGAGCGGAAAAGAAGGTAAAACGCAAGTAGACTTCGGTGCTTCTTTCGGTTTTAAACAGGTAACCAAACTGACTGAAGTCTTGAGTCCTTACGATTTCGTTGCTTATCAGCGTGAAATCGGTTCTCTGGATTATGGTAACTTTGCCGATATGGATATCTGGCGTTCTATTAATGGTACCGATTACCAAGACGAGATGTTCGGACGTACTGGAAACCAGCAACAATATAACATTAATGTAAGTGGCGGAACCAAGCAAATGACTTATAGTGTCAGCTATGCCCATAATGAAGAAAAAAGTATCATGCTTAATTCCGGCTTCAAAAAAGACAATGTAAATGCAAAAATTAAATCAGAACTGAATAAATGGATGACACTGGACTTTAATGCCCGGTTAAGTTACTCTACCATTGACGGTTTAGGTGGTGGTGCTGATACCAATGAATCCAATGCTGCCAATTCAACTGTGGCTAATGCTACCGTATTCCGTCCGGTTGATTCACTTAAATACAGTGATGACGACGAAGAAAACAGTTCGGCACAACAGAAATCTCCATTGGAACGTCTGCTTGCAACAGATAAAACTCGTAATACTTTCAACCAGAACTACAATGTGGGTTTAAACTGGGAACCATTCAAGAACTGGACATTCCGTTCCGAATTCGGATATGGATGGAAGTTTGACGATACAGAACAGTATTGGGGAGTAGATGCAGTATCTAATTCTAAATATGGATATAACGGTCAGCCACAAGCCTACCTATTAAGAGAAAAGACGATGAGCTGGCGTAATGCCAACACATTGACCTATGATAACAAGAAACTGTTCAAAGGTCGTGATAAACTCAATGTATTGATCGGACATGAAGTAAGCAGCAATCAAAAGAAGTCAATCGAAAATGTATCTGTAGCTTTCCCTGTCACTATGAATTTCGATGATATGAAAGCAAATATGGGTTCGGGTAAAGCTTTAGCCAACCAATCTACCATTGCTGCAAAAGAAAACATATTATCATTCTTTGGTCGTGTGAACTATACCATGATGGATAAATACTTGCTTGCTGTTACAGTACGTGCAGACGGTTCGAGCAAGTTCGGCTCCGGAAATCGTTGGGGTGTTTTCCCGTCAGCAGCTTTGGCATGGCGTATCTCTGACGAGGCTTTCATGAGTAACACTCAAGACTGGCTGTCAGCTTTGAAACTACGTTTAAGCTTCGGTACTGCCGGTAACAACCGTATCAATTCCGGTTTGCTTTCCACCACTTACTCTTTGGGAGGTAATGATGCACGCAATCCTTTCTTCAACGGAGAAAGCACTACCATGTTGGAACATGGAACGAACTTATACAACCCCGATTTGAAGTGGGAAACAACAGTAACCCGTAACATCGGTATTGACTATGGATTCTGGAACAATCGTATCTCCGGTGCTATCGACTTTTACTGGAATACAACCAGAGACTTATTGATGCGTACTGAAATTCCTTCTCTCTCCGGATATAACTATCAGTACAAGAACTTCGGACAGACATCCAATAAAGGTGTAGAATTGTCTGTTAGCGCTGTTTTATTTGATAAAAAGAATTTCTCTTTGAACTTCAATGCCAACATTGCTTACAACCGCAACCGCATTGATAAACTGAATACAGACTCTCCCTGGCAAAGTAGTAACTGGTCAGGTAGTACAATGGCCAAATACGAAGACTTCCGCGTAGAGAAAGGCGGACGTTTGGGTGAAGTTTGGGGATATAAGACAAACGGTTATTATACCGTATATGATCCTGTCACCAACCCTACCGGCGAACTGGTTTGGGCAGGTAGCGAATGGGGATTAAAAGACGGAATGCAAGATAACAGTCCTACTATCACCGGTGGTAAATACTATCCGGGTGGTTTGAAACTGGAATGTGATAAAGATGGTAACCCTCTCAAACAACGTTTGGGTAACACTATCGCTCCTACAACCGGTGGTTTTGGATTCGATGGTCGCGTAGGTAATTTCGACTTCAATGTATTCTTCAACTACTCTCTCGGAAATGTAATTGTCAATGGAACAAAACTGGCAGCTTCTTTCCGTTCAGGTTCAAGAACCGGTTATAACTTAAACAATGATTTCAGACTGTCTAACCGTTACACATGGATTGATCCGGAAACTGGTTTGAACCTGTCGTCCAGTTCTACAGATGTCCTCAATACCTATGGAGACATGACAACAGCAGGATTACGTCTGAATGAAATAAACGCTAACGCCAATATGTACAATCCGGCCAGCGCTACTACCATGCAGCTGACTGATTATGCAGTAGAAAAAGCCTCATTCCTGCGTTTGAATAACATTACTATCGGATACTCTCTTCCAAAAACAATTGTAAGGAGAGCGTTTATGCAGAATGTGAGAATCTATCTGACAGGATATAACCTGTTCTGTTGGACTAACTACAGCGGAGCAGACCCTGAAGTCGATACAAGCAGTAAGAAAAATGCGATGACTCCGGGTATAGATTACGCCGCTTATCCTAAGAGCCGCACATTTGTGGGTGGTATTAACGTTACATTCTAATTAAAACATTAAACAGATTGATCGTATGAAAATATATAAGACATTATTCCTAGGGCTGGGGTTAATTACCCTGTCTTCCTGTTCGGACTTCCTGAATCAGACCTCACCGTCTGAATTGGATAATGAATCAACTTTTAATAATGCCTATTATACAGAATTGGCACTTAATAAAGTTTACGGCAGCCTGACGCAAGACCAGACTTATTCTAATTTCCTGCCTATCATTGCCGGAACCAATACCGACTGTGAACTGATTGACGGTTTGGGTACGGATGCAAGCAACACGTCCAGCGAACGTGGTAATATGAACTATAACGCTAATCCGGGATGGTCACAACTTTCCAAAGTATGGGATGCCATGTACGGAGTAATCGAGAATGCGAATCTGGTAGTAGATGGTATAAACAATAGCCAACTGATACAACAAGCAGGAGCAACCCGTACCAGCATGATGAGATTCCGTGCAGAAGCGATAACATTGCGTGCGATGATTTATTTCGATCTGATCCGCTTGTTCGGTGATATTCCTTTCAAAACAGAATCTTCCAACAGCGACCTGTCTAATGTTTACATTGGAAAGGCAGACCGTGACGATATCATGGATGAATTGATAATCGAACTCGAGGAAGCTATCGGATATTTACCTTGGGCTGGTGAAGACGGTTATACAACTGAACATGTAAGCAAAGGCTATGCTCACGCTCTCTTGGCTAATATTGCAATGACACGTGCCGGATATGCTATCCGCGAACAAGCTAAAGACGGATATATCACCGGAGATAACAGTGACGCTACTTATCCTACTCAACGTTGCAGCGATACCAAACGTAGAGAACTATTCGAATTGGCCGAAAAACATCTGGCAGCTGTTGTCAGTTCAGGAAAACATAAACTGAATCCTTCTGTAGAAGAATACTGGCGTTTAATAAATATCGGACAACTTGATCAGACTTATCAAGAAAACCTGTTCGAGATTCCAATGGGACTGAACAAAAGTGGTGAGCTGGGATATACTATCGGATATCGTATAAACGGTGCCAGTTCCCTATTCGGTCCGAAAGGTAACTCATCCGGTAAGTTGAAACTGACTGCTCCTTATTATCTGTCGTTTGGCGAAGGAGATATCCGCCGCGATCTGACTTGTGCTATTTCACAACTTTCTACAGACAAAAACACCAAAGTATTTAAAGAATATATGTTAGGAAATGCTCCTTTCGGTCTTTATTGTGGAAAATGGGATTATCGTAAGATGATGGAAAACTCTGAATGGTACGCAGCTGTATTGGCCAGCGATCAGAAAGTTTGTTCCGGTATCAACGTAGTGAAAATGCGTTATCCGCAAGTATTGCTGATGTATGCCGAAGTTGTGAACGAACTTTATGGTAAGGGTGCAACAGCCGAAGGTTGTACATTAACAGCCACAGCAGCCCTGAAAGAAGTGCACGACCGTGCTTTCACCGATGCAACCAAACGTGATGCTGCATGGACTGCTCTAATGGGAAAAGACCTCTTCGATGCAATTGTTGACGAAAATGCATGGGAACTGGCAGGAGAAGGTGTTCGTAAGTTCGACCTAATCCGTTGGAACCTGTTGAGCGAAAAAATAGACGAGTTCAAAAACGAATATACAAATGCAGTGTATAATGGTACATATCCACAGTATGTGAACTATAAATATCGCACGGACAATCCGATGTATATCGATATGACTTCTCTCGTATTTGGAGCTAAAGTAGGTGGAGAATATGAAAACAAGAGCTTCTTCGGAGCTGAAACCAGTGACAAGGAGCAAAAGAATCTGAAAGTAAACTTGCCTAGTATTTCTGGCGGATTGAACAAGGCTGTAAAGAATCGTTATTTATTGCCGATAGCTTCTACAACCATCTCTACCTCAAACGGTAAATTACATAACTCTTATGGTTATTCGGATTAATCTTAAAATCTTAAAATCGTAAAATGATGAAGAATATAAAAAATATATTGGGAATGGGAGCTTTCATGCTCCTGGCCTCTTTGGCGGTATCTTCGTGTACAGAGAAAAGTGATTGGGATATTGACTCTTCCTATAGCCGTCCTTTCGGAACTGATGAAAACGGAATCAGTGTAGAAACAGACAGTAAAGTAGCCAGAGCGGTAGTAACTTGGAGCTCAACATCCAATACCGACTATTACATTATCGAGATTAGTCCTAACGAGATGACTGACGAAACTCCAATGGGATCAGAAGAAAATGGAAATATCGTTTATGGAAATGATCCTGCCAACCGGATCAAGCAGTCACCTTACACAATGGATAATCTGGCGGTAAATACGACTTATTATATGCGTATCAAGTCTATTTCCGGAGAGAAGGAATCTCGTTGGGTAAATTATAAAAAGACTTTTGCTTCAGTTAAGGAAGAAGCTATCCTGAATATTCCAACTACTGAAGACTTACCTGAAGGTCAAGGAAAAGTACGTATGTCATGGGAAGCCGGATTAGCAGTCGATCATTTCGAAATCATGGAAACGGGTGCCACAGAAGCAACTTCACGTGTTATTTCGTCAACAGAAGCTGCCGCAGGTGAAGCATGGGTTGAAAATTTGAAGTCGTTCACTGAATACACGATTACTATTTATAATGGAAATAATCCACGTGGTTCACAGACTGTTACCATCCCTGGTTTGGAAATCGAATCTACCATCAGTGATATAACAGCAAATTCAGCTGTATTCTCATGGGAAGAAACGGTGGATGTAGATGAATATGCTTGTGTTCTTTCTACCGAAGGAGTACCTGAATCAGGAACCCAATTATCACCAGCAGATATTGCTGCACATAAGGTAACAATCACAGGTTTGGCTTCCAGTACGGAATATACGGCTTATGCTTTCGCAAACGGCTCTATATGTTCTCGTATCACCTTTACAACTAAGAAAGGTAAACCGACAGGTTATACTGAAATGACATGGGAAGATGCCCTTGCCAACTGGGATAATCTTTCAGGAAAAGTATTAATCAATGTTTCCGGAACAGAAGGATTTGCACAAGAAAAAGAAAGCATTGCTGCTGGCGTGACTCACCTTATTTTCTGGGGTGACAGTCAAGACGGACAGGTTAATATGACTATTAAAAAGGGCGTAGGTGCCAGCGGAATATGTGATAAAGTAGAATTCCATAATCTGAATATTACCGATGAAGGAAATACAACCCTTATTTATCAAAACGGTGCTTCAGGTTGCATCAAAGAAATAGAAGTTACCTCGTGTACAATTACCAATATCCGTGGTATCGTTCGTATGAATGCAAGTACAAGTAATGCTATGTCTGTTACTATTGATGACTGTATCATCAAAGGATTGGGAAGAGCAGCAACATCCAATCATTATGGATTACTTCTTTCTGACAAGGTAACATTAACAACTCTCAACCTAGCGGTTTCCAATACTTCTGTTATTGTAGCCAAGGGAGCTTCTGCGTCTCAATTCATAAGACACAAGTCCGGACAAACCGGTACAATAACAATCAAGGATTGCACATTCTATGATATGTCAGCAAGTGATGCTTTCTGCAGAGATACAAAAGATATGACAATGACTATATCAAACACCCTGTTTGCCAAAGGTGGAGTTAAACCTTTCTACAACCCAAGTTCTGTAGCTACAACTCTAAACGTAAACGGTTTATATAAGGCTTCTGACTTTGCATTTGGTGCTACCGACTGGGGAAAAGACTATACTAGTCTTCCTCTGACTTCCGATCAGCTATTCCCTAATGGCTCAAGTGAAGATTTGACTTTTGGAGCAGATGTTCCTGAAGAATACAGAGTCGGTGACCAACGTTGGAACAAATAACTAAATAAAACTGCAAGGTTTTCCGTCAAGTCTGGAATTTGCATTTACTTGACGGAGAATCTTCTCTAAAAAGCAACAGATATTATGAATACAAATTCAATCAATACAATAAGTAAATACTTACTTCTGTTCTTGTTGATTCTTACAGGTGCTTCCTGTAATGACAACGATGATGCAGAAGATACAAGCATCCCTGTTCTGATTTCACAGAATATCAATGATGGTGATGTAGTAGGTCCGAGCGGGTATGTAGAACTGACTTTCAGCAAAGCTATGCGTCAGGCTCCGGATACAGAAATATATTTCAACGGAGGAGTAGTGCGTGTATCCATCAACTACGAAAAAGTACGTTATACCTTCTCTGGTATGGAAAACAAAGAATGTACTTTCGAAGTTCCTGCCGGAGCATTAACAGATATGCAGGGAAGAGCTTACGACGAAGACTTCTTTTTAAGCTTTACTGCCAAATCTGAAATTTCGGGTGGTGGAAAAGTATTCGATGCAATTGTTGATTCAAAAGGGAATGGTGATTACACTACTCTCCAAGCCGCAATCAACGCCATCACTACCCCACCGACCAGTCCTTATAAAATCTTCATTGCCAACGGAACTTATAATGAATGTGTCCGAATCAATAAGAATAAACCATTTGTTCATTTAATCGGTGAGAGCCGCGATGGTGTTAAAATCCAGTTTGCAGTAAACCGTGTAGATGATTCAAGTAATGCTACCTCATGGCCTTATTCTATTTTCAACGAAAACTCACCAGCCCGCAAAGCCGGATATAGTGAAGACCAAAACACAGTAGTGTTGATTGAAGCCACAGATTTTTATGCTGAAAACATTTCAATCATCAATCTTTATGGTGCATTCTCAAATCGTCACACTGGTGGTTTAGGTAAAAATGGACAGGCAGAAGCCTTGATAAACCGTGAAGACCGCTTTGCTTTGAATAATTGTTTGCTTGTCTCCTATCAGGATACATGGTGGACCCGTTATTGGAACAATACAACCCCTCATCGTGCATACGTTTATAACTCATGGATTGAAGGTCATACAGATTATATCTGGGGAAGTGGCGATGTACTTATCGAAAACAGTACATTCTATAATACAGGCAATGACGGTGGTAGCGTTATAACTGCTTCGCGTACCAGTGAAAGCGATAAATACGGATATGTTATAAAAGATTGTACGGTAAACGGTGATGATACAAAATTCTCATTCGGACGTTCCCAAGCAACAACCACGAAAACTGTCTGGATCAACACCAAGTTGAAAATGGATATTATAGATTCACACTGGGGATATGGTGGACAAATACCTACACTATATGCTGAATATAACACTATCGACAAGAATGGAAATATGATTGCGGAAAGTAAAACAATCACCTCCGGAAACGTTTCCTTCACTAGCTCAGTGCTAACAGCATCCGAAGCTGCTAAATATACATATGAGAATATAATAACTATTGACAGCTGGAACCCGAAAGAGTATATGGAAACTCCCCTTGCAGCACCTACCAATGTCAATCTGTCGGGAAACACTCTGACATGGGATGCAGTATCCGGTGCTGCCGGTTACCTCATCTTTATGAATGGTAACTATGCAGGGCAAACTACAGACACTACCGTTACACTGACCAACACTGACGAAAGCAATATTTATACAGTGAAAACTGTAAGCCAGTACGGTACAGTAAGCGAATAAAACCAATAAGATTTAATAAAGAGTTCTTTGTCACATCATCAGCAAATATAATGTATGAGACAAAGAACTCTATTTTTTTAAAAGATAATTTGTATGCTCAAATCTATTAAAATGGGATTATTGTGCTTCTGTGTAATCAACCTATCGGTTGCTTGCAGCAGCGAAGACCCAAGTATCACTGATGAAACACCGGGACAAAATACCGGTAACGGTGGTAATGAGAACGAAAGTGGTGAAGAAGAGACACCTGCCGAAACGCATTATGCCTTTCCGGGCGCTTACGGTGCAGGTTGTTATACTACCGGCGGAGCAGGCGGAGAAGTGTATACAGTAACTTCGCTTGAAGATAACACAACACAAGGGACACTACGCTACGCATTAAATCGTACGGGAAAGCGCACGATCGTATTTGCGGTAAGTGGATTGATAGAACTGAAAAGCCCCTTGAAGATAACCAACGGAGATGTAACGATTGCCGGCCAGAGTGCACCGGGTGACGGTATTTGCCTGAAAGGACATCCCGTATCCGTACAGGCAGACAACGTAATCATCCGCTTCATGCGTTTCCGCATGGGATCGGACAACTTTACAACAGAAGCAGAAGCCGACAGTGGTGATGCATTGTGGGGAAAGCAACATAAAAATATTATCATTGACCATTGTTCGATGAGTTGGAGCACTGATGAATGTGCTTCTTTCTACGATAACACTAATTTTACCATGCAATGGTGCATCATCAGCGAAAGTTTGAATCGTTCGGTACATACCAAAGGTAATCACGGTTACGGAGGAATATGGGGAGGATCACCCGCTACATTCCACCACAATTTATTAGCCCACCACAGCAGCCGTACACCACGTCTATGCGGTAGCCGCTATACAGGGAAACCGGAAAATGAAAAAGTCGATTTACGAAATAATGTTTTCTATAACTGGGGACCGACCAATGGCGGCTATGCAGGAGAAGGAGGAAGCTATAATTTCGTGAACAATTACTACAAGCCCGGACCAGTTACCAATACCAAGAAAAATATTGTAAACCGTATCTTCCAACCTAACGGTGACGACGGTACAAATAAAAACACCAAAGGTATATGGGGTACTTTTTATCTGAAAGGAAACTATTTTGACGGCACATGTCCTGAATTGAAAGCCGAATATCAATCTCTGCTTACTTCTGTAAACAATGACAACTGGCAAGGGTTACACCCCAATGCAACAGAAGCCGTTCCTTTACCCGATGGAGGAGAAAAAGCACTTCAGTCAAGTAACGAATTTACCATTTCCGAAGATGCATCCGAATTCACTCAATCGGCAAAAGAAGCTTATGAATCAGTATTAAAGTATGCCGGTGCTTCCTTAAAATATGATGATGTCGATAAACGCATCATAGCCAACGTTCGCAACGGAGATTATACGGCAGACGGCAGTAATGGCAGTGAAAAGGGACTTATTGATAAAGCCAGCGATGTAGGTGGCTGGCCGGAATATAAAAAGGAAACCGGTCCGAAAGACACCGACGGCGACGGCATCCCTGATGAATGGGAGACTGCCAACGGTTTGAACCCCAAAAGTAAAGCCGACGGTGCCAAATATACTCTAAGTAAAACGTATACCAATCTGGAAGTTTACCTCAACAGTCTGGTAGAAAAGTTGTATCCCAACAAATAAATCGTCTATATCCCTAAACAGTTAAAAGATAATGAAGCAGAAAATATCTCTATTTTATATAGCTATTGCATTCAGCATCGCAGGATTATGTACCTCATGCTCTTCAGACGATCCTGTAGATGATACAGGTGGAGGAACAAATAATTCAGGTGGGACATCTTCTGATGTCAAGCAACTGGATTATGGAGAACTTCTTGCTTTCCCATACGCCGAAGGGCACGGTCGCAATACCACCGGAGGACGCGGGGGAAAAGTTTATCATGTGACTAGCCTTGAAGACGACGCCAGTGGAAGTATCAGCGGAAGTCTGCGCTGGGCTATGCAACAAGACGGTCCTAAAACGATTGTATTTGATGTGTCGGGTACCATCTATTTGAAATCGGAATTAAAAACCCAGAAAGATGATCTGACCATTGCCGGACAGACATCACCGGGCGGTATCTGTATTGCCAATTATCCATTTACGATTAATTCCAGCAATATCATCATTCGTTTCATCCGTTTCCGCCCCGGAAACTCTAACGTAGACTGCGACGGATTAGGAGGTTGTGACAAACAAAATGTAATCATCGACCATTGTTCAGTAAGCTGGGGAAGCGATGAATGTCTTTCTGTCTATGGTATGCAAAATTCTACCGTACAATGGTGTTTAGCTTATCAAGCCTTACGTGTGACTGATGTAAAGATCAATGCTGCCACAGGCAAATTCGCTTCTCACGGATATGGCGGTAACTGGGGAGGAAACTATGCCTCTTACCACCATAACCTGATAGCCCATTGCGAAAGCCGTGTTCCACGCCTTGGTCCCCGATATACTACATTAGCACTGAACAACAACGATGGAGAGCGAGTGGATATGCGCAACAATGTTTACTACAATTGGGGAGGCGAAGGCTGCTACGGTGGTGAAGCGCAACACGTGAATATCGTTAACAACTACTACAAGCCAGGCCCCGGAACCGATGAAAGCGGTAAAGCAGACCGTGCATACCGTATCGCGAAGCCAGATGTATATCCGGAAAATTACTCTGGCGAAGCCTACAAAAAATGGCTTCAAACTTGGGGAAAGTTTTATATCGACGGAAATAAAGTAGTAGGCAATACGACTGTTAGCAATGATAACTGGACAAAAGGTGTATTTGACCAAATGGACGGTAAAAACTGTGCAACTACGGAGCTTTGGAACCAACATACCCAGATAAAATCAAGTTCACCGATAGTTAAGGCAGGAAATGTAAGAACTCATACGCCGGATGAGGCTTATGAACGTGTGATGAGCTATGCAGGAGCCAGCAACTATCGTGATAAAGTCGACGAGTTGATAATTAGCGACGTTAAAAACAGAAAAGCAAGTTGCACGGGAGATGCCAGCAAATGGGAAGGTCTTTCCGGCTACTCACAAAACAAAAGTGGATATATCAACGACCCGAAAGATGTCTGCAGAGCCTTAGGAGTAAATGATCCCTACGATGTTCTGAAATCTGTAACCAATGCAAACGTGAAAGATACGGACGGTGACGGTATTCCCGACTACTGGGAAGAAGAATATGGTTTGAATCCCAAGAAATCTGCTGATGGAAAAGAAACGACTATTGACAAAAACGGGAAGTACACTAATCTGGAAATGTATCTCAATAGTCTGGTGCACGAAATCATGGTAAATGGTGCGACAGGTGGCAGTGTTATAGAATAATTTTAGTAAATTCGAACCCAAATGATAAATTAGTAATGAAAAAGAATATATTAGCAATCTGTAGTTTGATATTGGCTTTTCCTCTAGTGGGACAAGCCATGCAACCTGCCATTTCGGTTGAAAAAACATCAAAGGACTATCCTACCCCGGATCGTTCTAAAGTTCTCGCCTTCCCCGGTGCCGACGGAGCAGGAAAATATACCACCGGTGGTGCCGGAGGTGCTGTATACACTGTTACGTCCCTGGCAGACGACGGTTCGGAAGGGACACTTCGCTGGGCTATCAGCAAGAAAGGTCCCCGCACCATTGTCTTTGCGGTTAGCGGAATTATTGAACTACAAAAAGCATTAAAACTCAGCAATGGTGATGTGACCATTGCAGGACAGACAGCTCCGGGTGATGGCATTTGCCTGAAAAACTATACGTTCTCTATTCAGGCAGACAACGTAATCGTCCGTTTCATCCGTTCCCGTATGGGAGTCGACATCAAACAAAAAGGTGACGACGCAATGAATGGTACAAAAGCGCACCAAAACATTATCATAGACCACTGCTCCATGAGTTGGTGTACGGACGAATGTGCCACATTCTATGATAACCGTAATTTCACTCTTCAATGGTGCATCATCAGTGAAAGTCTCGCCAATTCTATCCACGAAAAGGGAGCGCATGGTTATGGAGGTATCTGGGGTGGACAGCCTGCTACTTTTCACCATAACTTACTCGCCCATCACACTAACCGCACACCCCGTCTTTGCGGAAGCCGTTATACGGGTCGTCCGGAAGATGAAAAAGTGGAATTATTCAATAATGTGATTTATAATTATGGCAGTGACGGTGCTTATGCCGGTGAAGGAGGTTCCTACAACTTTATCAATAACTACTATAAACCGGGACCTTTCAGTGCGACAAAAGGTTCTTTCAAACGCTTGTTTACAGCGTATGCCGATGATGGCAAAAACAACAATAAAGCAGGTGTTCATGGTGTATTCTATTTCAAAGGTAACTATATGGATCCTACCTGTCCCAAACTGACTGACAAGCAGAAAGAGGCTCTTTATAAAGTGAATATGGATAACTCTTACGGACTGGTTATCAAAAAAGACTTTGCCACAGAAAAGGAAGTACTGTCTAAAAAAGCATTTGACATAGCCGAACATACTTCTTTGCAACCTGCCAAGAAAGCCTACAAAGATGTTCTCGAGTTTGCCGGTGCTTCATATCGCCGTGACGCCATAGACCAACGCATCGTAGATGAAACTCTCAAAGGCACTTATACTTACGAAGGTTCTCACGGAAGCACGAATGGAATGATTGACCAACCGTCTGATGTAGGAGGATGGCCGGAATATAAATCAGAAACAGCACTTGTTGATACAGATGGTGATGGTATTCCCGATGAATGGGAAAAGAAACACAACCTTAATCCCAATGATCCTTCAGACGGAGCCAAATATACATTAAGCCCGGAATATACAAACTTGGAAATGTATATGAACAGCCTTGTGAATCATCTGTACCCTAAAAAATAAATTCGGATAACCAAGATGAGGGTAAATGTATCGAAACTCTCATAAACAATAATTCACCCTTGCCACAGATAGTTGTAGCGAGGGTGATTTCGATAAAAGGGGAGCTTTGAACATCCCCCTTTCTATATCTTTCCTTTCCTATTATTATCTCCCTACTCTATCCCGATACTCCGTAGGCGTCATTCCAACCTGTGCTTTAAAGCATTTACTGAAATAACGCGGATCATTAATGCCTACCATATACGAAATCTGGGTCATATTAAATTCTCCGGTTTCTATTAATTGTGTAGCCCGCTTGATACGCATTTCTTTGATAAATTCAATCGGAGCCAGTCCGGTAAGTGTTTTCAGCTTCTTGAAGAAGACAGAACGGCTGACAGCCAGTTCCCGAACCAGATCATCTACCACCAGTTCTCCATTATCCATGTTCTGCTCCATCAACTCTACCAATTTATCCATAAACTTACGGTCGTTGGGAGACATTTCGAGAGTTGCAGGTACAGTTTCGGAGGCATCTTCTTCAGCAGACGGCATATCCGTAGCCACAGGCGCTACCTCCTGGCCGGTAGAAATATTGATATGCATCAGACTATCCCGGTAGAAACTTTGCAGTTTCTTACGCTGCATCAACAGATTTTCCACACGGGCTTGCAAATAGGTAGCACTGAAAGGTTTCGTTATATAATCGTCCGCACCATATTCCAGTCCCTCCAGTTTGCTTTCAATCGTAGTTTTGGCAGTAAGCAAGATGATAGGTATATGGCTGGTCGTCATATCCGCACGCAGTTCACGCGTCATTTCAATACCGTCTTTTTCAGGCATCATCACGTCACTGATGATAATATCCGGCAGGTACTTCAAAGCCTTGCTTGCCCCCTCCTTACCGTCAGCAGCTTCCACCACCCGGTACATCGGAGAAAATATACTGCGCAAGAATTCACGTAACTCCTGATTATCTTCGACTAACAACATCAATTCTTTGGAGTTTTCTTCTTTCGCAAATTCTTCCCCATACACATCTTCAATTTTCTCCGAATCATCGCTTACCAACGTTTCAGACTGAATGGAAGAATTGGCTATATCCACTACTTGTCCCATTCTTGCCGGAGCAACCGCATCTTCCAGAATAAACTCGGCTTCCTTATCATAATGTTCTTTTCCCTTTAGGAAATCTACTTTGAAGCAACTCCCTTCTCCCAAATGGCTATCAACGGAAATAGTCGCTTTATGCATTTCTACCAGCTCTTTCACCAATGAAAGTCCGATACCCGTACTAGCCTGATTGAAAAGATTCTTATCCACCAGATTCTCAAAACGGACAAACAGTGACTTCTTTTTATTTTCCGCAATACCGATACCCTGATCTTGCACGCCAATAGAAACTGTATTTTCATCTTCACGGATAAACACTGTAATCATCTTACCATTCGGCGTATATTTAAATGCATTGGAAAGCAAATTGAATACAATCTTTTCCAGCTTATCGGCATCCACCCAAAGATAAAGATGTTCCTTTTCGGTCTGGAACAGGAAATCAATCCGATGTTCTTCGGCCACAGCTTCAAAATTATCCATCACCTTACGGACGAAAGGTACAATATCCAGCCGCTGCACCTGCATCTTCATCTTCTTATTCTGAATCTTGCGGAAGTCCAGAATCTGATTGACAAGACGGAGCATCCGATTGGTATTCCGTTCAACCACCACTAACTGTTCGCGAGCATCAGCCGGCAATTTATCATTCTTCAAGACCTGCTCCACCGGACCTGCTATCAACGTAAGCGGGGTACGCAACTCATGCGATATATTAGTAAAGAAACGTAGTTTTATATCCGAAATCTGCTGTTCGACCGAAACCTCATGCTTCAACCGATAAATGGTAAACAGGATATAAACGGCTACGAAAATAATAATCAGAATAAAAAGTACATAAAGCACATAAGCTACCGGCGTCTCCCAGAAAGAAGGAAGAATAACAATGTTCAGCAGACGTTCATTATCCACCCACACACCATCACTATTCGTTGAACGAACACGGAGCACATACTCTCCTTTCGGAAGATTCGTATAAGTCACACTACGCTGTTTGTCGGCAAAAGTCCACTGTTTCTCAAATCCGTCGAGAATATAAGCATACTGTATATTCTGCGGATTGGTATAATCAAGTGCCGCAAAGTGAACGGAGAAAATATTCTCTTTGTGTGAGAGCACCAATGGGTCGGTATCGTCAATATCCACCTTCAGCAAGGAGTCATCTCCGGGTGTAATATCCTCATTAGTCACCATCAGCTTGGAGAATACGATAGGTGGGATATAGCTACTCTTACGAATAGAGTCGGGATTAAATATAAAGACTCCGCCACTGGCACCGAAAAGCATACTTCCTTTAGCCGTCAATGTGGAAGCCGCTTCACTAAAGCGCACCGGGAAAGTAATACTACGTTCGTCGTAACTTTCAAAACGTTCTTCAGACGGGATGAACTTACAAATCCCATTCTCCGTACTAATCCATAAATTCTCCTTACTATCTTCGCGGACAGAAAGCAAGACGTCAGAAGGAAGACCATCCAGTACGGAATATGATTTGAACTCTCCATGACCGTCTTTACTGATAGATACCAGTTTGTTGAGTCCCCCGCCGAAAGTAGCCAGATAAAGTTCCTTTTTCTTAGTGGAAATAATCCAATGGACATCATTATTACTCAAACTTTGCGTATCGTTCGGCATACGGGAGAAATGATAAAACTGCACATCCTCCGGTTTCTTAAAGTTCTCATCAAAAGCAACAGCTCCCGTAGTTGTGCCTACCCACAGACGTCCATTATGATCGGAAGTAATGAAACGCGCTTTGTAGCAAGGATCAATCGGATATCCTTTCAGATTGTTCCGGTGATTGATAAACAACGTCTTTCCTGCTTCATTCTCCGTAATATAATTGATACCTCCGGCAAAAGTAGCTACCCAGATACGACCATAATGATCTTCATAGATACAATACACATTGTTATCGCTCAAACTGTACATATCTTCTTCACGATGAAGATAACGGGTCAGTTTATAAGACATTCCGTTGGAAGAAGTCGGCTCGGCACGGACAAGTCCGTCTCCTTTTGTTGCAATCCAGATCATTCCTTTCGAATCCTGAATAACAAAATAAACAGTTCCCAACATGGGAGTACCAGTAGTAGAAACGATGCCGCTTTCGGTCAGGTATCCTTTATAAGTTTTATCGGCATCATACATACGAAGCATACCGTCTTTCAAACCGACCCACAGATTACCCAGTTTGTCTTCACACAGGGCACGCACCTCATTATGCAATGATTCATGTTCATGCGGCATAGGAGTCATCATCGCGAAAGGCACATTCCGATAAGTCACTTTCTCCAATCCCTTAGAGTGGGTGCAAAGCCATAAATTACCTTGTTTGTCGGAAAAAGCCGAATGAATCTTATTGGAAAAACGCCAGTCACGGCTACCCAATTCATTATAGAAAGGAACCAACCGCTTTTTTTGAGGATCAAAATAAGAGAAACCTCCTCCGTAAGGATGTACCCAAAGATATCCGTTTACATCTTCATGGATATGGAAGGCCGGACGGGAACGTTCGGGATTACTGTATTCAATAAGAATCTGTTCACGGGTCACCACTCCGGTCGAAGGATTAAAATGGGCTACAACACCCGGTTCTTCCTGCTCAAACCACACTTCCGAAGCACGGTCTACATAAGCAGAAAGGATCGGTTTTGCGGGTAAAGCCTTGCAAGTCAGGAATGAATAATGCACATTTGTTTTAGTCCGCAAGTTGTAAGTAAAGAAACCATCCGAATCAGTAGTGATCACAGAGATGTCCGGTGCAACCGGATGAATAGAAGTGATCCGTCCTTTCGTGGGGAGCTCGATCAACGTAAATTCTCCGCTTTCTTTCTGATAAGACCAGATGCGTCCATGATCGGAGGCAAAGCAAATGTCCTTATCCCGCTCCTGTACTGCATAAAAAGCTTGGTTCATTCCGCCAAACTTTCCTTTTGTCTCCGTAAAGTAAGAGTCCGGTTCTTTCTTTTCGGGGCGGATCATGCCGAGACCGTTATCTGTCAACAGCCAGTCATTGCCTGCTTTATCTTGATGTACTTTGAGTATATGTAGAGAGGGAAATAACTCCGTCTTACTGGAATAAATATCCCATGTCAGGCGATTATTCTCATCCGGATGAGTCTGGATTCGGATAGCTCCGTCATTTTCTGTCAGCAGCCAGACGGTTCCATTCGGCATCACCTCAATGGTATGTACATTGAAAGCGCTTCCCTCTTCTCCGGCAGCAGGCACCTGTTCAAAAGTCTCCGTCTTCGGATCGAAACGATGGACACGATTATCATAGGTCAGTAGCCACAGAAAACCGTAACGGTCTTCATAGATACGATCTACACGGTTATTGGTCAAACTGATATAGTTTCCCTGACGGGCCTTGTATGTTTTAAAGGTATAACCGTTGAAACGGTTGATGCCATCCCAAGTGGCAAACCAAAGATTGTCTTTGTGATCCTGCAAGATGTTCATCACCGTATTTTGGGATAATCCATCTTCAGTAGAATAGTGGGTGAAAAAACAGTGCTGCTGTGCATGTGTCAAGAACACAATAGCTAGCAAAAAGATTACTGAAATTAAGGTTTTCTTCATCATATCACTCGGTTCTGTGCCGTAAAGATAGAAAAATACTTGTAGTTTAATGCAATCTTTAGCGGCTATTTAACAGAATCGGACCATTCTATAGAACAAGTCATCAATTTTAGACATAAGAATAAAAGAACAAAATATCTTGTCGGATTCTGTTTTTTCGCTCTTTTGTTCTTATGTCCACTTATTTATACTTCTGCTTTGTTGTTCTGCTGCTTCCAGCTAATTTGTTTCTTTACCTGTTCATCAAATCAGCGCTTTACCGTTATCAGTTTGTTTCCGTTCTCTACCGGATTCCAACCATCTTCTCCTGCCAAAACAGTTGTTATCTCATATCCTTTCTGATTTTTCAATTGTCGGGAGAAAGCAGCACGTGCTTTCGGGTTGGCCCCTTCACCCCGATTTTCGTATTCGGCATAAAAGACTGTCTTTTCATTTTCTTTCTTGCCCCAATTATTCCAACCGACAGGAAGGATATGTTTCCCCAACTCACAACGAATAAATACAGCCTGTGCATACGGACGCCAAGGACGGGACAGATATACTTTCTTGGCTTCCGGCTCTGCTGTCAACCGGCAATCGTAGAAGACATAGCCGTACTTTTTCCCTTTATCGGTAGAAGGAGCAGTGACATAGCCATCGCGTTTGCTATGAATGTGACAGCGATTAAAAACAGCGGTAGACCAGCCGAAAATAAAATCGACTGTTCCTTCAATATAGCAATCTTCGTAATATTGACGGCTTTGCTTCCCATATGTGTAGAGAGTATCTTGGAAGCCGAGGAAACGGCAGTTCTTAAAATAGACACGGTCGGCAGATACAAAGCAGGCAACTGCCTGTCCTACGGGACCTGATGAGTTCTCAAAAGTGATATTTTCCGCATAGAAGTCGGGAGCATAGATATAGCAACTGGATGAACCGGAAGTTCCCATATTCTCACCGAATACATTTTTCTTGTTTGCGAAACCGTCATAAGTCAATATCGTACCTTCTTCTCCAATCAGGGAAATATTAATCTTGGATTCAGGGATGATGAGTTTCTCTTTATAAGTACCCTTGCGAACCAGAATAGTGGTACGGATGTCTTTGCGAAAATCGGGAACAGCATCGATCGCTTCCTGCACGGTAAAGAAATCACCGCTACCATCTTGAGCCACTACATAATCGGATTGACGGATATATTTCGCCAATTCCGGAATTTCCTTGCCGATGGCATCCACAGCCAGCCCTGCAATAGTTCGCGCTCCGTATACATTCAAGTGAGTATTGTCTTCACGGCCTTTCGGAAAAGCAGGCACTTGATTGGGCTCAACAAACACAAATAATTTCTTAGATTCTACTGGTCCAAGTCCTTGTACCAGGTCATGAGTGATTTTATTCATATCAATGAAAATCACTCCTAATTCTTTTGCCACATTGCGGGGAGCATCCAGATAAGCACCATGTGTATCGAATAAAACAGCTCCTTCCTTCGGCTGTTCCTTTTCCCCCGGCGTGCGGCGGACATCTTTTGCAATGGCGTCATCCTTCGGTTGCACAAAGTTACGACGGACGATAGAGTTAAACAATACCGGTATTCCACCCTTGGCACGGGTTTCATTTACATAGCGGCGAAGAATCTCATCAAAAGTTGTCCCCGGATCAGTGTGACGGGTAGAGTCTGCTTTCTCATCGTTATGACCGAACTGAATAAAGACATAATCTCCTTTTTTCACTTTGGAAATCACTTTTTCCCAACGTCCTTCACTGATAAAGCTCTTGGAACTGCGTCCGTTAGCAGCATGATTGTCTATCCGTACATCTTCAGAAAAGAATCCGGGAAGCACCATTCCCCAACCACGTTCAGGGTTTCCTCCATCTATTTTCTTGTTAGCCATGGTCGAATCGCCTATCATGAAGATAGTGATAACCGGTTTGTCCGCACGAAATGCAGAAAAAAGAATGAAAACTGCGGCCAGCAGCCCCCACATTTTATGTCTTTGTGTCTTCATATTTATCTATAATTATAATACTAACTTGCAGCTTATCGTAAACCGATTTATTTCGGTTGAACCAATGTGTTCACCGTATTGAAGCAAAGTGTTTCAAGCGTTGAAACTAATAATCACAAGCGGGCTGGCAACCATTCGCCTTGCTTCTCTCATTTATAAGGATACCAGTTACTACTTTCTTTAAAGATATTTTCCGGGGTATACTTCGTTATTTCCTTCTTTGTCAGCTGTTTGGCCCACATTACACGTCCTGTCGTGTCAGCACCTGCACCGGTATTTCCAAATTCGGCATAACGAGCTGTTTTTTCGTTCTCCGGATTCTTCCAGTTGTGCCATCCTTCGGGGCGGATGTGATTACCAAACTCGCAATTAATAAAAACCGTTGCCGCATAAGGACGCCACGGACGACCCAGATATACTTTTTTCACATCCGGAGCAGCTGTCAACTTGCAGTTCTTGAAAACATATCCGAATTCTTCACTTTGTGGGGTTGAAGCGGCCGTGATATATGAATCGCGTTTGCTATGAAGCTCACAATATTCAAATAGAGCAGTTGAGGGACCAAAAATAAAATCGGTAGTCCCCTCGATATAACAATTGGTAAATAAGAGCCGTGTTCTTTCAGAACCGGTATAAATAGTATCCTGATTTCCCAGGAAACGGCAGTTGACAAACATGAGCCTGTCACCTTCGGTATGAAGAGCTACCGCCTGTCCCAATGGAGCCGCATTATTCTCAATCGTCAAATCCTTAAAAGTAATGTCATTTCCCTCTACTTTTACTGTATAGGTACGAAATGTCCCCATCTTATTGATGTTGGCATGATCGTCATAAGTAATAATCGTTTTCTCTGCACTTTCGCCCACCAGTTGAACATTCTTTACCCAAGAAGGGATGACCAGTTTTTCTTTATAGACACCATTCTTGATAAATATAGTTACCGTATAATCCATAAAAGCGCGGACAGCTTCCACTGCTTCCTGAATATTACGATAGTCTCCTGTCCCGTCACGTGCCACAACTAACGTGTCTTTGCGTTGCTGTTGCTGTGAATAAACAGATGTTACTCCTACGCCGAGCAGAAGCAAACACATCATTCCTTTAAAAATAGTCCTTTTCATCGCCGGAAATTACTTTTGTAAACGTTCATATTCCAAGCTAGCCATAATAAAAGGTCCTACGGCTTTAGGATCGTTATTGCGGATAGTTTCATTTATATAATAGTCATAATCGCCGGAACGGTACACTTTTCCTCCCAATCCTGCTACTGCGCAAGCTTTGGTGATGGTTACCAATCCATTTTTGTCCACTTCGATAAAATTATCGAGAAATCCCTTATAACCTTTCAGCGCTACATCCAGATAAGATTTATCAATATATCCCAGACGGACTGCCTTAAAGAGCGAATAAACGAACATAGCAGAGCAGGAAGATTCCACATAATTTCCCTTGTCCCCACTCCTGTCCATTACCTGATACCATCCTCCTGTCTTCGGGTCTTGAAGTTTCTTCACCTGCACAGCCACATTATTCAGGATATCCAGCAGGGAATCTCTTCCGGCTTCATGCAGCGGAATAAATTCAAGTGCATCTACCAATGCCATTGCATACCATCCCATAGCACGTCCCCAAGTATGTTTCGACTGTCCGGTTACCGGATCTGCCCAACGTTCGGTACGACTTACATCACACGCATGGCGATAAAGACCGTTCTTAGGGTCATACGTATGCCGCGCACAGGTGATAAATTGGTTGATAACATCTGCATAGTCCTGCGGAAGATTATTACGGAAGGCATATTCGGCATAGAAGGGAGCTCCCATGTAAATTCCGTCCAGCCACATCTGATGAGGATAAATCTTTTTGTGCCAGAAACCACCGTCTTCATTGCGCGGCTGTCCTTCAAACTGGCTATAAAGCAGATCGAGCGCTTTTTTATATTTAGGATTCTTCGTTTGCTCATAGATACGGAAAAGAATTTTTCCGGAGTTGATACGGTCGAGACTATAATCAGTTAATTTGTAAGCGGTAATGCTGCCGTTCCCATGCACCATTGTATCTGCATACGCAATGGCATAATCACGAATTTTCTTGTCACCATAAGCATCATACACATCAAGCATAGCTCCCAATTCCAGTCCGTGGCAATAATCCCACTTCAATTTCGGTTGGAAATCGAGTTGCCAGGATTCCGGGCAACGGATCATTTCCGATTCGGTCATCCGTACAGACCAGGGCAACTTGCCGTCTACCTGTTGCGCCGATACCGGAACGGTCATTGCAATCAGCAGAGCCAATATAAAAAAATTAGAAAAAAGAGTTCGTCTCATGGTTTGTTATTTTAAGGATTAAACATACAAGTCTTTCACGCTACGAAAGTAGTGTTTTTCCTCCAAACCCGATAGGATTTTTTAGTCAAGTAGGTGCATTTTTTGTTTTTCGTGCACGGAAACGACCAATTTTGTGCACGTAAACGTCAAAAATGTCCATTTTTTATGCAATATCTGATAAATTAAGAGTTTCGTTTTGGAAGAAAGCGGAAAAGGTCGTACTTTTGGCACGGTTTACAACTAATACCCTCTGGGGGAAACACAGGTAATTTATCATTAAAACAGAGAAAAAATAGAACAGAATGGAAGAAGTATTCAAGTACATTATCGGTCTTGGAGCGGCAGTGATGATGCCGGTCATTTTCACAATCTTAGGAGTATGTATCGGTATTAAATTCTCTAAAGCGCTGAAAAGCGGTTTATTGGTAGGTGTCGGTTTCGTCGGTTTATCGGTAGTCACAGCGTTGCTTACCAGCAGCCTGGGCCCTGCACTAAGTAAAATGGTAGAAATCTACGGATTGGAACTGGGTATTTTCGACATGGGATGGCCCTCTGCAGCAGCAGTTGCCTACAACACATCTGTCGGTGCTTTTATTATTCCGGTTTGTCTGGGTGTTAATTTGCTGATGTTGCTTACTAAAACAACCCGCACTGTCAACATCGACCTTTGGAACTACTGGCATTTCGCCTTTATCGGAGCGATCGTTTATTTTGCTTCCGACAATATCTTCTGGGGATTTTTCGCTGCAATCATCTGCTACATCATTACACTAGTAATGGCGGATATGACTGCTCCCGCTTTCCAAAAGTTCTATGATAAAATGGAGGGTATCTCTATTCCACAGCCTTTCTGCCAAAGTTTTGTTCCGTTTGCTATTGTAATCAACAAACTACTTGATAAAATTCCGGGATTCGACAAACTGAATATCGATTCTGAAGGTATGAAAAAGAAATTCGGATTGATGGGTGAACCGTTGTTTCTGGGTATAGTCATCGGTTGCGGTATCGGAGCACTGGGTTGTGCCAGTTGGAAAGAAGTATTGGACAGTATTCCGGGGATTTTAGGATTAGGAATCAAGATGGGTGCGGTGATGGAGTTGATTCCACGTATCACCAGCCTTTTCATCGAAGGTTTGAAACCGATTTCTGACGCTACCCGTGAGTTGATCGCTAAAAAATATAAGAATAACACCGGTTTGAGCATCGGTATGAGTCCTGCATTGGTAATCGGTCATCCGACTACGTTGGTGGTATCTTTGCTTTTGATCCCTGTAACGATCTTCCTGGCTGTTATCCTTCCGGGCAACCGTTTCTTACCGTTGGCTTCTCTGGCAGGTATGTTCTACTTATTCCCGATGATTCTGCCTATTACAAAAGGTAACGTAGTGAAATCATTCATTATCGGTCTGGTAGCTTTAACAGTCGGACTGTATTTCGTCACAGGACTGGCAGGTTTCTTCACGCTGGCTGCCAAAGATGTATATGCTGCAACGGGTGACCCGACAGTGAATATTCCCGCCGGTTTCGAAGGTGGAGCACTCGATTTCGCTTCCAGCCTCTTCTGCTGGGGTATCTTTCACTTGACTTACAGTCTGAAGATTATCGGTCCGGCTATCCTTGTCGCGCTGGCACTCGGTATGGCTGTTTACAACCGTATCCGCATGACCCGGAATGACGCGAAAAATGCATCAACCAATAAAGAATAATATAAATCCTATAAAGAAAAGATGATGAAAAAATTAGCAATTGCAATGATGTTGGGTATCGCAGCGATGTCTGCTTCTGCCCAGGTGAATTACAAGATGCAAGTGGCTTGCAGTCCGCAAGACGTGAAAACGTATGATACAAACCGCTTGCGTAGTAGCTTCCTGATGGAAAAAGTAATGGTTCCGAATGAAATTAACCTTACTTATTCGATGTACGACCGTCTGATCTTTGGCGGTGCAGTACCTGCAACCAAAGAACTGGTTCTGGAAACAATCGATCCGCTGAAAGCTAAATTTTTCCTCGAACGCCGTGAACTGGGTGTTATCAACATCGGTGGCGAAGGTATTGTAACTGTAGACGGTAAAGAATACACGCTGAAATTCAAAGATGCCTTGTACGTAGGTAGAGGCAAGCAGAAAGTGACTTTCAAGAGCAAAGATTCCAGCAATCCTGCCAAGTTCTACATCAACTCGGCGACTGCTCACAAAGAGTACAAAACTCAATTGATCACTATTGACGGACGCAAAGGCTCCCTGAAAGCTAATTCATTCGCTGCCGGAAAGATGGAAGAAAGTAATGACCGCGTTATCAACCAGTTGATTGTCAACAATGTACTTGAAGAAGGTCCTTGCCAATTGCAGATGGGATTGACGGAATTGAAACCGGGTAGCGTATGGAACACGATGCCGGCACACACTCACTCCCGTCGTGTGGAAGCATACTTCTATTTCAACGTACCGGAGGGCAATGCTATCTGCCACTTCATGGGCGAACCTCAAGAAGAACGTATCGTATGGATGCAGAACGAGCAGGCTATCATGTCACCGGAATGGTCTATCCATGCTGCTGCCGGAACAAGTAACTATATGTTTATTTGGGGTATGGCTGGTGAAAACCTCGACTATGGAGACATGGACAAGATCAAATATACAGAAATGCGCTAACCGTTGCGTATTCCTATTCATACATATAATCAATGATCCGAAAAACTTCATTCTTTTCTCTTGCAGGAGAAAGGGGTGAAGTTTTCCGGATTTTACATATTCTTCCCCCAAAGAACAAACACTTCGTTACCTATTATATAATAAGATGTAACAAAATCCATATATAATGCAACGAATAATACATGATTTTGACCAATTTTTACAAATAAAATTCAGTCGAAATGCCGACCTTTGTCAACGAAACAAAATCTATTTAAATCCATTATCATGAATGCATTTCAAAAAACAGGCGAAAAGATGACAAACTACAGGTGGACCATCTGTGCTATGCTATTTTTTGCTACTACAGTTAACTATCTCGACCGTCAGGTTCTCTCATTGACGTGGGACGAATTTATCAAACCGGAATTCCACTGGGACGAATCTCACTACGGTACTATTACTTCTGTTTTCTCCATTGTATACGCTATATGTATGCTGTTTGCCGGTCGCTTTGTCGATTGGATGGGAACTAAAAAAGGATTTTTATGGGCCATCGGTGTCTGGTCGGCAGGTGCTTGTCTTCATGCCGTTTGTGGCGTTATCACAGAAGCACAGGTAGGTCTGCATAGCGCAGCAGAACTGGCAGGTGCCACAGGAGATGTGGTAGTCACCATTGCTACTGTCAGTATGTACTGCTTCCTTGCTGCCCGCTGTATCCTCGCTTTGGGAGAAGCCGGTAACTTCCCCGCTGCAATTAAAGTAACTGCAGAGTATTTCCCTAAGAAAGACCGTGCTTACGCTACTTCTATCTTCAACGCCGGTGCTTCTATCGGTGCATTGATCGCTCCTCTTACCATTCCTATTCTAGCAAAAATGTTCGGTTGGGAAATGGCGTTTATCGTAATTGGTGGACTTGGTTTCATCTGGATGGGATTCTGGGTATTCATGTACGATGCTCCGTCGAAAAGCAAACACGTTAACCAGGCAGAGCTTGACTATATCGAACAAGACCAGCGCGAAGCTGGTAGTGCGCCGATGGCAGACGAAAAAGATGAAAAGAGAATGAAATTCTGGCAATGCTTCAGCTACAAGCAGACATGGGCTTTCATCTTTGGTAAGTTTACCACTGACGGCGTATGGTGGTTCTTCCTTTTCTGGACTCCGTCTTACCTGAATACTCAATTCGGTATCAAAACTTCCGATCCACTAGGTATGGCATTGATTTTTACGCTTTATGCAGTAACAATGTTGTCTATCTACGGTGGTAAATTGCCTACTATCTTTATCAACAAAACAGGTATGAATCCGTATGCAGCCCGTATGAAAGCGATGTTGATTTTCGCCTTCTTCCCATTGGTTGTATTGTTGGCACAGCCGTTAGGCACGGTTTCTCCATGGTTCCCGGTTATTTTGATCGGTATCGGTGGCGCTGCTCACCAGTCCTGGTCGGCTAATATCTTCTCTACTGTAGGTGATATGTTCCCAAGAACAGCTATCGCAAGTATCACTGGTATTGGTGGTATGGCAGGTGGTTTCGGCTCCATGATTCTTCAGAAAGTAGCAGGTAACTTATTCGTATATGCTTCCGGAACAACGATGGTTGACGGTAAAGAAGTCGAAATGACGAAAGAGTTGCTGGAACAGGGAGCGCAATTCGTACACCCGGCCATGACATTCATGGGCTTTGAAGGTAAACCGGCCGGATATTTCATTATTTTCTGCGTGTGTGCAGTAGCTTACTTGTTGGGTTGGATCATCATGAAAGCATTAGTTCCGAAATACAAACCTATCGTATTGGATTAATTCCATATCAATAGATACTATCCATAAAAACAAAAGAGTAATCCGTCGCCGGATTACTCTTTTGTTTTTTAACCAATTATTCAAAAAATGAAAAAAATAAAAAAGCCTCTTCTCACGAAGAAGGCTTTTTAGGTTTACTTATCCTGCATCATCCTCCTGCAAAATATTTAAACGTAACACTTAAAACAGTGTTTTTGCATTCCTATAATGAAGTATAGTAAACGTTAAGATGAAAAAAAGGGAAGTCTCACGACTTCCACAATTCTTCTAACCTTAAATCTAAATCTCTATGAAAAAAACGTGTTGCAAATATAGGCGTTTGTTCAATATAGAGGTGTTAATGAATTGCATAAAGAGAGAATAAAAACTAACATCTGCAAAATGATGCAATTTTTCAGGAGCCTTCTATTAATTTTAATAAACTTTTGTAGAGTGGATTACGTTCCAAGAGTTCGGGAACTCCTGTGATGAACATCTGTTTCCTCGCACGGGTTAAGGCAACATTCAGTTTCCGGTCAATCAAAACACCCTCTTCTTCCGTCAGATTGGATAGAAATTTTAATTGATAAGGGTAGTTGACACAGAAGGAATAGATTATTACATCACGCTCGCTTCCCTGAAACCGCTCCACGGTGTCAACCAGAATGCGATTCAGAACCGGAATACCTACTGATTCTATTTCTTTTTTTATCAATGCTATCTGACTCCGATAAGGAGTAATGATTCCTAAGGTACGGGATTCGTCAAAATCCGACTGATGGTGTTCATAAATGCGAACGGCTAAATCTGCAACGATACGTGCTTCCGAATAGTTGATTTTGGCAGACGCTCCTGCTTTCTCCGGCACAGAAGGATAAAAGGCTAAACGGCAGATCGTGTCCGAGTCCTCTATTTGATGAGGTAGTCCGACAGGAATCAGACGACCTCCGTAAAAAGTACGATTGGCGAATAAGGCAACCTCCGGATGCATACGTCCCTGACGACAAAGCATATCATAGGAACGCTGAATAGCGGACGATGAACAGGCTGCCGTACAGCTCCGGTAAAGACGTTCAAACAAAGAATCTTTCAGATTACTCAACCCGATAGACAGTAATGATTCATCATAGATTGCCGCCTGTTCGGTGTTTTGCTGAACAACGGCAGGCAGTTGCTTATGATCTCCAATCAATACAAACTTATCAATTGCATTTTTCCCGTCTTCTCCACGGGCACAAAGAATACCCAGTAACTGCGGCTCCAATATTTGAGTAGCCTCATCAATGATAGCCACATCAAAGTGTTTCAGACGAAACAGTTCCGGTTTACCGGAAATAGCCGCTACGGTCCCCACGATAACCCGGCAATTCCGAATACGCTCGTAGACCTCTGAACGACGGTTGCAAGAAGATAACTCATTTTCAATCAGATGCTCGCGATAGGCTTCATCACAGGATAATTCGCTTCCCACCCGGATAAAATCAACTGCCGGGGCAATGGAAGCCAACGACTTGCATATCTCATCAACCGCCCGGTTGGTATAGGAAAGCAAAAGAATCTGCGCATCCTTGTCTGCATGAAAGGTTTCTACCATTTTCTTCAAGGCGCACGAAGTCTTGCCCGTTCCCGGAGGTCCGATAAGAAGGAAATAATCCTGTGCGGCTTTTGCTTTCAAAGCAACTCGTGCAAAATCATCCTTCGAAGAGGAAATGAGAGAATCCAATGATTCATCAAACCTCGGAGAACGCTGCGATAACAACAAATCCCGACGTTCCTGTGCGGCGGAAAGATAGGCATACAAGCCCTGATACATGGAACGGAATGTAGTATCCATGATATCATGTTCTATCGCATAGAGGCTTTCGGCAGGAAGCACGGATGGATTCTGCTGGGTAGCACGCAAACGAATACCAATTTCATTTTCTGTCAGGTATTCAATATTACCTTTGAAAACCATTTTATTGGTGACATTATCTGCATCGCAATTCCGTTCATAAAGGATAATAGCATCTCCTTGACGGAAATTAGGAAGAAAAGTTTCACTTTCAAGAGCTCTATTTCCGATTATCTTACTTTCAGAGACTTCATTTTCAGTAATATCACTTCCGGTAGTCCCATTTACGGGGATCTTATTTGTCAAAGCATCCCCTGCTTTTTTCTTTTGAAAAAAAGAAAAAGTAAGTCCGGCTTTATGTTCATCAGCAGCATGATTCTCCTTTATTTTCAAATCATAAATGATTTCTCCGGCCTCACATTTCTCCGCCAACGTAGAGAGCCACAAAGAAGCTGCCCCTGTACGTCCTTCATAATCTACGTCACCGGATTTTGAGGTATAAAGTTCCTTTGTTATAAAGTTGTACACCGCATAGAAGTAATTCTTTTCCAATGAGGAAAGAGCTTTCAGCTTCGATTGGAAGTTATCAATAGAAGGACGCAGGTATGTTTCCCAGAAACGCCCTTTCAAGCCTCGTTCATTCAAGGTGGAAGCATTGATTTCTTCCAGTTTTTGTGACGTATACTCCAAGCTGTTTCGTAATTGGATGCCATATTCATCAGCTACAATCCGGTTACGCAAATCAATTACCCGGCGTACCATCGCCCACGAAGGACGGGAAGGGTAAAGAAGCGGATAGCGGGTATAAAGTAAATAAGCCTTCACTTTCCGGTGATCCATTCCCATCGAATATTGCAATACCGCCTGATAAAGCAACATCTGTACCTTATTATTCTCTTTCGGTTCTACCTTGCCCCGGATAGCATACTCGTCCGCTTTACCGGATTTCATTTCGATGAAAGAAGACATATCCCGCTGCATATAGTCAAGACGTCCCTGAAGTCCGAGTGCCTCACAGATATAAGATGGTTCGAGCACGGCATCTGTTTTGTCAAGCTCATAGCCGGCTGCATGAAAGGTGTCATTTACTGTTTCACGAATATGATCGAAGTGCAATTTGCAGTCTTCAAAGAATTGGCGTTCTTTCTCCTTGTCTCGTAAATCGGAACAGGCGGCCAGTTCAATAGGATAACGCCGGAAGGCTTTCTGCATACAGGTACGATAGTCTATCTCTTCGCTCTTTGCATGAATCCATTCGTCCAGAAAAAGGTTGGCTATATTTCCCAATAATAAAGGACGGGCATTTTCGATCGGTTGAAGACGGGAAAGAAAATAGTTGGCCGGATGGTGTCCGTAGTCACGGAAACACTCGGCAAGGGAACTGATGTCGAGCAAGTAATCCGGTTCGAGTACGATAAAAGAAGGGGTCAGGATTCCAGCTTCATCGATGGCTACATCCAATAAGTTGACTTGCGCATGACGCCAAAGCAGCTTGCACGTTTCTGCAAACTCTTCATTGATCTGGGGAACATTATAACGGACAAGGTATGGTTGCTCCGAAACTTCCTCCAAGGGAGTCACATACAGATATTGTTCGTCGGCATACTGGAAACAGACACGCATCCGCTGTACCCGTTCGCGGGCAGGAGGCGCAACCAAATAGGTGGCATCCGCACGGGGAAGCAACCGATATAGTTTCGGAGGAATATCTTCTTCCAAGAGTTTACGGATAAAGAAAGCCAGAGTTTTCGCATCCCGCAAGAGTTGTTCCCGATTGGGCTCTTGTTGACGGTTCAGGATAGCATTTGAAGTTAACCGGAAGGTATGCAGCCGATTCTGCTCGGCAACAGAAAGACCCACCTTAGCCGACACAAAACTAATTCGTGCGGAAAGATCGGTCATCTGTAAACTTTCGTTTTGCATTTGCGCGCGACAAATGCGTTCCAGCAAGTCACGCATTTGCTTATATCCTACGGCAAGGTAGGCGTCTTCTGCCCGGCAAACTGCTAAAAGTAATTCATAAGATTCTATCGCTTCACTCTTCGGACAGGGCAACGTCATCTCCAGCTTCATCTTCTACTTCCTCTTCGGTTTTCTTCTTGTCTTTTATCATCAAAATACTCATCTCGTACAACAGATAAAGTGGAATAGCTACGACACTTAAAGTGAAAGGGTCGCCTGTCGGAGTAATAATAGCTGCTGCTATCACGATAACAACCACCGCATGACGGCGGTATTTCCGCAGGAAGGACTTGTTCACCACTCCCATCAAAGAAAGCAGCCATGTAACCAATGGAAGTTCAAAAGCCAATCCCATGCAGAGAATCAGCATCATAAAATTATCTATATAGGAATTGAGTGACAAGATATTCTCCACTTCCGAGCTCAACTGATAAGTAGACAGGAAACGAAGTGTCAATGGATAAACCATAAAGTACCCCAGCAGAACACCGATGAAGAACATCAGCGTTCCAATAGTCAATGCTTTACGTACTCCTTTTCTCTCATTCGGATAAAGAGCGGGATTAATGAAACGCCATATTTCAAAGAAGAGATAAGGCATAGCTGTCACAACCGACATCCAGAATGCTGTCGACATGTGAATAAAAAATGGAGCAGCCAAGTTGATATTGACTAGCTTCACATAAAACTGTTGTGTAAAAAAATCATCGGTCAAATCAAATGTCTTCCCGATATGCCGTAATAAATCGTAGAATATGAAATCATTGTGGCAAGGTGCCAATATCACATGATCGAAAAGATAGGGCATAGCAATGAAGTAGCCTACCGCCAAAACAAACCAAATTCCGATCACCCGAAAAAGTACCTTACGCAGTTCATCCAAATGATCCCAAAAGGTCATTTCTGCCATCCGTACTTGCTTTACTTACCTGTGTCGGCAGGTTTATCCAGATCTTCTTTTGCCTTGTTTATTTCATCTTTTGCTTCGTTCACACCGTCTTTGAAGCTCTTCACGCCTTTGCCTAATCCGCGCATCAGTTCAGGTATTTTCTTTCCACCAAAAAGAAGAAGGATAACCAAAGCGATAATAATCCATTCGGACCCACTAGGCAAAAAGCCTAACAATAATAAGTTTGTCATAAGTTTATTTGATAAAGAGGTTTTTAATAGTTGCTGCAAATATAATCATTTTCACTACAGGTTACATGGATTAACACAGATTTTTATTCACCACAGAGGACACAGAGGGCACAGAGTCCTTTTTTTATGATACGCTGTCAGTATCTGATTTGTATCTTTGAAAAAAACTCCGTGTCCTCTGTGGTGAATTAATCCTGATAATATACCCGTTTCACCCGTGTCGATATACTTGTCAGCACTTCATAAGGGATCGTATCCAGCTTATCGGACAACACCGTAATCGGCAGATCATCACCGAAAATGATGGCCTGATCGCCTTCCCGACAGTCAATGTCCGTTACATCTATCATGCACACATCCATGCAGATATTACCCACATAAGGGGCTTTCTTTCCGTTCACCAGGCAATAGGCATTGCCACGTCCCAAATGACGGTTTAATCCATCCGCATAGCCGATAGGAATAGCTGCAATACGTGAAAGGCGTACCAGATGTCCCATCCGGCTATATCCCACCGTATCTTCCTGGGGAACATCCCGGATTTGAAGAATGGTAGTCTTGAGCGTGCTCACATTATGTATAATCGAATTGTCTATCGGGCTAACTCCATAAAGTCCGATTCCCAAACGTACCATATCAAACTGTGCATCGGGGAAACGTTCGATTCCTGCCGTATTGCAGATGTGACGGAGAATCTTGTGAGAGAAAGCGGCTTGCAATTCCTGCGAACCTTTCTCGAACAATTCAATCTGTTCACGGGTGAAAGCGTCGAACTGCGACGAATCACTTCCTACAAAATGAGAGAATACCGAACGGGGGATCACTGCACTCTGATTCTTCAGACGACGAATGAGCAATGGTATATCCTCTACCGCAAAGCCCAAGCGATGCATACCTGTATCCAGTTTCACATGAATCGGGAAGTTGGTGATTCCTTCTTTTTCTGCCGCTTTGATGAGCGCATCGAGCAGATGGAAATTATAGACTTCCGGTTCCAACTTATAATCGAACATGGTTTTAAATGCTGTAAGCTCCGGATCCATGATTATAATAGAGGCGGTAATACCTGCTTTGCGAAGTTCGGAACCTTCGTCAGCCACCGCCACAGCCAGATAATCGACATGGTGTTCCTGCAAGCTCTTGGCTATTTCGTACGAACCGGCTCCGTAAGCGGATGCTTTCACCATACAGATTACTTTTGTTTCCGGATGGCGAAGCATGGAACGGTAATGGTTCAGATTGGCGACCATCGCTCCGAGATTTACTTCAAGGATGGTTTCATGTACCTTCAATTCAAGCTCTTCGGATACCAAATCAAAGTTGAACACGCGCGAACCTTTTACCAGAATTACTTCCGAATGAAGTGATTTGAGTATGCCGGACGTAAGAAGTGCTTCTGTGTTGGGAAAGAAGTAGCGTTCGAGATCATCATCAAAACGAGCGGAACAGGAGGATATTTCCTGCCCTACACCAATCAGTTTATTTATTCCTTTACTCTGCACCAGCTGTGCCACACGCCGGTAGAGCGTAGCGGTACTTTGTCCGGTTTCTAGTATATCCGACAGGATCAGTGTCCGCTTCAAGCCTTTCTTTTCGGAACGGCGTACCAGAAAGTCGAGTGCAATATCCAACGATGCCAGGTCTGAATTATAACTATCATTAATCAATACGCAGTTATTCTTTCCTTCTTTCACTTCCAGACGCATGGCAATCGGTTCGAGACGGGCCATCCGTTCGGTGATCTGGTCGGCAGGCGTCATCAGGTAAAGACAAGCTGCCAGGCAATTCAGCACGTTTTCGATGGAAGCGTCATCGATGAAAGGAATACAGAATGTATTATCCATTTCCAGATAACGATAGGATATAACGGTATGATCTTCTTTCTTGATTACACGGCTGATATACAACGGACGTTCAATATCCTTACAGCTCCAGGCTATTTCACGTGCGGTCAGCATTGATTTTGCGACACAATTACTGATTAATTCGTTATCACCGTTGTAAATCACTACATCGCAGTCTTTGAAAAGCGTCAACTTCTCCATACACTTCTCTTGCAATGAGAAGAAGTTTTCCTGATGGGCACCGCCGATATTGGTCAGAATACCAATGGTAGGCTTTATCATTCGTTTCAAGGCTCCCATCTCTCCCATTTCAGAGATGCCGGCTTCAAAAATACCCAGTTCTGCTTCTTCTGAAAGCTGCCATACAGAAAGAGGAACTCCGATCTGCGAATTATAGCTACGCGGAGAACGGACGATACAACGATCCGGACTAAGTAACTGGTGCAACCACTCTTTCACAATGGTTTTTCCATTGCTTCCGGTGATACCGATCACAGGGATTTTAAATTTATCACGATGCGCTTCGGCAAGCTTCTGCAAAGCTTTCAGAGGATTGGGAACGATAAGGAAATTGAGAGTTGAGAGTTGAGAATTGAGAATTGGCTGCGCATCATCATCCTGCCCAGATTTCTCCATTTTCAAATCTCCATTCTCAATTAATTTAAAGTCTTCTTCTGTTATTACAAAATTGCGTACGCCCCGGTCGTATAATTCGGGGATATAACGGACTCCGCTATTTCGTTTGGTAGTTAAAGCAAAAAAGAGAGTTTCTTCCGGAAAACTCAAAGAGCGGCTGTCTGTTAACAGCCAATCAATAGTCGCTTTATGTTTGCCTATACGGCGGGCACCGATACTTTGGGCTATGGATTCAATCGCATATGACATAGTTCTGTTTCTTTTTGAAAATCTAAGTACGGGTATTTTCCGATAAGTCGTTCTATTTTTAACACTATTTGTCCTAAAAAGCGTTGATACGCCTCTGACTCGGGGTGAAAGGGTTTATGTGCCAAGTCACGGCGGATGTCTTGCACTGCCATGATAACCTGCTTTGTTTCAGTGGAAAAGAAGGTTTCGGAGAAGCGCTCCCACAGGTAACGAATCGCCAGAGGAGACGGATGCAGCATATCGTCAGCATAGAAGCGATAATCACGCAATTCGTCCAATATGATCTCATAAGAGGGGAAGTAGAACACTCGTTCCGGGAACAGTTGCTGCAACCGGTCGATGGCGAGCAACAAGGTAGATTTGCTTAATTGGTTGGCGTGCATCCCGTCGCGTATATGACGGATCGGGCTGACTGTAAACAGCCATTTTAATTTCGGGTTCCGGGCGGCCATTTCGGTGATGAGTGCTGTATAATCTTCTACAATTTCTTCAACAGTAAGCCGGTAACGTAAGAAGTGGTTTTCCGGCAGTTGATGGCAGTTGGCTACCACTTGTCCACTCTCTTTTTGTTTATAGACGTAGGCAGTGCCCAGAGTTACCATTAGCCAGTTCAATTCCGGCAGTCTTTGATGGGCGTGATGAAGACGGGCATTTATGGTATGCAATGTTTCTTCGGGCGTAAAAGCTGAAAAAGAGCCGTGATGCATCGGACTATGCCATAAGTCTTTGTAGGCAAACAAATCCTGACTGGTATATTCTTTATTTCCTATAATCTCTCTCAAAGCGGATGAGATGGACAAAGGATTATAAAGGATACCAAAAGGATTCAGATCCAGCTGAAACCCGGCATTTGTTAATTGTCTCCCGATATTTTCCGCAAAACAGGAGCCCATCAGAAGAATACGATCTGCATGACTGACAGGCGGCATCCCGGCAGGCAATTCTACAGATGTTTGAAAGTTCATACGATTTTCCATCATTTCATTACGTTTCATATGCAAAAGTAATCAAAAAACAATTTCCTACCTCTTTTTCCTCACGATTCAATAATCTTAGGGGGTACGGAAAAACAGATACGTCTCTATGCCGAATAAGATTTTATAAAAAAAAGGAGGCCGAATATACTTTCTTTTCGTATTTTTGCACTAAATTTCCTCGAATCATGAAGAATGAACCGATATATAACTTGCTAAACACTATCAATTATCCTGAAGACCTGCGAAAACTAGACGTGGAGCAACTGCCGGAGGTATGTAGTGAACTAAGGCAAGACATTATTAAAGAACTCTGCTGCAACCCGGGGCATTTTGCTGCCAGTCTGGGAACAGTGGAGCTGACCGTAGCTTTACACTACGTCTACAATACACCTTATGACCGTATTGTATGGGACGTGGGACATCAGGCATACGGCCACAAAATACTGACAGGACGCCGTGAAGCCTTTTCTACGAACAGGAAACTCGGAGGAATCCGCCCTTTCCCGTCTCCGGAAGAAAGCGAATATGATACTTTCACGTGCGGACATGCTTCCAATTCTATTTCTGCAGCTCTCGGTATGGCTGTCGCAGCCGCCAGAAAAGGAGATGCCAAACGCCATGTAGTAGCCATCATAGGCGACGGTTCCATGAGTGGCGGACTGGCTTTCGAAGGACTGAACAATGCATCCGCCACGTCGAACAACCTGCTCATTATCCTGAATGACAATGACATGGCTATTGACCGTAGTGTAGGAGGCATGAAGCAGTATCTCTTTAATCTGACAACTTCCAACCGCTATAATCAGCTACGTTTCAAGCTCTCGCGCATGCTGTTCAAGCTCGGCATCCTAAACGAAGAACGTCGCAAAGCGCTCATACGTTTCGGGAGCAGCCTGAAATCAATGGCTGCACAGCAACAGAATATTTTCGAAGGGATGAATATCCGTTACTTCGGTCCGATAGACGGACACGACGTAAAGAATCTGGCAAGAGTATTGCGCGACATCAAAGATATGCAAGGACCTAAAATCCTGCATCTGCATACTATCAAAGGAAAAGGATTCGGACCGGCAGAGAAGCACGCTACCGAATGGCATGCTCCCGGCAAGTTCGATCCCGTCACCGGCGAACGTTTCATTGCCAACACAGAAGGAATGCCTCCGCTTTTCCAGGATGTATTCGGAAATACATTGGTAGAGCTTGCCGAAGCCAATCCGAAGATTGTCGGTGTCACTCCCGCCATGCCTAGCGGTTGTTCGATGAATATACTGATGGAGAAAATGCCCAAACGCGCGTTTGATGTAGGCATTGCCGAAGGACATGCGGTTACTTTCTCCGGTGGAATGGCCAAAGACGGATTGCAACCATTCTGCAATATCTATTCTTCTTTTATGCAACGGGCGCATGATAATATCATTCATGACGTAGCGATTCAGAATCTCCCTGTTGTTTTGTGCCTCGACCGCGCCGGACTGGTTGGCGAAGACGGTCCCACTCATCACGGAGCTTTTGATATGGCGTGTTTACGTCCGATCCCCAATCTGACGATCAGTTCGCCCATGGACGAACATGAATTACGTCGCCTGATGTATACGGCACAATTGCCGGACAAGGGTCCGTTCGTGATCCGTTATCCTCGCGGACGCGGTGTATTAGTGGATTGGAAGTGTCCGCTGGAAGAGATTCCGGTGGGAAAAGGACGAAAACTGAAAGAAGGTAACGACCTTGCGGTTATCACTATCGGACCGATAGGAAACATAGCCGCCCGTGCCATCACCCGGGCAGAAGCTGATTTCGGTCTGTCTATCGCCCATTACGATTTGCGTTTCCTAAAACCACTGGACGAAGAGCTGTTACATGAGGTAGGACGTAAATTTCAACGTGTGCTGACTATCGAAGACGGGATTATCAAAGGCGGAATGGGTAGTGCTATCCTTGAATTTATGGCAGACAACGAATACAAACCAACCGTGAAGCGTATCGGTATCCCTAATATATTTGTAGAGCATGGTTCAGTGGCCGAACTATATCAACTGTGCGGCATGGATGAAGAAGGGATTCTGACTAAAATAAAAGAATTTATCAATTGACATGAAGATTATTATTGCCGGTGCCGGCAACGTAGGCACCCATTTGGCCAAGCTGTTATCGCGCGAGAAGCAAGATATCATCTTGATGGATGATGACGAAGAGAAACTAAGTGCTCTTAGTGCCAATTTTGACTTGCTGACTGTTGCCGCTTCTCCTTCTTCCATCTCCGGATTGAAAGAAGTGGGCGTCAAAGAAGCCGACCTGTTTATCGCAGTCACACCGGACGAAAGCCGTAACATGACCGCCTGTATGCTGGCTACCAATCTGGGAGCTAAAAAGACAGTGGCACGTATCGACAATTACGAATATCTTCTGCCCAAAAATAAAGAGTTTTTCCAGAAGCTGGGAGTAGATTCTCTGATTTACCCGGAAATGCTGGCTGCCAAAGAAATCGTATCTTCGATGCGTATGAGCTGGGTACGCCAATGGTGGGAGTTCTGTGGAGGTTCTCTGGTTCTGATTGGTACGAAGATGCGCGAAAAGGCTGAAATCCTGAATATACCGCTGCATCAGCTAGGCGGTCCTAATATACCTTATCACGTAGTAGCCATCAAACGCGGAACGGAGACGATTATTCCCCGTGGAGACGATGTCGTTAAATTGCATGATATTGTTTATTTCACCACTACCCGCAAGTATATTCCTTATATTCGTAAGATAGCCGGCAAGGAAGATTATGCCGACGTACGCAATGTGATGATTATGGGAGGAAGCCGCATCGCAGTCCGTACCGCACAATATGTGCCGGACTATATGCAGGTGAAAATAGTAGATAATGACCTGAACCGTTGTAACCGCCTGACAGAGTTACTGGATGATAAGACAATGATTATCAACGGAGATGGTCGCGACATGGATTTGCTCATCGAAGAGGGACTAAAGAATACCGAAGCATTTGTAGCTCTGACCGGTAACTCGGAAACAAATATTCTAGCCTGTCTCGCCGCTAAACGTATGGGAGTGGAAAAGACGGTGGCAGAAGTAGAGAATATCGACTATATCGGTATGGCGGAAAGTCTTGACATCGGTACTGTTATCAATAAAAAAATGATTGCTGCCAGCCATATCTACCAAATGATGTTGGATGCCGACGTGTCTAATGTGAAATGTCTTACTTTTGCCAATGCGGACGTTGCTGAATTCACTGTACCGGAAGGTGCTAAAATCACCAAACACCTGATTAAAGACCTGGGACTCCCGAAGGGTACTACCATCGGAGGAATGATCCGCAACGGAGAAGGTATCTTGGTGACGGGTGATACACAAATCCGTCCCGGCGACCATGTAGTCGTATTCTGTTTGAGTATGATGATTAAAAAGATTGAGAAGTTCTTTAATTAAGTATTAAGTATCAGGTATTAAGTATTAACCGTGGCAATCCATTTTCACCGACTAATACTTAATACCTGATACTTAATACCTGATACTTAATACTAGTTTATGATTAATTCAAAGATGATATTCCGGATTCTGGGCTTTCTGCTTCTGATAGAAACAGCGATGCTGTTATGTTGTGGAGCGGTCTCTCTTTTTTATAAAGAGAATGACTTGCAGAGTTTCCTGATTTCATCTGCTGTCACAGCCTGTATCGGCGTTCTGTTGCTTGCCGTCGGGAAAGACGCAGTGAAATCCTTGAATCGTCGCGATGGATATGTCATCGTCAGCGCAGCATGGGTTACCTTTTCCCTTTTCGGAATGTTACCTTATTATATAGGAGGATATATTCCCAATGTTACAGATGCTTTTTTTGAAACGATGTCCGGATTTAGCAGTACGGGGGCCACTATTCTGAATAATATAGAGTCGATGCCCCACGGAATACTTTTCTGGCGGGCTATGACGCAATGGATAGGTGGTTTGGGTATTGTATTCTTCACCATTGCCGTTCTGCCGATTTTCGGTGTGGGCGGAATTCAGGTATTCGCAGCAGAAGCCAGTGGACCTACTCATGACAAAGTGCATCCCCGCATTGGCATCACCGCTAAATGGATTTGGGGTATTTATGCCGGAATGACGGGAACACTGATTATTTTATTAATAGGTGGTGGCATGAGTATATTCGATAGTATATGTCATGCTTTTGCAACGACCAGTACCGGTGGGTTCTCTACCAAACAGGCCAGCATTGAATATTACCATTCACCTTACATAGACTATGTAATTTCCATTTTCATGTTCCTTTCAGGAATTAACTTCACATTGCTACTGTTGATGTTTAATGGGAAAATTAAGAAGTTCCTACATGATGCGGAACTGAAGTTCTACTTTATTTGTGTTTCATTCTTCACTCTATTCATTGCTGTCTGGCTCCATCAGACTACTTCTATGGGAGTAGAGGAGGCATTCCGGAAATCGCTTTTCCAAGTGATTTCATTGCAAACTTCTACGGGATTCGTCACAGCTGACTATATGCTTTGGCCTTCCATCCTTTGGGGCTGCCTCGTCATTGTGATGATTATCGGAGCTTGTGCCGGCAGTACAACAGGGGGGATCAAGTGTATTCGTATGGTTATTCTGTTTCAAGTAGTGAAAAATGAATTCAAACATATTCTTCACCCTAACGCCATACTCCCGGTGCGGGTAAATAAGCAAGTTATTTCCCCTTCCATCCAGTCTACTGTATTGGCTTTCACCTTTTTGTATGTAGTTATTGTTATCATCAGTGTTCTTGTCATGATGGGCTTAGGAGTCGGTTTTCTGGAATCAATAGGAACCGTAATCTCAAGCATAGGTAATATGGGACCAGGCCTCGGCACATGTGGTCCGGCTTTCTCATGGAGTGCATTGCCCGATGCTGCCAAATGGCTGCTTTCTTTCTTAATGCTCTTGGGACGCTTGGAATTATTTACTGTATTATTGCTTTTCACTTCCGACTTCTGGAAGAAGAATTAAAAACTCAAATTCTCAACAATACTTATCCCTATGAGAAAAAAATACTCATACCTATGAGAATATATTTCCATTGGTATGAGTATTTTTTCTCATTACGATGAGTATTCTATCGTATTTCTACGTCATTATCGCATCATATCTTTCTAAGTAAAATCTTTCTTACTACAGGTTTATTAACCTCATAAATCTTATTGATAAGAACTTCCATTTCCTGCTCACGAGCTTCACGGACAGGATCCAACATCATCTTTGAATACATATCGCGACGTCCTTTCAACCAGACATTCTTATCCACGTTTTCATCCATTATCTCAATTGCTTTTCTATCATTAGCGAACAACAATCCCTGCTGCTGGAAAAAGCCAAATTGACACCATGCATACTCTCTGAATGTTCTTTCAATCTCCCAACGATATTCATTCAGGTGCATCACTGTCAATGCCTGTTGATATTGAGGAGTTTTGGATTCGGCAGCTAGATTAATGCCTTTTGCCAAGTCGTCGTCTCCACTCCATATTCCAATTTCTTCCTCATCAATCAACAATTTATAATCACCTTTCAGACCTGTTACTTTCAGAACCTCACGATTCATTTCATCCATAAAAGGAATGACTTTCGTAGCTTCTGCCTGACCTTTTTTTTGTCCCCATCCACGGGCAATCGTATCCAAAGGATAAGGAAGAGCTTCTGCCAGATAGTCAAAGCTCAAATCTTTCCCGTTCTTCTTGATATTTGAGACTGTACAATTCTCTGCTTTAACTGCCTGTTTCTTATTAGCATTTATCTCCATTTCTGCTACTTCTTTACCCACAAATCCTTGTGCTTTCAGGAAAAGGTAAGCCATCACCATGTGTCCGTCATTATCCGGATGAATACGGTCGCTGCCACAAAGCGTAAATGCCGGATCTTTCTGTTGGTTTTGTTGATTCAAAGCAACCATAGGAGCATTCAAATCCGTAAATTCCCAATTGTTCTTAGCTGCAGATTCTTTCTGGTATTCAACGATACGTTTGATAGTTTCGTTCTTTGTTTTGAACGGTACATTCTCTTTCAATTGCACGGTTTCATCATAAGGGGAAGTTCCGACCATCACAATACGGGTATCAGGAAGATCTTTGAAACGCTTCTCCATTTGCTGATAGTTCTTGATACTTTCCTGATATTTCTGTTCACCGAATTCTTTGGGATTATCCCCGTTATATTCAAAATATCCGGAGTCATTCATACCAAAAGTAACCATCAATACAGAGGGTTTCATTGGGAAAATATCTCCATCCAAGCGTTTGTTCATATCGTATGCCGTATCTCCGCCAATACCACCGTTCAATATGCGGAGAGGCATATTCGGAAAACGAGTCATATAATACAACCAGATATACGAATGGTAATGACCGCCATCCGTGATACTGTTTCCTAAAAATACTGCTCTTTCACCCTCTTTAAAAGGTTTCACAGTTTGAGCAAAGGCAGTAGTATATGTCATACAAACTGCCGCAATCAATACAAAAATCTTTTTCATGTCTTAATATTTTTTACAAATACAAATGCCAAACAGAAAGATTATGATCTTCTTCATGAACATTTTCTTTATTTTTTGAGAGAATCGTATACAGCAACTGCCACGCGAGAATCAGCACAGCCATAATAGAGGAACCACTTCTGGTTGTGGAATACAAGTCCCTCGATAAATACCGTTCCGGCAGGGTATTGTCCGCTTTTCTCAAAGTCTGATTCGGGAGTATAGAACGGTTTATCCAGACGATCGATTAGTTTGGTAGGGTCTTTACTATCAAACAGGGCTTGTCCGGCACAATAGGAATTCGCTGTATAAAGCGTATCCCCCTCTGCACCCGATTTGTTTTTACCGTTATAAAACAACAGGATTCCTTTATCTGTCAGGATAGCAGGAGGACCACATTCGGTCAGGTCACTGTCGAATTTACCCGGACGGGGTATCATGACTTTCAGGAATTCGCCGTTTTCATCCAACATTGGTTCCCAGTTGGCGAGGTCTGTGGAGGTAGCTACATTGACAAACTTTTCTCCCCAATACATCCAGTATTTCCCATCTATTTGAGCGATCACTTGTTTGCCGTCAACTAATTTAGTCAGGATAGAGGCAGACTTTGAGAATTCATCCAGAAATCTTCCATTATAGGCTTTGGCAAAAGCAGGTCCGTGTTTTTCCCAAGTTTGGAGGTCACGTGAGGTGGCCACTGCCAAACGTGCCTGTTTACGATTCCATTGTGTGTAATGCATTACATAGAGTCCGTCTTCTGTTACGGCAACGCGCGGGTCTTCGCAACCACCCGGATTCTCGAGTTCTTTCTGACTATCGTCTGCCGGATAAAATACGGGAACAGACATTCGTTGGAAATGGATTCCGTCATCGGAAGAAGCGTATCCTAAACGGGAAGTACGTGAACCGATACCGGTTGCCGAATTATCTTCAGCCCGATAGAGCACTACAACTTTTCCATCATAAACGGTGGCAGCCGGATTGAATGTATCGCTCGCCTCCCATGCCACTGAATCCTGCCTCATCGGACAATAGAAAATAGCAGTAGTATCAGGTGAGATAATTGGATTAACGCCTTCCGGACGCTGGAAGTCCGCCCACGCCCAATCCGGAAATTCGGCTGTTTGTTTCTTCTCGCCGCATGAAGTAACGAATGCGGCAGCCATCAGTAGATAAGCTATGCTCTGTAGTTTTCTTTTCATTCTTACGTTGTTTGATTAATATGTCTTCATAATTAGTTTTCATAATAAAATAGGCACGGATTACACAGATTAACGCTGTTGCTTTACATACCCATCATTCTAAAAACCGTGAAATCCGTGTAATCCGTGCCTAATCTTTTTGCAAAATTATTACCAACCTGCTTTATTTCTTTAAGGGAAAGAGGGAGGCACCACTTTAGTTCCCCATTTTACATCGGGTTTGGCCGAGGTAGCAAAATCAATAGTCCCACCATTATTAAGTTGATCCCAATCTATCCATGTACTATCATACGGTTTGCCATTCAACTTCATGGATTTGATATAGATATTCTTTTCCGAACCGCCTTTTATCACTATATCTCCTTTCTTCAGATGAACTTTCACCGATGAAAAGATTGGTGTATTTACAGTAAAGCCTCCTATTCCCGGTATTTCGGGATAAAGACCGATACAGGCAAACACATACCAGGCACCCATCGTACCTAAATCATCATTACCCGGCAGACCGTCAATTTTACTTGAATACTGTTCATTCAATACACGGTTGATAATTTCCTGTGCTTTGTAGGGAGTTCCCACCCAGTTGTATATCCAGGGGATATGGAAACTCGGTTCATTGCCGGAAGCAAACCAGGCATCATTGTAGCCGGCATCCAGACGGGTGAAGAATTCGTCCAAACGTTTCTCTGCCGCGGCTTTTCCACCGATTATTTCAATCAGACCGGCAATATCGTAAGGCACCATCCAGAAATAATTCTTATAGGTCGATTCACGGAAGTCTTCAGTCAGAGGTTTCCACGAACCATCCGGATTACGTGATTGCAACCAGCCGGTTTCCGGATTGTACAGATTCTTCCATGAACGGGCAAAATGAAAATAACGCCAACTTGCAAATTCATCTCCTACGGCGTGCAATGCAAACTGTCCGATGGCAAAATCCGCAGAAGTATATTCCAACTGAATGGAAGCATTATAATATCCTTTATCCAAATACTGTTTCAATCCCGGACGCGCCTCCACATTCTGCGACATTGCTCCCGGTTCTTCGGCTCCCTTTCTCATTATTTTGAAGATCGGCTTCGGATCATAATTACGGGCACCAAAAGCATAGGCATTAGAGATCAGGATAGGAGTCGGATCTCCTTGCATCACTCCGGTTTCAATATTCGCCATGACCCAACGTGGATAAGCGCCGCCAGCTTCTTCAGCAAATAGTTGGTGAGAAATCACAATATCAGAAGCTACTTCGGGATCGAGCATCGACAATAATTGAATCTGTGTGCGATAGGTATCCCAGTTGCTGAAAGAGGTATAGTGTTTAGAACGGGACTTATGCACCTTGAAATCAGCTCCCATATACTCTCCGTTCACATCACTGCATACATTCGGGTGAATGAACGAACGATACAAATGGGTATAAAATTGAGTGGTCCGGTCCGGATTAGTGCCCCCTACTTCGATTTTACCCAAGTAGTCATTCCATTTGGATTCTACCTGGTTTTGAATCTGTAAGAAGTCCCATCCGGTATTCTCTGCTTTCAGATTCTCACGTGCATTTTCTACGGAAACATAAGAAACACCAATCTTATACTGGATATTTTTCTTCTTGCTTACATCAAAAGTAAAGTAGACTCCGGAATATTCTCCCTCGGCAAAAGTGGTGTTCGGTTTCAGTTCATCTCTTTTCCAGGTTCCCGATTCCAAGGCATCGGCATCAAATTCTGCAACGAAATAGACTTTATACGGTGTACGCAGACCGCAGAAATTGCCACCCTCCGCATAACCTTCACACTTATTCGGTGCAGTGATTACAACGGCTGCCTGCTCGATCGGAGTGGCGGAAATACCTCCACCGATAATGACCGTACCATATTGTTGATCTGCCGGATATTCATAATTCGCCATACCGGTTCTTTCGGTCACAGTCAGTTTGGCTTTGATATCTTCCTGCACCATTGCCTCATAATAACCTGCGTGTCCTTTTTCTTCAGAGATATTGATACGATAGTTGAGAATGTTGTCCGGAGACATCTTCAGTTTGCCTTTTACCGGAAAAGTAGGGAAGTTGCCCATGTGTTCGCAACCGCCGCCACTCAATTGGTTGATGACGAATCCTGAACGTTTGGAAAAGTAAGAAGGGGTGAACTGCACCATTCCATAAGGATAGGTGGCTCCGGGATAAAGATATCCCGAAGTCAGACCAACGCCTTTTGTACCTATCAGTGTATTCACCTGACGGGCATAATTGCTCCCGGCATTCTGTGCCAGGAGGCTCCCCCACCCTCCAATCAATACCAATAATAAACCTGTTAAAACTTTATTTTTCATACTGCATTTCGTTGTTTCTTTTCTTATTCTTTCGACAGAGAGAAAGGAGCGGCATATTTTGACGTGCATCTTTCTTTATTCGGTTGCCCTCCCATTTCAAAACGGAGCGTACCACCGTCTGCTATGTCGTCATATTTAATGAAATTCTTGTCCAATACACGTCCATTCAAAGTAGCAGACTGGATATAGACATTCTCTTTATTGTTGTTATTTGCTTCGATCACAAACTTATTTCCGTTTTCCAGCGTTATGGTAGCCTTTTTAAATAGTGGACTGCCAATCACATATTCATCCGTACCCGGACAAACGGCATATATACCTAATGAACTCAATATATACCAAGATGACATACCGCCTTGATCTTCATCACCCGGATATCCTCTTTCTGTTGAATTATAGAGTCTTTCAACAATCTGGCGTACCCAATACTGTGTTTTCCATGGCTGTCCGGCATAGCTATACAAGTAAGGCATGTGCTGAATCGGCTGATTGCCATGTGCATACTGTCCCATCCCTGCCAATTCCATTTCTTTCATTTCATGGATCACTCCTCCGTATGTTCCCGGCTTGATAGTGCTGGGCAGGGTAAACACTGAATCTATTTTGGTAGTAAACTTCTCATCGCTTCCGAACAAGTTGATTAATCCTTCGGTATCATGGAATACCGACCAGGTATAATGCCAAGCATTGCCCTCACAGAAAGGTCCGCCCCATTCCAGCGGGTCAAACGGTTCCTGCCATTTGCCATCGACTCCTTTTCCACGCATAAAGCCGATGGATGGATCGAATACATTCTTATAGTTGTACATCTGACGAGCAAAAACTTCCTGATAGTGTTTGTTTCCGACCATTTTTGCCAGCTGGTAGCCACAGAAGTCATCATAAGCATATTCCATGGTCTGGGCACTCGATCCCATTGATTCCGGATAAGGAACATATCCCAGTTCAAAATATTCTTTCCAGAAGCCGCGTCCGTTGGCTCCTCCCCAAGGACCTTTGTTCATCGCTTCGTGTGCGTATGCTTTCAATGCTTTTTCCGGGTCGAAGGTACGGATGCCTTTTGCCCATGCGTCTGCCAATAATGAGATGGAGTGATTACCCAACATTCCTCCCGTTTCTCCGGGAGCCGACCAGGATGGTAGCCACCCGCATTGTTCCTGTGCGGCAAGCAAAGCATTCATGTAGCGTCCTTGCATAGTAGGATGAAGAATATTGGTCAGTGGGAACTGTGAACGGAAAGTATCCCAGAATCCATTATCGGTATACATATATCCGTCATATACTTTGCCATCGTAAGGGCTGTAATAATAAGGTTCTCCGTTCGCTTTACGTTCGTAGAATTTACGTGAGAAAAGATTAGCACGGAACAGACATGAATAAAAAGTCTTCATTTGTTCTTCTGTTCCACCCTCTACCTGAATTCTGTTCAGCAGTTCATTCCATGTTTTTTGTCCACGGGCTTTAGTGGTTTCCAGATTGGAGTCTTTACCCAGTTCATTGTTCAAAGTAATCACAGCCTGTTCTGCACTGATATAGGAAGAGGCTGCCTTAGCATGTACTTTCGAGCCTTTTTTAAACTTGATATAAGCACCATAACCTTTGCCTGCTCCCTCCTGTTTTTTAGAGAAGATTTCATCTTTCTGATTTTCCCATACGCCGTAATCTTCAAATGCTTTATCGAATTGCACAACGAAATAACTGCGGAATGTCTTGGAATTATTTACAAAACGCTGGTTATTCACCCAACCGGATATTTGTCTCTTGGCGGGATCTATTTTGATTTCACTCATATCTGTATATCCGTCGATCACCAGATAGGCATCTCCGGTAGAAGGATAGGAAAAACGCAAATGCACGCCGCGGGTAGTCGGTGCCATTTCGGTGGTAATGCCATTATTCAGTGTTACTTTATAATAATGCGGCTTGGCAATTTCATTGTCATGACTAAATTTCGTCGCCCGTTTATCCTGATTAACAACTAGTTCTCCCACCATCGGCATAAAAGAATATACGGCATAATCACTCATCCACGGGCTGCATTGATGTGACTGGCAGAATCCTCTGATGGCATCTACCGCATACTGATACTTCCAGCCCTCTCCATTCTTTCCGGTTTGTGCAGACCACGTATGCATGGCATAGGGCATACCGGTAGTAGGATATGTATTTCCATAACTTAATCCAAAATGGGAATCAGTGCCCTGTAACGTATTGACGTATTGCACCAAGTCTTTCGTTTGAGCGTATATTCCAGTGGAAATAAAAACTGTTACAATAGAAGTCAATAGATTTTTGATATTTATCATTTGCACGTTATTATATGATAGTTATTTACTTCTTTAAGACGAATAAAAATACAATTACCACTAAATCTTCCTCATAGTAAAAAGGAAAAAAGAAAATAATGCATATCATAACATCATTCTCTTTTAACACATCAATCAGTTTATTACGTAGAGTAAAAGACTACTTAATAGTACAAACTAAATATAAACCATAATTTCAATAATATAAAATTTAGTGTGAATACAAACCAAATACAAAATCATAGCTTCCTCTATCTACGACTATTGTTTTTTTTTGAATACCCATCTTTTTATTGTTTATCTTGCACGAAACAGCATTATCAGGTATACAAACAGTAGCAGTTGTTCCCGCAGGAATTGCTAATTGAAGACACAACTGACCATCTTCCAATTTCCAATTGACGCCAATAGTACCATAAGGAGATTCTTTCGTAATTTTAGCCCAAGTTACTCCATTGGGTATTTGAGGATCAATATAGATATGACGATATCCTGGAGCAGCCTCATCAGGATGTATTCCTCCTACAGCTTGGTAGAACCAGGTTCCAATCCCATTATAGCAGTTATGTACCCGGCTACGTTCACCACTCCAATATTCCCAAGTTGCTGTAGCACCATTATCAATCATATACAAATAACCAGGATAATCACGTTTCTTCAACATCTGATAGAAGAAATCTACCTTCTTATTCCGAACAGCCCATTCTGTCAGGATTGGTACTCCAACCAAACCAACTGCTATATGTCCTTTATGTTTTTCCGCAGTGATAGCCATCATATTCTCTTTCACTGTGTTATATAGAGAATCGGGTACGACACCTACCAGCATAGGATAGCACATATCCAACTGCGAACCGGTAGAATAAATGCCATCATTCGGACGATAAAAAGTTCTATGTATTAATCCATTAAGCTTTTCTTTACGTATTGCAAATTCTTCGGCCTCTTCTTTCTTACCCAACGTTAGGGCTGCCTTACTCATAGTACCTAGACATTCACTGATAAAACAGTTATTTACTAAATCTACAGATGACTGGTCACCGGAATCCACCCCCATCGGTGCTAGCCAATCGCCAAGATACCAGTCACGATATTTCGTATCAGGCCAGCGTTTCAATAAACCGTCGACTGTATATTTATCAACATACTTGAACCACTCTTTCATTTGAGAATAATATTTCTTTATTAGCCGTGAATCACCGTAATTAACATAAGTTCTCCAAGGAGCCAACACAAAGAATCCACACCAATAAGGACCACCTCCGCCAGCACCGGGATTAGGTCCAACATGTGGTAAACTACCTCCCTCACGCATGGAGTCTCCCCATGTCTGTACCCAGTTTAGAAAAGTTGGAGCTACGTCATACATAGTCTGTAAAGATATTGTCGAAGAGTTCCCGTCACCACCATAACCGGCGCGTTCCAAATGGGGACAGTCTACCATATATCCGCTAAAAGTGAGGCATTTCATTGTATACTGAATCATATTATGAATAGCATTCAAATCGACATCCGAACACTCAAAAGTAGCGGTTTGCTGATAATCTCCGTGAATCTGGAGAGATCTCATCCATTCACTTTCTGGCCTTACAGGAAGATTAGAGATCCGTACATACCGATAGGCATGATGATTGAATTTATTTCTAAAGCATTCTCCTTTCCGTCCACCAGATATATAAATATCACTCTCGCTCTGCTTATCAAATGCCCCATCCTTAGTCAAATTATCACTGTATTCCATTATTATTTCATGCCCCATAGGCAACATAGGCATGTGCATTTCAAACCATCCGGTTTGTACCCGTCCCATATCTACCAGCCAAACGTCTTCGTTCAGCTTCTTTATAGAAACAGGTTGTAATTTCTGATAAATTTTATTTACCTCACACATTTGAGGTGAAGTGATATGATTTGGGACTTTCACCGATACGACTGGAGCCCACCTCATTTTGTCCAAAGTTTGTGAAGAAAGATCTGTCGGTAAAATTCTCCCATCCACCCTTTCACCAGCAAACTGCAATGCACGCCAAGTCCCTGTATCTGCATAACCACTCTCACGTCCCCACCACGAATTATCGGTTTTCGTTAGCACTTCCCACTTTCCATTTCGTAAGACATTCAATTCGGCCTTTACTAATGGACCATCATATGCTGCTCCAAAAGTAGTACTTTTATACCATCCTTGTCCAATCCAGATCAATAAGTCATTTTCTCCCTCTCTTAAGTAGGGAGTTACATCATAAGTAACAATCAAGGAACGCTTAGTCAGATGAGATACAGCAGGTGTCAAAACGCTTTCTCCTACTTTTTCTCCATTAATATAAATCTCGTGATAGCCCAGTGTATTCACGTGTAGAAATGCAGTTTCCTTTCTTTTTATATTTATTTTCTTGCGAAGAATAGGAGCACAAATCTCCCCGCCCTCAACAGAAGCCCCTATATATTCACCATGCATTTGTGATTGTTCTAAAATACCAATAGAAAAATGAGCTATCGAGCTCCATGCTGAAACCTGCATTTTAGAGTTCCACACACGAACTCTCCAATAACATAATGAACGGGAAGATAAAGAAACACCTTGATAAGGTACCATCACCGAATTATCAGACTTCAATTTTCCTGTATTCCACAAATCAGCTTTATTCCGGACCAGTAAAATACTATCCGAAGCAACCTGTATCTCATAATAGGCTTGTCCGCCTATTAATTCTTTACCTTTCAATTTCCAACTGAAATGAGGAGTGACATTATCAATGCCCAGAGGATTGACCAAATTCTCACACTTTAATTCTGCCAGTATAAAAGGAGGCTCTTTTGTTTCGCCATATACAAACAATGACATACCACAAAAGCAATGTATTAATCCTACACATAATAACAAACGTATATTCCTCATAAAATATTTGTTAAATATTCAACACAATCGATTCATATCCCTCTACCCACAGCCAGCAAAATGACTATGAATCACCTATATTATAAATCTACCCTAGTCAACCTCACCCGATGAATGACAGGCTTGTTTATTTCATAAATTGTTTCAACAATAGAATTCATATAATTACTCCATACTTTACGGATTTCAGGGTGCATCGCCTTGATATACCAACCGTAACTTGCCCTAAGAAAAAAGTCCTTAGGCAAATATTCTTGAAGTTTATTAATGGCTTTCTGATTATCGGCAAATAAAAGACCTTCTTTTTTCAGAAATGAATATTCTGTCCACAAATATTCCCTAAATCGTTTTTCTATTTCAAACCGCTCTTCATTCAGATACATGATCTTTATGGCTTGCTGATATTGGGGAGTAATCGGATAATTCGCTAAATTAACCCCATCTTCCAACTGTTCTGATGAAATTTCATCTATAAACTGATTGTCTATAGTCAACCGATAAGTCCCTTTCTGTAGATTGATTACCTGACAATATTCCTGATTGAATTCTTCCATAAACGGAACTAATTGCATCGCGTCACGTTGAGATCTATTGTTTCCCCAGCCATGTCGAGGAATGGAATCCAAAGGATAAGGAAGTGCATAAGCCAGATAATCGAAAGTAAGTTCATTCTTTTCCTTCTTCAATTTTGATATTTTGCAGTTCTTATGTGTAACCACATTCGAACTCTGTGCATCAATCAAGAATTCCGATACCTTATTTCCATTCAAGCCTTGTGCTTTCAAAAATAAATAGGCCATCACCATCTGACCGTCATTATCAGGATGAATCCTATCTATCCTGCAAAAAGTAAATGTAGAATCTTTCTTCTGTTCTTCTAAGCTTATTTCACACATCGGACGATTGAAATCCACAAACCCCCAGCCGTTTTTTCGTGCCGATGTACGCTGGGCATCTACAATTTTCAAGATAGCATCATTCTTCTGATGCAGAATGAATCTATTAAATTTTGAGGTTTCATCATAAAGAGAACTACCGATCAACACCTTGGTTATTTTATTTTTAGCCTGTAATCGCTCCTCTATCTCCCGAAAGCCTTTTAATGATTTTATGATCTGTTGTTCTGATAGTTCTTTAGCGTCATCTTTCATGTAAATATCATAACCAGTATCATTCATACCAAAAGTAAGAGCTACATAAGTCGGTTTTCTGTCAAAAACATCATAATCCAACCGTTCTTTAATATCCCATACACTTTCTCCACCAATGCCAGCATTCATGATAACAATCGGCTTATCAGGAAAACGGGTCATATAATATAACCATATAAACGAATGATAATGTCCACTATGAGTTATGCTATTACCAGTGAATACTACTCGTTCTCCTTTTCTAAAAGGAGGTATAGCAGATTGTGCTTGCAAGCCATTACAACTTATATAAAATAAGCATACTAGAAAAAGTATATTACTAAATATTTTTATATTCATCAGCCATTAAAACTATTCAATAATAAAATTATTATGATTTACATACCCTATCCCATCTGATCAGAACATTTCATAATATAGGAGAACCCCGTTATTACACTACTACCAAAACTTAAAAGTGGAGAACTTAATTAAGTTCTCCACTTCATTTATCATTCGCATGTTTCCTCTACTACAAAATCACTATTAGTTTCATTATCCAAAATAGAAATACTTTTATCCTTATTTGTAAAATGAACCCGGATATTTAAGATAACAGCATCTTTTGGCAAACTGAAGAACTCTTTCGGGTAAATATATTTCTGCCATGAAGTAACCTGGCCCATATCACCTAATTCTTCCATTAATGTCTTACTGCTTGTCTCATCTATAGTCTTTTCTTTTTCCACTCCGTTTTCCTCGTATGTTACTTTCCCCACCAAATACGCTTCACCACCTTTAAGACCACCTTCCGTTACATAATTTGGTTCATTATACTTGATTGAGAAGATATCACCGAAACCGAAAGTAGCTGGCACAAACGAAATTGCAGGATCAGCAGTAAAGTCCATCATTGGTTCATCTCCTCCAGTTACCTCAAGTACCTTAGAAGCTTTCACATAATCATCTGGGTATTTTTCACTGTTAAATCCAAAAGCTTCACCACAGAATGTATAACCCATAAAGAATTTTATAGCTCTTGCTCCTGTATGAAGTTTAATATTCACAGTACCAGTTACTTCTTTTTGTCCTGCAACCTGATCATTAATCTGGAATGTAGTAGCGGACTTAAAAACGACCCATTCAACAGGACCGGTATTCTCTAATACACCAATCTTACTTTGAAATGAAGATGCCCAAGGCAAAGCGTCCGATGGATTTTTTTCTCCTGATCCTACAAGTACCATAGGTTCATTAGTCACAACATTAGCTGCAAAGCCTGCTGCAGTTGTAAGTGTCAGAGTAGCATTATTGGCCACATTCCAGCTTTTGGGAACCAAGATGCCAAACGCCAATTTACTATTACCATCAGTTTCTGCAACGATCTTTATTTTAACTGAAATATTAATATCGCTATCCACCTGAGCGTTATCCGGATGAATAATATCCTCTATAGTCATACAAGTGGCAACAAGGAATGATGCTACCAAAAGTAGCAACAAATGTTTGCTTTTTTTCATGAGTTTCATATGTATTCTATTTATTGATTTATACTTTTAAAGGTGTATTTATAATTCAGTGACGGACAATCCAATTGGAAAGGAATAGTGAATTCTCCATTTTGATAATAGGCGATTACATGTTCTGTCCCAGTTATACGCAATTCATTGGGAAGTGCCTCTGTATTCAGATAGCAATCTACTTTACCAGATGGGACCTCAAAATTATAAGGAGAGAAAGGTACCTCCCCGTTAGAAAAAGTCACGCCGCTTATTTTACTGTCAGTGTAGTGTATGGTCAGACGAAACGTCTCAAAGAATGGGAACTTTGAAGCGACATCTATACCATTTATATTCACCTCATCGTATTGCATTACCTGTCTAATACCATAATTTATATCTCCATCAACAGGATAATTATCACTCATCTTTACCCGGTCATCAGTATTACAACCTGAGAGGGAAAATAGCAATGATACTATTACTAAAATCAATGTATTCTTTTTCATATCTTTTTAAACTTTTCTAAATTTGAACTATAAGTGCATTGCCCAAATTCCTTGCAACAATACATTCTTATTTCTCATTCATTTTAAAATCTTATCTATTTCGATCCAAAAAAATCTGGGACGATAAGTACTCACATCACTAAACTGTTCTGCAAAAACTTCTGTATTGACATTATAGCTTATTAATAGCATACCGTCCTTCTCGAATTGAGGATGAGCCATCGCATTATAAGTAAATAAGTGAGGGATATCCTGTTCGTATGTCTTGAAAATAAGTTGTTTGTTTCCCCACGGTCCATACGGAGTATCTGCCGTGAACGTGTATATCTCGCCAGAATTGAATGTTTTCTTCTGCGTTAGCAAAACATATTTATCACGCAATCTAAACACATTGAACTGTGAGGAAACCGGCACACTTGTCAAACCTTTTAACTTTTCTGTTGCGGAAGCATTAGTGCTCCAACCGGAACCTGTGTAATACTCCCAACCTGTATACAGATTATTCATCATAGATCTTGCAACTAACACTTCAGAAATAGGATTCATATCATTAGTCACATCTACTTGCGCATACATATAAACATACTCTCCATCTTTCAGTGCTGCCATTCCATAATGAATATTCTCGGAACCATTAAAAGGTATGGGAGTAGTCTTTACCAGCTCCAGGCCAGGTAAGTTATACTCCAGAATGTGGGTTGTTTCGTATCTGAATCCCCACATATCACCACTTCCCTGATACATCAATGTCTGAAAAATATAGAGTTTGTTACCATCCACAAATCCATGGCCGGGCCAGTACCACTTCTTTTCATCCGGATATTCGGGAGGTACGGCTGCCGAAGAGTTTTTATTGCCATTGGCTCCGTAAATAGCACTGACTTTACCTTTACTATACACAATATACGTATTTCTATACATGTGATCTGAACCAGAACGTTGACCATTAGTAACAGTCCCGATATATGAATCGCCCATCATGAAAATACTTCTGCCATCGGGCAACAGAATCGAATACATACCATCTCCTCCCGTAACACTACCTTGGTCAGGAATGATAATCCTTGATATTGTTTTGTCAAGACCATCAATCTTTACTTGCGTCGCAAAGGTTTTTACAACCTCATCATTCTTGATTAATGATATAGATACAGATACAAGTTCATTGTACGGTACATGAGTGAAATAGAATTCCGTCTTATCTTTACCGACAGTTTTGACTGTTTTGGGCTTGTCTAGCTCAAACCTATAATTATCAAAACTCACTTTGGTATTAGTAAGTTCCCACGACAAGTATAGCGTATCAGCATTTGATGAGTTAATGACCTTCATAAAAGTATCACTTTCTCCATTGTCAAATGGGTTCTCTTTCGTGCCCTCATCCTCCGAACAAGAGAATAAAAGGCATAAACAGAATGCTAAAAATACCATATATTTGGAGTTACACTTCATTTTCAAGTTATTTATTTTCAGTATCTTTTTGCAATGACATTTTTTAGTCTCTTTTCAGATTAGGATTCAAACGTTTTTCCCGGATAGGATAAGGTAATAAAAGATCTGCTTCCTTAAATGCAGCACTATGTCCTGGAGTTTGATACCCAATCATATCTACAATCTGACCTGTGACAGCATGCAAAGCTTTTCGAGTTCTCAACATATCATACCATGTCTGTCCTTCAAAGCAAATTTCCCAGAATCTTTCTTTCAAGACATCATTCGTCTTTATTGAAGTCGGTTTTGCTTCTGTAGGCAATGCTCTTTTTCTCACTGCATAATATGCATCAATTGCATCGGTGTCAGTTGTTGTACCTCCATCCGCTTGTGCCTTTGCTTCAGCCATCATCAACAATACATCAGCATATCTCAGCAATGTGTAATTAGCACCTGATTTTCCTGTATTCGCTGCCTCATCATCCCAATATTTATATATATAAGGTCTTCCTAATTGAACTATTGCTGACTTATCAAGAGCTTCATGCTCGGTATAATAAAATGCCTGTTCATCCTTACGTTTATCACCAGTGGGATATGAATTATAAAACAACATCGTTGGAACCAATGCACCGCCATATACAGCATTGGCTGAAATAGCTTTTGCAGGTGCGGGATAAGGTAGCATATTACCATGTACAGGAGAACCTGCATTATCTGCCTCTCTTTGAATAGACCATATATGTTCACCAGCATTTTCACTGGTTCTCAATTCTTCGTATGTATCAAACAATTTAAACGCCTCACTTTTATATACTTCACTGGCCTTTGCATAAGCTTTCTGATAATATTCTGTGCCTTTCTGTAATGGATATCCGGCCATTGTCAAATAAATCTTAGCATGCAATGATTTTACAGCTCCTTTAGAAACTCTTCCGTTGGCATTCGTCCAGACACTTTTATCCATGAGTTCACCAGCTTTCGTCATATCCTTATCTATTTGATCATAAACTCCTTCAATGGATGTTAACCCTATTTCAACATTTGATAAATCTGATGTGCTGGTTAGTTTCAATGGAACAGGTCCATAAAGTCTTACCAAATTGAAGTAGTAATATGCGCGCATAAAATAAACTTCACCTAACAGCTCGTTTTTTTTATCTTGAGTTAAAATTCCCTCCTTCATGGATTCAATACCTTCAATAATGCTATTGCAGTTCTCTATAGCTTTGTATCCCGTTTCCCAGAATTTCTGAACATATCCGTTATTTTCCGCCACATTCAGATTGTTGGCCTGTGCCAAATCCTGAGTGCCCGAACCACGAAGCCGTTCACCATATCCAGACAAGTATTCTATAAAGATGAATGTTTGTGAACCTGGTTCTATATCTCCGTCAAAGATATCGTCCAAAAATGTATATAGTCCGTTCACTGCAGCGACTACTTGCCCTTCATTTTGGAAGTATAATTCAGGGGTAAGGAATGTTTTAGGTTTCTCTTCAAGAAATGCATCACATGATGTTGCAATTACTGCCAGAGTAATCAACCCACATAAAATTGAATATATTTTTTTCATAATCGTCTATTTTATTTTCTTAAAATACAACCTTTATATTACCAGTAATAGTAGTCGGACGGGGATAAGCATAAAAATCTATACTTTGTCCACTATCTGCATTGAATGCACCAACTTCCGGGTCATATCCTGGATATTTTGTAATTACCAACAAATTTTCTGCAGAAACCCCTATAGACAAACTTTCAAAAATTTTAAGCGCTTTCATAACTTTAGGAGAAAAAGTATATGATAATGAAATGTTACGAAGTCTCAAGAAATCACCTTTATGAAGCATATATGAGTCTTTCTCATTTTCTCCAAAGTAGTTATCCGAAGGAAGACGTAACGCGGCAATCATTGTATTCTGATTTTCAGGAGTCCATGCGTTAAGTATGGATTTAACATTATTACTATACAATGGTCTGTTTTCTAACATGGAATTTGTAATGTCCATAATTTTAAATCCATAAGTATAGTTCAGGTCGACCATCAAAGAGAGACCTTTATAAGTGAATGTATTTACCATTGTCAGACTTCCTTTAGGAGTACCACTTCCCATAATCTGGCGGTCTTCCTCATCAATTTTATAGTCTTTATTCACATCTTCATATTTGATGTCACCTGGTTTCTTACCATATTTAGCAGCTTCTGCTACTTCTGCCAATCCCCATGTGCCCAGTCTTTTATATACATAGTATGACGCCCACTTTTCTCCTTCTCTAGCTATCGTATTATTACCTGTATCAATCGTTTCTCCATTGATATCTGCAACCACCAATTTATTGGTAGAAAATACCAAGTCTGTTACCCACATAAAATCACGGGTATGAATGTTGCGTGAAGTAATAGTTGTCTCAAAACCTTTATTAACTATTTCTCCCAGATTAGTCCATGTAGTCGTATAGCCGGTTGTAAAAGGAACCTGCTTTTCGAACAACAAATCTTTAGTAGATTTGTGATAGTAATCCATGATTACTTCCAAACGATTATCCCAGAAACTCATATCAACTCCGATATTGAATTGACGTGACGATTCCCACTTCAAGTCTTTATTACCTAGATTACTAAGAACTACGTAAGAGGTAAGTGCCTTGTTAAATATAGTAGAGCCGTTGCTATATTGCGATATGGTTCTATAATTGGGAATAGAAGCATTTCCTACGATACCATAACTAGCTCTCAATTTCATTTGACTGAGGACATCTTTTACAGGGAAGAAGAATTTTTCCTCTGAAATACGCCATCCGGCTGATACAGATGGAAAATATCCATACTTATTATTCATACCAAAGTTTGAAGCACCATCCACTCTGAATGTGAAACCAAGAAGGTATCTATCAAGAAAACTGTGGTTCATTCTAAAATAGTATGAATTCATAGTATTCTGATTCATTCCTGATTTTGGTTCATGCCATGTGGTTCCTGCCGATAAATTGTGATAGCCGAACGAATCGTCGAAATATTGTTCAGACCCCGAAGATGATTCTTCTGCATGATTATAATACCAACTGGCTCCCAAAACAAAGTTCGAGCTAAGTTTTCCATCAAAGAAAGTATCTGTATAAGTAAAATAGTTTTCACTGGTAAGTTTTTGGCTATCGCTATTTTTTATATCAGCATATCCGCCATTGTTTTCACTGACATCAAACAGCCCGGCTTTGGCATAGCTCATTTCTTTCCTATTTGATACCTGATAATCTCCCTGAGTAGTAAATGTTAACTTCTTAGTAATGTCAAATGTAGCATTCAAACTAAACAATGAGAAGTTAGACTTCCATTCGTTCTTTCTATCCTGAAGTAGTAACAACGGATTCTCTGCTGTTTCCGATAAAGGATAATCGTGTTTACGTCCCCATGTACCATCATCATATTTAATAGGAACGATAGGTGGCATTTCAATCATGTTTCTGATAGCCCCCTGATTAAAAGATCCCTCCATATCGTTATTATTGCCTTTCTGACTACCTACAGTTCCCACAAGTTGGATACGGAACCAATCTTTTATCTTAGTTCTTACATTCAATGTAGCAGAATAACGTTCGTACACGCTTTCTTTTATCAATCCTTCCTGATTCTGGTATCCGACACTGGCATATACGCTTGTATCTTCATTCCCTGATGAGAAAGAAAGGATATGGTCGTTAGTCATAGCTGTTTGTGTCACCGCTTTCTGCCAATCTGTATTATATTTCGGAGAAGCAATCAAAAGTCCGTTTTTATCGTATTGGTAATTTTGGGAAGCATCTTTAGCATAATAGAACAGATTTTCATAAGGTGTTGTCAAATGAGGCATTGTCTGTCCACTATATGCGTATGCACGTCTTTGAACCTCCATATATTCATCCGCATTCAGCATGTCGAGCTTACGGTTCATAAAGCCAAATCCGACTTTACCATCATAAGTGATTGAGCCTTTGCCTTTTTTACCCTTCTTGGTGGTTATAAGAACAACTCCGTTTGATCCTTGTGCACCATACATGGCAGTTGCAGCAGCATCTTTAAGAACATCAATAGATTCCACGTTGGCAGCGTTTATAATGTCCGGATCCACTCCAATAACACCATCCAATACATAGATAGGATCTTTTCCTGCATTGATAGATCCCATACCACGAACACGTAAAGATGACGATCCACCTGGTCTACCAGACATCGATATATTTTGCACACCTGCTACTTTTCCGGCAACGCTCTGCATAATATTGAAAGCCGAAGGTCTGTTATTCAGTTCATCACCTTTCACAGAACTAACAGAAATTGACATATCTTTTTTCGAACGGGTTCCATATCCAATAACCACCACATCATCAATCAACACTGCATCTGATTCCATTACCACTTTAAACTGTGACTTGCTGCCAATAGGCAATTCTCTCGTCTTCATTCCCATATAAGAGAATTGTAGGATTCCTGCATTTGCGGGTATCTTTAGTGTAAAGACACCATCAAGATTAGTTGTCGTACCCACTCTCGTACCTTTAACCATTACCGTTACCCCTATTAAAGGCTCACCATTTTCATCTGTCACTAAACCAGAAATTGTTCTTTCTGATTGTTGCAAAATGCTGTCTGAAAAGGCTTTTGCCTGAACTCCACCCCATAATAGTAGAGCCAGTAACAACATCATTTTTGCAAGTCCGGGAAATGCACTAAGTGCATCCGCTCTTTGTTTTCTTTTCATAATAGTAAACAATTTTTAATTAACAAAACATTTTCATGTTATTTATATATCAACTCAGAATCCTCTAACCATTTTAGGATATTCTATATATTAAACCTTATCTATTTTAAGCCACTCACAATCAATTCAATATTTATCTTCCCCACTCTTTATTAGGTGTATTACCCATATACAATTCCAAGACACTACCGGCCGCAATATCTGCAAAGTCCAGATAACATTTATTATATACCTTGCCGTTTAATAAGGCTTTTTGTATATACATATTATCTTTGTTGTTATCATGGGCAATCACCGTAAACGCTTTCCCTGAATAATATTTCGGATCAAGATGAAACTCTACCTTATCGAAAACGGGACTTGTTATTTCCACACGCGTGTTGCCCGGACAAGAAGGATGAATGCCAGAAGCTGCCAAAATATACCATGCTGACATTTGCCCCACATCCTCATTACCAACAATCCCCTCTACTTTATTTGCATAAGCTTTTTCACAGGTGTGGCGAGTCCACTTCTGCGTATACCAAGGTACCGCAAGCTGATTAAACAAGAAAGGCACGAAGTGTACCGGCTCATTTGCATGGTTATAATATTCATTCCATAACATACTGGAAGGAGTTTTATTGAAAAAATCAAGTAAGTCTGCGATCACCTTTTCTTCACCCCCCATCAACTCTACCATTCCTTGGACATCGTGTGGAACAAACCAGCCTTGTTGATAAGCATTTGCTTCTATACAACCATACCATTCTTCAAGACGTCCATTTTCCGGCCATACTTCCCAGGTACCATCCACCTTGCGAGGACGAAACCATTCTTTTTCTTTATCAAAAATATTATGATAAGCCTGTCCTTTTTCATAAAAAAAATTTATATCTTCTTCCTTTCCCAAGGCTTTAGCTAATTGAGATATACACCAGTCGGTATAAGCATATTCCAAAGTATGTGAGATACTCAACGGTCCCGAAGTATAGCCCAATGAGTCATTGCCAAAACGATGAGATGTATTGATGGCATACTGATATGCTTTTTCGATATCATACGTACGGATTCCTTTTATATAAGCATCAGCCAATACAGACAAGACAGGATTTCCCAACATACAACCGGAATAAGAATTCAGAAACTCCCAGCGTTCGTAATATTTACGCCCGCTTTGATCGGCCATCGTTATCAAAGAATTTAATTCATCACTAACCAAACGCGGATTAATAATAGTCTGCAGAGGAAATTGGCTACGGAACACATCCCATCCACTAAAAATCGTACGTTTCGTAAATGTGCTGTCTTCTGTGTGTATATTATAATCTCCACCTACATAACGTCCATCTACGTCTGTATAAATACGAGGATCAATCATCGTATGATATAAAGCCGTATAGAAAATTGTTTTTTCATCATTCGTCCCTCCGGATATCCGAATGCGGCCAAGTTCTTTATTCCACAAATCCGTAGCTTCCTGTTTTACCTGTGCTAAATCTTTAGAAGCAATTTCCTGTTTAAAATTATTAGCAGCTCCTTCCATATCGACGAAAGAGATACCCACTTTCATCTCCACGCTCTCCCCTTCTTTGGTCGGAAATTCAGTAAAGAAGCCCAAGTGTTTGCCTTCCAACTCTTTCTTATCTTTTATAATCGGAGCCTGTGAAACACGTGTCAGATAGGGAATACTCACTACCTCATCCCGCTTCCGGGTCCATTGGTCAGGAATATCTGCACTCCAGAAACCGTAATCAGTCAGAGGTTTGCTGAATTGCGCATAATAATAAACGGTATAATTGGCTTTTCCCTCGCCATTACCCCATCCACCACCATCGGGTGTGCACTTCATCCAGCCTTGAATCGTATAATCATCTACCACTTTAATATATTGGGAAGTAGATGTTCCTCCTACCCTGCGTGCCAGATCTATCTGAATACGGGATTGATCGTTAGAGGGATAAGTGAAACGCAATATTCCACAATGCGGCGTCGCACTGCTCTCTACTTTTATTTTGTAATCAGTCAACTCTACAGAATAATATCCGGCTTTAGCTGTCTCGGTTACTTTATTATAAGCCGAACGATATCCTTTGATACTATCGTTATTCTCTTTGCCTGCCACTTTATACAATTCACCGGTAGTTGGCATTACAAGAAAATTTCCTAGATCCCCAAACCACCCTACGCCACTCATCTGGGTAAAAGCAAATCCCTCAATCGTTTTATGCTCATCACTATAACCGGAACCGTTATCGCCTCCTGTTATTGTGTTCGGGCTAACTTGCACCATACCATAAGGAGTCGTAGCCCCAGGAAAAGTTTTACCTAACCCATGATAAACGCCGGCAGCTCCCACACTGGTACTGGCACCAATAAATGGATTTACATAATCCGCCGGGATTAGTTCTTCCGAAGCTGTATGGATCGATGAACACCCTGTCATCCACCACAAAGAGCAAGCAATTAAAAGACTAGCAGTTGCTTTATACATAACAATATTATAATTATTTTAATTCAAACCCAAAACAAATGTCTTTATACCAAAACGAGGCATTGAAATTGTCATTTCCGACTTTCCGGCATGTGTTTTTATTTTCTTTCTTTCGATGCATTGACCATTCAGATCGACTTCTTCCACGCTTGATAATGGCATATCGAAAACGATCTTCTGCAGCTTGTCATTTCCTTCTGCATTAAACAGGCGTAATATAATCTTTCCACTTTCCAACCGGGCAGTACTTATTTGATAACCTGTATTTCGCAAATCGACAAATGATTTTGATTCCAAAGCTGCTATTGAATGGCAGGAATATAGCAACGGCTCATTCCAGCAATCGCTATCATCTGCTATTGATGCTTTGTCCCATTTACCACGATGAGGTATGATTGCATATTTCATCTTCAGCGGCTGCGTAATTTTATAATCCGGCCCCCAAAGTCCTCCTCCCGAATATTGAGCTGTGAGTCCTAATGGATAATCTTTCCCATGAGAATAAGAAGTGGTATGATCTGACAATAAAGCCAGTGCATAATCGCCCTCCTGTTCAGCCAAATCAACCCAATGAAGTATGATATTATGTTTGATCTGATCCCAGGAATTAAAGAAAGTATTGTCGAGTTTACTTTCACAAACATCAAACGGTGCATTCTTATAGATACGAGGAGAATGAAGATCGGCTGGAAACAGAACATTCAGTTTAAACCGGTCATCACAAAAGGCCCTACGATTATCACTCCAATGATTTTCTTTATATTCTCCAATACCTACATTCTTTTTCCAATCAATTGTCAATTCAAAATCAATTCGTTTTGTTCCTTTAGAAAGAGTTATAATCTGTGTAAACGGATGAGAAGCAATTTCTCCTTGTACCTTTACTTTTTTCTCATACGTGTTATCTCTCAATACCGTCAGTCTGCCCGGTGTTTCCGTAGAAGAATGAAATTTATTTTCTTCATAAAAGAAACCTCTCAATTCTCCCAAAGAATATTCACCTGTTTTACATGCAAACTCTTTATTCCCCTCTTTCTTAGCAATCAGACTTTTTATAATTCCTCCTTTCGATAAGTCGAAAACAATCTTATACATATCATTTTCAACCGCGTACTCCTGTTCATTAACCTTTTCACTCTTTGAAACCTGTTCATTCCCTGAAACTGCTCTTTTACCTGTTTCTTTCTTTTTTATGCAATACGTGGAGTAACCGAAAGGAGGAATATCTGCTTCAAAAAACAATCTTATTTTTTCACCCTCACTTTCTACAAAGCAACCTATCTCTTTCCCTTTCCAATCATAAATACCTAAATCCGAATATCCTGATTCCGAAGGAAGAAGGACATTCATTGTTTCTTTTCTTTCCGTTCCTAAAGTATTGAAAACGCGTATATACTGTTGTTGAGTGACCTTTTTCTGTTGAGCAATGGGATTATCAAAGCTCTGCATAGATGCTCCGATAATTCCATCAGCAATAGCATTCGTACTATCTGTCCAGCGTTTGATCTGATCTGCCCATGTACCCTGTTTATTCAATCCATTGTAGGGCACAATCCATGAGTCATGATGCTGCGCCAGCATTAAAGTGCGCCATGCCTCATCCATATCAGCTTGTGGACAGGTATATTTATTCTTCAGATAAGCCATCACGGACATTTTTTCCGCCATGATAATCCGATTTTCAGATGTGCGTACTTCCTGTGCGATACGCTGCATCACCTGACTTCCCCACATCAGGTTTACATGCATGTCCTCCTGTGAGAAATGCCAGTCATCATCTGTTTTTCCAATGGAGATCTTTTCAATGTAATCTCTCCATCTCATATATATAGAGTTATTTTTTGTGTTCTTCCCACTTCCTATCCACGGACCATTTTTCCATCCGGCATCCTGAAAACACATACCAACCGGATGCTGGATACCTGCATCACGACAAGCTTTCAAATATGCGTCCGAATTCCCCCAGGCAGTTGTTTGCCAAGTCGATTTCTGCTCCAATTCTTCACAAGCATACCGGGGAACTGCCAATATGGAAGTACCATCTGGTCCTACCCAGTTAACCAGTTCACCACCATAAGCAGCCGTATATCCTCCCCAACAAGTATTAGGACATTTCAATACAGCATATTTAAAACCGAATAGTTTAAGAATTTGTGGCAAACAGCTTGTGAAACAAGGTTCCTCCACGGAATAAGTGACGAAATCCACCTCTGGAAAATGTGCATTTATTTTAGCTATACCATATTGAAACTGCCGTATGATACTTTCACCCGAAATATTATAGCAATAGGGTTGCGCATAAGTAGGATTCGTAAATTCTACCTGCTGACTGGTTGCCACTTCTTTAAAATGCTGATAAGCTTCTGGGGTCTGTACACGAATCGTATCCCAGGTTTCAGGTTCTATTTCCAGACCTATTCGCCAATCCGGATGCATGTGCAACTGATCCACTATAAATTGCGTTTTCCATTTCACCGGATAATGACCATATATTCCGCCATGGTATCCGTCAACAAAATAGGCTTGCTGCGAATAGGCATTAGTAGATAAGAAAACAGTCAGTAATATGATATAAATTTTATTCATGGTATCCTAAGACTATTTGGTTTTGCGTTGTTCCATTTTACGCATAAATTCTTTTAATTTTTGCTGCGCAACTTCTTCGTCATTCTCATTCTCCGGAAATGTCCAATCAAGAAGTACCAAAAGATTCTGATTTACAATAAATTCTTCTTTAAGTTCTTCACTATTATCCACTTCCTGCAGAAAATTTGTTTTTTCATCAGAAGTCAGTTCATCAGCAAAATATCTATTCAGAAAATTTCTCATTCCTCGTCCTTTTTTATCAAAGAACGATTAGATACATAAAAACCCCTAAAAGAATATCTATAAATTAATTAAAAGTCACGCTGCTAAGCACACATTAAGTTTTACTCTCAATTTTTTAAGTGCTATTCCCATTTGACATTCCACTGTATTCACCGAAATTCCCAGCTTCTCGGAAATCTCCCTGTATTTCAATCCCTTCATACGACTTAACAAAAATATATCACGGCATCTTTTAGGTAAACTGTTGATAGCATCTCTGACCAGTCTTTCCGTTTCATTTCCCTCGGATATATCAGATACATCAAAACGGTCTAAAGATTGCAGTTTCAAATTTAATTCTATCTCAAAAGAGGCTTGCACATTCTCTGCATATTTTTGTTCGAATACCTTATGCTTCAAATAATCCAAGCATCTGTTTCTTACAAGTCTGAAAAGGTATGCATTTACATTTTCGATATGATCTATCGCATCTCTTCTCTCCCATAGGTCTGTAAACACATCTTGCGTTATGTTTTCAGCATCCTCTTCCAGTACAACAAATTCTTTTGCGAACCGAACAAGTTTGGGATAATACATAAGATATAATTCTGAAAAGCTCATAGTTGTGTGTTTCTTTAGATTAGTATTCAGTTATCAAAAATCTTATGTTGCAAATATAGAGATGAAAAAAGCCTACTTCTGTGTGGAAGTAGGCAGGAAAGTAGACGTTTTAAAGACTAAAAATCTTATATATATTTAATAATCAACATCTTATCATAATACCATTTTGTTGTTTTGGTAAACCCTGTAGAATCATTTTTGAGATAAAGAACCGAGCTTTTTCACCTCTTCTTCAAAGAGATTACTATCAAGAACAGACATTCTCTTCACTTTACTCTTATAATTATAAATTGTCTGCACAGAATAATGTAGAAATACAGCGATCTGACCTACGTCTATGATCCCTAATCGGATCAATGCAAATATGCGCAATTCTGTATTTAACTGGTCTTTTTCGAGCTTGTAATGCTCCTCCGGTTTCAACAGAGAATTAAACTCTTCTACAAAATTGGGATACAATTTAAGAAATGCTTTATCAAAGTTATTATAAAGTTCTTCAAGTTCCTTTTCAAAAGGACGGGAAGAGGATTTATACAAATCATCAATTTGTCCTGTCTTTATTTTCCTGTTTACATTCTTCCTGTATTCATCAAGCTTATTAATATAAACGGCACACTGGTTCATAAAATATCCCACATACTTTTCCTTGATTAGATTTGCTTCATCAAGATTCTTATTCAATCCAATCAATTTTTCATTCATGGCTTTAAGATGTCGTTTAGCCCGGGATACCACTTTTGTTTGCTTATACGTGAAATACAAGGTTATTGCAAGCGCCACCACAAACAAACTGGTCAGTAATATATAAAAACGCAGGTTTCGTTTCTGCTCCTCCAGCCTGTATAAATAAGTATTCTCTATAATCGGATGAATACGGGCTATTACGGTATTCTTAAAACGGGAGTTATAGAAAATTGCATCATCCAAAGCCACTTTTATATAATTATAAGCGCGGTCTATATCTCCTTTATGATACAAATTGACTGCTAAAGTCAACAATGCTTCATTCTCTTTCACCGCCAACTTCGTATCTGTCATAGCAGCCAGTATCAGGTACTTTTCCTCCAATTCAGGATTTTTCATCAACCGATAGATTCGTGCAAGTCCCATAGCCATCATAGCATATCCATGAGACTCCGGTTCCTGTTTATCATATATTTGCGTCAATATCTGAAGTGCTTCTTTTGTGTCACCACTATCTTGAAGCTTCACCGCTTTTTCTTTCCTGTACTCGTCGGACTCATTAAACAAGATACTCATGACTGTATCTCGATAAGCTTCTTTTTCTACAATATATCCTTTAGAGAATCGTACATCATCCGTATATTTAATGAGGTTTTCATAATAGCGTATCTTATTCCAACAATACAATGCTTTCAGATGATCGGGTAAATCTGCACACTCAATTGACTTAAAAATGTCATTTGCCTGAATAAACAAACCGGATAGGGAATAGACGAAAGCCAAACGGAGTTTCTCTTCCAAAAGATATTCCTCATTACCCATCTTCTTTGCAATCTCAATATTCTCATGAATATATTGTTCTGCCGAATCACAGACAAAAGTTTCATACTGATGGATAATCTCTTTATTCAAATTATACAAATCTTCCGGAGTGTTCTGTCCGGACTTCTTTGTCTTCAATTCTTTTATGGTGGCTTCCTTTTTCTGTGTATACACCAAACGTTCAGAAATCACTTTGTCCAACACCTTCAACAAAGAGTCATTTTCATTACCTGCATAGAGGTAAAATAAGGAGTTCAAGAGAAAAAATGTAAACCAAAGTGTGCGTTTCATATTAGTGCGTTCTTTCTTAGTCTGCAAAAAAATGTATTTTATTTGTGTAATTCGTAAAAAAGGAAGTAAATCGTTCTTTTTATTGCATCTTTTAACAAATACAGGAGAAAGAATAGCTTTATTTCAAAATGATATTTATGAAACCGTACCGACCAAAAAACGAATCCTCTGGAAGCGGAGTTAAAAAAAGCTTTTTTGCCACTCGGACTTTGCAAAAAGTATAAATATTAGTTCTATATTTGCAGCCGTTAAAGGAGAAAGATGAAACAAAGCTTAAAATTCGGACTACTTTTAGTATTGGCTTTGCTCATCCATTGTGCAACTAATGGAGCAATGGAAGATATGTGCAAAGTTTCCTCCCCGACTTATCGGCAGGAGAAGTGCTATGTGTCACAAAATTGTCCGATTCACAATGCTTTAGAACGTCTTTACAACCTTTACGCTACCCAATCTTGCGATATGAGTCATACGGACGTCACGCATGTCCCGGCAAATAAAAGCATACTGTTGCCAGTTGCTTTTTCCGGAGAACATCACAATTCTCAAACACCGTACCACTCTTCATCTTCTCATCCCCCAACGTGCTATTATGATCCTATCTCCTATTATATATATGAGTTAAGAAAGATTGTTATTTAGCCTACAGTACAGTAGACTCTTTTACTCGTCTTTTATTACAGTTGGTTTTATTCTCCATAGGGCGAATAGATTAATTGTTTATTTCTATATAATATTCAATCTAAACAGCTATTGAATTATGAATTTTACATTTTTAGTTGTTGTTTTACTGACAGCGCTTGCTTTTGTCGGTGTAGTAGTAGCTCTTTCGCGTGCTATTTCTCCCCGTTCATACAATCTGCAAAAGTTTGAGGCTTATGAATGTGGTATACCGACACGTGGTAAATCATGGATGCAGTTTCGCGTAGGCTACTACCTGTTTGCTATCCTGTTCCTGATGTTCGATGTCGAAACTGCTTTACTGTTCCCGTGGGCAGTAGTTATGCATGACATGGGACCACAGGGACTTATTAGTATTCTCTTCTTCTTTATCATTTTAGTTCTGGGTCTTGCTTATGCCTGGAGGAAAGGAGCTTTGGAATGGAAATAACCAAAAAGCCAAAAATAAAATCTATTCCGTATGATGAGTTTATCGACAATGAATCATTGGAAAAGTTGGTCAAGGAACTTAATGCAGGAGGAGCAAACGTTGCCCTCGGAGTTCTTGACGACTTTATCAACTGGGGACGCAGTAACTCACTGTGGCCGCTTACCTTTGCAACCAGTTGTTGCGGTATCGAATTTATGGCACTGGGTGCCGCGCGTTATGACATGGCCCGCTTTGGGTTTGAAGTAGCACGTGCCAGTCCGCGCCAAGCTGATATGATTATGGTATGCGGAACAATCACCAATAAAATGGCTCCGGTACTGAAACGACTCTATGACCAGATGCCCGATCCGAAGTATGTGGTTGCCGTAGGCGGATGCGCTGTCAGCGGAGGTCCTTTCAAAAAGTCCTATCATGTGGTTAACGGAGTGGACAAGATTCTTCCGGTAGATGTATATATTCCCGGATGCCCGCCACGTCCTGAAGCTTTCTATTATGGCATGATGCAATTGCAACGCAAAGTAAAAATAGAAAAGTTCTTTGGTGGAGTAAACAGAAAAGAGAAGAAACCGGATTATTTAAAAAATGAAGAATGATTCTACATTCTGTAATTAAAAGGATTTATGCAAGAAATACAATTTATAGCTCCTGCAACGTTACACGACGAGATGCTGCGCTTGCGAAATGAAAAACAGATGGACTTTCTCGAAAGCCTCACCGGTATGGACTGGGGAGTAGCCGATGAGAAAGACGCTCCGGAAAAACTCCGCGGTTTAGGCGTAGTCTACCATCTGGAATCTACCATTACAGGCGAACGGATAGCATTAAAAACAGCGACAACCAACCGCGAGCTACCTGAAATTCCATCTGTCAGCGACATTTGGAAGATAGCCGACTTCTACGAACGTGAAGTTTTCGATTATTACGGTATCACTTTTGTCGGTCATCCTGACATGCGCCGGCTTTATCTGCGTAACGATTGGATAGGTTATCCAATGCGCAAAGATAATGACCCGGAAAAGGATAACCCATTGTGTATGACCAATGAAGAGACGTTTGATACGACTCAAGAAATAGAACTGAACCCGGACGGAACCATCAAAAATAAAGAGATGAAGCTGTTCGGTGAAGAAGAATATGTAGTTAACATCGGTCCGCAACACCCTGCTACTCATGGTGTAATGCGCTTCCGTGTTTCTCTGGAAGGTGAAATCATTCGTAAGATTGATGCGAACTGCGGTTATATCCACCGGGGCATCGAGAAAATGAATGAAAGCCTCACCTACCCTCAAACATTGGCTTTGACAGACCGCCTTGACTATCTGGGTGCACACCAGAACCGTCATGCACTGTGTATGTGTATTGAAAAGGCTATGGGTATTGAGGTTAGCGAACGTGTGAAGTATATCCGTACCATTATGGATGAATTGCAACGTATCGACTCTCACTTGCTGTTCTACTCTTGTCTTGCCATGGACTTGGGAGCATTAACAGCATTTTTCTATGGATTCCGTGATCGCGAGAAAATTCTCGACATCTTTGAAGAGACTTGTGGCGGACGTCTGATTATGAACTACAATACGATTGGCGGTGTACAGGCTGATCTTCATCCTAACTTCGTCAAACGAGTAAAAGAGTTCATTCCTTATATGAGAGGAATCATCCACGAATATCATGATATATTTACGGGTAACATCATCGCACAAAGCCGTATGAAAGGCGTCGGTGTGTTAAGCCGTGAAGATGCCATCTCTTTCGGTTGTACCGGAGGTACAGGCCGTGCTTCAGGATGGGCGTGTGACGTACGTAAACGAATGCCATACGGTGTATACGACAAAGTAGATTTCAAAGAAATTATTTATACGGAAGGTGACTGCTTTGCCCGTTATCTGGTGCGTATGGATGAAATCATGGAAAGTCTGAACATCATCGAACAATTAATAGACAATATTCCCGAAGGACCTTATCAGGAGAAGATGAAGCCTATCATCCGTGTTCCGGAAGGCAGTTATTATGCTGCAGTAGAAGGAAGTCGTGGTGAATTTGGTGTCTTCCTTGAAAGCCAGGGTGACAAAACGCCTTACCGCCTGCATTACCGTGCTACGGGATTGCCGCTTGTTGCCGCAATCGACACCATCTGCCGGGGAACGAAGATTGCCGACTTAATTGCTATTGGCGGAACAATAGATTATGTCGTTCCGGATATTGATAGATAAAATACTTAATTATTAAGAATATATGTTCGACTTTAGTATAGTAACAAACTGGATACATGAGCTACTGCTCTCCATTATGCCGGAGGGATTAGCCATCTTTATAGAATGTGTAGCTGTCGGCGTGTGCCTCGTAGCACTATATGCCATCCTGGCTATCATATTGATCTACATGGAGCGTAAAGTTTGCGGTTTCTTCCAGTGTCGTCTTGGTCCGAACCGTGTTGGTAAATGGGGTTCTATTCAAGTGGTCTGTGACGTACTCAAAATGATGACCAAAGAAATCTTCATGCCGAAGGGTGCCGACCATTTCCTTTACAATCTTGCTCCATTCATGGTGATTATCGCCTCATTCCTGACTTTCGCTTGTATTCCTTTTAATAAAGGTGCAGCGATTCTGGACTTTAACGTAGGCGTGTTCTTCCTATTGGCTGCTTCCAGCATTGGAGTTGTCGGTATCTTGCTGGCCGGTTGGGGTAGTAACAACAAATTCTCTTTGATTGGTGCCATGCGAAGCGGTGCACAGATTATCAGTTACGAACTTTCTGTTGGTATGAGTATCATGACTATGGTAGTGCTGATGGGAACCATGCAATTTTCTGAAATCGTAGAAGGACAGGCTGACGGCTGGTTCATCTTCAAAGGACATATCCCTGCTGTCATTGCTTTTATCATTTACCTGATTGCCGGAAATGCAGAATGTAACCGTGGCCCGTTCGACCTTCCCGAAGCTGAAAGTGAGCTGACTGCCGGATACCACACAGAATACTCCGGTATGGGTTTCGGTTTCTTCTATCTGGCAGAATACCTGAATCTGTTTATCGTGGCCAGTGTTGCCACCACTATCTTCCTGGGAGGATGGATGCCGTTACACATCGTCGGGCTGGATGGATTCAACACTGTAATGGATTATATTCCGGGCTTTATCTGGTTCTTCGCTAAAGCATTCTTCGTGGTGTTCCTTCTGATGTGGATCAAATGGACGTTCCCACGTTTACGTATCGACCAGATTCTGAATCTGGAATGGAAATATCTGGTTCCAATTTCTATGGTAAACCTATTATTAATGGCATGCTGCGTAGCTTTCGGCTTCCACTTTTGATAAATGAAAATTATGGAATATAAAGATAAAAAATATACGTACTTAGGTGGTCTGGTGCACGGCATCAGCACACTGGCAACGGGTATGAAAACCAGCATCAAGGTATACTTCCGTAAGAAAGTGACCGAGCAATATCCCGAAAACCGGAAAGAGCTGAAAATGTTCGACCGTTTCCGTGGTACGCTGAATATGCCCCACAATGAGAATAATGAACATCGCTGTGTAGCCTGCGGATTATGCCAAATGGCTTGTCCGAACGATACAATCAAAGTGACCAGCGAAACCGTCGAAACAGAAGATGGCAAGAAAAAGAAAATCCTGGCAACCTATGAATATGACCTGGGTGCCTGTATGTTCTGCCAACTCTGTGTCAATGCTTGTCCGCATGATGCGATTACGTTCGACCAGAACTTCGAACATGCAGTATTCGACCGGACAAAACTTGTCCTGAAACTGAATCACGACGGTAGTAAAGTAATAGAAAAGAAAAAAGAAGTTTAGATATGGGATCAACACTTGAAACAGTAGTATTCTACTTTTTGGCAGCATTTATTATTGCTATGTCCATCATGACGGTGACTACCCAACGTATCGTACGCTCGGCCACCTACCTGCTCTTCGTGCTCTTCGGCACGGCCGGCATCTATTTTTTGCTGGGTTACACCTTCCTGGGCTCTGTTCAGATAATGGTTTATGCCGGTGGTATCGTCGTTCTTTATGTATTCTCCATCCTGTTGACCAGCGGAGAAGGTGATCGAGCCGAGAAAGTGAAACGAAGTAAGCTCCTGGCCGGGCTCATTACCATGATTGCCGGTTTAGCAATTATCCTGACCATCACGTTGAAGCATAATTTCATGCAGACGGCTAATCTTGCCCCGCACGAGATCAATATTCATGCCATCGGGAACGCTTTGCTTAGTAGCTACAAATACGGTTATATATTACCTTTCGAAGCTGTCAGTATCCTGTTGCTGGCTTGTATCATCGGTGGTATCATAATTGCACGTAAGAGATAGAAAATCAAGTATTAACTATTAAGTATTAAGTATATGATACACATGGAATATTATCTGGTAGTTTCTACCATCATGATGTTTGCAGGAATCTATGGATTCTTTACCCGCCGGAACACACTGGCTATCCTGATTTCTGTAGAGTTAATGCTGAACGCCACGGACATCAACTTTGCCGTATTCAACCGTTTTCTCTTTCCGGAGGGAATGGAAGGCTATTTCTTTGCACTCTTTTCCATCGCCATCTCGGCTGCGGAAACTGCAGTAGCCATTGCCATCATGATTAACATTTATCGTAATCTCCGGAGCATCCAGGTGCGCAACTTGGACGAGCTGAAGTGGTGATTTGTTTCTCACCAAGAACAAATAATAATAAATCAAGTAATAAAAATAAAACTGTATGGAACTAACAATTCTAATACTCCTTCTTCCTTTCTTCTCCTTTCTCATACTGGGAATCGGAGGTAAATGGATGTCCCATCGGACAGCGGGCACAATTGGTACGCTGATACTGGGAGCAGTAGCGGTACTATCCTACGTTACAGCTATCCAATATTTCTCGGCTCCACGACTGGAAGACGGAACATTCGCCACACTGATACCTTACAACTTCACGTGGCTTCCTTTTACAGAGACCTTACACTTTGATTTGGGCATCCTGCTCGATCCTATATCAGTAATGATGTTGATTGTCATCTCTACCGTGTCACTGATGGTACATATCTACTCTTTCAGCTACATGAAAGGTGAGGTAGGTTTTCAACGTTATTATGCTTTCCTATCCCTGTTTACCATGTCTATGCTGGGATTGGTTGTTGCAACCAACATCTTCCAGATGTACCTTTTCTGGGAATTGGTGGGTGTAAGTTCTTATCTGCTAATCGGTTTCTACTATACAAAACCTGCTGCGGTTGCCGCTTCCAAGAAAGCGTTTATTGTCACTCGCTTTGCCGACTTGGGCTTCCTGATCGGTATCCTGATTTACGGATATTATGGTGGTACATTCGGATTTACCCCGGACACGGTATCCTTGATAAGCGGTGGAGCTTCTATGCTTCCATTGGCTCTCGGATTGATGTTTGTCGGTGGTGCCGGTAAAAGTGCCATGTTCCCGTTGCATATCTGGTTGCCGGATGCAATGGAAGGTCCTACTCCGGTCAGTGCATTGATTCATGCGGCTACCATGGTTGTTGCCGGTGTATATTTGGTGGCACGTATGTTCCCGCTTTTCATTGCCTATGCACCGAATACGCTGCACATGGTTGCCTGGGTAGGTGCATTCACCGCATTCTATGCAGCAAGTGTGGCTTGCGTACAATCAGATATTAAACGCGTACTGGCTTTCTCTACCATTTCACAGATTGGTTTCATGATGGTAGCTCTGGGTGTCTGTACTTCCATGAATCCTCACGAAGGAGGCTTGGGCTACATGGCTTCCATGTTCCACCTCTTCACACATGCTATGTTTAAGGCATTGCTCTTCCTCGGTGCAGGTAGTATCATTCATGCTGTACATTCTAACGAAATGTCCGCGATGGGAGGTTTACGCAAATATATGCCGATCACTCACTGGACATTCCTGATTGCTTGTCTTGCTATTGCCGGTATTCCTCCATTCTCGGGTTTCTTCTCGAAAGATGAAATTCTGGCTGCTTGCTTCCAATACAGCCCTGTAATGGGATGGGTAATGACAGTAATTGCTGCGATGACCGCTTTCTATATGTTCCGTCTCTACTACGGTATTTTCTGGGGGAGCGAGCCGCTCCGGGCAGATTCCCATTCGGAACATAACACGCCGAAGGGAAACTTGGAAGCGGCACCTTGCCGCCCTTGCCGCCCACATGAAAGTCCGTTGGCTATGACTTTCCCATTGATGTTTCTGGCGGCAGTAACTTGTGGAGCCGGATTTATTCCTTTCGGACACTTCATCAGTTCGAATGGAGAATCTTATTCCATCCATCTCGATCCGTCGGTGGCTATTACGAGCGTTGTCATTGCGATTATTTCGATTGCAATCGCTACATGGATGTACAAAAATGCCAAACAGCCAGTTGCCGATTCATTGGCAAAACAGTTCAAAGGTCTGCACAAGGCTGCTTATAACCGCTTCTATATTGACGATATATACCAGTTTATCACGCATAAGATTATCTTCCGCTGCATCTCTACTCCTATCGCATGGTTCGACCGTCATGTAGTGGATGGATTCTTTGATTTTCTGGCATGGGCTACCAACACAACAAGCGACGAGATCCGTGGTTTGCAGAGCGGTCAGGTACAACAATATGCATACGTGTTCCTTTGCGGTGCACTGGCACTTATCCTACTGCTGATTCTCTAAATAGTAAATAGTAAATCTTTAAATAGTAAATCATAAAGATGAATTTCTTATCAATATTCGTACTTATCCCCTTATTGATGCTGGCCGGACTCTGGGCAGCACGAGGAATCAAAGCCATCCGGGGGGTTATGGTTACTGGCGCATCGGCACTTCTGATTGCCTCCGTCGTACTTACATTCCTGTATCTGGGAGAGCGTAGTGCCGGAAACACGGCAGAAATGCTTTTCCGTGCAGATACGCTTTGGTATGCCCCGCTTCACATATCCTATTCAGTAGGTGTTGACGGAATTTCGGTAGCCATGTTGTTACTGTCCGCTGTCATTGTGTTCACCGGTACATTTGCTTCCTGGCGTCTGCAACCGCTGACAAAAGAATATTTCCTTTGGTTCACCCTATTGTCTATGGGAGTATTCGGATTCTTTATATCCGTCGATTTATTCACCATGTTCATGTTCTACGAAATCGCATTGATACCGATGTACCTGTTGATTGGTGTATGGGGATCAGGACGTAAAGAATATGCAGCCATGAAGCTGACCCTCATGTTGATGGGTGGTTCTGCCTTCCTGCTGATCGGTATTCTCGGAATCTATTTCGGTTCGGGAGCAACCACTATGAACCTCCTCGAAATCGCGCAGTTGCACAACATACCTTTTGCACAGCAATGCATCTGGTTCCCGCTGACTTTCCTTGGTTTCGGTGTATTAGGTGCCCTTTTCCCGTTCCACACATGGAGTCCTGACGGTCACGCTTCCGCCCCGACTGCCGTATCTATGCTTCATGCCGGAGTATTGATGAAACTGGGAGGTTACGGATGTTTCCGTATTGCCATGTATCTGATGCCGGAAGCTGCTAACGAACTTTCATGGATATTCCTGATATTGACAGGTATCTCTGTAGTTTACGGTGCATTCTCCGCTTGCGTACAAACCGACTTGAAATATATCAATGCTTATTCATCCGTATCTCACTGCGGACTGGTTCTTTTCGCCATTCTGATGCTGAATCAGACAGCAGCAACAGGAGCTATCCTTCAGATGCTTTCACACGGATTGATGACAGCCTTGTTCTTTGCTCTTATCGGTATGATTTATGGACGTACACACACACGTGACGTTCGCGAGCTTGCCGGCTTAATGAAAGTTATGCCGTTCCTTAGCGTATGTTATGTAATTGCCGGTCTTGCCAACCTCGGTCTGCCGGGATTAAGTGGCTTTATTGCTGAAATGACTATTTTCGTCGGCTCTTTCCAGAACAACGACCAGTTCCACCGTGTACTGACTATCATCGCTTGTTCTTCGATTGTGATTACTGCAGTCTACATTCTGCGTCTGGTAGGTAAAATTCTATACGGAACCTGTACCAACAAACATCATCTCGAACTGACTGATGCGACTTGGGACGAACGTGTAGCCGTTATCTGCCTCATCGTTTGTGTAGCCGGACTAGGTATGGCTCCTTTCTGGGTTAGCCACATGATTGGTGAAAGTGTACTCCCCGTAGTCTCACAACTGATTCCATAGCCCTTTAATTTTTAATCTTTAATTTTGAATTGATAAAGATGGATTATTCACAATTTCTATATATGCGAGAAGAGCTGTCGCTCATAGCCGTCTTACTGCTGCTATTTCTAGCTGACCTCTTCATGAGTCCGGATGCACACAAAAATGGTGGGAAAGCACGCCTGAACACAATGTTACCCGTTATTCTGATGGCTATCCATACAGCTATCAATTTAATTCCGGGAACTGCTGCCGATGCATTCGGCGGTATGTATCATTATGTACCGATGCACACAGTGATTAAATCAATCCTGAACGTCGGCACACTGATTGTTTTCCTGATGGCACACGAATGGATGAAAAGAGAAGATACTTCGTTCAAGCAAGGAGAATTCTATGTACTAACACTCTCTACCTTGTTTGGTATGTACCTCATGATTTCTGCCGGACACTTCCTGATGTTCTTCATCGGGCTGGAAACTGCTTCTATCCCGATGGCAGCACTGATTGCCTTTGACAAATACCGTCATAACTCTGCCGAAGCAGGAGCCAAATACATTCTGACAGCTCTTTTCTCCAGTGCATTACTGTTGTTCGGTCTGTCAATGATCTACGGTTCTGCCGGTACTCTTTATTTCGATGACCTTCCTGCCCATATTGACGGAAATCCGTTGCAGATCATGGCATTTGTATTCTTCTTTGCAGGAATGGCATTCAAATTATCATTGGTTCCGTTCCACTTATGGACAGCAGATGTTTACGAAGGTGCTCCGAGTGCAGTTACCGCTTATTTGAGCGTTATATCAAAAGGATCGGCAGCATTTGTTTTGTTGGCTGTACTTATCAAAGTATTCGCTCCAATGATCAATGACTGGCAGGAAGTACTTTATTGGGTAACCATCGCTTCTATCACGATTGCCAATATATTTGCTGTCCGTCAGCAGAACCTGAAACGTTTGATGGCGTTCTCCAGTATTTCACAAGCGGGATACATTATGTTGGGCGTTATCGGAGGTACGGCACAAGGCATGACAGCTTTGGTATATTACGTATTAGTGTACGCTGCTGCCAACCTCGGAGTATTTGCCGTGATTACTATCGTGGCATTACGCAGTCAGAAATTCACGCTCGAGGATTATGCAGGACTTTATAAAACGAATCCCAAAATCGCTTTCCTGATGACTCTGTCTCTGTTCTCATTGGCAGGTATCCCTCCGTTTGCCGGATTCTTCTCGAAGTTCTTTATCTTCATGGCTGCTTTCGACGCAGGTTTCCACTTGCTGGTATTCATTGCATTGGTAAATACAGTGATTTCATTGTACTATTATCTGTTGATTGTAAAAGCAATGTATGTCACTCCTTCCGACAACCCGATTCCTACTTTCCGCAGCGACCGCTGCACGAAATGGGGACTGGCACTCTGCACACTGGGTATCATCGGACTGGGTATCGCAAGTATCGTATATCAGTCTATCGATAAATTGTCGTTCGGAATATAAACGAACTACCTCTATAACATAAGAAACGGTCTTGGTTTCATGTCCCTATCAATCGACATCAAAACCAAGACCGTTTCCTTTATATATTAAATTGCCCCTTTACCGGGCACAACTCATCTCTTCCGTCACAATTACCCCAGGAATAGTAAACCAGAACCGTGATCCTTTTCCTTTTTCAGAGTCAACGCCAATACGTCCACCCAGTTGTTCTACAATGCTTTGACAGATAGAAAGTCCCAATCCTGTACCGTGCACAAAAGAATTAAGCTTCACAAAACGTTCAAAAATATGCGGTAACTGCTCTTTCTCAATACCGATTCCCGTATCTTTGACATAAAACTCCAACTCTCCTTCTTTTATTTCATATCCGACATGAATACTCCCTTCGGAGGTAAACTTCATTGCATTATTAACAAAGTTAGAGATCACCTGATGTATGCGATTACGATCACTAATGACATGACAGACAGGAAGATGATTATCGAGTACCAGTTCCACGTCTTCTTTCGCTTTCATACGCATCGAGCGGACAATATCCTCACACAACAGATTTACATCTACGTCTCCATTAGTAAACTCAAACGTACCAGCCTCAATCTTCGAGAGGTCGAGTATATCCGAAATAAGTTGCAGTAACAGATCATTATTCTCACGTACAATCTTAATATACTCCTGACGTTCTGCCACGTCTTCAGTTTCCACCAACAAATCGGAGAAACCAACAATAGCATTCAGCGGCGTACGGATTTCATGACTCATATTTGCAAGGAAAGCACTTTTCAAGCGATCCATCATCTCCGCTTTATCGCGTGCCTGAATCAATTCGGCTTCGGTCTCTTTCAGCTCTGTGATGTCATAATTGATACCGATGATTTCTATTTCGTTTTCTTCCGGTCTATAGTTAGTGACCATTACATTACTATTTACCCAATTCCATTCGTTCTTTGTTCCGGGACGACGAATACGCACTTCTCCCTGAAAATGCCTCCTTTTACCCTTCTTGACTTCGTCATAGAAATCAAAGAAACGTTTACGGTCTTCCGGATGCATTTTGCCATAAACTCCCACAACCTCGCTCAAAGGAATATCTTCTTCCTCACCCAAATTCTTATACCACTGTTTAATAGCATAACCTTTCCGGTTCAAAAGATTCAGTTTAGCATAACCTACCTTGGCATAGTCGGATATCATCAGGAAGAAATTCTCAAAATCACGGATACGATTCATCGCGTCGATGCGTTCCGTATTGTCAATGCTGATTAAGATATATCCGTTAAAGTTACCCTCGTTGTCATATAGTTTACTAACTTTCGAATATAGTTCGATCACGTTGGAGCGGCTTGTTTCATAATATCCCCCGGTTTGCTCAAAAGAATAGTTAAGCCGGAAATCGACTAAATCCTCATTCCTCACACGATCACGGATGTTCTGTGGTACATTCGGATTCTCAAAGAAATTAACCCCTATTACATCCGATTTATTCACTACACCGAATATCTCCAGATCTTTATTATTTAAATCCACCAGATACCCGTCTTTATCATAGATTTCGACTCCTGCCGGGATATTGGTAAAGATATTCTTAAATAACTTTTCGCTCCGGTCCAGTGCCCGATTGGCTTTCACTGATCCCGTGGAATCGAGGAACAAGCCGACAACTTCATCCTGTTCAGGAGAATAAATAATCCAATGCGTATAGCGTTCCGTTTTAGGAAAATATTCATCTTTTTCCCTATAAGAATCACTATCCAGGATCTCTTTCAGAAAATCAAGTTTTTGGAGATAGTCGGAATGCTTTTCAGATCCCAAAGCACCAATATAAGATTCCAAAGGATGTCCGAAAAATGTGGAACTTACCTCATTTGCATCTGTCACCCGATAATCACAAGGCTTATTATTCTCGTCACGGATAATCGACATACGGATATAACCCATCGGCATAAAATGGAACAGGTTATTCAGGAAAGCCTGTTCACGGATCACCTTGTCCTTGGCCTTACGCAACTCGATACAAATGCTTATAATATTTCCCAATGAAGAGAACCATTGAAAATCTTCATTACTCCAGCCATGGTAATTTTTCACCAGATCAATGCCCATATACCCCCAAACGTGATCACCCGTCATCAAAGGAGTAACCATTAAAGAACGAATCCCCTGAACAGCAAGTATCTTATACTCATCGGCTGCTGCTTCCGGTAATTGTTCCAATGTATCCAAGAGAATAGGTTTACCAGCTAATATCTGTTCGCTCCACCACTTCGATTGACTGATAGGTATATTTTGGAGAGTCTCTTTTTCAGCTGATACCCCTTCGGAAACAACTTCATAAGTACAACTATGATGGGTATGAGTCTCATCATATTCAAAAATATAAACGCGTCCTTCGCCATCATATAGATTCAGTATATCTCTTAAAATATCTGTTATACAAGATTCCACCTCTTCATCACGAAGGAAACGAAGCAACGATTGCGACACAAAATTCTGACGGCGAAGCAAGTCATTCACACGTCTTAATGCATCCCTTTGATCTTCTTCCTTAGGAGCTTCGACACGCTGGATTACTCCGAAAGATTTATCACCTCCATCAGCACCTGCTCCCTTCTCACGAAAAGCCAGACGAGTATGTAACCAAACCTCACCATATTTGGAATGAATAGGAAAAGTTTGTTCATAAAAGTCCTTATGAATAGAAGTGTTTGCCTGAAACTCTTGGGTAATTTGCTTGCGATAATCTTCACGTACCAGATTCAGAAAATCCGAATTAGAAATAGTATCTCCATCCAAGCCCAGAAGATCACAAAGATAATCGGAACATAAGTAATATCCTGTCGTTAAATCTACTTCCCACCACCCGATCTGTGCAAGAGAAGCCATTTTATGGTACCGCTCGTTGTCTGTTTGCATAATTTATATCATTGTAAGATAATAGGTCGACAAATATACGAAAAAGGAAATCACTCATACCATAAAAAACCAAATAAAAAAACTAAAATAAGATTACGAAAACAAACAAATAGAATATGGGAGAATCTGTTTGTTACAAATACTCCCATACCTCCTATTAAAAAATAAACCTCGCTAATCTATATCTTAATTATAATGAGGAGAAATTATATCCGGTCCAAGTGAACAGGGATGCATCTGCACCAGTGTTAGTAGCAGGTTCGGTAAATGTATTCAATGTACCGTTCAGCTTCGTTTTATATTGCAGAGTATTCGTTATGCTAATGCTGGAAGCTGGATTTCCCGCACCTTTGCTGTCGTTCATATCAATCAGGTCGATGGTTCCGCCGGTTCCTTTGACAAGCGCATTGATAATGGTAGCTTTCGCGCCACGACGAATCTTTATCACATCCTGCATACGGTCTACATTGTCCGTTGTATTTGCAGCATTATTTACAATCGTCATATTTTCAACCGTAAAGTCCGATTGACGCAGATGATCGGGATAGATACCGTCCAAATTACCGTCTGCTTCAATACCGCGCGGATCTGCTTCCGTACTGGTATAACCGCTTTCCCAAACACCATAGCAGTTTTTCAATGTACCGGAATATCCTTGAGTAAAGTCGAACATATCATCATCCGGGTTTACAGCTAACAGGTTCGTTACATTCACTGTACCGCCAAAGAATTCGATAGCATCATCCGCACTTTCAAGAATATAGATATTCTCAATCTTGGTACCGTTTCCAACACCGTTCAACGTCAATCCATTGTGTTCGATATCTGCTGTAGAGCGGGCACCGGCATAGCAGATTTTCACATAAGTCAGTGAACCGGAATTATCATTATCGACACTACCACCATATTTATAGTTATTGTCGATTTCTGTCAGACCTGTATCACTCTTATTTGCATTCGAACCGGAGATCGGAGCTTTACCGTTGATAATGACTCCTCCCCAATAACCGGATGTGGGACTCGTTGAGTTGGCTGTGAAAACGATTGGCTTGTCAGCGGTACCGTCAGCATAAAGTTTACCCCCCTGTGCTACCAGCAGATAACTGCTGAAACCTTCACGGGCTTTAATCGTTGTTCCGGCAGGGATATTCAGACGGCCTCCGTCTTCAATCACGACTGTTCCGTTCAGAATATATTCCTTAGCTTCCAGCGTTTGCTCTCCGGTCAGCGTTCCGGACAGGATATTTTCACCCACAACGATAGAGCTACCTGTTCCGCCATTGTTTCCACCATTTCCATTACCATCGCCGTCTCCGTCACTATCACTGCTACATGCAGTCAATGTAAGTGCTGTTGCCATAACGGCAAATGTCATAAAGTTCACAAACAATCTTTTCATTTTGCTTTCATTATTAGTTAATAATTTTATTTCATCACCCGGTTTAGAATGTACACGACACCCCCAGGCTTATATTTATTCCTTTCTTATAATCATTCAGTATCACCTTCTCCCCATTTTCGTTCGCTTTGCGGCTTAACTTATAAGAGGGATTCAGCAGATTACGAGCTTTCAGATTGAGTGAGAGATGTTTATTGAGTTTAGCTTGAGACACAAAATCCAGTGTCAGGATTCCCTGCTCCATCATATCTTGATAGCCCTGTGTACCAATGGTATATATCTTATCACTCACATAATTAAGTACCAATGTATTGACAAAGCTACGCTTACCCTTCGTGAAGTTATGTGAGAGATCGAAATTGACAATCCACGGTGCAGCTCCTTCCAGTTGCGAACCGGTAGTAACGGTTGCCAAAGGCATTTTGGCATTCGTGTAGATATAAGAGCCGTTCAATCCGAAAGAGAGTTTATTCATTCCATTCGCGGCATTACCTGCCGGACGGACAAACAGATTCTTACGTATTTCCACTTCTACTCCGGCTATGGTTGCTTTATCCGCTATATTCTCATAAGAAAGATAACCTCCGGCACTTGCCACTTCTATGCGGGATATCGGATTCTTGATCAGTTTATAAAAAGCCGTGAGAGAAATCAATTCGGTCGGAGTGGGATTAAAGTCCCATTTCAAATCAAGGTTATAATTATCCGAAGGTTTCAGATTGGGGTTACCCTGGCTGTTGAAGTTCACACCAACATAACGGTAAGGAGATATTTCCTTTGCCTGCGGCAGCGTATACGTTTTGCTGGCTCCCAGACGAAGCGAGTTTTTCTCATTCAGATTGTATTTGAGATTCAAGCTGGGCAGGAAATAATCTTTTTGAATGGTATTGTTTCCTTTAGAGCCTCCACGATTGACATTATAGTCCACTTCAATGTCTACCTTGTCATATTTCAATCCCAGATTCACAATCCAACGGGAAGTAAACTGGTAGGTAGCTTCGGCATAAGCGGAATGAATATTCTTTTTTACTGTATATTCATCTATATTCTTCTGTATCTTAAACCAGTCGGAAGAAAAGTTTTCCTGATTATAATAATCGTCAAGCGAGAAGTCATGCAAAGAAGGGATGGTAGAAACATGTCCTACCGTCAGATTATACTCCGTAGCTTTGAAGTTATCATCAACGAATCTGCCTGCATATCCGAAACGGACATTTGATATCTCTTCCACATCATCTTTCAGACGATAGACCAAGCCTGCTTTTACATTCAGGTCGTTTTCGTCTAAAGTTGAGAAATAGCGCTGTTGCGAGTTTCCTCTAAGCAATGTATATCCATTTTCCGCTTTGGTCAGGTTGTTGATACGACGGTCCGGTTCATAACCTTTCACTATATTATAGGAAGCGCCTGCATCCAGACTTAATGATTTGGTTAATCCCCAGTTGGTCATCAGCTGATTAACGATCAACATATTGTCATTCGCCTGTTGACGACGGGTGAATCCGAGGTTTTCGTAGTCGTCACTAAAAATCGAGTTCTTACCGTTGTAGTCACCCACCGACTGGGTATTGGCATGAATCATCATAAAATTATAACTGATGTGATGACGGTTCTGCATATCGAAATCAACATTGGCAAGTGCCAGCTGACTGATATTCTCCGTATACTTCTTGCCATTCATATCTTTATATGTCGTACCGCTGGTAGTTGTATTACGTATGATTTCATCCGTATACTGATAGTCCGTCGTATGTCCGGCAGTCAGGAAGAAAGAAAGCGGATTTTTGTCTTCTCCGACATAGAATCGTTTGCCACCGGAAATGCTATAACTCCGATTGATCTGGAGATGTTGACCGAAAGGGTCTAACTTATTTTTGAAGTTCCATGAGTTTTCATCCACAGGTTCGGTGCGATTGGCAAAGCCCATAAAGTTCACTCCATCCTGTTTCAGAAAATCGGCCGCTACAGTCTGTGTGTTCAAGCCACCGGAAATACCGAATCCCAAATGACCGCTACCTATCAGTTCTTTGGATACAATATCTATGGTTGCCCCTCCAACATCACTGCTGCCTCCTGCGTTGAATGCTTTATTTACGCCTACAGACTGGATAATGTCCGTACCGAAGAAATCAAGAGAGATATTCTTATATTCCGGATCTTCGGAAGGAAGAGCGAATCCGTTGAACGTGGTTGCATTGTAACGGTCTCCCAATCCACGGACAAAGACATTCTTCACCCCGTCTTGTTTAGATACTCCGGCAACTTTAGTGACGGCACCTTCCGCATCCGAAACACCCTTGCGGGAGAGTTCCCTAACGCCGACGGATTGCACGGCAATCACTGCCTTCTGCTGTTCGAGCAACAGCATATTCTCATTTTCCCGGTTCTTTTTGGCTACTACCACCACGTCGGAAAGTTCTTGTGCATCTGTTTCCAGTTCCAGATTCAAAATCACCAGCTTTCCATTCTCCACACGCACCTTACGGCGCACTTCTGTCTTATAGCCTACATATTTTATTTCAATATCATACATACCTTCCAAAACACCGGCAACATTCAACTCGAAGTTACCATCCATATCGGTAACGGCTCCGGCTTGAGTGCCTATCAGCCGGATAGTAGCTCCGATCAGAGGTTCTTTGGAAAGTTTGTCTTTCACAGCTCCTTTCACCTTTATATTAGCAGCCAATGCGGAAAGTACACATACGATACTGAAGAAGACTGCAACAGAGAATCTTAATAGAAATGGCTTTTTCATCGAACTTTACTCTACGTTTAAATTACATCGGCAAAGGTAGAGCGTAAATGTTACGATGATAATACGAAGAAAATACAATCTATTGAAATAAGCATTGCAATCTCATTGCTTCTACATGGAATTTCCTTTCATTGCTATCTTTATTTCCTTTCCTGCTTATGACAGGCAATGCCAACCCGCTGGCACAACTGTGCCAGCGCAATGGCACAACAGTGACAACGTAGTGGCACAACTGTGACAAGCCGCTGGCACAAGCCCTCGTCCAGAGCATCTCCAGAGGCTTCCTTTGCAGAAAAAACGGAGTCCGGGAGGGGGACTAGCGTCAACCGGTCTCTATCCCCTCGCCAATCACTAAATCAATTTCTTTTTCTTCCGGTAGTTCTCACGAAACTCTTTGGGCGAACAACTCTTTTTCTTTTTAAAGATACGGTTGAAATTGGAAAGGTTATTGAAACCGCACTCATAACAAATCTCGGCAATAGACATAGTAGAATCGACCAGCAACCGGGAAGCAAAGCCCAAACGAATGTCTATGATATAATCAGATAAGTTCTTTCCGGTACGCAGTTTGAAGAACCGGCTGAACGACACATCCGTCATTCCCACCATATCAGCCAATTGCCCCAGACGTATTTCCTCCTGATAATGTGCATTGATATATTCCTGCACTTTTTGCACACGGCGGCTGTCCGAATGAATATCTATCTTGGCAAAAGACGAACTGGACAACGTACGGGCTTCTTCTTCAAAGAGAGAAAGCTCATACAGTATCGTCATAAACTTGATGACTGCATAGAATCCCTGTTTCTCGGAAGCAAGCGTATCCAGCAACGGATAAATTTTCAGTATGGCAGACATGGGAAAACAAAGTCCCTTCTGTGCCTTATCCAGCATCCGGCGGATAGAATCGAATTGATTCTTATTGATAAAGCTCTTGAAGAAAAGATCGGAAGAAAACTGGATGGTAATCTCCCGTATCTCTTTAGAACGACAGTCGTTCTGTTCCCAGACGTGTTCCAAGTCTTTTCCCGTTATCAGCACCAGATCATAGTCGCCTATCACTTCGGAAGAATCTCCTACAATCCGCCTCACCCCGGCAGCCTTTTCGGTGAAGTTCAATTCAAATTCGGAGTGATTGTGAATAGGATAAGTGAATTCCGTTTTATAACGCTCCGCAATGTAAAAGCAATCCTTATCTGATAAAGGAGTGATTTCACGGATAATCTGGTTGGATAACGGTGTAGTCATAGTAGTAGTAATTTATAAACGTTTGATTAGTTTTCTATCTTTACCCCTATCCGATGGAAGTCGGCTCCCGACGGATTCTGGAAAACACGCAGATCGAATTCAGGAATAATGGCAAGCACATGATCGAAAACATCTGCCTGTATGCCTTCATAGGCAACCCATACTTTATTGGCAGAAAAGAAGTAGAGTTCCAACGGAATACCGGTTTCGGTAGGCTGGAGCTGGCGTACCATGCAGGTCAGATCCTGATTGACGGTAGGCAGGTTTTTCAGATAATTAGTCAGATAGGCGCGGAAAACTCCCAGGTTTGTTTGCCGACGTCCATTCACTAATACGGAGTTGTCGATGTGATGCTCCTTATTATATTCTTCCACTACCTTTTCCGTTTCATCCACATAGTTCGTCAAAAGTTGTATCTTCCGGTATTTTGCCAACATTTCCGGTGTACAGAAGTGCACGCTGGTCATATCTATATTAATGGAACGTTTCACACGGCGTCCGCCGGATTCCTGCATTCCCTGCCAGTTCTGGAAAGAGTCACTAATCAACAGGTAAGGAGGAATGGTGGTGATGGTGTTATCAAAGTTACGCACCTTTACGGTGTTCAATGTTACCTCTATCACCGTACCGTCCGCACCATATTTCGGCATCGTGATCCAATCGCCCACTTTCAGCATATTATTGGCAGAAAGCTGGATGCCGGAGACAAATCCCATGATACTGTCCTTGAAGACTAACATCAAAACGGCAGCGGAAGCTCCCAGTCCGGTCAGCAGCACCACCGGGCTTTGCTTTATCAGGATACTGATAATAATAATGGCTCCTATAAAGAAGAGAACGACTTGTGCTGTCTGCAAAAGTCCCTTCAAAGGTTTGTCCTTATATTGTTCACGTGCGCTATATACGAGGTAAACGGCTGTGAACAGCGCACTGACGAAGCGAAGAAAGACTGCCAGGATATAAATCATACAAAGTCTGCGAAGGAAGTCCAGCAAACCGGAGTCCGCATGTTCGGGAAATGCGATAGGGATAGATATATAAATCAAAATAGGTGCTACCAATCTGCTGATATTCAGCATCACTTTATCATTAAATACAATATCATCCCAAGTTGCTTTCGTCTGTTTCACCAATCTGGCTACGGTACGCAGAATAATCTTGCGGCAAATCAGATTGGCTAATAAAGCGATTCCGATTATGCACAATAAGATGATAAAGTTATCAATCTTATCTGCCCAGACTTCATCTACTCCCATCGAAAGCAAAGCATGGTTTACTTCTTGCATCATTACATTACCTGCTTCTTCCGGCTGTCCATTTGCCAATGCTATACTCACAGTGTCAACTACTTCCTTTACTTCTTTCATAAGCAATCTTCTCTCTCTCTTTTAGTTTTTCTTTTATTTATGATTTCTGTTTATTTTTTCCTTCTTCCAAATATTCACTGATATCCTGCCGCAACCAATCGTAATGGAAGAGCCTTTTGTAGGCTACATTCTTCTTGAGCATGATTTCCACATTCACCTGGCTGTTCTGATAACAAGTCAGTTCGTTTCTGAATTGTTCATTGTGTTCGGCCAGTCGTTTGATTTCCTGTTCCCGTTCACGGCGTAATACAGTGCAGACCGGAATCAAAAGTTTCATTACCACATTATCCATCACATGGTGTCCCTGCATATACAAATAAGTAGTTTCCGGCACTAACCCCAGCTCTTTAAATTCAGCCTGCAGTCCGTTTACTTGATTGATGTTATGAGGAAATTTCTTTTTCAACTCTGCCAACTTCTGGTTAACCCGTTGTTGGAGTGATTCCAGACTCTTTTCCGGATTCCGGAGATTAATCTCACGCAAAGAGGTATAGGTATGGAAATCGTACATCGGGAAAGTGTAAGTATCCCGTTGGCGATAGAACCATACGTTCCAGAGAAAAAGCGGATATACTATTTCGGAGTATCTCTTTAGATAGGAATTGAAGTCGAGAATGGAACGGTCGTTCAATGTGGCCTGCACACATACCTCGTGAAGGCTCTCGGCAAAACAATGATAGTTTTCAATAGCATAGGTATAAGTCTGAAAAATATATCTGTTCCGGTTGATTTTACGGGAGGTATTGGTGGCTCCCTGCAACAGGAAATCATAGTCACTGTCCACACAGGCAATCAGGCTTCTCCCCAGTTCGGCTGTATTCAGCGTGTTCATGAGTACCATCTTTTTTCCTTTTGCCAAAGAGGTGGCCGAAGGGAGCATCACCTGGAAATAGTGTTCATCATCTTCAAATTCTTCAAGCAATGTGCGCCAGAAAGCGATGTCGTCATAGCTTTCTACATAAGCGATGATACGTCGGCGGGCTTTTTTCGGATAAAGCTTATGGGCGGCATTGAAATAGGAAGAAGTCAGATTATCTCGTAGTGAAGTTGCCATCAGTTTTATTTATATTGGTAGATATATCGCTTACTTCTGTCACGGCATCCAGCCATCCTTCCATAATGACGGCAGGTGAATGGGTAGTCAGGATGATCTGCACATTCGGATTCAGTTCACGTATCATAGCAATCAATTTTTGCTGCCATTCTATGTGAAGGGAAGCTTCCGGCTCATCCATAAACAATACGCAGTGGCTGTTGTCCTGCACAAGTACGGTCAGCAGAATAACCAGCATTTGCTTTTCGCCGGACGATAGTTTATAAGGAAACAATAGTTCGCCATCTTGGTAGAAAGCAATATCATTCCGTTTCCGGTCTATCTTTTTACGTGTATAGCTGAACAGTTCGTCAATCATATCTTGAAAGCGGCGCTTAGCCACAGACAGTGTGGCCGCCTTGCGACGTTCCTCTTCATTGTCGCTGGAAAGCATTTCGATCATCTTATTGCCTATGTTAACCTGATAATCGAGATAACGGCGTTGCAACAGGTAGAGTTGCCAATCCAGTTCGGACTTTACATTCTTGTCTGCCATACGGGCGGTGAAGTCTCCCATAATCAAGGGACGGTCGTAGCTCCGGATCACATTATAGGGGATATAGGTTGCCTGGGGATTGTCGAAGAAAAGACGCACTCCGTTCTTCTCGTCACTTTTCATTTCACCGGAGAGTTCCTCGAGATATCCTACCGAACGGTTCAGAATGGTAGTCTTCCCCACTCCGTTGATGCCGGAGAGGATATTCACATCGGGACGCAAATCCCATCCTATATTAAAGCGTTCCCATAGTCCGTGTATCTCGATACGACGGATATAATTGGCTTGTTGTTCCATAATATTCAAGTTTAATCAAGGCAAATATAAACAAATCATACGATAAAAAGCTACCTTTGCAACCGTTTTCTCTATTTGATTGTTAATGATATCAGAAATATAGTAAAATAAATAGCATCAACATGGACAAAAGTAAGAACCTGTATGGTCATTTGTTTGCGCTTACGGCAAACGTTATGTGGGGATTAATGTCTCCCATCGGTAAGTCAGCTCTTCAAGAGTTTTCCGCAATTTCAGTTACCACGTTCCGTATGGTGGGAGCAGCAGCAGCTTTCTGGATTCTTTCTATATTTTGTAAACAGGAACATGTGAATCATCAAGATATGCTGAAAATCTTCTTTGCTTCACTTTTTGCGCTAGTATTCAATCAAGGAGTGTTTATCTTCGGACTTTCTATGACTTCTCCTATCGATGCTTCTATCGTAACTACTACTCTACCGATTGTAACAATGGTTGTAGCGGCCATCTATTTGAAAGAACCTATTACCAATAAGAAAGTAATGGGAATTTTTGTAGGTGCTATGGGAGCACTCATTCTCATTGTGAGCAGCCAGGCAGGAAGTAACGGAAACGGAAGCCTGATTGGTGACTTGCTTTGTCTCGTTGCGCAAATCAGTTTCTCCATATACTTAACTGTATTCAAAGGATTATCTCAACAATATTCAGCAGTAACGATTAACAAATGGATGTTCATCTATGCTTCGATGTGCTATATTCCATTCTCCTATTATGATATTTCTACGATTCAATGGACTTCTGTTTCCACAATTGCTATCATACAGGTATTGTATGTCGTATTAGGAGGTAGTTTCCTCGCATATCTCTGCATTATGACTGCGCAGAAACTGCTTCGTCCTACGGTAGTCAGCATGTACAATTATATGCAACCGATCGTGGCTACAATTGCGGCAATTGCAATGGGTATCGGAAACTTTGGCTGGGAAAAAGGGATTGCCATCGCACTCGTATTCTTGGGAGTATATATTGTGACTCAAAGTAAATCGAGAGCTGACCTTGAAAAAACAGAAAAGCTTCATTAATAGTATAAACGGGTAGAAAGACTGAACGTTTCCTACCCGCTTATGCTAAATGTATTCTTAAATAATTAGAATCTTGTTAATTTAAAACCTTATTTCAAATCCTCAAAGTAAGTATCGAGCAGACTTCTTGCAGCTATAAACGAAGTCAGGTTACCTTTCAATACCTGCTGTTCTTTTTCTAAGAGCATCGCTTCAATCTTCGGATTATGATAAAAGCTGTCACGAAGTTGTTCATTAATGCTTTCATACATCCAATATTTACTTTGTTCGTTTCGGCGATATTCAAAGTAGCCGTTTCCTTTCACGAAATCAATGTACTCGTAAATCATGTCCCAGACTTCCTTCACTCCCAGATTATAAAAACCGGAGTAAGTCAAGACTTTAGGAGTCCATCCGGATTCAGGCGCAGGAAACAGATGCAATGCATTACGGAATTGAGTGGCAGCCAACTTGGCACGTTCCAGATTATCTCCATCGGCCTTATTGATAACGATACCGTCCGCCATTTCCATAATACCACGCTTAATCCCCTGCAGTTCATCTCCCGTACCGGACAACTGAATCAACAGGAAGAAATCAACCATCGAGTGAACAGCCGTTTCGCTCTGTCCCACTCCTACGGTCTCCACAAAAATCTTATCAAATCCGGCAGCTTCGCAAAGAATAATCGTCTCCCGTGTTTTACGTGCCACTCCTCCCAATGAACCGGCTGACGGACTAGGGCGGATGAACGATTTAGGATGTACGGCCAGCTGTTCCATACGCGTCTTATCTCCCAAGATACTGCCTTTACTGCGTTCACTACTGGGATCGATAGCCAATACCGCCAACTTGCCCCCTTTTTCAAGTACATGCAGACCGAATACATCTATCGACGTACTCTTTCCCGCACCGGGAACACCACTGATACCGATCCGAACCGAATTGCCGGAAAATGGCAGACATTTCTCGATGATTTCCTGTGAGACAGCCTGATGTTCAGGCTTTACGCTTTCCACCAATGTCACAGCCTGACTCAATATAGTGACATCACCCTTTACGATACCTTCTACAAACTCTGCTACTGAAAGTTGGCGTTTCTTAGGTTTCCGCTTTAAGTAGGGATTCACAGATGAGGGTTGCTCAATACCTTTATTGACAACAAGTCCCTTATATTCTTCACTATTTTCAGGATGTTCCATAACAATAGGATTTAGCGTTTGATATTGATTTCGACTTTCGGGCGTAGCGGATCATTCGTTATCATCAAGATACGTAAATGATGTTTCTTATTACCTACGTCACGCTTACGAATGGTCACTTTAAGTTTCGTCATTCCATCCGGGGGAAGCACTGTCTTTTTCAGGCTCACTCCTACCGATGAATTAAATACCTGCAACTTACTGATAATTAATGGAGTTTTTCCGGCATTGGCTATCAATATGTCGTGGCTTGCCTTTTTCTTCTTTATCAATGGCACGCTCAGGTCGATGTTCGTTTCAGAAATACGCATGGCAGGAGCGTTCAGAGAATCTTTTTCTGTCATACGTGAGAAGTCGGGAAGAAGAATAGCCGAAACCGGTATTTCATTATCTTCGCTCACCTTATCACCGGAAAAACGGGAAAGGTAAACGGATGTTTGTGTCAATCCATAATCTTTCAGCTGGCTTGCATCCAGCGTCAGTTTAACAGTTCCTTTCTTACCTTTCAACAGCACTTTAGGTTCCGCTTCCATTTTCAGATAAGGAGGCAGGTGCATCAGCACCGGTTCGTAGGGACGATCGGAAAGATTGGCGATGTTGAAAGTCAATGAAGGCTGCTGTCCGCGATAAACATCAGGAAAAGCAAACTCATCACGATCTAAACGGATATTTCCGATGGCATGAGGAAGCAGCTTGGTATAATCTTTAATTTCCTGCACCACTTCGCCGGTAAACTTCAGATAAACCAGACTCGGACTGGCATTGCTATAGATGCCTACTGACTTCTCAAAATGCCCTAACGCCTTGGCATCAAAAGTAGCCTTTACTACTCCCTTTCCTCCGGGAGCAATCGGTTCTTTCGTCCAGTCGGCCACGGCACAGGCACAAGAGGTCGTGACGTTGGTCAGCACCAACGGTTGGTTTCCCGTGTTAGTGATGGTATATTCCACAGCCACCGGACGTTTCCACTCTATTTGTCCGAAGTTATGTGTCTCTTTATTTGAAGAGATACGCGGTTGGGCAACGGCTGCCAAAGCGACAGTAAGCAAAGTTAATATAGATAGTAAACTACGTTTCATGCGATATTTTTTATTTTGGTGCACAAATGTAGGGGTTTTAGATGAGTTTTTCACCACAGATTACACAGATTAACACAGATTGGGAAAAGACTTTACTTAATAGCATTCCTTGTAAGCCCCTGTTTATAAGAAAAAAGTTCCTCACCGAGGAAGGATGCCTTCCTCGGTGAGGAATACCCTCTTCATCGGTGAGGAACGCCTCGCTCATCGGTGAGAATAAAAATCCCCTGCCGGAACTATTTAATAATAATTGTCATCGAAGCAGAATGAGAAGCATATTCCGGTGCATAAGCACACTGCATAGTTGCCAAACCTGTTTCGTAAGTTCCTGCACGACTGACACGGTAGCTATATTCCAACACGTATACACCCTTTCCTAAATGATCGAAGAAGAAATTAGTCGATGCATCTTTGATGTCTACGTAATAGCCAAGCCCGTTGTTCCAACGATAACCGGAAATGCCGCCAATCGGTTCGAAACAAGCGCCCCGCTGATCTTTCAACTGTACAAAGTCCATCGGACGGTCTACGCGGATGCTCAAACGGGAAACGACTTTATCACCTACCTGAAGAACCGTTTTGGCAGTAATAGGTTGCAATTGAGGCACGTTATTCACCGTACGCTCCACATACAACTGTTTCTCAACATTCAGTTCACCGCCCTGTTGTTTCACATCACTCATAGGAGATTCAAATTCTGCATACACAGCTCCCCAGGCAATACCCGGATTTCTCTTTTCCACTTCAATCTTGCGGGCATCCACCACATTCTTCTGTGTGAAAGAACGTTTGATATATCCCAATCCGGGAACAGTCGTTTTACTTGGACTAACAGTTTCCAGCACTTCATCAGCAATCACAATCCGTACATCTCCCTGATTGTCGAGTAAATTAGTACCCTTCATCAACAATGCAAATACCGCATCGGCAGTAGCTACCGGAGAATTCCACTGTTGTGTCTGCTTTTGCTTCAACAACCAAAGTTTCATTTCTTCCACTGTATCGGTATTGCCGCCTGTCTGTTCCAGCGCTTCCATCACATCTACATGAGCCTGCATCTGCATTCCGCCCCATGTATACGGATTCTCGTTGAAAGCAAAGAACATTCCCTGTTCATCTGTCTTCGTCAGATGTTCTTTCAGAGAAGCGACAAACTCCTGCGCTTCCTTCTTGCGTCCGGCTTTATCAAGCACAATGGCGGCAATCGCTTTTGTATCCATCGAAGGAGAAGTCAGCAATTCTCCTACCTTAGAAAGATAATAGGTATAAGCCGCTTTATTGACTGCGGGTACCTGCTCTCCCGAAATAGCGATGAGATACAAATATTGCAGAATACTGCCCGAAACGCCCGTAAACTTCACACCGTCTTTCTGTGCTTTCAGGATTTCCTTATACTCGTCCAAAGCTGATTGATGAAGGTAAGCGAAAGCCTTCTGTTGCAAAGAAAGAGCCGATCCGCTTAATTTCTCACCTGTCAGCATAGCCAGACGGGCATTCAGTTCGGCGATATAGGTAGTTACAGATCGACTGCCGTTCATTCCTTTATACCAGGACCATGCCCCGTTTGAGTTCTGTAACTCCTGCAATCGAGTCAAAGCTGCGATATTATTACTACGGATGTTATTCAAATCAAACAAGGTGGCGATGCGCTCTTTCTGTTGCTCTTCCGTCTGTGCTTCGAGCACCCAGGGAGACTCGGACAAAATGATATTCTTCACTTCCTGATTCTTTTGCAGATTGCCCAAGAACGTTTCTTTCGTACCTCCTTGCAGTTTCCAACTTTCAAATACCGCTTTGATCTTCGGCTGACTGTTCATGATAAACGAGGCCAATGTATTGGCATAGTAGGCAGTAGCCCAGGAAATAGCGTTATTACTTGTCGGAAGACTCAATGAAGGCAATGCCTGAACGGCATACCAAGCCGGGTTTCCTGTAAATTCAACAGTTAGTTTACGATCTGTGGCTGTTTTACTTTGCTGATTGAACAGATGATCGAGTGAGAAAGTACGGGTTTCTTCTCCACGCACTGGCATTGGAAGTGTCTCCACCAAATGCTCTTTATTGCTAAGAACCGGAAGCAACTGTTGTTCTCCATCGCTGAAAGTACCACTGTCGGCAATCATCCGGCATCCCACTATTTCGTATTTATCACTAACGGTAAACTGGAAGTCCACACCCATTGTCTTTCCGGCAGCAAGGCTGAATTTCTGTTTTTGTGTACTGATAACCTTCTCTGTCATCGGGTCAAAAAGGACCAGACTGACCGTTCCGGCTTGCGGCTTACCAGTCATATTAGAGATAGAAGCTGCCAGAGAAGTCTTATCACCCACACGCACAAAACGAGGGAGATTAGGAGTCAGCATAAATTCTTTGCTTGTGGCAGCTTCGCCATCCAATGTTCCCGTCAACATTCCCTTTGTATGAGAATATCCACGGAAGTTCCAACGCGTCAGACTTTCGGGCATCGTGAAAGAGAAAGAGATCTCTCCCTGTTCATTGGTGCGAAGTTGAGGATAGAAGAATGCTGTTTCTGCTAAATTGGTACGCAAGTCGGCAGATGCTTCGGGAAGCATTTCGTTGTCAGATGCCTCATCCGCTTTTTCTTCCATGGGTATCATTTCTGATTGAAATTCAACATTAGTCATGGCATCAGCAGCCATAGCCGATTTCATCTTAGGCGCATTACTCCTTAAAGTTGCAACATCCAATGTCGAAACGCTACCTGTCACCGTCAACTTTCTCGTCGAGCCATATCCTCTCACTATTACTTCACCCATTCCTCCACTATTATAATGGTCCGATAGCATCACAAAATGGTCATACTCCAGTGATGGCACTTTGAGACTCTTCGTATTCCACCAATAATTGAATGAATTATTACCGGAATATCCACTCATCCAATTAGAATATGGAACAATCTGATTATAGTAGATTTGGAAATTCTGTTGCCGATTCCATATTTTATCCAAGGAGGCATCATACATCGTTGCCAGCATTTCCGCATTGGCAGCCTGCCCTTGCGGCGTTTTAATCGTCAGCTTCCATTCTTCCTTTTGTCCCGGACGCAATTTATCACGGAACACTTCCCACTTCATAGCCAGCGTTTTATCAGGAATCCGTTTGGTCAGCCGCACCTGTTCCTGATAAACCTGTCCGTCCCTCACCATACAGAGATTCACAAAGACACCATCCCCATAACTTTCCCGATATGGATACTCGAAACGGACAATTGTATCTGACAAATTCAACGTCTTGCTCTCCAACAATTTATCACCGGAAAATACATTCATCATCACATAAGCATCTTTTTTCGACGTACCGAAACAGAACACGGCCGGATGGGTAGCATCAAATTCCGTATTTGCACCATAGAACCACATCGTCGTTTCTATGGGCGGACGTTTGTCCTCGACAGAGAAAAGAATCGTGTTGGTGTCAGCAGTCACTTCCTTGCCCTGATTGTCTTTCACTGATGCTTTCAGCACATAAGGTCCCGATGGAAGATTCTTCCAGTCGAGCGTCATGTCTTCATTAGAAGTAAAGGTTCCCGTTGCAACCGGTTTCTCTTCCAGCTGCTTAAAGTCCTTGTCTTTGGCAGGGTACAAGTAATAATCCCCCTTCACCTCCACAGGTTGTCCATTCAGGTTCTGTACTTTAAATATTGTTTCGAAGGGTTGATCCTTGCAAGTCTTATCTTGCAATTCCACCTGCAAAACCAACGAACGGTTTCCTGCCGAAATCACGTCCGTAGAAGATTGTGTTTCACCTGCCACGTTGGTAACAGTGGCCTCAATGGAATAACGATAATATACCTTATCGTTATTTTTATAAGAGTCACTTTCCTGCAGACGAACCGGTATCGTAAATTCTCCATTCTCATTGGCCATCACTTCACCGGAAGCAATCTGCACAGATTCCGCAAACCGCCAAAGGCTGTATGCAGAACGCTTTACCGTATATTTCACCGGAAGATCCTGAAGCAGCACACCACTATAAGATTGTACCATCCCTTTCACCTGTACCTCATCACCCAGTTTGTAACTTCCTTGTTGCTTTTCGAAAGTGACATCAAATGTCGGACGTTTATAATCTTCTACCCGGATGCTTGTACGGCCTCTTCCCGCTTTCAAAGAAAACATTCCGTTCAGGCAAGCCGAAGGCAATGCAAAATCGGTGGTAAACGAACCAAACTCATTGGTACGTACCGACTTCTGCCCTACTTCCTGATTGTTTACATCCAATAAAGTCACCGTATATTCCTTGTTCGGAAGCACATTCGCCGTATCTGATTGTTGAGAATAAGCAATTCCCTTCACATATACCGTCTGCCCGGGACGATACAAAGAGCGGTCGGTCAATAAAGTCATATTTTCAGTCACTTTATCTTCGTCGCCGTAATATCCGTAACTTCCTGCATAAATGCCTTGTTTCGGCATTGCCGTATCCGTCCCCTTGGAAGCTTTCAGATAGCGGTATTCGGATTTCCAGGGAAATACGACCTTACCCTCTTCGTTTGTCGTAAACTCCTGCAACACTTTTTCGTCATTACTGTACATTGTCACTTTCGCATGGGGAATAGGATGCCCTGTCTGTCCATCCAGCGTCACCACTTGATACTGTTTTTCCGGCAGACGGCACGTCAGCACTTTGAAACGTGTTACATCAAACTTGCTTTCACTATCTCTCTTCGCACTAATATCAGGTATGATACGCATCACGTAAGATCCAAGCTCGGGAGCTTTGAATGTAAACACAGTGTCCTGCGTCCGGTAATCTTTTGGCCGAAGCACAGCGTAATGTTGTTCCTTTATCAGTTTCTTCGCCTGATAAAGACGGACAGTGAAACCATCCAGATTTTTGTGTGAGACCCTCAATTCTATCTCTTCGTTCGGAAAAGCCAAATCGGATGCATAAACATTCAAATAAGGAGCCAATATCTCTTCCCGAAGATTTTTCAAAGCATTGATTCTGCGATAGCCTGGATAAAGGCGGATTGCCTCATCGCAAAGCTGCAATGCATTGAGCTGCTGTTGTTTTCCAATAGCATACCGGGCTTCCGCCAAATAGACTTCGGCACAGATGGGTTCGGAAGCATACTTGCTTTTCAATGTGTTCAAAGCTTTCAGATAAGTATCTTCCGTCAGTACCGGAAGTTCGCCCTGTGCCTGGAGAGGTCGAATATTCCGATCAGCATTCCATCTCCATTCCAGATAGTTAAGTGCTGTCAACACATAACCTTCTTTTAATCCGGCTGCTTTATAAGCGGAAATCATATTTCTATAAATAGCTATTATATCTTGTTTTACCGGATTCACAGTACCGTCATTAGTAATCCTGTTACCCAGTTCTTCCACCCGTTGCAGTGCTTCAATGCTACGGGAAGCCAATAAATGATACATATCATGGTGATAGTATTCGCTCGTTTCTCCCAGTTCTACAAACGGAATATAGTCGCGTGAGGATGTTTTGAGCAGCAATACAGAATCGGCCAATGCCTCCTTTATATTTGTCCGCACTTTTTCGATGAACATATTGGCTGTCCATTCACGTATATCGGTGGCAGGTGTCTGGTCTACAATTTCTGTCCGTTGACGGAGTTGCCACTGGTTACTGGCTGCATAATCTGCATAGATTCCCGCTATCAAAGAGTGTAGGATGGCGCGATCCATTGGTTGGTCAGTCTGTTTCACCCATTGTTCCAGTCCTTTTAAATTAGCATAAAGACTGTCGGGATTCAACATTTCCCGATATTTCATCCGCCACGTATATGCTTTGAGCATTTGTGGTGAGTTTTTCTCTTTTTCCCCTTTCTGATAAATCTCATCAGTCAGTTTTATTACTGTCTTAGGCAAGCTCTTTTTCCCCGCTTGCTCCACTTCTTTCCATAATTTGTCGAAAGTTTGTGCTTGTACTGCCGGAATCACTCCCAACCATAGCAGCACCATCATACAAATCTGCTTTACTTTCATAATCTTTCTAGTTTAAGTTTGATATAAGTCTCACTCTTATAAATAACAAAGTAAGGAAATAAAGTTTAAAGATTTGTACTTTTTAGCTTAAAAAAAGCTTTTATCAAGCTACCAGCCCTATAGCATATTGCATAAACATTAGCCTATTAATCAACTCACTTTGGAATAAAATAAAAAGTCCAAAGGCTGCCACTCCGTTTGTTGTTTAATTGAAAAGTTTATCTTCTGCAATAAGATTAACCTATCTCTTACAAGTTCAAAAATGCAAAAGTATCTTGCACCTTACACTAATCCTGTGATAGTTAATTGATATACAGGATTTGTAGCAGTACAAAAAACAACTTTATGTAAAATTTTAGATATAAAAAATGGGGATATCGTATTTAATAACGTATCCCCACTCTAAACTTAGTTAATGTACTTGTTCTCATTTCTCAATTCTGTACCCCCATGAAAGCATTTCATTACGACCTACTTCACTAAGGATTTTTCTAACTAAAGAACTCATTTTCTTTGCCATAATCTTTAAACCTTTAAAATTACTAATTCCTGAAAACTAAAAAATAAAACTTACTTGTTTGGTTTGGTATTAATTGTTGAATATCCCCAAACATGTACATCGGCTTCGCCGATCTTTCTAAACAATCTTTTTAAACTTTTCATTTTGTTATCCTCCTAATTACATGTTTTACAACACAAAAATACAGCCTTTGTTTATACATTGATCTAAAAAAGAGAGAAATTTATGTTTTATAGCATATTTCTTGATTTGCATCAATTAATTTATTTGTTATACAGCAGAATTGTAATATACGCTGCAATAAATATGACAAAAGGCACAGATGAAATATCATCCGTGCCTTCACTATGGTTACCTATTATATAATAGGAGAATATTTATATAAAGAGAAATACGTTATTTCATTGGAGTTTGCTCCAAAGTTGCCACCAGAAAGTCATAGAACTTCTGTACGGTAGGAATCAACGCTCTTTCGTCCGGCGAATGCGGTGAACGCAAAGTCGGACCAAAAGAAATCATGTCCAATCCCGGAATAATAGCACCGATAATACCACATTCCAAACCAGCGTGAATCACTTTCACTGCAGGTTCTACGCCAAACTGCTGTTTATAGGATGACTTCATCGCATGCAAAATCGGAGAATTTACATTAGGTTGCCAACCGGAATATCCGCCTGTCATCTCTACCTTCATCCCTGCCATAGAGAAACAAGACTCTAAGCTGGTAGTCAGATATTCCTTCATGCTATCGCTTGAACTACGAGCCAAAATCTTAATGGCTGCCTTCCCTTCACCAATCGTAATAATAGCAAGGTTGGAAGACGTTTCTACCGTATCCGGAACAGTAGGGATCATACGTGTCACACCGTTCTGACAAGCAAAGATTGCATCAATCAGATTGTCTTGAATTTCTTCAGGTACTTCACCGGCAGGAAGTTCTACGCGTTCAGCTGTAAAACTGATCGGAGTTTCAATAGCCGAATATTCTTCATTGAACAGGTTTTCGCAGTATTTCACCAAGCCCAGCAGTTCTTCTTCATTTTCAGCCGGAATGGTAATAACCGCATGCGCCTCACGCGGGATAGCATTACGCATATTACCACCTTCCCAGCTAGCCAAACGGGCTTCATAGCTGGCAACCGCTTCACGAACGAAACGAACCAATAACTTATTGGCATTGGCACGCCCTTCATTGATTTCCAATCCCGAATGTCCGCCGCGCAATCCTTTCAAAGTAACTTTCACTGCGATATCTCCTGCTTCGGGAACTACTTCCTTATATTCCAAGGTAGCAGTTACGTCCATACCTCCGGCACAACCGATATACAATTCACCTTCATCTTCCGAGTCCAGATTCAACAGAATTTCACCGTTCAGGGTGCCCGGCTTCAAACCAAATGCACCGTACATACCGGTTTCTTCATCTTTAGTGATAAGAGCTTCCAGAGGACCATGTTTCAGGTCTTTTGCTTCCAGCACGGCCATGATGGCAGCTACTCCCAGTCCGTTGTCCGCACCCAAAGTAGTACCTTTTGCTTTCACCCAGTCACCGTCTATATAAGTTTCAATCGGGTCTTTTTCAAAATCGTGTACGGTATCGTTGTTCTTCTGCGGAACCATATCCATGTGCGCCTGAAGAATTACACCTTTCCGGTTTTCCATACCCGGAGTTGCCGGTTTACGGATAATCACATTACCTGCTTCGTCTACAAAAGACTCCAAGCCCAAGCCTTTTCCGAAACCAAGAAGAAATTCAGTTATTTTTTCCATGTGTCCTGACGGACGAGGAATCTGTGTCAACGAATAAAAATGCTTCCACACATTTTGTGGAGCTAAAGAAAGAATGGTACTCATAATAAATATTTTAAAACGATTTTAAATCTAATAATTAAACAGTGCCAAGTTATGGAAAAGTTTTCAGATGGCAAAGGACGTCAACAAAAACATTTAAGAATACACAGTTTTAGCTAAAATTTCACCCTCGATGTCTATTGGTGAATGGCAGAGCGGCAAATCCATAGATGCCCAACAGAACAACCAGAAAGGTTTGAATACCGTGTACAATCAGGGCAAAGATTCCGGCATCCGTCACATTTACTCCATAAAGCATCATCATAGAAATGATAGCGAAATGCCACGGCCCCGCCCCGTTGGGAGTAGGCACAATCACGGCAAACGTACCGCCCACAAACATGACCAATGCCGCCAGAATACCTAAATGCGCTGTAAAGGCAAAACAATAGAATGTGAAATAGAAATGGAGAAAGTAGCACGTCCAAATAGCCAGTGTATAAAAAATAAAGAGAGGAATGTTACGCACTCCCCTTAAAGACATAATCCCCTCCCATATATTAAGTACAAAGCCTTTCACCCGTTCGTAAAAGAACAGCGTTTTTCTTAAATAATAAAGAAGGATCGCCACACCGATAAAACAGAACAGGATGATATAAAACCATACTGAAGTCAAAAGATGAACAAGAGAGGGTATTTTTGTTCCGGTCTGTTGAAGAAAGGTGACGAAGATAGGTAATTGAAGTAAAACAGTGATGCCTGTAATAAGAAGAATAGTCAACGTATCAACCAGTCGCTCCGTAACGACTGTTCCCAACGACTTGGCAAACGAGACGTTATCATATTTCGCCAAAACCCCGCAACGGCTCACTTCCCCGATCCGGGGAACTACCAGACTGGCAGCATAAGAAATGAAGATAGCATTCACACAATCGCTCTTTTTCGGGAAAGCGTCCAACGGTTCCAGTGTCTGTCTCCACCGCCATCCACGAAAGACTTGTGCGAACACCCCGAACACTAATGAGAAGAGCATCCACCACCAATTTGTACCGTGTAATAACACATCGCCCGCTTTTGTAAAATCAAAGTCGCGATACACCCAGAATAAGATAAAGCCGCCTAAAACAACCGGTAATATCAGTTTCAGTGTCTTTTTTAATAGTTTCTTCATCCTTAATTCTTCATTCTTCATTTAAAAGAATTACCTTTGTCGGCTGCAAAAGTAATTATTTAGTTGGTAAATGAAATTAGTAAAGCCTAAAAAGTTTCTCGGACAGCACTTTCTGAAAGATCTGAAAGTTGCGCAAGATATTGCCGATACTGTCGACACTTTCCCCGAACTGCCTATTTTGGAGGTGGGACCGGGTATGGGAGTATTGACCCAGTTTCTGGTGAAAAAAGACCGGTTGATAAAGGTCGTAGAAGTTGACTATGAGTCGGTTGCCTATCTTCGCGAAGCTTATCCGTCATTGGAGGACCACATCATCGAAGATGACTTTCTGAAAATGAACCTTCACCGGCTATTCGACGGCAAACCTTTCGTACTGACCGGTAATTATCCGTATAACATCTCCAGCCAGATCTTTTTCAAGATGCTGGACAACAAAGATATCGTTCCCTGCTGTACGGGAATGATTCAAAAAGAGGTAGCCGAACGTATTGCAGCCGGACCGGGCAGCAAGACTTACGGCATCCTTAGCGTATTGATTCAGGCTTGGTACAAAGTGGAATACTTATTCACAGTGAGCGAACATGTGTTCAACCCGCCCCCCAAAGTGAAAAGCGCTGTCATCCGCATGACGCGCAACGAGACTAAAGAGTTGGGATGTGATGAGAAACTGTTCAAACAGGTAGTGAAAACGACTTTCAACCAACGACGCAAAACATTGCGCAACTCTATCAAACCTATTTTAGGCAAAGATTGTCCACTCACGGAGGACATATTATTTAATAAACGCCCGGAACAACTATCGGTAGCAGAATTTATAGACCTGACCAATAAAGTGGAAGAAGCATTAAAGACGGCAGGCAACAACCAACAACCGACTGACGGGCAGCAGTGAGCAGAGAACTGGATTTTGTAATAATTTGTAATTGACAACGATGAACGAGGAATACATTGACAACGTTAAACACCTTATTGAGCAAAAAGACGCCGATACGGTAAAAGGGCTTCTCATCGACCTCCATCCGGCCGACATCGCCGAATTGTGCAATGACCTGAATCCGGAAGCGGCCAAGTTCATCTATCGCCTGCTCGACAACGAAATTGCCGCCGACGTACTTGTCGAAATGGACGAAGACGCTCGTAAAGAGCTACTCGAAATGCTCCCTTCGGAGACAATCGCCAAACGCTTCGTTGACTACATGGATACGGACGATGCCGTAGACCTGATGCGTGAACTCGATGAAGATAAGCAGGAAGAGGTTCTTTCGCACATTGAGGACATTGAACAGGCAGGTGACATTGTCGACTTGTTGAAATACGACGAAAATACCGCCGGTGGTTTAATGGGTACGGAAATGGTACTCGTCAACGAGAACTGGAGTATGCCCGAATGTCTGAAAGAGATGCGTCAACAAGCGGAAGAGCTGGACGAAATCTATTATGTATATGTCATCGACGACGACGAACGTCTGCGAGGTATCTTCCCGCTCAAAAAGATGATTACGTCTCCTTCTGTATCCAAGGTGAAACACGTGATGCAGAAAGATCCGATTTCCGTGCATGTAGATACTCCCATTGATGAGGTGGTACAGGCGATTGAAAAGTACGACTTGGTGGCCATCCCCGTCATCGACAGTATCGGCCGGCTTGTAGGACAAATCACCGTCGACGACGTCATGGATGAAGTTCGTGAACAATCGGAACGTGATTATCAGTTGGCATCCGGTCTTTCGCAGGACGTAGAAACAGACGATAATGTATTGAAACAGACCACTGCCCGCCTCCCCTGGTTATTAATCGGTATGATCGGCGGAATCGGGAACTCTATGATATTGGGAAATTTCGATGCTACTTTTGCCGCTCATCCCGAAATGGCACTTTATATCCCGCTGATCGGTGGTACAGGAGGAAATGTCGGAACACAATCTTCGGCAATCATCGTACAAGGCTTGGCAAACAGTTCGCTAGATGCCAAAAACACATTCAAGCAAGTTACCAAGGAAGCAGTAGTAGCATTAATCAATGCCACGATTATCTCCTTATTAGTATACACCTACAACTTTATCCGGTTCGGTGCAACAGCTACGGTGACTTATTCCGTATCCATCAGCCTGTTTGCCGTGGTTATGTTCGCTTCCATTTTCGGAACACTGGTACCAATGACTCTGGAGAAGCTAAAGATTGATCCTGCAATTGCAACAGGACCGTTTATAGCCATTACAAATGACATCATTGGAATGATGTTGTACATGGGAATAACCGTTTTATTGTCATAAAAACACGATAAACAAAAAAAAATAAGCAAAATAGTATGAAGTAATCGTTTTATTTCATTAATTTGTGACCCAAAACTAATATACAATGATGGACGCTCATGACACTAATCAACCCTTGAACCAAGGGGAATTAGAAGAAGAAAAGAAAACAGTCGAGGTTTCTGAAGCTATTACAGAGACTCCGACTGAAGAAGTTACTGCCGAAGTTCAACCTGAAGCAGCCCCTAAACCTGCCACTAAGGAAGATGTACTAAACCAGCTGAAAGAGCTTGCGCAAGATGCCGAAAATGCGAACAAGCAGGAAATTGACAATCTGAAACAATCATTCTACAAGTTACATAATGCCGAGTTGGAAGCTGCTAAGGTACAGTTTACAGACAACGGTGGAAACATTGAAGATTTTGTTGCCCAAGAGGACCCGACAGAGGAAGAATTCAAACGTCTGATGGGGGTTATCAAGGAAAAACGCAGCAGACAGGTTGCTGAGCTGGAACGCCAGAAGGAAGAAAACCTGCAAGTGAAACTTTCCATTATCGAAGAACTGAAAGAATTGGTGGAATCCGGAGATGATGCCAACAAATCTTATACAGAATTCAAGAAGCTGCAACAGCAATGGAATGACACGAAATTGGTACCGCAAGGCAAAGTGAATGAACTTTGGAAAAACTATCAATTATATGTAGAGAAGTTCTACGATTTATTGAAACTGAACAATGAATTCCGTGAATACGACTTCAAAAAGAATCTGGAAATCAAGACGCGCCTCTGCGAAGCTGCTGAAAAGCTGGCTGACGAGGAGGATGTGGTTTCCGCTTTCCACCAACTGCAGAAGTTGCATCAGGAATTCCGCGATACAGGTCCGGTAGCCAAAGAACTGCGTGATGAGATCTGGAATCGGTTCAAAGCCGCTTCTACCGCTGTCAACCGCCGTCATCAGCAGCACTTCGAGTCGCTGAAAGAGGCCGAGCAGCACAATTTGGACCAAAAGACCGTAATCTGCGAAATCGTTGAAGCGATTGAGTATGATGAATTGAAGACATTCTCTGCTTGGGAAAATAAGACTCAGGAAGTGATTGCCCTGCAAAACAAATGGAAAACCATCGGTTTTGCACCTCAAAAGATGAATGTGAAAATCTTCGAACGTTTCCGCCATGCCTGCGATGATTTCTTCAAGAAGAAAGGAGAATTCTTCAAGAGCTTGAAAGAAGGTATGAACGAGAATCTGGAAAAGAAGAAAGCACTCTGCGAAAAAGCGGAAGCTTTGAAAGACAGCACGGACTGGAAAGTTACTGCCGATGCGCTGACCAAACTTCAAAAAGAATGGAAGACCATCGGACCGGTAGCCAAGAAACATTCGGATGCTGTCTGGAAACGTTTCATCACTGCTTGCGACTACTTCTTTGAGCAAAAGAACAAGGCTACTTCTTCACAACGCTCTGTCGAAACAGAGAATATGGAAAAGAAGAAAGCATTGATTGAAAAGTTATCCGCTATCGATGAGAACATGGATACTGAAGAAGCGAGCAATCTGGTTCGGGATTTGATGAAGGAATGGAATTCTATCGGTCACGTGCCGTTCAAAGAAAAAGATAAGCTATACAAGCAATATCACGGACTGATCGATCAGTTATTCGACCGTTTCAATATCAATGCTTCCAACAAGAAGTTAAGCAACTTCCGTTCGAACATCAGCAATATCCAGGGAGGCGGAACTCAATCTTTATATAGAGAACGTGAGAAACTAGTGCGCACTTATGAGAATATGAAGAACGAACTTCAGACTTATGAGAACAATCTGGGCTTCCTGACTTCTACTTCCAAGAAAGGCAGCAGCTTGTTGACTGAACTAAACCGCAAGGTAGACAAGCTGAAAGCAGACTTGGAACTAGTATTACAAAAAATTAAAGTAATCGACGAATCAATTAAAGCAGAAGAATAATCCTCTGCCCGATTTAGAGAAATAAGAGAAACCGGTTTTATGCTCGCTTGAGCAATAAAACCGGTTTCTCTTTTCTAGCAAACAAGCTTATACAGCCTTTAAGGATTTATTTCTTAAACATCAACCCCACGGCTTCTTTTCACAGCAAATATGTGTTTCTTCTGACTATAAATGTCAGAAAACAATAAAACCCTGCAAGATTTAATTCTTAGCAGGGTTCTATCTAAATTAACGTTGATTTGTTGGGCTACCTGGATTCGAACCAGGAATGACAGGACCAGAATCTGTAGTGTTACCATTACACCATAGCCCAATGATTTTCGTTTGCGGGTGCAAAGATACAAATATTTTGGGAATTCAAAACAATTCTGATATTTTTTTTTGCAAAAATGTCCAAATAAGCTTTCTAAACAAAAGTATCTCCACTAAAAAACACAAAAATTGAGGGATAACTTTCTTGTATCCAATAAATCAGCGTATATTTGTCAAAAATATCACGTTTATAATCAGAAACAAAGGGTTGCCTTTTTTTGTTATAAACAAATAGAGAACATAAATTATTAATCTCAATTACAGGAATGAACGATACTAAAGTATTAATTGAAAAAATAAAAGAAGGAATTCAAGAGAAAAAAGGTAAAAAGATAATCGTTGCCGATTTAACCAGCATAGAAGATACCATCTGTAAATATTTCGTTATCTGTCAGGGAAATTCTCCTAGTCAAGTGAGTGCCATTGTAGATTCAATCAAGGAATTTACACGCAAAGGTGCGGATAGCAAACCTTATGCAATCGATGGGCTCCGGAATGCAGAATGGGTGGCAATGGACTATGCCGACGTACTGGTACACATCTTTTTGCCGGAAGTAAGAGCTTTTTATAATCTTGAACACCTTTGGGCAGATGCCAAACTCACTCAAATCCCCGATCTAGACTAATTAATGATTATGGACAATAATAATAGCAATAATAACAATAGCAATAAACCTAACAATAAGGTTAATATGCCTAAGTTCAACCTGAACTGGATGTATATGATTATTGCCCTTATGCTTCTCGGCCTCTGGTGGGGCAGTGATTCAAAGGGAGCTGGAAGCAAAGCTGTAACTTACAGTGAGTTTCAGGACTACGTAAAAAAGGGCTATGTAAGCAAAGTATTGGGTTATGAAGATAAGTCAATCGAAGCTTTTCTTAAACCGACTGCTGTAGGAGCTGTTTTTGGAGCAGATTCTACCAAAGTAGGACGTAACCCTATCATTACAAGTAGAACGCCATCTACCGATAAACTGGAAGAGTTTTTGCAGGCAGAAAAGGAAGCCGGTCATTTTGACGGCTCTTCTGACTATCCGCCCAAATCGGATATTTTCCCCGCAATCCTGATTCAGATACTCCCGCTTGTCTTGCTTGTAGCGTTATGGATCTTCTTCATGCGCCGTATGAGCGGAGGTGGCAGTGGTGGCCCCGGTGGTGTATTTAACGTAGGAAAATCAAAAGCCCAGCTTTTTGAAAAAGGCGGAGCCATCAAGATTACATTTAAGGATGTAGCGGGTTTGGCAGAAGCTAAACAAGAAATAGAGGAAATAGTAGAGTTCTTGAAGGAACCGCAGAAATATACGGATTTGGGAGGTAAGATCCCTAAGGGAGCATTGCTGGTAGGCCCTCCGGGAACCGGTAAAACTTTGCTTGCCAAAGCTGTGGCGGGTGAAGCTAATGTTCCTTTTTTCTCACTGGCAGGTTCTGACTTCGTGGAAATGTTTGTGGGTGTAGGTGCATCCCGTGTTCGCGACTTGTTTAAACAGGCTAAAGAAAAAGCTCCCTGTATCGTCTTTATCGATGAGATTGATGCCGTAGGACGTGCTCGTGGCAAGAATCCTGCAATGGGAGGAAATGACGAACGTGAAAATACATTGAACCAGTTATTGACAGAGATGGACGGTTTCGGTTCCAACAGCGGTGTGATTATCCTCGCTGCTACTAACCGTGTAGACGTACTTGATAAAGCGTTGCTCCGTGCAGGACGTTTTGACCGTCAGATACATGTGGATCTGCCTGACTTGAATGAACGTAAAGAAGTATTTGGTGTGCATTTGCGCCCGATCAAAATAGACGATAGTGTTGATGTAGACTTGCTGGCTCGCCAAACTCCGGGATTCTCGGGTGCGGATATCGCCAATGTCTGCAATGAAGCTGCACTGATTGCTGCCCGCCACGGAAAGAAATTTGTAGGCAAGCAAGACTTTCTGGATGCGGTAGACCGTATCATCGGTGGTCTGGAAAAGAAAACCAAGATTACTACGGAAGCTGAAAGACGTTCCATCGCTTTGCATGAAGCAGGACACGCCTCTATCTCCTGGTTATTGGAATATGCCAATCCGTTGATTAAGGTAACTATCGTTCCCCGCGGACGTGCATTGGGAGCTGCCTGGTATCTGCCGGAAGAACGTCAGATTACTACTAAGGAGCAGATGTTGGATGAAATGTGCGCCACTTTAGGAGGACGCGCCGCTGAAGATTTATTCCTTGGCCGCATTTCAACTGGTGCCATGAACGACTTGGAAAGAGTGACCAAACAGGCATATGGTATGATTGCTTATTTAGGTATGAGCGACAAGCTGCCGAATTTATGTTATTACAACAACGATGAATATTCTTTCAATCGTCCATACAGCGAAAAGACAGCCGAACTAATTGACGAAGAGGTAAAGAGAATGGTGAACGAACAGTATGAACGCGCCAAGAGAATTCTGTCAGAGCATAAAGAAGGTCACAACGAACTGACACAATTACTGATTGACAAAGAGGTAATCTTCGCAGAAGACGTTGAACGTATCTTCGGCAAACGCCCCTGGGCTTCGCGTTCGGAAGAAATCATGGCTGCTAAAGAAAGCCAGGATGCTGCAAGAGCTGAAAGGGAACTTGCCCAAAAGCTGAAAGAAGAAGAAAAAGAAATCAAAGAAGAGGAAGCTGAAAATACTGCAGAGGAACAAGCACCCATTGACACCAAAGTTGCCGCAGCGGGTAACAAGGTTACAGTGGAAGGCAAAGTTACCGTAGAGGGTAAGTCTAATGGAGAAGAACAAGCTAACGAGTCCAACTAATTAAAACGAATAGATTTTGATTAATAATTTCATAAAACGAGCTATTACAGGTGTACTCTTCGTTGCCATCTTGGTAGGGTGCATCCTTTATGATGCATTCAGTTTTGGCATTCTGTTCACCGCTATCAGTGCACTGACTATTTATGAGTTTGCACAGCTGGTAAATATGCGCGCAGAAGGAGTCAAGATAAACAAAACCATTAATATGCTCGGCGGGGCTTATTTATTCCTCGCAATCATGGGATTCTGCATTGATGCAGCCGATTCGAAAATATTCATCCCGTATGTGCTTTTATTGCTTTACATGATGATTAGCGAATTGTATCTGAAAAAGGAGAACCCGGTACTTAACTGGGCTTATTCGATGCTTAGCCAACTTTATATCGGCCTGCCTTTTGCTTTGCTAAATGTATTGGCTTTCCATAACGACCCAGCGTCGGAATTCAGTAGCATAAGCTATAATCCGATTCTACCGTTATCCATCTTTATTTTCCTTTGGCTGAATGACACGGGTGCTTATTGCATCGGTTCACTGATAGGCAAACACCGACTCTTTGAACGCATCTCCCCGAAAAAATCATGGGAAGGTTCTATCGGCGGCGGAGTTGTAGCAATCGGAGTATCTTTTATACTTGCTCACTACTTCCCATTTATGTCAATGATTGAATGGGCAGGACTGGCATTGGTAGTGGTTATATTTGGCACATGGGGCGACCTGACGGAGTCATTGCTAAAACGCCAATTGCACGTAAAGGATTCGGGAAATATCCTTCCGGGACATGGAGGGATGCTCGACCGGTTTGACAGTTCTTTGATGGCTATACCGGCAGCAGTCGTTTATCTATATGCATTAACGTGGTTCTAACAGGAGTTTTTCTCATCAATTAGAATTGCACACAATACAAAAGGTCGGGAACTTCGATAGAAGTATCCCGACCTTTTTCACACACAGTAAATCATAGTTAGGTTATCGGATCGAAGAAGTGGAGTGTACATCCTTCGCAGCTTCCGGCACACCTACCGGATGATCCAGATCAAGAACGATCACTCTTCCTTCTCCATGTTCTCTTGAATTTATAGTCACTTTAAAACCTTTCATTGTTGATTCAGAATCTTTCTCCGTTGGGAAGAACTTTTCCAGATTATAAGAAACTCGTCCCCATCCCCAATAATCGGTTACATCTTCATACGTATTATAACGCAGTTCCAAATGTACGTAACCATCTTCAGCCACATTCAATGTTCCCGGTTCTGACGGTTCTCCCGTTTCTATCTTATTTTGCACAAGACTGATACGATGTTTCTCCGAGCGAGGCAGTTCCTGACGAAAAATTACATTCAGGAATTTTCCTCCCAACCACATATCACCCTGATAAATCAGGATAGGATCATTGCCGAATTCCACCGCTTCTTCCTCTGTGGTCATATCTTCTACTTCCTTTGTCAACAATTCCTGTACACCTTCCATCTTCACCTGAACTCCTTTTCCTCCTTCCATGTCATACAAAGGATTGAAAAAAGCCACTACACGTTCACCGTCCACCGGTTTAAACCAAGGTATGGAAGTAGCAACCGGATCAATCAATCCCCAACGATCACCTTCCAAATAATAGCCTCCTCCACCGGTTGCACGAACGGTCGCCCAGTCCCAGCTAAAGTCTCCGATAGAATAGCCATCATCATCACATGATTGCAACATTGGCACTAATGCCAATAACAACATTCCTAAAAGCCACTTAAATTTTTTCATATCTTTTTTCCTTTCTTTTTTAGTCTTCTGCTTAATAAATAAAAAAGCCGTGCAATTACTGCATCGGCTTTACGTTTATTCAGAAAAAGAAAGTTATTTTTTCAACAAATGCAGCATTTCACGAGCTGCACGACGGGGAGCACCGGCAGGTCCCAACCGTTCAGCCATATATTCATATCCCGAAAGCATTTCATTTCTATATGCTTCATTTCCAATGATATTTTTCAATTCACTCTGCATATTCTTCACGGTCATCGTATCCGCCACCAGCTCTTTTACCACTTCACGGTCGGCAATCAAATTAACCAACGAAATAAATTTCACGGTCAAGATATGACGCCGCAAGAAGGAAACTATTTTCCCTATCGGAGTGTGATAACAAACGACTTGGGGAACACGGAACAATGCCGTCTCAAGAGTAGCCGTGCCTGAAGTGACCAAAGCCACATCTGCGTGTTGCAACAAACGATAGGTTTGATCGAAAATGATTTTCACTTTCGCCTCTCCTACATATTTTTTATAATATTCGGGAGCAATGGCAGGAGCACCCGCCAGAACAAGCTGATAATCAGGAAAAGCAGAAGCCGCCTTCAACATATCCGGCAGATTATCTTTGATTTCCTGTTTCCGGCTACCTGCAAGAAGAGCTATTATCGGTTTATCTTCCAGTTGATTCTCCGCAATAAACAAATCCTTATTTTTCGGATGAGCTTCCTGATAGGCCACCACCTCATCCACGGTAGGATTTCCAACATAGTGGATGGGATATTGATGCTTTCCTTCGAAGAACTCTACTTCAAAAGGAAGAATGGAAAAAAGTTCGTCTACATCTCGTTTTATATTCTTAATGCGATACTCTTTCCACGCCCATATCTTCGGAGAAATATAATAATAAACCGGAATCTGTGTCTTTGCATGGACAAACTTGGCTATATCCAGATTGAATCCCGGATAGTCCACCAGAATAACAACATCCGGTTGCCAGGAAACAATGTCTTCTTTACAACGCTTCATATTTGCAAAGATAGTGCGCAGATGGAGCAACACGGGAATAAACCCCATGTACGCTAGTTCTTTATAATGTTTCACCATCGTTCCTCCAACGGCAGCCATCAAATCACCTCCGAAAAACCGGAAATCAGCCTGCGGATCTTCGGCCTTTAAGGCAGCCATCAGATGAGAAGCGTGCAAGTCGCCGGAAGCTTCGCCGACAATCAAATAATACTTCATAATAGTTGATAGGTGATAGGGGATAAATGATAGGTGATAGGGGATAAATGATAGGTGAAAATTAAAACATGACAACCACTAAGTCGTGTCTTGTAACCGATTCTCAACTCAACATCTATCGCTTATCACCTATCATTTATCAACTAATTAAACCATTTGTTAAGTTCATCCATAAAGTGATAAGCTGTCACATCAACCGTGGTCGGAGTGATAGCAACATAGCCATTTGCCAAAGCCCAATGATCATTCTTCTCATTTTCAAGCTCGTGGTCGGTAAATTCGCCGGTCAACCAGAAATAATTCGGATCGTTCAGACGGGGACAGGCAGCCCATTCGTTCGTCCAACGACCTTTTGCCTGTTCACAGATTTTGATTCCTTTGATATCGGTTGTATTCGGGAAATTTACGTTCAGGCAGGTCAAAGGAGGAAGTCCTTTTTCCAGTACCATGGCGGCAATACTGCGAATATAAGGTCCAGCAGCTTCAAAATCGGCATCAGGTTCATGATTACACAAAGAGAAGCCAATAGAAGGGATTCCATTCAAACAACCTTCGAACACCACTCCCATCGTGCCGGAATAATGCACGTTAGTGGCGGAGTTATCCCCATGATTGATACCACCGACTACCAAGTCCGGTGTCCGGTCGAGCACTGTGTTCCGTGCCAATTTGATACAATCGGTCGGCGTTCCCGAACATTTATAAACAGTTAAACCTACCTCTTTCTTTACTAACTGGTAATGAACAGGCTGCGTCACCGTCAGCGCACAACCACTGCCCGAACGCGGAGCATCAGGTGCCATTACCACAATATCTCCCAAAGGGCGAAGAAACTTCACCAGTTCATTAATCCCTTTAGCCATCACGCCATCGTCATTTGAAACAAGTATCAACGGCTTTTCATTTTCCATATCTTCAATCCTTTCCTTTTTTATATTCGCACAAAAGTAACAAAAAGAAGCCGTACCGCCAAACACCTCCCTGCATCAGATCGAAAAGTCTCTTTCCACCCCATTCCTACCCGTTTACAAATCTTAATCTTCTGCAAGCGAGCAAAAAAAGAAATAGATATCCAATATAAATATGTATATTTGCAAGCTCGTTAAAGAGAAAAGTAGATGATGCAACCTGTTGAAGTTTTGTAACCGTTTCGTCCGACAGTTATTAACAAAACAGGCGACTTATCAACAGAAATTGCAAAGTTTCTCTTTTTTCGTAGGCGCTCTAAGGATTTATCACTTATTTCGCTGCCAATAAATTTAGAGAATATGGGAAAAATTATTGCTTTGGCCAATCAAAAGGGTGGTGTAGGAAAAACAACGACTACGATTAACCTCGCAGCTTCACTTGCTACACTGGAAAAAAAGGTACTCGTGATAGATGCCGACCCGCAAGCTAATGCCTCTTCCGGTCTGGGAGTAGACATCAAGCAGTCGGAATGCACTATCTATGAGTGTATTATTGACAGAGCCAACGTACAGGACGCTATCCTTGACACGGAGATTGATTCTTTGAAAGTGATCTCTTCGCACATCAATCTTGTAGGGGCAGAGATTGAAATGCTGAACCTCCCAAACCGAGAAAAGATACTGAAGGAAGTACTCACTCCTTTGAAAAAAGAATATGACTATATTCTGATAGACTGTTCTCCTTCATTAGGACTAATCACGATCAACGCCCTAACGGCAGCGGACTCGGTGATTATTCCCGTTCAAGCTGAATATTTCGCTCTTGAAGGTATCAGCAAACTATTGAATACCATTAAAATCATCAAGTCGAAACTGAATCCGGCTTTAGAGATCGAAGGTTTCCTGCTGACGATGTATGATTCTCGTCTGCGTCAGGCTAATCAGATCTATGACGAAGTGAAACGGCATTTTCAAGAACTGGTGTTCAATACCGTTGTTCAACGAAATGTAAAATTGAGCGAGGCTCCCAGCTACGGTGTTCCGACCATCCTTTACGATGCGGAATCTACCGGTGCCAAGAACCACTTGGCTCTTGCTAAAGAGATTATCAACCGAAATAAATAAAAGAAGAAGATATGGCAACACAAAAAAGAAATGCATTAGGACGCGGTTTAGACGCCTTGCTCTCAATGGATGATGTGAAAACCGAAGGGTCTTCTTCCATTAATGAAATAGAGCTGGCAAAGATTACTGTCAATCCTAACCAGCCCCGCCGTGAGTTTGACGAAACAGCGTTGCAGGAACTGGCTGATTCCATTGCGGAAATCGGTATCATCCAACCTATTACTTTACGCAAACTCTCGGACGATGAATATCAGATCATCGCGGGAGAACGTCGTTATCGCGCTTCACAAAGAGCAGGCTTGAAAACAATCCCTGCTTATATACGCACCGCCGACGACGAAAACATGATGGAAATGGCGCTGATTGAAAATATCCAGCGTGAAGACCTGAATGCCGTAGAAATCGCACTTGCCTACCAGCATCTGCTCGATCAGTATGAACTGACACAGGAACGTCTTAGCGAACGTATCGGAAAGAAAAGAACGACAATCGCCAACTACCTGCGTTTACTAAAATTGCCGGCTCCCATACAGATGGCCCTGCAAAACAAGCAGTTGGACATGGGACATGCCCGTGCGCTGATTTCATTAGGCGACCCGAAACTACAAGTTAAAATATTCGAAGAAATACAAGAGCACGGATATTCAGTCCGCAAAGTAGAAGAAATTGTTAAATCATTAAGCGAAGGAGAAGCGGTGAAAAGCGGTACGCGGAAAATAACACCGAAACGTGCCAAACTTCCCGAAGAGTTCAACTTATTGAAGCAACAACTCTCTGGCTTTTTCAACACCAAGGTACAACTCACCTGCTCTGAAAAGGGAAAGGGAAAGATCAGTATTCCTTTCGGTAACGAGGAGGAACTGGAACGTATCATGGAAATCTTCGATACGCTAAAGAAGTAAATGACAAGAAAAAGTAAGAAATATCAGTTACTAGTCAGCGCCCTGCTTCTCTGTTTTTTACAGGTGGCAGGGATTGATGTGTATGCACAGTCCACTGTTACTCCAGTACGGAAAGATACAACAATCATACAGCGTGAAGCACCGAAAGCCCGTGCACGAAGGCATCGCGAACCGATTGCACAGGATTCGACAAGACAGGATTCTATCCGGATCATACCCTCCAAAGAACTTCCGGCCATCGACAGCTTATCAGCTGCCAAGATACAGATAGCAGACAGTCTGGACGCAGCCAACAAGAAAGAGCTGAAAAAGATAGAACAGCCGTCATCGATTATTGTAAAGACCGACAGTGTACCGCCAACGACTCAAGATATTAACAAGAAGATATTTATCCCGAATCCGACCAAAGCTACCTGGTTGGCAGTCGTATTCCCCGGTGGAGGACAAATTTACAATCGTAAATACTGGAAACTACCTATTATATATGGAGGGTTTGCAGGTTGTGCCTACGCGTTAAGCTGGAACGGCAAGATGTACAAAGACTATTCGCAAGCCTATCTGGATATCATGGACAGCAATCCGAACACCAAAAGTTACGAGGATTTGTTGCCCCCGAACTCCACTTATAATGAGGAGCAGCTGAAAAACACCTTAAAAAGAAGAAAAGATATGTTCCGTCGCTATCGGGACCTTAGTATATTTGCATTTATCGGAGTTTACCTGATCTCTATCATCGACGCTTATGTAGATGCAGAGTTATCCAACTTCGATATAACCCCCGACTTGAGCATGAAAGTAGAGCCGGCCGTTATTGATAATAACAACCAGTTCCGCTCCAACAGCTTTAAAAACAAGTCGGTTGGCCTGCAATGCGTATTACGATTTTAAAAACACAATTTAGATTGATCTTATTATTGAAGCATGAAGAAATTAGTTAGCTATTGTTCGATTATTTTTCTTTTACTAGTGGCCACGTCGCAGGTAAAAGCGCAAAGTGTAGATGTAGTGATTCGTGAAAATGGAACTGAACGCAAAGAAAGCATCGACCTGCCTAAAAGTATGACTTATCCACTTGACAGTCTGTTGAATGACTGGAAAGCTAAAAATTATATTGATTTAGGCAAGGATTGCAGTACGGCTGAAATCAATCCTTTATTCAGTGACTCTGTCTATATCGACCGCTTGTCACGCATCCCGGCCATCATGGAAATGCCTTATAATGATATTATCCGCAAATTCATCGATATGTATGCAGGACGCTTGCGCAATCAGGTTTCTTTCATGCTAAGTGCCTGCAACTTCTATATGCCTATTTTTGAAGAAGCACTGGATGCATACGGACTTCCACTGGAACTAAGATATCTGCCGATTATCGAATCTGCGTTGAACCCATCAGCCGTATCACGTGCAGGTGCTTCCGGTCTGTGGCAATTTATGATTGGTACAGGTAAAATTTATGGTTTGGAATCAAACAGCCTGGTAGATGAACGTCGTGACCCGATTAAAGCAACTTGGGCTGCCGCTCGTTATCTCAAAGAAATGTATGATATCTATGGAGACTGGAATCTGGTAATTGCTGCTTATAACTGTGGACCCGGTACAATCAATAAGGCAATCCGCCGTGCCAATGGCGAAACTGATTATTGGAAAATCTACAATTACCTGCCTAAAGAAACGCGTGGTTATGTGCCTGCCTTTATCGCTGCCAACTACGTGATGACTTACTACTGCGACCACAATATCTGCCCGATGGAAACCAATATTCCGGCAAGTACTGACACAGTGCAAGTAAACCAAAATCTACACTTCGAACAAATCGCTGACCTTTGTAATGTACCTCTGGATCAGATCAAGAGTTTGAATCCGCAATATAAGAAGCAAATGATTCCGGGTGACAGCAAACCTTATACGCTAAGACTCCCTATCGACGCGATCAGTACTTTTATCGATAAGCAAGATACGATTTATGCACATCGTGCCGATGAGTTGTTCCGCAACCGCAAAACCGTTGCTGTAAAGGATATTACACCTGCAACCCGTAAAACGACAACAGCAGTTGCCGGTAAGGGGAAACTGACCTATTACACAATAAAAAGTGGAGACACTTTATCCACTATCGCCGGAAAGTATGGCGTCACAATCAAGGATATACAAAGGTGGAATGGAATGTCTAACACTAAAATTGCAGCAGGAAAACGATTGAAAATATACAAATAAATAACTTCCTGCTTGCATCGTTCGGAAATTTGCTTATTTTTGCAGAACTAAGCAAGTGAAAGGATAACAATTATGGATAATCTGGCCCCCAAAGAAATAGCTGACGAAGAGATGATTAATCAGGCGTTCCACGAACTACTGAATGACTATCTCAATACTAAACATCGCAAAAAAGTTGAAATCATTACGAAAGCTTTCAACTTTGCCAATCAGGCGCATAAAGGAATCAAACGCCGTTCGGGTGAACCTTATATTATGCACCCGATTGCCGTTGCCAGCATTGTATGCAATGAAATAGGTCTCGGTTCCACTTCTATTTGTGCAGCCTTGCTGCATGATGTGGTAGAGGACACTGATTACACAGTGGAAGACATCGAGAATATCTTTGGTCCGAAGATTGCCCAGATTGTGGACGGACTGACTAAAATATCCGGTGGAATCTTCGGTGACCGTGCTTCGGCACAGGCAGAGAACTTCAAGAAGTTACTGCTCACCATGTCGAACGATATCCGGGTCATTCTTATCAAGATAGCGGACCGTTTGCACAACATGCGTACTCTTGGCTCCATGTTACCCAACAAGCAATATAAGATTGCAGGCGAAACGCTTTACATCTATGCTCCACTTGCCAACCGTTTGGGGCTCTATAAGATAAAAACGGAGCTTGAGAATCTAAGCTTCAAATATGAACATCCCGAAGAATATGCGGAAATAGAAGAGAAGTTGAATGCTACTGCCGCTGAACGTGACAAGGTCTTCAACGACTTCACAGCCCCGATCCGTACCCAACTGGATAAGATGGGATTGAAATACCGGATACTTGCCCGTGTAAAATCAATCTATTCCATCTGGAACAAGATGCAGACCAAGCATGTTCCTTTCGAAGAAATATACGATTTACTGGCTGTTCGAATCATCTTCGAACCACGCAATGAAGAAGAAGAACTCAACGACTGTTTCGATATCTACGTTTCTATTTCCAAGATATACAAACCCCATCCGGACCGTTTGCGCGACTGGGTCAGCCATCCTAAAGCTAATGGTTATCAGGCATTGCACGTCACTCTGATGGGTAACAACGGACAATGGATTGAAGTCCAGATTCGTAGTGAACGGATGAACGACGTTGCCGAACAAGGTTTCGCAGCCCACTGGAAATACAAAGAAGGGGGAGGTAGCGAGGATGAAGGCGAATTAGAAAAATGGTTGAGAACGATTAAGGAGATATTAGATGATCCGCAACCGGATGCCATCGACTTCCTGGATACCATTAAGCTAAATTTATTTGCATCTGAAATATTCGTGTTCACTCCTAAAGGCGAACTGAAGACTATGCCGCAGAACTCTACGGCTCTCGACTTCGCATTTTCCCTGCACACGGATATTGGTAGCCATTGTATTGGCGCTAAAGTCAATCATAAATTAGTGCCGTTGAGCCACAAATTGCAAAGTGGTGACCAAGTTGAAATCCTGACTTCAAAATCGCAACGCGTACAACCGCAATGGGAAGTTTTTGCAACCACTGCCCGTGCCCGTGCCAAGATAGCAGCCATTCTCCGTAAAGAGCGTAAAGCAAATCAAAAGATAGGGGAAGAAATCCTTAGTGAGTTTCTGAAAAAGGAGGAAGTCCGTCCGGAAGAAGCTGTTATCGAAAAGCTACGCAAACTGCATAATGCCAAGAATGAGGAAGAATTGCTGGCTGCCATTGGTAGTAAAGCAATCGTTCTGGGAGAAGCAGACAAGAATGAACTGAAAGAAAAGCAAACCAGTAACTGGAAGAAATATCTGACTTTCTCTTTCGGCAATAGCAAAGAGAAGCAGGAAGAGAAAGAACCGCAGGAAAAAGAAAAAATCAACCCGAAAGAGGTGCTCAAACTGACGGAAGAAAGTTTGCAGAAGAAATATATCATGGCCGAATGTTGCCATCCTATTCCCGGTGACGATGTATTGGGATATGTGGATGAAAACGACCGGATCATTATTCACAAGCGCCAATGCCCTGTTGCCGCCAAATTGAAGAGCAGCTATGGCAACCGCATATTAGCGACCGAATGGGATACACATAAAGAACTGTCTTTCCTGGTATATATATATATAAAAGGTATAGACAACATGGGACTTTTGAATGAAGTCACCCAGGTCATCTCCAGACAGCTCAATGTAAATATCCGTAAGCTGACCATCGAAACCGAAGATGGCATCTTTGAAGGAAAAATCCAGTTGTGGGTACATGATGTGGATGATGTAAAAACTATCTGCAACAATCTGAAGAAAATACAGAATATCAAACAGGTGAGCCGTGTAGAGGAATAGCTTTCATTTATTCCCGCCCATCCAGTTCGCGTTTAATGGCCAAAAGCTCTTCTTTGATCGCTTTCAGCTTATTAACGATCTCATAATTACGAACTGTAGCTTCTTTATTATCCTTCAAACGTTGCCGGGCACCGGGAAGTGTCATCCCTTTCTCTTTGACCAAATGATAGATAAGTCCGATCGTTTCTACGTCTTCCTTACGATACTGACGTATTCCTCTTCCTGCTGTTTTAGGCGAGATTTGCGGAAATTCCTTTTCCCAAAAACGGAGTAACGACGGATTGACTCCGAACATATCGGCAACCTCTCCTATTGAATAATATAGCTTCAATTCTTTATCTGTATTAAGCATAGCACTCCTGTTTAAAGATTTTAATCGAATACTTTACCATGATTGGCTGCCAGCTGAATCATCCTTTCATAATCTTCGGCACTCAAGTCCATGAAATAATAATTGACCGGATTCACGACCTGTCCTTTCACATGCACTTCGTAATGCAAATGCGGACCGGTACTCTTTCCTGTACTCCCCACTTTTCCGATAATCTCACCACGCACTACTTTCTTTCCGACTTTCGTATTAAATCCTTGCAAGTGAGCATATCGAGTGAGATATCCGAAACCATGATCGATTTCGATGGTATTCCCATATCCGGTCTCCCATCCTACTTTCACTACAGTTCCGTTTCCGGTAGCATATACATCTGTTCCCGGATGAGCAGAGAAGTCCATACCTGCATGAAACTTTGTCGTACCGTAAATAGGGTCGATACGTGTACCATAACCGGATGCTGTCTGACGAAGATCTTTATTCGAAATAGGCTGGATAGCCGGAATACATTTCAACATCTCATCATGGTTCTTACACATATCAATCACATCGTCGAAAGATTTCGACTGAATATACAGTCTTTTGGAGAGCACATCCAGTTTTTGAGTCGTATTCACTACCAACTTAGAATTCGCCAAATCCATCAGTTCTTCGTAACGGTTCGTCCCGCCATAACCAGCTTGGCGGATAGCCGGAGAAACAGGATCGGCCTGCAAAATCACCCGGTACAAATTATCGTCACGCTGCTGGATATCCTGAAGTACTCCCATAGCGTCGTCCAGACGACGGGAAAGTACATTATACTGTGCCAAAAGACGGCTGTTCTCAATTCTTAATTCTTTCTCCGATGGAGAGCCAAAAATCAGAAGCAATACAATAAAGCAACCTGCTCCCAACCCCATTCCATAGAAAAGCCGGCGCAGGATACTAAGCGCACGCTGCCGTACGGTAGGGTAAATTCGATCATAAGTCTGGGTCTTTGAATTATAGATGTAGTATACTTTGCGCATCTTTTTGGAAATATTTCGCTTGTTAATACGGCAAAAGTAATAAAAACAAGCTATCTTTGCACAGTTTTTTGAGAATATTAACCTCAACGATAGATATATAGAAGAATATGTTGACTGCAAAAGAGATCAGAGATTCATTCAAGAATTTCTTTGAGTCGAAAGGACACCACATCGTCCCCTCGGCTCCGATGGTGATTAAAGATGACCCTACCCTGATGTTTACGAACGCGGGGATGAACCAGTTTAAAGATATTATTTTGGGTAACCACCCGGCGAAATACCAAAGAGTCGCGGACTCGCAGAAATGTTTGCGCGTTAGCGGAAAACATAATGACCTGGAAGAAGTTGGACACGACACCTACCACCACACCATGTTTGAAATGCTTGGGAACTGGTCGTTTGGCGATTATTTCAAGAAAGAAGCAATCAGCTGGGCGTGGGAATATCTGGTAGAGGTCTTGAAACTGAATCCGGAACATCTCTATGCAACCGTATTTGAAGGAAGTCCCGAAGAAGGATTGAGCCGTGACGACGAAGCTGCTTCTTACTGGGAACAGTTCTTGCCAAAAGATCACATCATCAACGGTAACAAACACGATAACTTCTGGGAAATGGGTGATACAGGACCTTGCGGACCTTGTTCCGAAATCCATATCGACCTTCGTCCTGCTGAAGAACGTGCCAAGATCTCCGGTCGCGACCTCGTGAACCACGATCATCCACAGGTGATTGAGATCTGGAATCTCGTATTCATGCAATACAACCGCAAAGCAGATGGCAGCCTTGAGCCGCTTCCAGCCAAGGTTATTGACACCGGCATGGGATTCGAACGTCTTTGTATGGCTTTACAAGGAAAAACATCCAACTACGACACAGATGTATTCCAGCCAATACTAAAAGCTATTGCAGCCATGTCGGGTACAGAATACGGAAAAGACAAGCAGCAGGACATCGCCATGCGTGTAATTGCCGACCATATCCGTACCATTGCATTCTCTATCACAGACGGTCAGTTGCCTTCTAATGCGAAAGCAGGTTATGTGATCCGCCGTATCCTTCGCCGTGCCGTTCGTTACGGATATACTTTCCTCGGACAGAAACAGGCATTTATGTATAAGTTGCTTCCTGTATTGATTGATAACATGGGAGAAGCTTATCCTGAACTGGTTGCACAAAAAACACTGATTGAAAAAGTAATCAAGGAAGAAGAAGAATCATTCCTCCGCACACTGGAAACAGGTATCCGCTTACTGGACAAGACCATGGAAGATACCAAAGCCAGCGGAAAAACAGAAATCAGCGGTAAGGATGCCTTTACTTTATATGATACATTCGGTTTCCCACTCGACTTGACAGAACTGATTCTCCGTGAAAACGAAATGACTGTCAACATTGAAGAGTTCAATGAAGAAATGCAGCAACAGAAACAGCGTGCACGTAATGCTGCCGCTATCGAGACTGGTGACTGGATTGTGCTGAAAGAAGGTACGACCGAATTCGTTGGTTACGATTACACTGAATACGAAGCTTCTATCCTTCGTTATCGCCAGATCAAACAAAAGAACCAAACATTGTATCAGATTGTACTTGACTATACTCCATTCTATGCAGAAAGTGGTGGCCAGGTCGGTGATACCGGCGTATTGGTAAGCGAATTCGAAACGATTGAAGTGATCGATACCAAGAAAGAAAACAATCTCCCGATACATATTACCAAAAAGTTACCCGAACATCCGGAAGCTCCGATGATGGCTTGTGTAGACACTGACAAACGTGCTGCCTGCGCAGCCAATCACTCGGCGACTCACTTGTTGGATGCTGCTTTGCGTGAAGTGTTGGGTGAACACATCGAACAGAAAGGTTCATTGGTTACACCGGATTCATTACGTTTCGACTTCTCTCACTTCCAGAAAGTGACCGATGAAGAAATCCGTAAGGTAGAGCATATCGTCAATGCGAGAGTTCGTGCCAATATTCCTTTGAAAGAATACCGCAACATTCCTATCGAGGAAGCTAAAGAATTGGGGGCTATCGCTCTCTTTGGTGAAAAGTATGGTGACAAAGTACGCGTGATCCAGTTCGGTTCTTCTATTGAATTCTGTGGAGGTACACACGTAGCTGCAACCGGAAATATCGGTATGGTGAAAATCATGTCGGAAAGTTCTGTTGCTGCCGGTGTTCGTCGTATCGAAGCCTATACCGGAGCGCGTGTAGAAGAATTGCTGGATACAGTGCAAGATACACTTAGTGATTTGAAAGCTCTTTTCAACAATGCTCCTGATTTGGGTATTGCAATCCGCAAATATCTGGATGAAAATGCAGGATTGAAGAAGCAGGTAGAAGACTTCATGAAAGAAAAAGAAGCAGCTCTGAAGGAAAGACTGTTGAAGAATATACAGGAAATTCACGGCATCAAAGTGGTTAAGTTCTGTGCTCCGCTACCGGCAGAAGTAGTGAAGAATATAGCTTTCCAACTTCGTGGCGAGATTACAGAAAACCTGTTCTTCGTTGCCGGAAGTATAGACAACGGTAAACCGATGCTGACAGTCATGCTTAGCGACAACCTGGTTGCGGGTGGTCTGAAAGCCGGTAATCTGGTGAAAGAAGCTGCCAAGTTGATTCAAGGTGGCGGCGGTGGCCAACCTCACTTTGCAACCGCAGGAGGTAAAAACACTGACGGCCTACCGGCAGCTGTTGAAAAAGTACTGGAGCTAGCAGGAATCTAAAAGTAAATAAAAAGGGCCTGATAAGAAGATAACAGGCTCACTTTACATAAAGATTTAAAATTAGGCGCGGATTACGCGGATTTCACGGTTTAAAGAATAAAAATCCGTGTGATCCGTGTAATCCGCGCCTAAATATTATACAAATCGAGGCACTGATGAGCACCCCGTCCGACATCGATGAAACAACCCTGCGGCACGGAGGAATACGTTGTCCGATGCCAAGGAATATCGACCAGATGTAGAAGTCTATTTGTCTCTCTTAAAAAATATTAAGCCTAGAATTTAGGCTTGTCACAGTTTTTTTCTACCTTTGTGACCTGATTAATTATTTTTCTTATCCTTCAAATAAATAAAATAAGTAATCACTAATACCTAAAAAGCAATGAGAACACCAGCTTATCTATGCCTGCTGCTAACCTGCATGCTCATTTCTTGTACCTCTACACAAGAAAAACACGAAATAGATTACACATCTTATGTAAATCCATTTATTGGAACCGACTTCACCGGAAATACTTATCCTGGTGCCCAAGCTCCTTTTGGCATGGTACAACTTAGTCCGGATAACGGACTTCCCGGTTGGGATCGTATCTCCGGTTATTTCTATCCGGATAGTACGATTGCCGGCTTCAGCCACACGCATCTCTCCGGCACCGGAGCAGGAGACTTGTATGACATTTCTTTCATGCCTGTCACCCTTCCCTACAAGGAAGCAGAGGCTCCACTTGGCATCCACTCTAAATTCTCCCATAAAGATGAAAGTGCCCATGCCGGTTACTATCAAGTACGTCTGACTGATTACAATATCAATGTTGAACTGACTGCCACCGAGCGTTGTGGTATCCAACGTTATACATTCCCGGAAGCCCAATCCGCCATCTTCTTAAACCTGAAGAAAGCCATGAACTGGGATTTCACCAACGATTCTCATATCGAAGTCGTAGACTCCGTCACTATTCAAGGTTACCGTTTCTCTGACGGTTGGGCGCGCGACCAGCATATCTATTTCCGCACCCGCTTCTCCAAGCCTTTTGAGAAAATGAAACTGGACACTACCGCTATCATCAAAGATAATAAACGCATTGGTACTGCCGTGATCGCCCGTTTCGACTTCAACACCCAAAAGGATGAACAGATACTAGTAAACACCGCTATTTCCGGTGTCAGCATGGAAGGCGCAGCCAAGAACCTGCAAGCAGAAGTCCCCGAAAACGACTTCGACAAATACCTGGCCGAAACGAAAGCAAACTGGAATCATCAACTCGGAAAGATTGAAATAAAAGGGGATAACGAAAATGATAAAGTTAATTTCTACACTGCTCTCTATCACTCAATGATTGCACCTACTATTTACAGTGATGTAGACGGAGCTTACTATGGCCCCGATAAGAAAGTGCACCAGGCCGGCGGCTGGGTAAATTACAGTACTTTCTCCTTATGGGATACGTACCGTGCCGCCCATCCCCTCTTTACCTACACCGAGCCGGAACGTGTTAACGACATGGTGAAATCTTTCATCGCTTTTTACGAACAGAACGGACGTCTGCCTGTATGGAACTTCTATGGAAGTGAAACAGATATGATGATCGGTTATCATGCTGTCCCTGTCATTGTAGATGCCTATCTGAAAGGAATCGGTGACTTTGATGCCAAGAAAGCCCTCGATGCTTGCATAGCAACAGCCAATCTGGATAATTATCGCGGTATCGGACTCTACAAAGAACTAGGATACATACCTTACAATGTAACAGACCACTACAACGCAGAAAACTGGTCGTTATCCAAAACTCTGGAATATGCTTTCGATGATTACTGTATTGCCGAAATGGCAAAGAAGTTGGGTAAGCAAGACATTGCGGACGAATTTTACAAACGTTCTCAAAACTACAAGAATGTCTATAACCCCACCACTTCTTTCATGCAGCCACGTGACGACAAAGGCGTCTTTATCAAGGATTTCAAAGCCGATAACTATACACCACACATCTGCGAAAGCAACGGATGGCAATATTTCTGGTCCGTACAGCATGATATTGACGGGCTGATCGACCTTGTAGGAGATAAAAACCGCTTTGCCGAAAAACTGGACAGCATGTTTACCTACCATCCGGCAGCAGATGATGAGCTGCCCATTTTCAGTACAGGTATGATAGGGCAATATGCACATGGTAATGAACCGAGCCATCACGTTATTTACCTGTTCAATGCCATAGGACAGGAAAACCGCACGCAAGAATATGTGGCGAAAGTAATGAACGAGCTTTATAAGAACGAACCGGCCGGTCTTTGCGGCAACGAAGACTGCGGACAAATGTCAGCATGGTATGTATTCAGCGCTATGGGATTCTATCCTGTAAATCCTGTCAGCGGTAAATATGAAATAGGAACTCCGTTGTTCCCGGAAATGCAGCTACACCTTTCAAATGGAAAAACCTTTACCGTACTCGCTCCCAAAGTCAATAAAGAAAATATCTATATCCAATCTATCAAAGTTAACGGACAGCCGTATGACAAAACGTATATCACCCATGAGCAAATAATGAGTGGAGCGACTGTAGAATTTGAAATGAGCAAGACCCCTAAAATTTCCGGGAGCCCTTTTAAAGAGAGAAACCCTTAAAACCCACCTAAACTAATCAGAGAGAATGAATGAGAACTTCGATGTAACCTACAAAAGTTTATTTCGCAGATACTACCCTAACCTGATCTTCTATGCTACCCGCCTAGTAGGAGAAGAAGAGGCTGAAGACATGGTACAAGATGTATTTGTAGAACTGTGGAGACGCAAAGACCATATAGAAATAGGCGAACAGATTCAAGCCTTTCTCTATCGTGCAGTCTATACCCGTGCCCTAAATGTCTTAAAACACCGTAATGTAGAAGACGGTTACTGTGCTGCCATGGAAGAAATCAACCAAAAGCGTACCGAATTTTATCAACCGGACAATAATGAGGTAATCCGGAGGATTGAAGACAAGGAACTCCGCAAAGAAATCCACGATGCGATTAATGAACTTCCGGACAAATGCAAAGAAGTTTTCAAGCTAAGCTATCTGCACGATATGAAAAACAAAGAGATAGCTGATGTTCTCGGTGTTTCCCTCCGCACTGTGGAAGCCCATATGTATAAAGCCTTGAAGTACTTACGAAGCCGTCTCAATCCTCTTTGGACAATTCTTTTCTTATTTTTATGGAGATAATGATAAGTGTTTTTGTATTCTGAATTGTATTATTAATATGAAGGAAAAGAAAATGAATAATCTGAGTGAAGAAATAATAAACAAATATCTGACAGGACAATGTTCTGAAGAAGAGCTTGTCGAGGTGAATACCTGGATGAAAGAATCGGAAGAAAATGCCCGCCAGCTCTTTCGCATGGAAGAAATTTATCATCTCGGTAAATTCGACCAGTATGCTAACGAGCAGCGAATACTTCGTGCGGAAAGACGGCTTAATAAAAAGTTGGACGAGGAAAAAAGAAAACAGAGAAAAACAGCACTAAATATGCAGCATTGGATGAAATACGCTGCAATGATTGCTGTAATATTGGTAATTGGCGGCGGGCTCGGATATTGGCTTTATCAAAACGGAAACGACCAACAAATGATGGTCGCAGTAGCCAATGAAGGCATCGTGAAAGAAATCATTTTGCCAGATGGCACCAAAGTCTGGCTGAATAATTCGGCAACTTTAAAGTATCCCCGCGAATTTTCCGAGAAAGAGCGTAACGTTTATTTGGATGGAGAAGCTTACTTCGAGGTAACCAAAAACCGACATAAGCCATTCACCGTACAAAGTGATGCGATGCGAGTACGTGTACTAGGAACGACATTCAACTTCAAATGTGATAGGCATTGCCGAATAGCAGAGGCAACATTGATTGAAGGTGAAATTGAAGTAAAAGGCAACAAAGAAGAAGGACAAATTATTCTCGCTCCCGGCCAACGCGCCGAATTAAACAAAAACAATGGACGCCTGACCGTGAAGCAAGTAAATGCAAAACTGGATGCAGTCTGGCATGATAATCTGATTCCATTTCAGAAGGCGGATATCTTCACAATCAGTAAGGCTTTGGAACGTTTCTATGACGTAAAGATTATTTTGTCTCCGGACATGAAGGCAGACAAAACCTATTCTGGTGTACTGAAAAAGAAGTCAACCATCGAATCCGTGTTGAAATCATTGCAAAACTCCATACCTATCGATTATAAAATCGTAGGAAACAACATCTTTATCTCTCCTAAATAGAGAGATAAAGAACAAATGTGATAAAACTTAAAAGCCATTAATACCATGAATTTAAAAACATTCCTAACAGTAGGATGTTTAGGAGGTTTATTCACACTTAGCTCCTGCACAGCCCCCACTAATGTAAAAGACTACAGTTCTTATGTCAACCCTTTCATCGGTACCGGTGGACATGGACACACTTTCCCCGGAGCAGTAGTTCCCCACGGCATGATTCAACCCAGCCCGGACACCCGAATTGATGGCTGGGATGCTTGTTCGGGTTACTATTATGCAGACTCTACCATCAACGGTTTCTCACATACACACGTCAGCGGCACAGGTTGTTGCGACTACGGGGATGTGCTACTCATGCCTACTGTCGGCAAACAACAATATCTAACTACCGATCCCCAAAGCCAGACACTGGTCTATGCTTCTTCTTTCTCTCACGAAAACGAGGTGGCAGAACCGGGGTATTATTCTGTTTTTCTGGACACCTATCAGGTAAAAGCTGAAATATCAGCAACTAAACGCGGTGCCATCCACCGTTATACTTTCCCCGAAAATTCAGAATCCGGTTTTATCATCGATTTAGATTACAGCCTGCAACGACAGACTAACTCGGAAATGGAAATCGAAGTGATCAGTGACACGGAAATTTGCGGACATAAAAAAACTACTTATTGGGCTTTCGACCAATATATTAATTTCTATGCCAAATTCTCTAAACCGTTCTCTTATACATTGATTACGGATTCTATTACCATGGACGACGGCAAACGACTTCCCGTCTGCAAAGCACTGTTGCATTTCGACACGAAGAAGAACGAACAAGTACTTGTGAAAGTAGGCGTTTCCGCTGTCGATATAGCAGGCGCACGCAAGAATGTCGAATCTGAAATTCCCGGATGGGATTTCGATAAGGTACGCAAAGACGCACGTCAGGCGTGGAATCAATATCTGTCGAAAATTGACATTACAACTTCCGACAAGGAAGATAAAACCATCTTCTACACCGCTCTTTACCATACGGGAATCAGCCCGAATCTGTTTAGCGATGCAGACGGACGTTATTTAGGAATGGATCTCGAAGTGCATCAGGGAGATACTGTCAATCCTGTGTATACCGTATTCTCATTGTGGGACACTTTCCGCGCATTGCACCCGTTAATGACGATTATCGATCCCAATTTGAATAATCAATTTATCAATTCACTGATAAAGAAGCAACAGGAAGGCGGAATATACCCGATGTGGGATTTGGCTTCCAACTATACCGGTACCATGATCGGTTATCATGCTGTCCCCGTCATAGTGGATGCTTATATGAAAGGGTATCGCAATTTCGATGCAAAAGAAGCCTATAAGGCCTGTCTGCGTGCAGCCGAATATGATACTACCGGTATCAAATGCCCGGACTTGGTACTGCCGCATCTCATGCCGAAAGCGAAATATTATAAGAATGCCATTGGTTATATTCCCTGCGACCGTGAAAATGAATCCGTAGCTAAAGCGCTGGAGTATGCGTATGATGACTGGTGCATTTCTATTTTTGCAGAAGCAATGAATGATTTTGAGTCCAAAGCCAAATACGAGCGTTTTGCCAAAGCATACGAATTCTATTTCGATAAATCAACCCGCTTCATGCGTGGACTTGACTCGAAAGGTGAATGGCGCACCCCGTTCAATCCGCGTGCATCGACTCATCGCAATGATGATTATTGTGAAGGAACAGCGTGGCAATGGACTTGGTTTGTACCTCACGATGTAGAAGGACTGGTCAACCTGATGGGTGGCGAGGAGGCATTCGTTCAGAAACTCGACTCACTGTTTACGGCTGATTCATCACTCGAAGGTGAGACAACATCGTCAGATATCAGCGGACTTATCGGTCAATATGCACATGGCAACGAACCGAGCCATCATGTGATTCATTTGTACAATTACGTAAATCGTCCATGGAGAACCCAAGAATTAGTGGATAGTGTTTATCGCAGTCAGTATGCCAACAGTGTAGACGGGCTATCCGGTAATGAGGATTGCGGTCAGATGTCTGCATGGTACATACTCAACTCTATGGGATTCTATCAAGTATGTCCTGGAAAGCCGGTATATTCTATCGGACGCCCCGCATTCGATAAAGCAGTGATCAATCTGCCCGGAGGTAAAACATTCAGCATTATAGCAAAGAACAATTCCAAAAAGAATAAATACATTGAAAGCATATCACTGAACGGCAAGTCTTTGGAAACTCCATTCTTCAACCATCAGGATATAGTAAACGGCGGAAGAATGGAAATCTGGATGACTGACAAGCCTAACTACAAAACATATATACCATGAAAAGAATATTACTGACAGTTTGTGTGCTTGGTTGCACATTCTTTGCCAAAGCCAAAGACTGGACACAATATGTCAACCCGCTAATGGGTTCGCAGTCTACCTTCGAGTTATCAACAGGTAATACTTATCCGGCCATTGCCCGTCCCTGGGGAATGAACTTCTGGACTCCCCAAACTGGAAAAATGGGAGACGGGTGGCAATATACCTATACCGCTAATAAGATTCGTGGTTTCAAACAAACGCATCAACCCAGTCCATGGATTAATGACTACGGACAGTTCTCCATCATGCCAATAGTTGGCAAACCGGTGTTTGATGAAGAAAAGCGTGCCAGTTGGTTTGCGCATAAAGGAGAGATTGCCACTCCTTATTACTATAAAGTATATCTTGCAGAACATGATGTGGTCACTGAAATGGCACCGACAGAACGTGCAGTTCTCTTCCGTTTCACTTTCCCTGAAAACGATCACTCTTATGTTGTTGTAGATGCCTTTGATAAAGGTTCCTACATCAAAATAATCCCGGAAGAAAACAAGATTATCGGTTATACCACTCGCAACAGCGGTGGAGTTCCCGAAAACTTCAAGAATTATTTTATCATTGAATTCGACAAGCCTTTCACTTATAAAGCTACAGTAGCCAATGGTAATCTGCAAGAAAACATAGCCGAACAGACTACTGATCATGCCGGAGCTATTATCGGTTTCCAGACACAGAAAGGCGAACAAATACATGCCAGAATCGCCTCTTCTTTCATCAGCTTCGAACAGGCTGCCGCAAATATGAAAGAACTGGGTAAAGACAATATCGAACAGGTAGCCAAGAAAGGAAAAGAAGCCTGGAATCAAGTTTTAGGTAAAATAGAAGTGGAAGGAGGCAATCTTGACCAATACCGCACATTCTATTCTTGTCTGTATCGTTCATTGCTTTTCCCGCGCAAGTTCTATGAACTGGACGCCGCCGGACAACCGATTCATTACAGCCCGTACAACGGTCAAGTCCTGCCGGGATATATGTACACCGATACTGGTTTTTGGGACACATTCCGTTGCCTCTTCCCATTATTGAATATGATGTACCCTTCTGTCAACAAGGAAATGCAGGAAGGACTTATCAATACTTACAAAGAAAGTGGTTTCTTCCCCGAATGGGCAAGCCCCGGACACAGAGGTTGCATGGTTGGTAACAATTCAGCCTCCATCTTAGTAGATGCCTATATGAAAGGGGTAAAAGTAGACGACGTAAAGACTTTGTATGAGGGTTTGCTTCACGGCACAGAAAACGTACATCCTGAAGTTTCTTCTACAGGGCGTCTGGGACACGAATTCTACAACAAATTGGGCTATGTTCCTTATGATGTGAAAATCAACGAGAACGCTGCCCGTACACTGGAATATGCATACGATGACTGGTGTATCTATAAACTGGCCAAAGAACTGAAACGTCCGAAAAAGGAAATCAACCTTTTCGCCAAGCGTGCCATGAACTACAAAAATCTTTTCGACAAAGAATCTAAATTGATGCGCGGACGTAATGCGGACGGCACATTCCAGTCTCCATTCTCTCCGTTGAAATGGGGCGATGCCTTTACAGAAGGAAATAGCTGGCACTACACCTGGTCAGTTTTCCATGATCCTCAAGGGCTTATCGACCTGATGGGCGGAAAGGATGAATTTATTACTATGATGGATTCTGTCTTTGCCGTACCTCCCATTTTTGACGACAGCTACTATGGACAGGTGATTCACGAGATTCGTGAAATGACAGTAATGAATATGGGTAACTATGCACATGGTAACCAACCCATCCAGCATATGATTTATCTGTATGACTATGCCGGCCAACCCTGGAAAGCCCAATACTGGTTACGCCAAGTAATGGACAGGATGTACACTCCGGGGCCTGACGGTTATTGCGGTGATGAAGACAACGGACAGACTTCCGCCTGGTATGTCTTCTCCGCCCTGGGCTTTTATCCTGTTTGCCCAGGAACGGATGAGTATATCTTAGGTGCCCCACTGTTCAAGAAAGCAACTCTTCATTTTGAGAATGGCAATAGTTTAGTAATTGATGCCCCGAACAATAGCAAAAAGAACTTCTATATCAACTCCATGAATTTCAATGGAACTGATTATACCAAGAATTATCTTCGTCACGAGGATTTATTCAAAGGTGGTACTATCAAAGTAGACATGGACAACAAACCTAATCAGAATAGAGGAACAAAAGAAGAGGATATGCCTTATTCTTTTTCTAAGGAATAAAAGCCCTTAAGACATAATAAAAGCCTATTTATCAAGATTCCAACTGATAAAAACAGCCTGAAAGTATCTTTTTACTTTCAGGCTGTTTTTATCTCCTCTTGATTACTTTTTCACTACCTTTGCTCCCACAAACAATAATTCATGAGCATGAAAGAAAAACTTGACTTTTCAGAAGTCCCTTATCAATACTCGATGTGCCTGAACCGACAATGTCCGAAAGCCGACACATGCCTTAGACAACTCGCCGAACAAAGTGTACCGGAAAAGGTCGAACATTGGACAATTATTAGTCCCAAGCGTTTAACTACTGTAGAAGGAGATTGCCCTTATTATCGTTCCAATATCAAAGCGCGCTATGCAAAAGGATTCATCGGCATCTTGGAAAGCCTGCCCCATAAACAAATGGAAAGTGTAATCACACACCTAATGAGTTTTTTCAGTCGCAGAACCTATTACCGTGCCCGCAAAGGTGAACGTTTACTCTCTCCCGCCGAACAACAGCAAGTGCTGAATATCCTTAAGCATTGTGGTGTTTTACAACCACCTAAGTTCGATAAGTATATCGAAGCTTATGACTGGTAACAAGCCTTAAATGCCATGACAGTGACACCATATTGGCACAGTTGTGCCATCGAAGTGGCACGCTTGTGACAAGGCGATGGCACAGTCGTGCCACCACGGTGGCACAAATCATTAAAACCAAGGATAGCTATTAAGAAGCAAAAGAAAAATCCTCCTGCTCTACCATTCTATATAAGTAAGGTAAAGCAAGAGGATTTTGTCTAAAGATGATAAGCAATGAATAAAACAGCTTTATTCTGCTGAACGATGCCGGATAGTAACGGCTTTATTTGTTTATTTATAAACAATAGTCGTTGCGTCATTTTTAGTTAGATTCGGAATCTCCTGGCCTTTTTTCAGATAAAGAGTTTTAACTTTATTACTACGGTTAGCATTTAAGGTCGTTAGCATTGGACATTCTGAAACATCAATAGAAGTCACATTGTCATAACTTTCGTACCATGAAATAATGCTTAAATCTAAAGATTCCAACTTACTGCTACTAAATTTAAGGCTTTCTGCATATGAATACGCATAAGTTCCCCCTGCATTAAAACTGGGGATTGGATTATCTCCTAAATTATATTCTTCGCAATATCTCGCGTTACTTAATGATAATGATTTCACTTTATGTAAACCTGAAATATCAAGCTTCTTCATATTTGTGCAATATCCCAAACTTAATGAAGTGAGGTTCGGGAAATTTTCTATTCCCGTAAGATCCGTGAGTTGACTAGAATATGAACTATTTGACAACGAAGTAGCATTGAGTCCTGCTTCTAAAATAATGCATTGAGAACCTGCAATTGAAAGAGCCCAATTATTTTTTACCACAAGCGCTCTAAGGTTTTGGTCCGGAATACTGACTAATTCAACGTCAGGATCCTTTTGTACTACAGCGATATCACTGGCTAACGTATTATTTGTATTAGTAATCCGGACAAGACCTCCACGTGTGTCTGTAGCACCACTAAGAGTATAAGTCAAAGTTACTGTTGTCAAGCCATCATCTCCTAATTGCGGTTGAGAAACCGATTGTTCGGTAATCCATTCGTCTCCTTGTACAATTGAAGCCGTATATTCAACATTATATCTTACCTTGAATGAAATGGTACGCGCTGAAAGATCATACATCAAAACGTCCGTTTCCGGAATAATAGCTTCCGTTCGTTTTTGGTTTACATTGACGTTTACAGGGTTCGTAACAAGTGGACTTGAAATAGTGATGGTAGCAGAACGTTCTTTATAAGTTACATTTTTTGCAGCTTTAAATGACAAGGTAACTTTACCACCAAAATCACTCCGTTTATCAAATGCCAACCATTCTTCACCCCCCTCGCTATAAGTAATGACAGGTTCAGCGATATTTGTATTGAGCTGAATTTGTATAGCATTTTCTTCTCTTGAAATCGACAAGTTATCATCAGAAAGTAAATCTATAATATAATCAGGCAAAGTTTCTACCTGCAAAGGTGCTACAGCAGAACCTGTAAAAAATTTGAAAGTCGCCGTACGCTTCTCGTCCAGTGTATTAGGATCAATTGTAAAAGTGACTACGTCACCATCTTTTCCTGACATAACCGACGGGTGTGCCCAATCACATACACCCGCCAGTCTCCAATCTCCCGAACTTGCCACTGTAACAGTAATGTTTCCTCCATTTTTATCAGTCTGGATAGTATTGGTAGACAATGAGATAGTAGCCTCACTCCCATTGATCGATTCATCATCATCGGAACAACCCCACAACATGGTAGCTGCCAACAATGTTATCATTATATTTTTTAGAAAGTCCATCTTTTTCTGTTTTTAAGGTGAAATATAAACTTCTGTTAGAGAGCCTTACGCTCTGTGCTATTTTTACTGTAATAGTGGCTCGGGTAAACGAGTTCTTCGTCATACAATCCTCTACATACGCTCTGGCAACGAGATACCTGCGACCTATATAATGAAGGATCAAGCGCAAAAAACATATAGTATCCAAACCCGGCTTCTTTTTTAGAACGTGCCGTTGATTCACTTGAATCTCCGCTACCACGGCGAAGCTCAATCGACATGCCGCCACATTGTTTCAGTGTCATACCAGTACCAGGGCTTGCAGAGCCTCCATAATCACCTACAGCGTAATCACAATATTGACCGGGATCAACACCATCAATAATCTGAAGGCTATTTGAGTACATTGCTCCAAGATTGTAGAGCGAAACAATCTTTTCAGGCATCGCCAATTTGCACTCATACATTAACCGTGAACCTGCATAGGCAGACTGACTTGCAAGCCATGGATTAGATAAATCCGGTGAGCTTGAATATTCATCGTCAAAAGCAACACCATCCAGATTGTATGCACGACAATAAGCTGCCAATTCCCGAGCAAACTCTTTAGCTCCCATATCCGAAAGTTGGGCTACTCCTGCTTCATCATGGTTACCTAAGATACTGATGATGACTTTCATACCAACCTTACGAAGTGGTTGTAGATATTTGTCATTATTGTCAAGCAAGAATTGAACATTTTCGTTGTTTGACAGATACACACGCTTCTTTTCAGGATCCCAGTTAATGTTAGCTGCAAAAAGCACTATATGATCAAAATAATACTTACCACTTTCTGTCAGAAACTCCAGTGCATTAAGTGGATTGGTATCATTAATCTCGAAGTAAAGTACCATCTGTACCGCATCTTTTCCTTTGTTGGTGTTAGGCTTGTTACGGTAATCTTGCACAAGAAGTACCATATGTTTGGATGATTCGGTCAATGTAACTCCTTCTGTTGTTGATGTAGCTGTCAAAGGAATGATATATGTTTCATCTTCTTTCATTCCTTCGAATGCGGTGAGAGTTACTTTTACACTCGGAGTATTTTTATCATCCGGCGCAAGCACAAAAGTACCATTATTGGCTATTTTGACGTTGGCTGCGGGAAAGGCTTTGAAATCAGTCTCATGGACAGCATTATAAGTAGCCACATATGATTCATCAACAGCTATTTGAACATCTACTCCTTTTTGAGGAAGTTTGGATAGCCGAAACACTACGTTAGTACTGTGTTCATTGTCACGGAGCTCCACAACAGAACTGTTTTTATTAGTATTTTCATCCAGTAGTAAACCGTTTAACTGCGTGGATGTTAGATAAGGAGATTCATCAATCCTGCTTCCTACTACAATATCATCTTCACAAGATGTAAAAATTGTCATGGCAAACATTGCCAATGGCAGAAAACTATGTTTGATATTATTTATCATATTCGAGATTTTATGAGTTTATTATTGAGGTAATGAGACGGACACCCAATTAGGTTCGTTTTCAATTGTCAAGTCATAGCCACTCGTACTGTAATCTTTTGCTACAGTTCCCGAGCCTTCGTTGAATTTCCAATAAGCGATAAGTCCTTCTGAATCAGGTTCTACTGTATAGAAATGATTGGCAGATTGGATTTCCTCTGCAGTAAGTACCCGGTTCCAAATTCTAGCTTCAGAAACAACTCCATCAAAGTAACGGTCACTTGAGTAAGCGTAACCTACCCAAAAACAACGTGAACCATCTTCTTCATTCGTATGTTTAGCTCCCAGATTAACGGAAGTTTTAGATACAGAGTCTGAAAGTTTCTCTACTCCATTGACATACACTTTAATGGCACCCCTATTAAAGGTAACAGCTAAATGATACCATTTGTCACTTTCAAACTGGAGATCTGTGCTTGTACAATTTCCGCCAGATGTAGCCACTTGTAATTGGTTGGATGGAACGCCAGCATCACCAAGGCGTAATAAGTAGTTACCTTCAATACCCATTAATGTATTTAATGTATTGGGGAACGAAGTAGCTTTGAACAAAATTTCCATTGTCTGCTCTGTCAAATTATTGAATTTAGAGTCATTATTAAAGTCGGGATAAGCACGATTTCGACTAATATTACATACTACGTTAATGAGTGATGCTCCGCGGAATACGTAATAATATGTTTTGGCACTTTGTAATATCCCAATTCCCTCCACAGATTTAATAGTTACAGGTAGTACATAAGTTGTTTTGAGGTCAAGCTCGCCTGTATTGGTGAATTCAATAAACACTTCAGGACTGACTATGCTACCGGACTTTATGCTTGTAGTAGTTTCAGGCATGGAATAGTGCTCTTCAGGCAGAAGTATTGCATTTTCATCATAATATGCCATTTTGTAAGTTGACAAAAGTTCAGGAGCGGGTGCCATAGTTACCATGATATCATGTTCTTCAGGCTTGGCTATAGCAACGGAAATACCAGCTTCCACATTTGTATCACCAGCTTTAAAAAGTATTTCTTTAGTAAAGTTGGATGCTGAAATGAAAAGTTTGTTATCATAGTGTTGCTCGTTTTCATCATTATTCTGGCAACTGCCGAGAAATACCGAAAAACCGGCAAGGGCAGTGATTATTAGGTTGTTTAGTTTCATAAGATGTTGTTTATTTAACGGTTGGACTCAATATATTAATGGCTTCTTTTATAGTCGGATAAATGTTGGCAACATTAAAGTAGTCTTTTTCCGCTGCATCAATCGAGATTCCTGCCTTGGTATAGTCAGAAGTTTTTGAGACAGCCCATTGAGCTGCTCCTATGATAGCAGACGAACCATCGCCTAGTTCCCCATTATAACTCCCTGAATTGGTAAGATAAGGAGTAGTCACCCCCATCACAAAGCGGTCAGTGGGCACATCCTTGGCAGATGCCATTAACACGAGATATGACATTTCATTTTGATTCTTGGCACCATGTGCATTGATAATAATATACTTACAATCAGCAAATAACTTCTTGTCGATAACATTTTGCGGAGAACCTTTGAAAATAATTGTTTTATCCATATTTGAAGCTTTCCAATTAGATACCACATCAAAAAATGCCGCTTGACGTGCTGTTTCAGCAGCTATTTCGCTTTCCTCAACCAGTGAATTAAGGTCAAAACCTGTATAGTTTGCTACAATTCCGTCTACTCCCAAAGCACTGCTTGCTGCAACTTGTTTAGCCACTTCATTCTTACAGTATTCAATAAAGCGTGTTGCATTATCAACAGGTTCTTCTTCTCCCTCATTCTCTGTTTCATCGGAAACAGTTTGTACATTGGCAGCTTCCTCATCAAGGATTTTTTTCCATGCACTTTCTATTTTATCGAAATCTACCAAACCTAACACTTTTGTACCTAACCGACGCACCTCTTCCATTTCAGATGCATTTACTTCGCTCACTTCCATGATATTATTCAAGCAAATGTAATCAATACTGTCGGGCATATCAGTAAGATGTTGGCTGCGCGAGGTTGGAATAGTGCTTACATTGTCAATTGAAGTAATCACAACCTGATGTTCTGATGTCTTGAATTCATTAAGAGACTTTACGTATTGGGCGTAAAGCTCAGGGTTCTGTTCCTCAATAGTCGGCGTATTTAGTTTAATACTTTCTACATCTGTCCAGTCGGAACAAGATGCTACAGCAACCAGTGTCATTGCAGAAAACAATGTTTTGAATATACTATTTCTCTTCATATTCGTTCAATTTTCTTTTGATATATAATTATTTGCAATCCCACCAAACATGAGTAGCCATTGAGTCTCCTTTTTTAGTCTTAGACTCTTGAGTCAAAGTCAAAACAGCAGCCTCCACGCTTTCTTTATTTTCACGATATTCGTCGGTCGGATATGGCATACGCCGCGCACCTTCTGTATCATCAACAATACCACTGCTGGCATTTGCCGCCATCGGCATCAACTTTGGATAGCCGGTACGCCGATATTCAGACCATGATTCCATACCATTCGGAAAATTGGCAATCCATTTCTGAGTAATAATCTGTTCAAGACTTTTCTCAAAGTCACCACCAGCCCATGCTACTGTAACAGCAGTATTAATCGAACCGGAATAATCATAAGTCTGCCCACTCTGTCCTTTTAATGGATCCTTGTAGCCTTCTACTTTTCCAGTATTCGCCAAATAGCTTTCTACTCCACTACTGATATTGTTTTCTTCAAATGACAAACGGATACCTGCTTCATAAAGGTCTTTTGGAGAGCCTCCCATATTCCACCCACGAAGAGCTCCTTCAGCACGTAAGAAAGCAACTTCTGAAGCACGGAATACAACAATGTTATCACTTGCAGCTACTTTCATACAAGAAGAACCTTGTGACCAAGAATTATACTGTCCCTGCAAAATGCCCCGACGCAATCCGACGTAACCTTCTTCTCCCGTATATGCATTTCCTGATACGGTACCAAAAGTACTTTTGTCATAATAGGCTTCACGACGAGGGTCATTATAACCATTCATGTAACAAGTTAAATCGGCTGAGATTCGTGCGTCAGACCATAGTACCATAAAACGTTGCCACGGATTATGATCGGCAACTTTGCGATAAGCACCGTCAGAGACGGTAGTCATTACACCTGCTTCTACAGCTTCTTCAGCCAACTGCTGCGATGTTTTTCCGTTCACATTGAATCCTGCTACGTAACAAGTACGCATCGCCATTCTAAGCTTCAAAGAGTTGGCAAACTTGCACCATGCTAATGTATTACCATTATAAATTCTGTCTGCACTTGAACTGAAACTCTGGCTAGCATATTTACTCAATACTGAGATAACATTATCCAAATCCTCAAACATCTTAGTATAAACAGCTTGCTGAGAATCATAAGGGGATTTGATTGCGTTAGCGGCTCCCACCTGTGAATAAGGAATAGGACCATATGTATCTGTTACACGTAACATAACAACAATGCGATATAGCTCGGCTAATGATAAGAATAATTCATCATCACTCTGATTCTTCAAATTAAAATAATCAGGATAGAACTTTGAATAGAAATCATTAAATGGAATTTTCTTCCAGTCATCCGAAGGATTATAAGTTGCATAACGACCAGACCAACCTGTTCCCAAATTAGAGTCTGCTACATATCCCGAGAATCCTCCTGCCATCAAACAGTCTACATACTGAGAAAAGTTTTCTTGTTCCGGCATCATTAAATCCTGCAAGTTAAGAGCTAATGACCTCACTAAATACCAATCTACCCCCATATCGTTCTGATCCGGTTCATGAGGATTCTTATTATAATCTTCAAAGTTTCCCGTACATGCAGTTGTACCAAAAAGAAACAAACCAGCGACTATAAACTGTATTATTGTATTTTTCTTCATCTTTTCAGTTTTTAGAATTTAAGTTTCAAATTGAATCCTACGCTACGAAGGCTAGGCATCATAAAGTAATCAATTCCTTGATAATAATTACCTGTAGTTGCCACTGACTCCGGATCGAAAGGAGCCTTACAGTAAATCATCCATAAATTACGTCCTACTAATGAAAGAGTTATATCCATTATGTTTTTCAGTTTTTTTCTTGGAATGGTATAACTTACTGAAGCTTCTTGCAGACGCAAGTTAGTGGCGCTATACGTATAGTATTGAGGAATACCACTGTCAGCACCGACTACTGAATACCATTTTTGTGCATCAATTCTATCATTACCATTTATCACAACCCCACCATTGTCACGGGCTGCCGCTGTTACCTCAGACACACCATAAGAATCAAGTACGGCTTGGGTTGCAGAATACACAACACCTCCCAAACGGGCTGTTAACAAGAAACCAAGCCCCCAATTGCCATATTGGAAATCATTACGCCATGCCATATTAGCTTTTGGGAAGACAGAACCTAGATAAATGTCATCAACTTTATCGTTTACTGTCACATTTCCATCTTCATTTACATAAATCTTATTATTCGAATCGCGGAGTAAGTCGGACTGTGAATAAAGATCACCCAAAGAACCACCTACTTTTAAAATAAACCTAGCCTTTGATAAACCACCTACATCCATTCGGTCTTTTGTAATCTCTTCACCTGTCACAGGATTTATATACCCGTCAATCAAGCTTAATATTTTGTTTTTATTGGCGCTGAATGTATAATTCGAACTCCATGTAAATTTATTCCATGTATTTTTGTAACCCAAAGAGAGTTCTACACCACGGTTGCGTACATTACCAGTCTGTGCATAAAAAGTGCTGTATCCTCCTGTTGGAGAAAGTTTGGCATCCATAGTCTGATTATAAGTCTTGGTATTGTAGAATGAAACATCCAAATTGAAGTTTTTCAGAAAGCGTGCAGTAAGACCAACTTCCCAAGAGTCTGTTCTTTCCGGTTTCAAATCATATAATGGATATGCAGATTGAGAAGAATACGCTCCGGTAGAAGTATTCCAAGAGAAAGTCGGATATGCTAAGAAACGCCCGAAGGGTAGACCAACAGATGCCCATGAAGCACGTAATTTCAAGTAAGAAATACTTTCAGGTAACTTAAACAACTCTGACAGAACAATAGAAGTACCTACTGACGGGTAGAAAAAAGATGCTTGTTTTGAGTTCGGGCCCGCCAGTTGGCTCGGCCAATCATTACGTCCGGTAAGAGTTAAATAATAAGTACTCTTATAGCCAACTTCCGCTGATGCAAATATAGATTGAGTCTGTTCACGATAACCGGTTTCCTCACGTTTACCTGTATCCTTATCCAGTTGGGCAACAGTGAAAAAGTTAGGAAGACCGTTTGCGGCAATCGGTCCACTGACACCAAGAGCTTCAGAACGATTATCGGAATAGGAAGCACCAATATTGGCAGTCAGGCTCCAATCCTCTCCAAATGTCTTGTTAATATTCAGCAACAAATCCGCGTATGTTTGTTTGTCACGAGTATTTGTTACTCCATAAAAACCATTTTTACCTTCAGCTATGGTTTCAATAGTAGAAGCATAGTATTTTTGTGTATATGTGTTATAGGAATTATCCAAACGTACACGCCCGGCTACATTCAACCAACTTAAGATATCATAACTCAAAGCTGCACTCAACATATAACGGTCTTTGTCATTTTCGCGCAAGTTACGGTAGTTGATCCAGTAAGGATTTTGCAAACGAAAAGAACCACCACCTTGCGGCCAGTATTGAGTATACATGTTACGTTCTAAATCATAACGTTCATACATCTTATAATCTTCCCAGTCGTTACCACGTGGAAATAAATAAGCAGAAGCCAATGGATTGGCATAGATACCTTGGTTTACCATATTACGGTCTTTCTGCATAATATATTGAGCCCCCACATCCAACTTCATTTTATCATCTAGGAAAAGAGTTGTATTACGGAATGTAAAGTTATAGCGTTCATACTTATTATTGGGAATAATTCCACGTGAATTAACCGCAGCAGCAGACAAATAAGTCTGATTGTGTTCAGTTCCGGTAGAAAGTGTTACAGACTCTGTTCCGATAAGTCCTGTTTGGAAATAATCACTTGCAGGATCGTATCCATAGTAATTGGCATCGTTCAGTCTCTTTCCCCAACTGGCATCTGTGCCGGATGTGCCATAACGATTTTGGAATTCCGGCATAACAAACTGGGATAACATTTCTGTATTACTGGATACCGTCAGAGATACACGCCCAACTTTTCCTTTCTTTGTAGTAATTACAATAGCACCATTGGCAGCATTGCTACCATACAATGCGGCAGCAGCGGCTCCGGATAAGACCGACATTGATTCAATATCTTCCGGATTAATATCTGCTATAGCTTCTGTGGAACCTTGTGATTGAAATTCTTCAGAACCACCTGAAGCACTTAAATTATACATTGGAATACCGTCAATTACATAAAGTGCATTGGAAGATTGTTCAATACCTCTTGATCCACGCATAACAACCTTACTTGCACCACCAATACCGGAAGAAGAAGAGTTGATGTTCAAACCTGCGACCTTTCCATTTAGAGAGTTGATAAAGTTTGCATCTTTTACAGCCAAAGCCGATTCGGCATCTACTTGTGTTACATTGTAACTCAAAGCTTTCTCTGAACGTTTGATACCTAGTGCTGTAACTACAACCTCATCAATCACTTGTGTATCGTCCATCAACGTTATATTGATAGAGGTCTGCCCTTTTAAAGGCACCTCCTGTGTCTTATAGCCAATATAAGAATAAATAATAATAGGATTATTACTTTTTGTGATTATTTTATAATTACCATCTAAATCCGTAATAGCGCCATCTGTTGTTCCCTTTACTAAGATACTAACACCAATTAGAGGTTCACCCTTAGAATCCAATACTTGTCCGGTTATAGTACGTTCTTTTCCACTTTGCTGTTGTACTGGATTAGAATCCCCCTTTTCAGATAAATAAATAATATTCTCTTCTATTTTATAAGAGACTGCCTTATCTTTAAGGAGTGTACTTAATACTTGCTCCAAAGAAGCGTCCTTCACTTTAAGAGGCTCAACCGTAATGGTTGAAAGTTTGTCATTATAAAAAAACTGATACTTTGATTGTGATTGAATTTGCTTGATTACAGTGCCTAAAGTTGTACGGGGAGTTGATAAGGTCAACTGCGCCATAGCCCATTGTACAGGAACTGCCAAAAACAAAAAGACTAATAAAGCCCGAAATAACTTCGAGTTTCGAAGCGAATGTTTGCTTTCCATACATTTTATTTAATGGTTATACATTTTATTAAACTCTCAAGGATGGTGTCGACTTCCCCTCCTCTGTTAATAAAACAATGCTAAAATAATAAACACTTAGTCCGATTTATCTTTTTTTTAAAAAAAATCTTTTCCAAGAGAAAATAATTTGCGGGGTATGCGTGCCAATGCTTACGGTTCACACATGATTTTTACTATGGCCTCCAACTGAGACAATTTTGAAACAGTGCAATTACCGACTATGCAAAGAATAGCTCGCTCTTTCTAGGATGAAGAACTAGTATTCGACAGTATCAAATCTCTCAAAGACTGGAAATAATAAACTTATTAAAATGAAACTGAAGATATGAAAACAATAAATAAGTTATTAATGGTTATGTCTATCCTGCTCCTTGTAGGGTTGATGTAATGATGACAAACAGGAGGGAATTACAACAGAACCAATTTCTAAATTAGAAATAGAACAGGAAATATAAAAGTAAAGATTGGTAGCGAAAATAAGGTGACTATCAGTATTACACAAGGAGGTGGTGAATACAACGTATCTTCACTAAATCTGTATATTGCCCAAGCTACGATAGAAAATAGTGGAACCCAAATAGAAGGTTTTCAAAATGTTGGAACAATAATTATAGTATCAAACAAAGACAGAAGATTCCGTAAACTGTCTGTTAGTGTTTATGCCACCGACATATTGGAACTAGACAAAGAAAGCATCGAATTTATTACCAGACTTGAATATTCAGACGAAGCAACAATCAATGTTACAAATGGAAATGGAGAATTATTCTATAACATCTAATAATAAAGTTGCAATATCTCAATACAAAAAGTAAGTTTGTAATAAGAAGGTTCTATAAATAAATCCTCCATGATGTGTATATGAAAAATGAAGGGCTTTTAAAAAAGTTTTGAGATAAAAACATCTTAATCACTCCACCTGTTCTTTCGGATAATTCACCAAATACAATGTTTTTGTCGCACGAGTAAAAGCCGTATACAGCCATCGGAAATAATCAGGAGTCAAATACTCATCCGTCATATACCCCTGATCTAAAAATACATTCTGCCACTGCCCACCTTGCGCTTTATGACAGGTTATTGCATATGCATATTTCACTTGCAATGCATTATAATGCGGATCAGCTTTCATCTTTTTCATCCGGTCTCTTTTGATTGGAATATCTATATAGTCCTCAAGTACTGTATAAAATAATCGGTCATTGTCTTCTTTTGATAATGCAGGTGAATCCGAATGCAAAGTATCCAATAAGAGATTTGCATCCAATTCAAAATCATTCTGGTCAGGAAAACGGAGAGTGACTTCCGCAAAACGAAAGCCATATATGTCACGAGTTCGACGAACACGCCGGACAACTGCTATCTCGCCATTCGCTATAAAATCCATCTCCTTATATTTCTCTGTCCAATAGTAATTATTTCTAGCTATCATCAACATATCTCCTGAGTTCAATTCATCTTCACGCCAAAGAATTTGAGCACGTATTCCATTATTATATAGGTTTGCACGCTTATTAGAACGACAGACAACAATCGTTTCATCCATACCATCATGATCATAACAATTAGTCAGTTCCTCTATCAGTTCCGTTCCCGGTACCAGTTTAATATCAGGAAAGCCTGCTATTTTTATTTTAGGCAAAGAATAACAATCATCCTCCGCTATCAATCGCCTCAACTGTGTGGCATTCCATAATATTCCGGATTCTTGCACCTGACGGACTACTTGAGTAAGATCAATCTCACGTACTTCAAGCCCATACCCCTTCAATGCATCGGAAAAAAGTGCCGGGCTTAACTCCTCTCCTACCGGAGGAAGCTGCGCAGTATCACCCATTAACAAGAGACGACACCCCTGCCCCGAATAAACAAATTGCACTAAATCGTCCAATAGACGACCTGTTCCAAACACACTCCCCGACAGTCCTTCGTTTGAAATCATGGAAGCCTCATCAACGATGAATAAAGTATTTGTAGCCAGATTATCATTGATCGAAAAATTACTAAGCTCATTCGAAAAAGACTGTTGCCTATATATTTTTTTATGAATGGTGAAAGCCGGATGTCCTGCATATGTTGAAAAGACCTTTGCCGCGCGCCCTGTAGGAGCCAACAATACAGATTTCTGCTGCAATTGATCCATGGTTTTCACCAATGCCCCTACCAATGAAGTTTTACCAGTGCCGGCATAACCTCTTAAGATAAAGACTTCATCCGCCAGTGTGGACAGCAGAAACTCTGAAAGAGATTTTACAGCAATTTCCTGCTCTAAAGTTGGTTGATAAGGAAAATTTTCCTTAATTTGCCTTTCTAAATAGTTATTTATCATTTTTGTACGAGAAAAAAGTTCGAGGAACTATCGTATTTAAATTTATTTATTCTATTTTTGCGATGCGAATATAACAACTAAAAACATAATTTATCATGAAAACAGTATTTAATATTGTATTGGTGCTTTGTGCTGCTGCACTGATTTACATCTGCTACACCAGCATTATGGGTCCTATCAATTTTGAAAACGCTAAAAAAGACAGAGAAAAAGCAGTCATTGCCCGTTTGATCGACATCCGTAAGGCACAGCAGGAATACCGTACGCTGCACCGCGGAATGTATACAGACAAATTTGACACATTGATTGACTTCGTTAAAAATCAAAAATTGCCGTTCGTTATGAAGATGGGAATGTTGACCGACAAACAATTGGAAGACGGACTGACTGAAAAGAAAGCTATGGCTATCATCGAAAAAGCAAAGAAGACAGGCAAATATGATGAAGTTAAGAAATGGGGACTTGAAAACTTCAAACGTGACACTATGTGGGTAGCTGTTATGGATACTATTTTCCCGAAAGGATTCAACCCGGATTCTATGAGATACATCCCTTACGGAGGTGGTGCTCAATTCGAAATGAATGTAAAAAACGATACTGCTAAATCCGGTGCTCCTGTATACTTATTTGAAGTAAAAGCTCCGTATGAAACTTATTTGAACGGACTTGACAAGCAAGAGATTATTAATTTAAAAGATGTTCAGAGCAAATTGGGTAGATACTGCGGTTTGATGGTAGGTTCTATCGATACTCCGAACAATGGTGCTGGTAACTGGGAATAATGATTGATTTTACTAAATCAAAACAATATACTTTATCCATCCGTCTTAGTACGGATGGATTTTCTTTTTCTATCTATAACCCGATTCATGACGATTCGCTTTCAATCATAGAGAAAGAGATAGACGCTTCTCTATCCCTAACAGCAAATCTAAAGGCAATCTTCCACGAATCGGACTTCCTCAATCATCCTTACAAACGGGTAAACATTATGATGGCAAGTAAACGTTTTACAATCGTGCCATTAGACCTTTTTGAAGAGGAACAGGCGGAACTTCTATTTTATCACAATCATCAGAAAAAAGAAAACGAAACGGTACTCTACAATATTCTAAGAAAGAATAATGTAGCTGTCATTTTCGGTATAGACAAAAGCGCACAGATCTTTTTGAATGAACAATATCCCGAAGCTCGCTTTTATTCTCAATCTACTCCGTTTATCGATTATTTTTCTGTAAAAAGCAGATTAGGAAACAGTAAGAAGATGTATGCTTCTGTACGCAAAGACGGTATTGACATCTATTGCTTTGAACGGGGTCATCTACTTCTGTCTAATTCTTTTGAATGCACGCATACAGAAGACCGTATTTACTATTTATTGTACGCTTGGAAGCAACTGGAATTTAATCAGGAGCGGGATGAGCTACATCTAACTGGAACACTTTCCGAGAAAGAAGTTTTAATGAGCGAACTGAAAAAGTTTATCCTACAGGTATTTATTATGAATCCTGCAACTAATATTGACATGCAAGCCTTATTAACATGCGAGTAATCAGCGGTATTTACAAACGAAGAAGATTTGACGTGCCCCGAACATTTAAAGCACGTCCTACAACAGATTTCGCCAAAGAAAATCTGTTCAATGTACTCAACAACTACATCGATTTTGAAGAAGGAGTCACAGCTCTCGACTTGTTTGCCGGAACCGGAAGTATTAGTATCGAACTGGTATCCCGCGGATGTGACCGGGTTATTAGCGTTGAGAAAGATCCTGCGCATCACTCGTTCATCTGCAAAATCATGAAAGAGGTGCAAACAGACAAGTGTCTGCCAATACGCGGAGATGTATTCAAATTTATCAAGAATGGTCGCGAACAGTTCGACTTCATCTTTGCCGATCCTCCTTATGCATTAAAAGAGTTGGAAACAATACCTGAATTAATCTTCCAAAACGATCTTCTCAAAGAGGGAGGATTATTGGTACTGGAACACGGAAAAGATAATAACTTCGAAGATAATCCACATTTCATAGAGAGAAGAGTGTATGGAAGTGTAAACTTCTCACTGTTCAGATAAGTTTTCCAATCAATCTCATCACTATTAAAGTAGCGGAGCCAATAAACGCACGATAGACTCCGCAGCTTTTTGTCTCCACGAACGTCTGACCCAATTCTTAAAAAAGATTTGTGTACTTTCTCGCTGATCCTGAAGAAATATCTCTTTCATTTCAAGGGCTGTTTCTACGTCATACATAAAGGCATTCACTTCAAAATTGTGCTCAAAGCTACGAAAGTCAACATTAGTAGACCCCACTGTGGAAAGCATGTCATCTGAAACCATGAGCTTAGAATGCAGAAAGCCCCTCTTATAAAAATAGACTTTAACACCTGCCTGCATCACATCTGCCAAATAAGAACGCGATCCAAGATGAGTAATCCAATTATCGGCACGTTCCGGTAACATTAAGCGCACATCTACCCCGGACAATGCAGCTGTTTGCATAGCAGCTAATATTTGCTCTGTAGGCAAGAAATAAGGGGTTTGCATATAGAAATATTTTTTTGCACTGGTAATGGCAACCGTCAAGCCCTGCATGATTTCTTTCCAGGGTCCGATAGGCTCACTCGTGACAATTTGCGCTAAAGAATTTCCACAAGAATCAATCTTTGGAAAATAACGGGAAGCAGTTATCAGCGTACGGTCTACAAAATACCAATCGAGCAGAAAAGCCGTTTGCAGACCGTGCACAGCCTTCCCTTCCAGCATGATATGCGTATCACGCCAAACTCCCCAAGAAAAGCCACGCATATAGCGTTCTGCCAGATTCATTCCCCCAACAAAACCCACACGCCCGTCAATGACAACAATCTTTCTATGGTTCCGGTAATTCACTCTACTGGTAAATAAGGGAAAACGTACCTTTAAAAAGCTCCTGACCTCTATACCGGCATTACGCATTTCTTCGAAAAAGCGGTTAGGCACATGCCAGCAACCTACATCATCATAGATCACCCGCACTTCAACTCCTTGAGAAGCCTTTTCTATCAGTACGTCTCTGACCAGACGTCCAATAGCATCATCCTCAAAGATATAATATTCCATATGGATATGCTGCTTCGCTTTTTGTAGTTCGCGCAATAATGATTGGAGTTTGGTATATCCTTCGGTATAGATTGCCACACGATTTCCCTCAAATGGAAATGCCTGATTCGTTTGCTGGAAAAGTTGAATAAGACGGGAGTATTCATAGGGAACATCCGAACAATCCTGTGCCAGATATTCGGCCATTGGTTTCTTTAATAGGCGGTCATAACTTTTTTGCCCGATGATACGCTCACGACGCTGGCTCCGGCCAAAGAAAAAATAAAAGACAAGCCCGACAATAGGTAAGAAAAGTAATATGAGTATCCATGCCATCGTTTTAACCGGATTCCGGTTGTCAAGAATGATAATGACAATCGTACCGATAATGGCTCCAAAATAAAGAATATCAAAAGCTACTGTTGCTATCTGGCTAAGCATATAGTTCCAATCAATCATAGGAATCTCCTTTCATACAGATACTGAACAACAAATATAGAGTAAATTATCGGATTAACAAAGAAGTCCCGGTGACAACATTGAATGTTGTGCCGGGACTTTCTTCGTTTTATTTGAATCTATTACGCTACTTCAGAATGGTCTGCCACCTCCATAGCCTCCACCACGTGGGCCACGCGGACCACCACCATCAAAACCACCATGACGCATATTGCCACGGGCTTCTTTATTTCCAAAAATATTCAGGCGATAAGAGAAACGAAGCATACAATAACTATTAATTCCATTATATTCGGAAACAGAACGCATATCGGCTGTCAACGAACGGCTGATATTGGATTGCTGCCGCAAAATATCATATACTTCAAAACTGATGGTTGCAGCATTGCCTTTCAGGAAGTTTTGGGCAATCTGCGCATTCCAGATAAGTTCATTCTTATTCATACTAGCATCACGATAACCACGGCGTGCGTTATTAGTTATATTGGTTGACAACGTCATACTCCAAGGTAAAGAGATATTAGTGCTTGCACCATAACCAAATGTATAAGGTTCCTGGTTATTTTCCGGACGCAGTTTGTTTCGTTCAAAGTTATAGTTGATCGAACCATTCAAGGTAAATTCAAACCAGTCGTTACGAAAAGTTCCATTCAGATTCTCTCCTAAAGTCAATGTTGTACTGGTGTTCTTGTCATTTATCTTGGTATCGTCATTGAAAAGGTAAGAAACCGCATTGGTATAGTTGGCACGAGAGAAAGAATTTATAGTGAAACGCTTATCTTTCAATGCTGTATTGAACCCAAACATACCCATCGCATTCCAGTTTCCGTTGATATTCTCCGGTTTAACTGTTACTCCACCAGTACTCTGATTGTAAGTAGTGGCATTGGTAATATTGTTTTGAGTCATATTCAAGTTTGCATGAGCCATTATGCCACGCTGTTTATCTGCATTATAAGTATTGTAGAACAAACGCATAGAATGAGAGAAGGAAGGCTTCAATCCCGGATTACCCTTACGAATGTTCAACGGATTAGAATCATCGGTTACATCCAGCAAATTTTCCATACTCGGCTGGCTTGCACGTCCCCGATAAGTAAAGCGTAACTGGCTGACTTTAGAGAATCTGTAACGAAAATCAACATTAGGAGCAAAATTGAACACATTTCTTTTTACTACAGTATCTACTTCAGCTTTCTTATAATCTAATCTGGTATTCTGCGGTTGCAGAGACACTCCAAAGTTCAATCGATATTTCTCGCGGATAATATTCAACCCTGCATTAATATCATGGTTATAGTATTTATATTGAGCATATTTACTCAAATCTCTATCCTTATTCTCTTCATATCCTTCAGGTAGACCATCACCAAAATTCCAAAACCAATCCTGTCCTTTATCTGCATCAGGAATCAAACTGTACGTACTTCTATCGCTTTCACTATACTTATATTGAAATTTATAGCGGAACTGTAAAAAAGTAGCTCTCGCAATCGGCTCACTATAAGTCAGTTCGGCAGTATAATCATAACTTTTGGTTGGAGAAGTAGTATACTGTTTACGTTCATCATCTTCTTTTTTTGCATTATCATCAAAATAACGCGTCAATGATTCACTAAACTGTTCGCTATCATTATCTCCATAACTAAATGTACCACGGAAAGTGATGTTTCGTCCCTGATTATTCAATCTACGATTCAGCTGTAAAGAAGCATTTGCAGAGAGACTCTGACCTTCTGATTCTGATTCACTGTTGCTGGCGTTGACACGAATAGCTTCTAAAGGATCATCTGTACTTCCCCAGAAAATCTTATTCAAAAACTCATTAGGATTAGACACCAAATTAAATGGATCTCCATTAAAAGTACCCGATTCGGAAATAGAATAACTGTTAGACTTTCCATAAGAAACGTTCGGACGGAAAATGATGTTTGTCAATGTATCCGGTTTCCATTCCAAACGGAAGTCGGCATTGAAGTTTGTATTTTTATTACGGCCTTTACTGTTTGAGTTAGAGTACGAATTTCCATTTTGCAGGAAACGTTCCGAGTAGTTTGTAGATGTTGCATCCCGGTCACTGAAATTATAACGGGCACTACCTCCCAGTTCCAGCTTATCAGTCTGAGTAGCAAAGTTAGCTCCAAGCATCTTGGTAGCAGTCAAACCATTGCTATTCTGGAAACGAGGGCCACCACCTCCACCTGAGAATCCTTGATCGTTCACATTATTGGCCGAACCAATTAAAGAGAATTGGCTATTATCGACAAAACGGTTCAACATCAAGTTACTTCCGTAACGGTCTTCTGTACCACCAGCAACACTTGCGTTACCAAACCAGCCTTGATTCATTCCTTTCTTCACTTTCAGGTCGAGAACGGTTTCTTCTTCCCCATCATCTATTCCGGTGACACGTGCCAAGTCCGATTTTTTATCGTATGTTTTCAGTTTATCAATCATGTTGACCGGCAAGTTCTTCAATCCGGTTTTCACATCACCCCCAAAGAACTCTTTACCATCTACCATAATCTTCTTTACTTCTTTACCATTGATTTTGACATTACCGTCATCATCAATCTCTGCTCCCGGAAGTTTCTTTACCAATTCTTCGAGCATCGCTCCTTCCGGAGTACGATAAGCAGCCGAATTATATTCCAGAGTATCTTCTTTTACGGTCACCTGCGGAGCTTCGGCAGTAATCACTGCTTCTTTCAGCATAACAGCATCCGGATCTAATGCAATGGTCCCCATCTTTTTATCGGTGGCATTAGCAGATAATTGTACTGGTACGAGTTTGGTACGAAACCCGATATAGGAAACTTTCAACACATATTTCCCGGCTTTTACTTTGGGGAGAGTGAACCATCCCTGATTACTACTGGCTATACCAGCGGCATAAGCGCTATCAGGCAATGATAACAATTGAACTGTAGCCTGCGCTGCAGGCTCTTTTGTGTCGGCTTCCACCACACGTCCCGAAACGGTAATTACCTTATTCTGTGCAAAAATTGAGAAGGTGCATAGCAACATCAGCACCAACCCTGCTGAAAATCTTTTCATTTACCTTATTTACGATTATATTAGTAGCAATAACAATGTCTTTTTGACAAATCGAATCGCAAAAGGTTTAATTGAAAAGAAAATTATCTTTTAAAGAATCGATCAACAAGCGCTTTTTTAAGACCAAATTCCAAACAAAGCACATTAAAAACCAAAAAGGTCAAGAAAGAGGAAGTATCAACATTAATCACATCTCCTTGCATTACACGCCACAACATACCACCAAAGACGAACAAGAATGTTAAAAAGATAGCATTACGAACAGCTGAATTACGAATCTGCTCCGTTTCCCGGCTCTCATTTTTACTGAATGCAAAGATTATCAACAAGCATCCTGCCATCATCAATAACTTTGTGCATTCTTTATAAAACAGCAAGTTATTATCGGTCACCACTCCCCGCATCACTAGAATAAAAGGGATGAACAGAGCTACCAACAAGACAACATATCCTAAAGGACGACAATATACAGGTAATAATGCTTTCATGATTGAACGTTTTAATGAGACAAAAGTAAGTAAAAAAAATATTTTATATACATTTGCAGAGTAAAAAAGCAAAAGAATCATGAGTAAACAAGAAGTTATTCTCTGCGAAAGCTTGGAAACGAGCCTCGGTCGTGCCATTGAGTTATGCCCGCATGACAAACTATTCGTCCTCACAGACGAGCATACCCAGCGTCTTTGCCTTCCTTCCTTAAAGGCATCAGGTCTACTGAAAGATGCTGTAGAAATCTGTATCGGAGCCGAAGACGTACATAAAACGATGGAAACGCTTGCCTCCGTCTGGATGGCATTAAGTACTCAAGGAGCTACCCGCCACTCTTTGCTTATCAATCTTGGAGGAGGGATGGTGACGGATCTCGGAGGTTTTGCCGCAGCCACATTTAAACGTGGTATTTCCTATATCAATATCCCCACTACTCTACTGGCTATGGTAGATGCATCAGTAGGTGGTAAAACAGGAATCAACTTCAACGGACTGAAAAATGAAATCGGTGCCTTTGCTCCGGCAAACAGTGTACTGATTGAAACAGAATTCCTGCGTACACTGGATGCATACAATTTTTTCTCCGGATATGCTGAAATGCTAAAGCATGGTTTGATTAGCAATACGGCACATTGGGTGGAATTACTCAATTTCAATACTTCTAATATTGACTATACAGCTCTCAAACAATTAGTAGGTCAATCGGTACAAGTGAAAGAAAACATCGTAGAACAGGATCCCTTTGAACATGGAATCCGCAAGGCATTAAATTTGGGACACACTGTGGGACATGCATTCGAAAGCATGGCATTGGCAGAGGAGCGCCCTGTATTGCATGGATATGCAGTAGCTTGGGGAATCGTATGCGAACTGTATCTTTCTCATCTCAAAGTCGATTTCCCGAAAGAGAAAATGAGACAAACGATCCAATTTATCAAGGACAATTATGGCGTTTTTACTTTCGATTGCAAAAAATACGACCAACTATATGCATTCATGACGCATGACAAAAAGAATACTTCAGGCACAATTAATTTCACTCTACTGAAGGATATCGGAGATATTTGCATCAATCAAACTGCCGATAAGGACACTATTTTCGAGATGCTCGACTTCTATCGTGAATGTATGGGAATTTAATCCGACACCGGAGAGATTACATAATAAAAGGGAATGAAGTAAACTTCATTCCCTTTCTCTTCCCAATCCCTATAAATAATTGACAATTGTGCGACAATTGCCCGCGCTATTGTTCTAAATTACTCATTCGATACTGTGAAAGCGACATACCTGTATGCTTTCTAAAAAAACGTCCAAGCGACGATTGATTCGCAAAGTTCGTTTTTATGGCTATTTCCTGAATATTCAGGTTTGTATTCTTCAATAAAGCCTTGATTTCTAATATGATGTATTCGACTATCCAATCTTTAGCAGATTTCCCGCTTGTTTCCTTGATTACCATAGTCAGGTATTTGGAAGTAATACACAGTTTATCTGCATAAAAAGCTACATCCTTATTCTCCTTAAAATGCTTCATGATAAGCCCAAAGAATTTATTAGCTAATTCTTCTTTACGGGTATCCCTGCGGACAGTCATCAAGGTCGATTCCTTTTGATAAGCATTGAACAGTTCCAGATACAGATACCTCAACAAATGAATAATCAGCTCCCGCCTATATATATCTTGAGAAGTAACTTTATCTTTTATCATACCCAGATAATTATACATCCGAGGAATGTCGCGTTCCGATTGCGGATACCAATAATGACTCCGCATATAGAAAAAGAAATGCGGAGAAAATCGGGGCACACCACTTAACGCATCACTAAACAGTGAAGTAGATATTACCATCGTAACGGTCGAAAAATCTTCACTTGGCTCACTAAATGAGACAAATTGTCCGGGTAATAATATAATCAATTCCTCCGGTTGTATCCAGTGTACATCCTCATGCACTGTGATTTTAGCCCTTCCACTTAAACAATAAATAATCAATGCTGATTGATTATTAGAAGGATAAGAAGTCAGAGGAAGATACTTCAGATTTTGATAAAACTTAAAATCGTCACCCAGGACGTATATCTCTAATGTCTCTCTATTTTTAATGTCTAACATTTAACACCTTTCTAAACTAAGTCTTTTTACAAATGTATAACTTCCTAATTTACCACACACCAAAATTGGAAATATAGTATCATACTAGGGAAATCAAACACCTTTTATTTGCATTAATTTATAAACAAACTCACTGATTGTTAGTTCATTTGTCATTTTCCTATTTAGTTTTATTATAGACTTCCCTACTTTTTATAGTGTTTTTAGGACAGGAAAAGGATTAATGCTTTCAAATGAAAAATAAGCAGATTGTTTTCCAATTCAAGCAAAATTAAAAAATGTACTTTTATATCACATAAGAGGCAATCAAAAGAACTACTAACTCATTGAGAAAAAGATTTGCATAGTCCCAAGAAAGACTAATAATCAGAATAATAGCTATAAATCGGCACAATTCATACTAGAAAAATCAACGGATTATTTGCTATTTAAAAATTAATCAGTACTTTTGCATCCGCAATTCGGGGTGTAGCTCAGCCCGGTTAGAGTACTCGTCTGGGGGGCGAGTGGTCGCTGGTTCGAATCCAGTCACCCCGACTGGTGAAAGAGGTTAGAAGCCGAATGGGTTCTGACCTCTTTTTATTTAAAAAACAATGAAAGAAGATCCTAGACATATCCGCATCAGTGAATACAATTATCCTCTTCCGGATGAACGTATTGCTAAATTCCCGTTGCCTATCCGCGACCAGTCCAAACTCCTGATATATCGTCGGGGGGAAGTAAGTGAGGATATCTTCACCTCTTTACCGGAATATCTTCCGCAAAGCAGTCTGATGATATTCAATAATACGAAAGTCATTCAAGCACGTCTTCATTTCCGGAAAGAAACAGGAGCACTGATTGAAGTATTCTGCCTCGAACCGATTCAGCCGAATGATTATGTATTAAACTTCCAACAGACAGAACATGCCGCCTGGCTTTGTATGATCGGTAACCTGAAAAAATGGAAAGATGGAGAATTAAAACGAGAAATGACAGTCAAAGGACTTACAATCACATTAACCGCCGCCAGAGGAGAATGCAGAGGAACCAGTCACTGGGTAAATTTTTCATGGGATAATCCGGAAGTGACGTTTGCCGATATTCTTGAAGTATTCGGAGAACTTCCTATCCCTCCTTACTTAAACCGGAATACGGAAGAAAGTGATAAGGAAACTTATCAGACTGTTTACTCTAAGATTAAAGGTTCGGTAGCTGCGCCTACGGCCGGTTTACATTTCACCCCGCGAGTGTTGGATGCACTACAGGAGAAAAGCATCGATCTTGAAGAGTTAACATTACATGTAGGAGCCGGAACATTCAAACCCGTAAAAAGTGAAGAGATCGAAGATCATGAAATGCATACAGAATATATATCGGTCAATCGGAGCACAATTAAAAAACTAATAGACCATGACGGTTGTGCCATTGCCGTAGGAACTACTTCTGTACGCACTCTCGAAAGCTTGTATCACATTGGAGTTATTTTAGCAGATCACCCGGACGCTACTGAAGAAGAATTGCACGTCAAACAGTGGCAGCCTTATGAAAAATACGATCAGATACCTCCGGTGGTTGCACTACAAAAGATATTGGGTTATCTCGATAGAAATGGACTCGAAGCACTCCATACCAGTACACAAATTATTATAGCTCCTGGATATCAGTACAAGATAGTGAAAGCGATGGTCACTAACTTTCATCAGCCACAAAGTACCCTGCTATTATTGGTTTCTGCTTTCGTAAAAGGAAACTGGCGTGCGATTTATGATTACGCTTTAGCACATGATTTCCGATTCCTAAGTTATGGAGATTCTTCCTTATTAATACCATAAATTTCTACACCCAATAGAATCGATCTAGTTCACTAAAAACAAAAGCACAATGTTAAGCGATAATAATCAAGAAATGTTCCCCATCGTAGACGAACAAGGAAATATCACCGGAGCAGCCACTCGTGGGGAATGTCATAGCGGCAGCAAACTACTTCATCCGGTAGTCCATCTTCATATTTTCAATACCCGTGGAGAGTTGTATCTGCAGAAACGTCCCGAATGGAAAGACATCCAACCGGGGAAATGGGATACAGCGGTAGGTGGACATATTGACTTGGGCGAAAGCGTAGAAATCGCTCTAAAGAGAGAAGTCCATGAAGAATTAGGCATCACGGACTTTACTCCTGAACTACTTACTAATTATATTTTCGAATCCGAACGTGAAAAAGAACTTGTCTTTGTTCACAAGACTGTTTACGATGGAGAAATCCATCCCAGTGAAGAACTGGACGGAGGACGATTCTGGACCATTGAAGAAATAAAAGAGAACTTAGGAAAAGGGATTTTTACTCCCAATTTCGAAAGCGAATTGCAGAAAGTCTCTCTTATTCCTTCTCTATCCAAGTAACGATTTTTTCAGAAAACGGACTTTCTTTAGGAGAGGCAAAGCCCACCCAGTTTCCATTCTCATCAATCATGAATTTCTGGAAATTCCACTGAACCGACGCATCTTCTTTACCATTCAGCTTCTTCTCTGTCAGCCATTGATAAAGAGGAGCGATTTCTTTCCCTTTGACGGAAATCTTAGCCATCATCGGAAAAGTGACACCGTAGTTCAAAGAACAAAATTGAGCTATTTCCTCATTACTTCCAGGTTCTTGCCCCATAAAGTTATTTGCCGGAAAACCGATTATTACAAAGTCTTTATCTTTATATTTCTCATATAATTTCTCCAGTTGAGCATACTGTGGCGTCAGTCCGCACTTGGAAGCCACGTTGACCACAAGCACTTTCTTACCTTTCAATGAAGAAAGAGAAAATTCTTTGCCATCAATCGTTTTCACTGCAAAATCATAAAAAGACTTGTTCTGCGCTTCCAAAGAAACGGCAAACAACAGACTTACCATCATCAAGACGAATGTTTTCATGGTGAATATACATTTAGTTTGTTTTTATAATAAACGAACCAATGTGAAGAAATGTTCTGTTATTCTATGATAGCTGCAAAACCTCCGTTTCTAACCATCTTAACGGTCAACAGCTCTCCGACTTTCACCTGCGATGACTTACAACGATAATCCATCGCCTGACGTCCTGCATTGATGCCATCTTCGAAAGATGTCATCTGATAAGAACGGCCTCTATTCAAAAAATCCAGCTTGATGGTAAATTCACGTTCTTTTTCACCATTGTTGGCGATTCCTCCTATGAACCACTTATCACCTTTACGTTTCGCTACAATTACGTATTCACCGGCTTTAGCTTCCAGTGCCACTGTCTCATCCCAAGTTACAGGAACTTGTGTAATGAAGCGGGTACAATCTTCATTGCGATAATAAAGAGTCGGATTGTCCGCCAACATCTGCAGAGCGCTTTCGAAAACCACAAACAATGCCAACTGATAAGCACGTGTTCCGATACTGGCAGCATTAGGGCGCTCTGCTCTATATACATTAGGCTGCATACTAATCATAGCTCCGGGAGTATAATCCATCGGACCAACTGCATTACGTATAAACGGTAAATACAGACTGTTATCCGGATAGCATCCTCCCATTTGTTCCATACCACGCACTCCTTCGTAAGAAAGGACATTCGGATATTTATATTCTAATCCAGCCGGTTTAAAAGAACCATGAAAATCAACAAACAAGTGATATTTAGCAGCTTCACGAGCTACCCGTTCGTAATAGTTGACCATCCACTGGTCACTTCTATCCATAAAATCAATCTTGAGTCCTTTCACTCCCCATTCATTGAAAGTTTTGAATAGATCAAAATTATTTTCCACAGTCAACCATGTCAGCCAAAGCACAATCCCTACATTCCTTTCTTTGCCATAACGAATCAGTTCATGCAAATCTACTTTAGGGTTCGGCGTATAAGGGTCACGAGTACTTTCGGCCCAGCCTTCATCCATAATAATATAAGGAATACCGAATTTGGAAGCAAAGTCGATGTAATACTTATAAGTCGCCAGATTATAGCCAGCAACAAAATTCACATCGGGCCCGTAAGGAGAGGCGTCATTCCACCATTCCCAACTTACTTGTCCCGGCTTTATCCATGAAACGTCTTGGAGCTGATTTTTTTCGGCAAGTCGATAAGTCATTGTATTTTCAATCAGCTGCTTATCATTCCTACTTATCACAAAGTAACGCCAAGGATAATTTCTCGTACCTTTTGTCCTGGCAATATAATCAGCTTCTTCTGTGATTTTCACACTACGATCACCACTTTCCGTAAAAGCAAGCGGAGTCTTAGGAAAAGTAGAGATCAGTCCATTTTCACCTGTTCCTTTGAGAAACATACATGGATAATCGGTCAGGTCCGATTCACTGATTAATATCTTATAATCTTTCTTTGTATCAATCAAAGCGGGCAGAACAGCCATTTTATCTTCCGGCTTCCATGTGTTACTCCAAATATGTGTATAAGGTTCTTCATAAGCTGTTTTGAAACCTCCCGGTTGTTGCAAGTGAAGCAGATAATCCGACGGGAAGTTGATAGCAAATTCTTCACTCATTACCTCAACATCACCTTTTTGCGAGGTAAGGAACCGATAAGCAACTCCATCGTCAAAGGCACGGAACTCTACTGAATAATCTTTGAAAGTCAGTAGCAATTGATTATAACGATTATTGATTTTCGAATATTTCAAGGGCACAACAGGAGTTAAATACTCGTCGATACTCATACGCTTCTGACGACGCAACTTAGGATTCTGCCCCAACACTTGATTCTTCAGAGTCAACTGAATAGAGTTATCTTTCAATAATACTTCTCCGTTGTAATCTATACTGTAATAGATTTTATCCGAAAGATTAAATAGTACTTTTATTTCTCCATTGGGAGATACTAACTCGAATTTGTTCTGGGAATGAAGTAGTGATGCCAAGCACAGGAACATCAATAGCAATAAATACTTTCTCATTGTTTTTATTTTATGTTATACCGTAATTTGAAAGACTTTATACAAAGATAAAGATTCTGTTTAAAGTCCGTATTAAAACCTCACTGTTTTTCTTGGAAAAGATAACGATGAAGCTACTGCCTCATTCTGACACTGCACGTTTATAATTCAACCTACCACTCCTTACCAAATCCAACTTTATGTCATTATTTACATCATACTTCAAATAAGAAAGAAATTCTCCGTTATAATCTATTATTACATAGGTTACAACGGAGAATTCCAATATACCAGAACCTCACTTAGCATTAATTTAAAGGACTAGGCAATACTCCTTCAAAGGTCATCTTCACCATATTATAATGTACCCAACTACCATGATACATATAATATGCCCGTCATCATCTTTGAATGCAAACTAATCAACAGGTCGAGCTGCATGGGCTATCTTATCAATTAGAAATTCACCTAAAGCATCCTTAAAACGGGCTTGCAAGACGATTTAATATAACTACGCCAATCCCCTGCTTCACCATTATTCTGAACATCATTTACTCTGAAAAATACAACTTCTTCAAGGCCGGCATATCAACTAAAAAAACAGGATTACCACTCTTTTTTCTTTTCTGAAAGATTTACCTGATATTTCATTGTCTTTCCCGGTAACGACAAAGAAGGAGCTACCGCTTCATCTGATACGGCACGCTTATAGTTCGGTTTACTGCTCATGATAAAACGCAGTTTCACGCCATCACGTATATCCGCATACTTCAAATAGGATTTGTCATATTTCTTACCATTAACATATAATTCCTTCACATACACATTCTTCGGCGACCAATTATCTGCTGTCATTTCAATCACCTTTCCATTACTCATCTGAACGGATATACCCTTAACACAAGGTGAACCTATATTATAGACATTACTTGACGGAGCAACCGGATAAAAGCCCAAACAATTGAACATATACCAAGCAGACATCTGACCGCAATCGTCATTTCCACTCAAGGCATCCGGCGTATCGCCATAGAAACGATCAACAATGGTACGAATCCATTTCTGACATTTCCAAGGTTCTTTCAGATAGTTATAAAGATAAGCCACATGATGACAGGGCTCATTTCCATGCCAATAAGCACCGATACGTCCCTGAATGTCATGAGCACCCGGAATATCATCCGGTAATTCCACCGTGAACAATTCATCCAGACGATTACGGAACCACTCCTCACCGGCTTCATTTATATACCCTTGTACATCTTGTGGGACATACCAAGTATATTGGACCGTAAAACCTTCCGTTATATCTCCCCAGCCATGCACAGAACCGGGCCCCTGATAAGCAACGGGAGTAAACGGAGTACGCCAGCCACCCTTACTGTCACGTCCGCGCATATACTTCGTTTCGGGATCGATCAGAGTCTGATAAGACAATGCCCGATTCAGGAAATATCGGTAATCACCTTCCTTACCTAACTTCTTGGCTGCCTGTGCGATGCAATAATCATCATAAGCATATTCCAACGTCTTGGAAACGGATTCCGCTTCCTTATCGAAAGGCACATATCCCATTGCACGATATTCCGGCAGACAATCGTAATTCGGATTCATCGCCGTAGTCTTCATCGCTTCGTAAGCACGTTCATAATCGAAGCCTTTGACCTCTTTCACGATCATGTCCGCCAAAACGGAGACTGCATGGTAACCAATCATACACCAGGTTTCATTTCCATAGAACGACCAAATAGGAAGCATCTTCTCTACGCTCTTGTCATAATGTGCCAACATCGAATTGGCAATATTGGCATTTACATCCTGCTGCACAAGGTTGAACCAAGGATGCAAGGCACGATAAGTATCCCAAAGAGAAAATACAGTATAGTTGGTGAAGCCTTCCGCTTTCTCTATATTCTTGTCTAGTCCGCGGAACTGCCCGTCTGAATCCTGAAAGATGAACGGATGCAAAGCCGCATGGTAAGCCGACGTATAGAAAGTTCTTTTCGTTTTAAGATCGGCAGTAAGGGTATATTTCCCTAGTTCCTTTTCCCACAGAGCTTCACCTCTGGCTTTCAGATCATCGAAAGTCAGTCCGGAAAGTTCTTCTATATTATTCTTCGCACCATTCGTGCTGACTGACGAGATGGCAGTTTTCACAATCACCTCCTCTCCAGCTTTTGTTTCAAAAGAGATGCAGGCCATCAGATTCTTGCCCCAAGTCTCGTAGCAGCTACGGAAACGGGAAGTGTTATAAATCACCGGCTTCTTATCTTGCATAAAACGCAGTCCGGTCAACTTTTTAGAAAAAGTAGCCGTAAAATAGACATGGCGTTCCGGTCCCCAGCCCTTCACCAGTTTATAGCCGGTGATGGTAGAGTCGTTCTCCATGCGCAGATTCGCCCATTCACAAGATTGCCATAAAGTATGATTCATGTCAATCATGATAAAAGACTTGTCTGATTGAGGGTAAGTAAAGCGGAACATACCGCTGCGCACGCCTGATGTCATTTCAGCCTTCACTCCATAGTCTGTCAATTCTACCGCATAATAATTGGGGGATGCCCACTCCCTTTCATGTGAATAATGGGAACGGTATCCTTTTTCCGGATTCTCACGAGTACCCGGTTCTAGTTTCATTTCCCCGGTTCCCGGAATGAACAGGAAATCTCCTAAGTCGGGTATGCCAGTCCCACTCAAATGAGTCAAGCTGAACCCTAATAATGTGGAGTGATTGTATTTGTAACCGGAAGCGGCATCATAGAATTTGCTGTCTGTATCCGGACTCATCTGGATTCCTCCGAAAGGAATCTGTGCACCCGGATAGACATTCCCATAACCGTCCGTCCCCGCAAATGGATTCACATAATCAATCAGCTTTTCGGTTTGAGCCATGCCCGGCAAAGCACTCACCAGGCATAGCCAGACCAAAAACAATCCTCTTTTACCCATTACACTCACCATATTTATACTCTTTATTATGCCTGTATATCACCTACGGCAATCTGATATTCGCGCCACAACTCGTCTATGTTATATTCATCTCCCAAGATATGCTTGATAGCTCCATCGAACGACCAAGGAATTACCTCCAATGTACTCCGGTTAAACTTACGCAGGAACTCAGGGTCTTTGTTGTCACGCAACCACACGAAGAAATAACCCGCCGTACGATATCCATCCATATAATTTCCACCTTTCGGACGGGCATTCGGTCCGTCAAATCCTCCATTGGCAACCCGCACGGCGTCTGCCATTCCCTCGATAAATGCCCAGAACACACGATTAGTTCCGTAAGAGCCAATTCCCTGTGGTTCCAGCTGATATGCGTGCGTCAATTCATGCAAAAGTACCCCGCGTGTTTCAAAAAATAACTTAGCTGTATCATTCGCTGCAAAAGATTTCTCAATGTGACGTGTACTGTAGAAGATTGTCACATCGCCATTACCACCGCCTTTGGCTGAAACGCCGTCAACATCTTCCAATGTATAATGTATCTTGTATACAGTTGGAATACTATCTTCAGGCGAGTTGTAAAGAGTAGCCAATACAGTACGTGCCTGTTCCTTGATGTATGATTCAGCATCGGGAATGATCCGGTGATAAATGTCCGATCCCAGCGTTTCCGGTGCTTTGTCCTCAAACAATATAGCACCCGTATTGTACTCCTTCCATACGTCAGGATTATCCTCCACTTGTTTTTGCGCACTTGCAGCACAAGCCCCCATACCTACCAGCAGGCAGGCTGCATAGATTAAATGTCTCTTTTTCATATTCCTTTATTGATTATTTGTTGATTCCGTTAGTTAATGAATAAGGTTTATCCTCCGGTGATAATCCACGGCGTTTGTTAGGTGACGCGCCCATCTTGAATTCCAGCACGCCTCCTTTCAGTATGTCCTCATGTGTAATATACATCTTGTCGTATACCTTGCCGTTCAGCTTCAGCGACTGTACGTAACGTTTCTTGTCGCTAACACCCGGCGCTTTGATCTCCAGTGTCTTTCCGTCAGGAAGCGTCAGCTTCAGATAAGGCAGATAGGGTGCTCCCAACACATACTGGTCCGTACCGGGACAAACCGGATAAAAACCCATCACGGAGAAAAGATACCATGCCGACATCTGTCCGCAGTCATCATTTCCACCCAATCCGTTAATATCATTCTTGTACATCTTATTTAGAATCTCACGCAGCCAATACTGTGTTTTCCACGGCTGGGAAGTCCATGCATATAGATAAGGCACATGGTGGCTCGGTTCATTACCATGCACATATCCGCCTACCAGACACTCTTCTGTAATATCTTCATTATGCTCATAGTACTTCTCCGGCAAATGCATGGAGAACAGTTCATCCAGTTTCTGCACGAATGTCCTTTCTCCCCCCATCAAATCGATCATGCCAAACACATCGTGCGGCACATGGAAAGAGAAATTCCATGAATTGCCCTCGATAAAACCTTCACCGTAGGTTTGCAATACATCAAACTCTTTCTTGAAAGAACCGTCACTATAACGAGGACGGGCAAAACCAATACTTGTATCATAGATCGTACGATAATTGAGGGCGCGTTTCCGGTAAGCCTCCGCTATTTCCTTGTTGCCTGCTTTCAAAGCTGTCTGATAGATAGTCCAGTCGTCATATGCATACTCCAAAGTGGAAGAGGCTGCCGTACCGCTCTTGTCTAGCGGAATATATCCCAACTTCATATAATCGGCTACACCTTCATAGTATGGAACGGTGGAGGTGCTCACCATCGCCGCCAATGCTTCGTCCACATTCGAAAAAACACCTTTGGCTATTGCATCCGCCAACACGGAAACGGCATGATAACCGCTCATGCACCAGTTTTCATTTCCCATCAGGCTCCATACCGGCAACATTCCGTGCACGCTTTGCTGCTCATGTTTAATCATGGATTCCACCATATCGGCATTGCGTCCCGGTTTCACCAGATTCAGGAAAGGATGTTCCGCACGGTAGGTATCCCAAAGAGAGAATATAGTGTAGTTGGTGAATCCCTCCGCCCGGTGTATGTTATGATCCAAGCCGCGATAGCAACCGTCTACATCCATATATACAGACGGATTAATCATGGTGTGGTAAAGGGAAGTATAGAACATCGCTTTCTGGTCGGGCGTACCTTCGATCTCGAAATGATCCAATTCGTTATTCCAATCTGTACGGGCAGCTTCCACCAACTGTTCGAAGTTCTTTCCGGAAGTTTCGGCACGCAGATTCTTGACCGCACCTTCCGTACTGACTGCTGACAATGCCACTTTTACGACCAGTTCCGGGTTGTTAGCGGTATCGAAGTTAAAATAAGCTACGATCTTACGACCGGTGATCTCCGGGAAATTCTTTTCCAGACTGAAGCGACGCCAGAAGCCATTGTAGAGAGACTTTTCCTTATCTTTGTATCCATAATCTCTGACAGGCTGCGAGAACGAGATAGCAAAATAAGTGTAGTTGGTACGAGCCCATCCGTTGGTAATACGGTATCCAGTCAGCAAGGTATCATTCTCCACCCTTAGATTCGCCCACAGCACTTTGCCGTCATAATTATAAATACCATGCACCAAGTCCAGAATCAGATGACCGTCTTTTCCTTTTGGGAAAGTGTATTTATGTACACCCGTCCGTTGTGTCGCCGTCAGTTGGGCTTTAATGCCATAATCGTCCAACACCACTTCATAATATCCGGGAACAGCCTTTTCTGTGGCATGGTCGAAACGCGAACGGTATCCTTCTTCCGGATGATCCGCCCGTCCGGGATTCAACTTCACATCACCAACAGCGGGCATCAGCAGGATGTCTCCCAAATCGGAATGTCCCGTGCCGCTAAGATGGGTGTGACTGAAACCGACAATGGTCTTGTCCCGATACTGGTAACCGGCACAATATTCATAAGCATTTTTTTGATAAGCCCCATTCACATTATGCGGAATTGTATCTGTGTCCGGACTCAACTGCACCCATCCGAAAGGAGTACAAGCACCGGGAAAGGTATGCCCCATCCCGTTGGTACCGATTATCGGATTCACATAGTCCACTGGTTGTTGCGCTATGGCGGACAAAGTTGCCGCCGCCATAGTCATCATCAAAACTTTCTTTTTCATATTATTCATATCTGCTTACTTTGCATCACGAGAGAATGAATAGGGGAAGTCTGATTCGTTGACACCTCTCCCCTTATTCGGTTTATTATCCATATCAAACATCAGACGCCCGCCCTTCAACAAATCAAAGTGGTTCAGGTAATTCTTCGTATAGTTCTTGCCGTTGTAGTTCAACGAACGGATATAACGATTGTCATCGCTATTCTTCGGAGCGGAGATTTCCAGTTTCTTACCGTTCTCCAGCGTAATTGTCGCTTTCTTGAAGTAGGGAGCTCCCATCACATATTCATTGCTGCCCGGACATACCGGATAGAAACCCAATGCGGTAAAGACATACCACGCAGAAGTCTGGCCATTATCTTCATCTCCGCAATAACCGTCCGGAGTGGGAAGATAGAGGCGGTTCATTGTCTCACGCAGCCAGTATTGGGCTTTCCACGGCTCACCAGCATAATTATACAAATAAATCATATGTTGGATAGGCTGGTTACCATGTGCATAGTTTCCCATGTTAGCGATCTCCATTTCACGAATCTCATGAATCACTCCTCCGTAATAGCTGTCATCAAATACGGGAGGAAGATTGAATACAGAGTCGAGCATGCTGACAAACATCTTCTTACCGCCCATCAGTTCAACCAACCCCTGTACATCGTGGAATACCGACCAGGTGTAGTGCCAACTATTTCCTTCTGTAAAGGCATCTCCCCATTTGAAGGGATTGAACGGAGTCTGGAAAGTTCCGTCGGAGTTCTTTCCGCGCATCAGTTTAGTTTCCGGATCGAACAAGTTACGATAGTTCTGGCTCCTTTTCTTATAAACATCCAGTTCTTCTGCCGGGCGACCCAACTTTTCACCCATACGGTAGATACACCAGTCATCATAAGCATATTCCAATGTGCGTGCCGCATTCTCGTTAATTTTCACATCATAAGGCACATAGCCCAGTTTGTTATAATATTCGTATCCACGGCGTCCGGTAGTAGAAACTCTCGGATGCACACTGTTGGCTCCTTTCAACAGACCTTCGTACATTTTTTCCGCATCCGCTTTAGTCACATTCTTCATGAAAGCATCTGCCACTACAGAAGCTGAATTGTTTCCAACCATGCAGCCACGATGCCCCGGACTTGCCCATTCAGGGAAAAATCCGCTTTCAAGATAGGTATTTAGCAGGCCTTCCTGCATCTTCTCGCCCATTGAAGGGTATACCAAATTGACAAATGGGAACAAGCAACGGAAAGTATCCCAGAATCCGGTATCGGTAAACATATATCCCGGACGAATTTCACCATTATAGGGGCTGTAGTGCACAGTCTCACCTTTGCCGTTTACCTCGTAGAACATACGGGGAAACAATACTGAACGATACAGGCAAGAATAGAATGTACGCATACGGTTCTCATCACTGTCTTCGACCTTGATACGGCCTAACACATCGTTCCATGCCTTACGTCCGGCTTCTTTTGTCTGTTCGAAGGTCTTATTGCCGATTTCTTTCAGGTTCAGTTCCGCCTGCTCGGGACTGATAAATGAGGATGCCACTTTTGCGTGTACCTGTTCTCCTTTCTTCGTTGAAAAACCGATAGCAGCACCCACGTGATTGGATTGCAGTTCGAGATGTGTTTCTACCAAATGATAATCTGCCCATACTTTGTTGAAAGTAAAAGGTTTGTCGAACTCTATTACAAAGTAATTCTTGAAGTTTTGAGGAACCCCGCCACTATTGCGTGTCGTATAACCGACTATTTTATTTTCTTCGGGAATCACCTTCACATACGAACCGCGATCGAAAGCATCTATCACTACATAGGCATCGGAAGTTTCTGGGAAAGTGAAACGGAAATATGCGCAACGTTCCGTCGGAGCTATTTCAGTTGTCATGTCATACTCGGACAAATAAATACTGTAATAATAAGGAGTGGCTTTCTCTGCCTTGTGAGAGAACCAGGAAGCACGACTGTCCTGATCAATCTTCAACTGCTTAGTCATCGGCATGATTGAGAACTGGCCGTAGTCATTGATCCACGGGCTGGGCTGATGGGTTTGCTTGAAACCTCTGATTTTGTCGGATGCATAAGTGTAAGCCCAACCATCGCCCATCTTCCCGGTTTGTGGCATCCAGAAGTTCATACCCCAAGGCAACGCGATGGCAGGATATGTATTTCCATTGGATAGTGATATTTTCGAATCAGTCCCCATTAAAGGATTCACATAGTCTACCGGTTGCTTTTGCGCAAAGGTAGAGGAAGCTCCCAATAGCAGGGCTATTGCGAAAGATAGTAGTTTCTTTTTATTCATGGTCTACGAATTAAGCTATTAATACTAGATTATCAAGATCTTTTTTTTACGTTACAAATTAAAGCATCTTTCAGCAATTATCAGTCCTCTGATACGCCAAAATAAGAAAAAATAGCAGTATAGTCAACCAAAGGAAACGAGTGTCAACAAGAGTACAAGTTAAATAACTGGAAATCAAGATGTAATATTTATGTGCATACCACGAGAGTACAACCGGAAGACTAACTGTTTAAGCAATAGAGAGAGGATAATTAGCCTTTACCCTCTCTCCAATTCTATCAGAAACAAATATTTAATTATTACCAGATTAATTCCATCCCGGGTTCTGGTGTCCTTCCAAAGCTGGGTTAGCCTGAATTTCATCCAACGGAATAGGCCATAGCAAAGCATATTCAGGAATGGCTCCGGCTCTTGTGCTTCCATCAGGCTTGTTCTGAATCTGAGCAGATGAAAGGGCAGTCCATTTCAACTTTCCAGTTTCAGTAGATGCTTCCGGATACAAACGAGTACGGCGAATGTCATCCCAAATCTTAAATTCCAACGGCAACTCATGCAGACGTTCAGTCAAAATCGCTTGCACCAGATTGTCTCCTGTAGCAGTCTCATCCATCAGTCCTGCGCGTTTACGCACTTGGTTGAGGTAATATTTAGCGCCACCGACAGCATTATCTTCATGCCCTGTACGTGCCAGACCTTCGGCTGCAATCAGCAAGACTTCCGCAAAACGGAATACTGGCATATTATAATCGCCGTCATGACCGCTAATCAAAGCATTTTCATCAAACCATGCCCAGTTGCCTGCATTGTTCAAAGTATGAGTCCCCCCTGCAGCATCGGTATATTCCCAAAAGAAAAACTGTTTCTCATGTCCCCGAATATCAGCAGGATCATAGCTGTTAAGCAACATATCACAGGGAAGGTATGCATTATATAACACGTCTCCTCCCGGATGGAACACTCCCCACTGAAATGCATCCGCTCCGATAGAACGGCAAGCATAAGAGTTGCCTACACTATAATTGGTGTAATTGTATTCTTTAGCATAGATGATTTCAGCAGATTCTTTCGTAGTCTTGATCACATTATATGCCGAGTTCAAATCATCAGTCGTTCCATTCGGATGAATAAGTCCATGAGGACTGTCATTGATCACTTTCAAAGCCATCTGTGCAGCTTTACTATAATAGTCTGCTCCACCATTTAACGGTGCACCTGCCCATTGCAGATAAACCTGTGCCAGCAAAGTCTGCGCCATTGCCCTGGTAACATAACAGCCATTTTCATAGAACGTCTTATTAGGCAATGCATCTCCATTGACAATATCCAGCAAGTCGGCTTCAATCTTCTTATAGATCTCTTCGGCAGAAAGTCGTTCTTTGTACATACCTTCTGTAGAAGTGTAAGGTTCTGAAATATAAGGAACACCACCAAATTCTTTGACTAGCCAAAAATATCCGTATGCACGGAAGAATTTACCTTGAGCCACATAATTATTAATAGTAGCTTCATCCAGCACTCCAGTCATTGACGGAATATTGGCAATAACAAAGTTGGCACGTGAAATGCCTTTATAGAACTCATGCCAATATTTCATTGCAATATCATCAAAAGATTCAATATTGAAATTACAACCTTCGGATGCTGTAGTAAATGTTCTGTCCTTACGTTTATCGACATACAATCCAGATACGATACCACCCCACATCGTCGCTTTAGGAGTCCAACCACCGCCTACATCAGTGTTATGCAAATAAGGTACACCACCGAAATACAATGCGTTCACACCCGATTCCGCATCAGCTTTCGTCTTCCAGAACTGGTCAGATGACTTCATATCTAATGGCTCTTCTTTCAGAAAATCGTCACATGAATTCAGCAACACAGAAAGTGAACACATGCAAAATGCAGATATATATACTTTTAATAGTTTCATAATTCTTATGGTTTTTATAACGGTGAATTAAAATGCTACATTAAGACCGAACGTAAATGTTCTCGGACGCGGATAGGTAAAGAACTGGCGGTTAGCACCCCATTTGTTGTCACCTAAACGAGATGAGTTATCCGGATCATATCCGTTATAGTCTTTAGAAGTAATCAGGAATGCGTTATTCACATTCGCATACAAGCGCAACGAAGAAAGACCGATCTTCTTAACCAGTGTCGGATTGAAAGTGTATCCGAGCTGAATCATGTTACAACGCAAATAAGAACCGTTGCAAACCCAATCATCATCTGCTTGGTTATTAGCTCCCTGACCAAAGTTGTTCAGGCGGATTGCCTGTTCTTTACCCGACGGATTGAGAGTAGGATGCCATGCTTCTTTATAAAGACGGTCTATACCATTGGTAAGGAAACGGGCTACAGTAGAGTGATAATATTCTTGCATCACATCTACTCCCCATGTAAACTGGAAATCTAACGTCAAATCGAATCCTTTATAATTGAAGGTATTGATAAATGAGCCCATCCAGTCAGGTAAACCGTTACCGATAATTTCACGTTTCTTATAAGTCACCTTTTCACCGATAGTGGAAGGTATGTTCATTGTCTCCGGGTCCCAGTTAGACGGGATTCCATCATAGATACCAGCACGCTTATAACCATAGAAAGAAGAAAGCTCTTCACCTTCACGAATCAACATATCGTAACCAACAAAACCATCGGTTGTAATCTGACGCTTACCGGTGACAGGATCAACAGAAGCACTTTCATCCAACTTCTCTACACGGTTCTTGTTGAAGCCCAGATTAAGAGTGGAAGTCCATTGAAAATCATGTGTTTGGATAGGATATGCTGTAACGAGAATATCCACACCGCGGTTGGAAACGGCTCCAATATTATCCATGATAGAAGAGTAACCTGTTGATTCGGGAACCGGACGGTCGAGTAACAAATCTGATGTATACTTATAATAATAGGAAATATCGAAATTCAGTCTGTTATTGAATAACCCCAGTTCAAATCCTAAGTCCCACTGTCCGGTCTTTTCCCATTTCAAGTCCGGATTAGGCATATTGTCCAAGTAAGACACAACGTGCAGAGCATCACCAATGATTGTATTCGACTGGCTCACTGTAGCCAATGATTTATAAGTACCGATTTCCGAATTACCTGTCAGACCGTAAGAAGTATGCAACTTCAGTTTGCTGATCAATGAGTTATCTTTCAAGAAGTCTTCATTAGAAATCATCCATCCCAAACCGACTGATGGGAAAAATGCATATTTATTGTTCTGTCCGAATTTGGAAGAACCGTCATAACGACCGGTTACGGTAGCCATATACTTGTTGTCATAAGAATATGCCAGACGCAAGAAATAAGAGTTCATCGCCCACTTGTCGTAATCACTGCCAACAGAAGGACGGTTCGTACCGGAACCTAAATTATAATATCCGTAGAAGTCATCGATATACTTACTGTCGGAAGCATTGAAAGAGGTATAGCGATATTCCTGCCAAGACATACCTGCCATTGCATTAAGATGATGTTTATTAAAATCTTTCACATAAGTCAGGTAAGTTTCTTCCTGCCAATACAGTGAATTGGAATTACTTGCAGAAGCTGATCCTTCAGTACTCTGATTAATCATCGGACGCGGAGTGAACGGCGTATAGTTAGCGTCGCGATTATTGTGGTAATCGATACCGAACTGGGTTTTCAGATCTAATCCTTTCATGAGATGGAAAGTCAAAGCCGCATTACCAAAGATCTGCGTACGATATTGCATAGCCTGCATTCGTTCGAGCAACTCAACAGGATTACCTACACCTTCCGGGCTGAAACCTTGTTTTCCACTATTAGGATCAGTCTGATTGTTGAGAATAGAACTTGTATTAATTATATTTGTCTGCGTATATTCGCCATCCAGCTTAACTGGCAAGAAAGGTAACTGTTCGATCATTGTACGCAATGCACCTTGTCCGTAGGGGTTATCAGAAGTTCTGTTACCCCAAGTATGGTTCACCAGCAAATTAACGGAAGTAGACAACCAATCTGTCGGTTTGTCATCATATGCCAGTTTTGCGTTGATACGTTTGAAGTAAGAGTTCAGCAAAATACCCTGTTGATCGGTATAATTGATAAATGCTCCGATAGAAGATCCTTCTCCCGTACGTTGGATACTGATCTGGTGGTTGTGAGAAATTGCCGTACGGGATGCTTCATCCTGCCAGTCGGTATTATATTTCGGAGAACCGTCGGCATTGAACAAACGTTCGTCAGTGAATATCTGAGACAGATCGGTTGTGAAGTTCTTACCTTGGAAATCATTGGCATTTTCCAATCCCTGCTTAAAGGCAGACATCCATTCGTTAGCATCCATTACATCTATTTTTTTGGCCATCTTACCGATAGACAATGAACCATCATAGGAAACATGGACTCCTTTTCCCGCACTACCGCGCTTGGTGGTCACCATGATAACACCATTAGCACCACGGGCACCGTAGATAGCGGCAGAGGAAGCATCTTTCAACACTTCGATAGATTCGATATCATTCGGATTAAGTAACTCGAAGTTTGACATTACCACTCCATCGACTACATACAGCGGTGATGCTGATGCGTTAATGGTAGAAATACCACGAATAATGACACGTGACTCTCCACCCGGCTGACCGGTATTAGAGAAGATATTCACACCGGCCACTTTACCTTTCAATCCGTCAAGCGCATTGAAAGACTGTGCTTTCAGCATGTCTTTACCTTTAGCTGTGGAAATGGAACCTGTCAAGTCGGATTTGCGCATCGTACCATAACCAACAACGACCACTTCGTCCAACGCTTTCGTATCCGACTGCAGAACTACGTTCAAAACATTGCTCTTTAGTTCCGAGACTTTAAATTCTTGTGTAATATAACCAATGTACGAAAATACCAAGGTAGCATTGGAAGGAACAGAGAGGGTGTATTTACCGTTAACGTCAGTGATTGTTCCAGTACTACCGTTTTTAACTTTTACAGTACCACTGATAACCGCCTCTCCCTGATCATCGGTTACCGTACCGGAAATTGATTTTACAGATTGAGCATTAATGCCCAAACTCAACATCATACCCATTACAAATAAGGTAAGATACTTTAGTTTTCCATTCATAATTCCTTAAATTTGATTAGTAATAAGGTTAATTCCTTTTAAAAAGATCACTGCAAATAAAGGTTATTTAAATAAAAGTCAAATGCTCTACCTTGCCAAAAAAACGGCAAAATAGAGAGACATACCTAAAGCACAGAATGGCAGATTTGAGCACAAACCAATACACTGATAATCAATCAGATATAATCCACAAAAAGGATTTAGAGTACAAGGTAGTGACAAACAAATAAACGACAGTGTTTCCCAATCAGTCACCTATACAAAAGAATTTAGCCTGCACAATCAGCGTACATTTCGCTGTTCCCGATAATCTTTCGGTGTCATCCCGAACCGACGGGTAAATTCTTTATAAAAATAAGAACGACTGGAAATACCAACTTCCATAATAACATCTTGAATGGAAAGTTCTTCATCAAGTAACAGACGGGCTGCCTTTTCCATACGGTAACTTTTTATTAAATCACCGGGAGCTGTATTGGAAATTTCCTTGAATTTACGATAGAACTGACGTGAACTCATCGCCATACGATCAGCTATCAACGTTGATCCTAATTCTTCCTTGTCCAGGTTTTCTTCAATCACCTTTAACAACTTGCGAATAAAATCAGCCTGTTCGGTAGTTGTACAGACAATCTGGCCTGCCAAATCCCCCAGTTCCTCCATATATATCTGTTTCGCTTCCCGTTTACCATAAATAGCATTATGAACAACTTCCCGCAAGAATAATATATCATAAGGAAGTACAACATAAGAATCAGACCACAAGATCAGCTCCCGCTGAATGGCTGAACTGACTTTCCAGGTTAATAACGGAATAAAAGCTGTCCTTGAAAGCAAGGTACGATTCCGACTAACATACTCCATAAAAGTACTTTCAGCATTTGCATACATTGTCATATCCACCAGTAATAGAGCCGGAGCCGACCGACGAATTTCCTCAAAAGCAAGCTGCACACTCTTCACCTGATGAACCACATATTCATCAGCCAGAAAATTACTGATTAACCAAGTCATTTCGTCCCTGTCTTCCAGCAAAAGCACTGTTTTCTTCCCTTGTTCACCAGTCACTGGTAAGAGCGCCGGTTCAAAAACAATCGTCAACCTACTGCCACTCTCATCATGATCATAACGAAGAACGGCATGAATCCGTTCCAAGGCTGACCGTACAAAACCTAATAGTAAATGTACGCCAAACACATAATCGGCATCTTTCTCCGCTACAGAAGAGGCTTTATCAGAAAGATATTCATACAACGCTTTCACTGTAACGTCTTTAGAAGAAAAATGCAACTGCATCTTACCATCTTGTTCTGACATGTCTACTATTACCCCATATGTACCTTTCATTTCGGCAATACGAAGGTAGCAGCAATAAAGAATACTATACAATGCGTTCTTGTAAACCGGAAACGTTATATGTTCCGGGATCGCTGATGTGATAGAAGAATGATCAATCCCTTGTTCTTCCAACGTACGCAATACTTCTTGGGAAACTCCTTGTATACTCATACGTGCAGAAACAATAAACCGATCCGGAAAGAATTGTTTAAGTTCTTCCAAATGCAGAGTGTCAGGATTAAGAAGTGCGGTCATCACCGTTTCACGTATCAATGACACCTTTTCAAGAGATTGCTCATAAGAAAGATTCTCTGCACGCAACTGGTCGCAATAATTATAAATAAGGGTAAAATCTTCAAGTACCCTACGATCGGTATAGGCAGTTTCGGATTTCCGACAACGTTCTGTCCCCATCAGTGTTTTCATCATCCGTTCCTGAAGGTAGTTTTTACGAAGCAAATATATCACGTACCCTAACAATAACAGGAAAATGATAAAATAAATAAAATAAGCCGGCGCTGAACGATACCAAGGAGAGAGAATATGCACCGGAATAGAAAAATGACGATACTCTGTATCAAACACATCTCTCTTATAACGCACCTTAAAGAGATAATCGCCTGCCGGCACTCCCGTATATGAGGCTTCATTAATACTACTGAAAGATGTCCAGTCTTTGTCGTATCCTTCCAACTGGTAAGAATATTCTATATCTTCTCCTGATAAAAAATCCGGCACAATAAAAGAAAGCGTAAACGAAACCTCCGCTCCTTTAAACTGCAACGCCTTACCATCATCCGTATAATAATTTTCCTGAACCACCTGCGTATGTCCAATCGTCAACTTACGCAATAAAATATCCGGGTAGAATTCCGGAGCAGCCTGCATCTCCTTATCCAGATAAAGCAACCCGTCAATCCCACCGAAGAAAAGTTCCCGTGTATAAGGACACATATAATAAGCGTCATCACTGAACTCGCCGATCTGGACACCTGCACTGTAGAAGTAGGCATGTGATGAGCCGTTTATCGGATTATATTTAATCAATCCCCTGTTCGTACCAAGCCACAAGAGTCCGTTTTCATCTTCGAGTACACCATGAATCATATCATTGAGCAATCCTTGTTCCCGCCCGATATAGGTAGCTTTCATCTGGCCCCTATTAGAATTCAGACATACCAATCCCGATGTTGTCCCCACATACAACACCCCTTCTTTGGTCCGATACAAGCTAAGCACATCGTCTACCGACTTATGAAGCATTTCTTTCAAAGAAATCACCTTATATTCTTCAGTCCGCTTATCAAACCGTATAAGTCCTTTCTCCCGGCTACCAAGCCACAAAATAGAATCTCCCTCGGCCAGCATTGGATAGAACATTGTAATTTCTCGCTGACCATGAAAGAAATGATAGCTTTTCTGGGATTTGAAACGAATGGTACCTGCCTGCTTCTCAAGTATTAATTTATGAAAACCGGAACCGGCTGTCACCACATAAAGTACACTATCATTTTCCTCATCAATACCATGAATTTCGGTAGGTTGTGCCGGCAAGTTTTCCACACAATGCAAAGCTTGATCAGCAAAAGAATAGTAGAAAAGTCCCGGATCACCAGAGCCTATCCAAAAGCCATCCATATAACGGCTTTGGACCAATTTATAAACGGGAAATTCTTTATTCCACCGCATATAAGACATCACATTTTGCTTGCCTTCAGGAGAATAGACTGTAACGGCGGAAGCCTCTTCACTCTCACGATAGTCCGGTATATGCAATAGTCCGTCGCCTTTCGTCCCGAACCATAGCCCGCCACGATTGTCTGTCATAACAGAACGTACCTGCCTGCTCAAGTTAGACGAAAGTTGATTAAGCATCAAATTGGTGGCAATGGAGTATTTCTTAGCATACATAATCGTTCCCTGCCCGTCCGAAGCAACCCATAGAACATTCTGATGAGGATCTCGATAAATACTGTATATACGTACATTCCGGTCGACCACTTCTTCTTTATATTTCTGAGATGTACGAAGACGGACTAATCCATTCGTCCTAAAACCAATGATAATATCTTCATAGAAAAGAGCTATTCCTGCAATTGTACCATACTTTTGCACTAATGAAGAAAGGTTACGAATATAAATTTTAGATTGTCGGGAAATATCATAAACATAGAGATCATGTTCACTATCGATAAAACAAAGAACACCATTCTGATAAAAGACATCCATAATGGGGTTCGCATGAAAATCGGTAGATGAAACAGTTGAATAAATTGATAATGTATCACAATCAAAAGCATCCTGCGAAACCTGTAACAATTCCCCTGTATGCTGGATAAAAATCCACAAGACACCATCATCCGTTACGAATGCCCGTTTATCCATATCTTCAACAGAGACTTTCAGATTATTAATATTTACAAATCGTTTATAAGATGTATTATAGTAGAAAATTCCATCACGACTCACCACCCATGTGTTTCCTTTAGAATTGGAATGTAGATAATAATCATCTGTAAAGTCATAATAGCCGACCACTTGCCGCGAATCCAGTGAAAGACGATTTATTCCCAAATGGGTAGAAATCCACAAACAATTATTATCCGCCTGTTGAATAGAATGAATCACATTGTTACTCAAAGATTTTTGGGCTGAAAAATCAGAACGAAAAACTTCCATATTTCTGCCGTCATAGCAATTCACACCATCATATGTGCCAAACCACATTAACCCTCTATTGTCTTGAAAAAGACAAAGTACAGCACTATTAGATAACCCTTGCTGATAATCTACTTTCCGGAAGATATAGGTATCTTTACCGCCATCTGCTTGACAGACCAATGAATAAATCAATAGAACAAAAGACAAAATCAAGCGTATTTTCATTGTGTTAATCATTAATATCATCTATTAAATATTAGGCAATCGCTTATATGTTTTGTTTCGCTGCGCGAAAAAAAATTGCCACTAATAATCGATGTCTTTAATTCACTTCACACAAAGATACGTTTTTATACGGAAAATGCAATCTATTTTATCAAATAGACGCATTTCCATACAAACTAATACACCCAATTAAACAAATTCCATCAATATTTCACTACAATATCCCCCATTGCATATTGGGTGTATCCCCCAACCACAATTCAAGTACACCACCTTGTTCCAACACCATATGAGGAAGTTGATAAGAATTATATTCTTTACCATTCAACCGAGCACGCTGTATATAACAATTCTTTGAAGAATTATTGTATGTCTTGATTTTGAAAGTTCTCCCCTTGTAATATGCAGTATCCAGTTGTATAGTCACTTCGTCAAAAACAGGACTAGTAATATCATACATCGGATTTTGCCGGGAACCTCCGTCAAGACCGAATAATCCCACTGCCATCAATACTCCTATGCCTCCCATCTGTCCCTGATCTTCATCGTGACCACCATAACCCTTATCCGGAGTAACAGCTCCGTAAGCTTGTTCCTTCACCCTACGCACCCAATATTGCGTCATCCACGGCTTTCCGGCATGGGAAAAGACATGGGCATTAGAACATCCCGGCTGGTTGGCATAACTGACGGTTCCACTTCCATAGCCATATACAAAATCCATAGGGGCCGATTGCTCAAAAGCATCATTCAGTAAAGAACATAAGCTGTCATTCCCTCCCATCAACTCTGCCAGTCGAGGAATGTCATGCGAAAGGCCGAAAGTGGCCTGCCATGCATTAGCTTCTATATATCCGACACCGCTCGTCAAGTCAGTATGTAACCAACTGCCGTCTTTGCGCCGCGGCAAGATTAATTTTTTTTCATTGTTAAAAGAAGCCGGCCATCCTGATGAACGTTTACGATAATAAGTATAATCTTTCTTCATTCCCATACGAGCAGCCATTTCGCTCAAAGCCCAATCTTCGAATGCCCATTGTATAGTCAGCCCCGCATTGTCCGGACAATAACCATATTGAACATAAAAGTCCAATTCTTTATTCATGTCCAACGCTAACATACCACCTTTAGCATGATTCTTTTTCATCGCTTTATAACCGGCTTTAGGCGACCATTTATGAATAATATTCCTCTGATATGCACTTGTGATAAGCGATGTGGCAGGACATCCGCTCATGATGTAAGAATATCCGCCGGCACAAGGACCGCGAGGCAACAAATCGCCATTCAAATCATATTCGATCAGGGAAGCTGCAAAATCATCCAATACAGATGGATAAGCGATCCCCCAAAGTGTATTCAGATTCCATTGAGTCAACCAAAAAGCGTCAGAATTATACATATGATGTACCGATTGTCCGTTCTTATCTTTCCGGAGCTGCTTCACAATCATTCGTGCCTGTAAAGTATGTGCTCCCTGACGCACACCTTGTGTATAATCCGGATATTCGCCGTTAAAGTCATCTATTTTGTGACGCCCTAAAAGCGTATGCCACAAATCTGTATAAAACTTCCTTTTCTGTACATCAGTTCCTCCTTTTACATCTATCCTACCTAACCATTCATTCCATTCCGTCTGTGATTCCCGACATATACGATCGAAATTCCAATGATTACAGCTTTGCTTCAGATTCTCTTTCGCATTATTTACACTGACATAAGAAATAGCCATTTTAATCTGCAACCTATCTCCTGCCTCCATTTTATATTTGGCAGAAACACCTGATGTAGACGCATCATAATAAGACCACCCTGCAGCTTGCGGTTTGCTGTCGGTAGTACCTTGTATTTCATACACATCATGCTTATAATCAGCTCCGGCCCATCCGTCCAACACATTAAATGGTCGGTCAAATTCAGCAACAAAAAATATCCTGACCACATCAGGACCTCCCCATAACCGCCCCATCGTATCAAAAGAACCGCTGATTTCATTTGGGCCGCTACGTTTTACCTGTGCATTGACCATAGTAGATGTCCCTACATATCCACCTAAATTAAGTAAGATTTCCGCTTCACAATCCTTAGTATATGTCAGCCTGTAAAAGCTAGCATAATCTGTTGCTGTTTGTTCTACCCATGTATCATATTTTTCCAGATAAAGACGATGATATCCCGGCTGAACGATCTCCCCTTCATGGCTAAACGGCGATTTCCAATGCTGCTCTCCCAATGTCGGGTCAACCTGTCCGGTTGTTGGCATGAGAGTAAGTCCCGACAACATCCAACAATGCACTTGCGGAAATCCCAATACTTCTGTGGAATTATAATTATATCCCCCACCATATTGATTTTTATTACGTGTTAAAGGTGCAGCCCCGATCATGCCAAAGGGTTGGTTACCTGTGATAAAGAAAAAATACCGTCCGCGAGCCGATTCAATGTAAGGATCCACCCAAGAAACATAGTCCTTATAATCTTCAGGAGCCGGATAAACTTCTATTTCAGACAAACCAAGATGTTCTCCGTCTCCATCGGTCACTTCAAAACGAAGCCAACGAGTTTTCCGTGCCGGAAATGTTACAACTTTAGGCCTGCCGTCATTAGCGATTTCCCAAACATTAATACGACTACCATCACTGAAGTGAAGAATGCCGCTTGCTGTATGTGTTTTCTCATCCGCTCGATCATACAATACCACCTTATCAATACATACCTCTTGTTCCCAATCCAATTGAATCCAAGGATAGTCTATTGCCCCCCAGAAAGTTTCTGTACTTTTAGAAGCCCATTCCCCCTTTCCTGCGATACGAATCAGTTGATCGGTCACATTTTCCGCTTTGTGAAATTCATCAAGTACAGAAGATGCACTTACCCGGCTTTGCGGTGCTATATTATATGGAGAAGCATACATCGCACAAACAGAGAATAATGCAATAAGAAGAGATGGTAATCGTAATATAGCCATAAATAAATATGCTTACTGATTATACATTAATAAATCTTTCACTATTATTTCCCCTGTCTGATACATGATTCCCGGAGCTGTCAGGCCGCAACAATCATGCATCAGAGACAGAAGAAACCCTCTATTCAATTTAAACTTCAAACAATATCTGATGTAACGAAATTACTTTCGTTCGCAATATACACCAAATTCGGCAATTGAAGTAGTCCCATTCGATTTCTGCACTTTCATACGGACCGCATCTCCCCATACAGTGTCAAAACGGTGAATTTTCACACGTTGAGAAGTAGGAGCCTTACCTTCAAACAGTGTTTTCCAAGTATTACCCGTACGATATTCAAGACTATATTCCTGCAAACGGTCATTATTACGATCAGTAATAACAATCATATTGAAAGGCTTCTCACGCTCAAACGTAACCGAATACCAAGGAGCATCTACAGCTTGATTACAATTCCAGCAAGAACCAAAATCATCATCATTAGCAAAATCCATGATAGCATAATCATTACTCCATGTACCTTCTGCCGGTTGATATTTAGCTATATTGGAAGAAATAATGGGACTATCCGCTTGAGGAACATCGGCAATATGTCCATCATTCTTCCAGAGTTTTCCAATCTCCTTCAATGCTTTCAGAGCATTAGCATCTATTAACCCATCTCTGTTGGGAGCCACGTTCAGGATAAAGTTACAATAAGCTTTTCCCATCGGAATAATATTATCATTTACCATTTGTGCAGGAGATTTCACCGGAGTTGTCGGGAAGCTTTCTTTCCAGAACCAATTCTGTTGCAACGGCAAACAAGACAATGCAGGCAAGCGGTTTGTATCTTTTGAGATATGCTGTCCGGCTCCTTGTTCATATGACTTGATATCAGTATAGAACAGAGCTTCAGTAGGATATTTTGCAGCATTCAAGTCCATCACCAAACAATTAGGCTGAATAGACTTAATCAAACGATAAATATCTTCAAAAGGAACATCATCGTAAGAGATGCGTGACCAAGGAGCATCCCAACCATCAATAATCACTGCTTTGATTTCACCGTAGTTTGTCAAAAGCTCGCGAAGCTGCTCTTTAATCATCTCAATATGCTTCGGCGTGATACATTTTGGACGCAAACGAGCATGCGTGTCAAGAATAGAATAGTAAAGCATCACTCCAAGCCCTTCGGCACGGAACGCATCTGCATATTCTTTCACTACATCGCGTTTGAAAGGACTGCTCATTACACTGTAATCAGTAGTTTTTGTATCCCAGATACAGAAACCACTATGGTGCTTAGTGGTCAAACAGCCATAAGTCATATTAGCTGATTTTGCAGCTTTTGCCCATTGTTTGCAATCCATTTTTTTAGGGTTGAAAAGCTCAGGAGAAGCATCCGGATCCGGCCAATCTTCATTGAAGAAAGTAGGCATGTTAAAGTGAATGAACATACCACAACGAAGATCTACAAACTCCTGTTGTAATTGGTGTAGTGATTTGGTTTGAGCATTGGTATGCAGTGCTGCAACCATACACAAATAGATAAGTACGAAAAGTTTTTTCATGACTCTCATTGTTTTTTGTAGTTATACATTAATAATTTGTTATCGGTTATTTAGCTATTTAAAAAAAATCCGAGCGTATCTCCCATTATCAGTTCGAGCGTTCCGCCCGCTACAATATCTTTAAAATCAATGTAACATTTATTATACTCCTTACCGTTCAAACGGGCACGCTGTATGTAGCAGTTCGTCTTCGAATTGTTGCGGGTCCGGACAACAAACTCTTTTCCTTTGAAGTAAGTACTATCGAGCCGGATACGCACTTCGTCGAACACGGGACTAGTGATTTCGTAGCGCGTTGTCGCCGGACAAGAGGGATGTATGCCTGTTGCTGCCAATACATACCACGCCGACATCTGTCCCACATCCTCATTGCCCACCATTCCTTCTACCGAGTTGCGGTAGGCATTCTCACAGATGTGACGTGTCCATTTCTGCGTCAACCAAGGAACATTTAAGCGGTTGAACAGGAAAGGTACGAGATGCACCGGTTCGTTGGCATGATTATAGTAATCATTCCAGCGAATACTCTCGGGAGTCTTGTCGAAAAACGCAGTCAGCTCTGCCAATGCCTTCTCCTTGCCGCCCATGAGCTGCACCATGCCATCAACGTCATGCGGAACAAACCAGCCCTGCTGATACAAGTTAGACTCTTCGCAGCCGAAACTGTAGGCTGTGCGCGCATCGTCACGCCAAGGGGCGTATGCACCGTCTTCCTGACGCGGGTAAAACCATCCCACTTCCGGATTGAACGTATTGCGATAATTCTGCCCCCGTTTTTCGTAAAATGCCGCATCTGCCTCATATCCCAAAGCCTTTGCCAACTGCGAAAGACACCAGTCAAAGTAAGCATACTCCAGCGTTTTCGACACGCTCATCACCGAGTATCCTCGCTCACCATTGCCGAAACGTTCGGCGGTGTTGCAGGCATAACGGTAGGCCTTTTCCACATCGTATTGACAGATACCTTTCAGATAGGCATCCGTCAATACAGATATCGCCGGATTGCCAATCATACAACCGCTATAAGCATTCAGAAACTCCCAACGGTCGTAATATTCATGTCCACTCTCTTCGGCCAATGACACCAACGAGTTGATTTCATCGTTCACCATGCGCGGGTTGATAATAGTCTGAAGAGGGAATTGGCTACGGAATACATCCCAACCGCTGAATATTGTACGTTTGGCAAAGCTTTTACTGCGATGTATCTTTCCATCTCCTCCCGTATAACGTCCATCTACATCAGCTATAATACGAGGATCAATCATGGTATGATAGAGGGACGTATAGAATATTGTCTTTTCATCTTCACTTCCCCCTTTCACTTCCATTCGCGAAAGCTGACGGTCCCAACTTGCCACAGCTTCTTTGCGCACTTGATTAAAGTCCTTTTGGGCTATTTCACTGCGGTAATTGCGTTCCGCACCGTCCATATCAACAAACGAAATACCTACCTTCATCGTCACTTCCTCGCCTGCCTGTGTAATAAACTCCGTAAAGAAGCCGATGTGCTTGCCTTCCATCTCACGCCCGCCTTTGGTAACGACAGCTTTCGACACTTGTGTCAGATAAGGCACGCTCACCACATCGCCGTTTCTGCGGCTCCATCCATCGGGGATGTCAGCACTCCAAAAACCGTAGTCCCGCAGCGGTTTGCTGAACACGACATAAAAGTAAACGGTGTAGTTAGCTTGTCCCCAGCCATTACCCCAACCACCTCCTTCGGGTGTACACTTCATCCATCCGCAGATGGTGTGTTCATCTTTTACCAGTACATATTGAGCCACAGAAGTACCACCCACACGCCGCGCCAAATCTATCTGTATGCGCGACTGATTATGTTCAGGATAAGTGAACCGAAGCATACCGCAATGCGGAGCGGCTGTAGTTTCCACTTTAATATTATAGTCGGTCAAAGCCACGCTGTAGTATCCAGCCGAAGCCTTTTCCGTCGCTTTATCGTAAGCAGAGCGATACCCCTGTATGGAGCCGTCTTCGCGACCGGCAATGACCTGGAACCTACCAGTAGTAGGCATGGTCAGCAAATTGCCCAAGTCACCATACCAACCCACTCCGCTCATTTGCGTAAAGGCAAACCCCTCTATCGTTCGATGTTCGTCGCTATAACCCGGTGCGTGGTCGCCTCCAGTTATCGTCTGTGGACTTACCTGAACCACCCCAAAAGGGGTGGTTGCTCCCGGAAAAGTCTTTCCCAATCCATGATAACTTCCGGCCAATTCCATACTGGTACTTGCTCCGATGAACGGATTGACATAGCGAGACAAATGTTTATCGGCTGCCATTCCTACACCATTCCCGCAGAGGGCGGTAAAAACAATAAGACAAAGTATGTATTTCGTTGTTCTCACAATCTAAAAAGTAGGTTTTATTATTCTTCCTTTCTCTGCATCTTCATCCACATACCGCCGTTCTCGGTAGCACCTGTATCCGGACACAACAAGTAAATGTAGAATTTATTATCACCAGCTACATTCAAGTGGTCGTAACGAATCACAAACAGTCCTTTCTCATTGAACCAAGTATCCAACAAGGGTTTGGTGTATGCATTCATATCTTTTACTTGATTGGGGTTCATCGCTCCACCACCGCAAGTTTCACCTTCACCCGACAAATTGGTGAAATGTATCCAATCCTTATCAACATTATTCATTCGGATATTAGCTCCCGGCTCGCTACTTCTAAAAGCAAGGTTCGCAAACCACCACGACCAAATAACCAACGGACGCTGCGTGCAATCCGCATTTTTCCATCCATAGTCATATTTCATTAGGTTGATGTCCGCTATAGTGCCGCCATCTGTGAAAGAACCTTTCGTGCATTCCCAGATTTCATCACAGGCAGCACCCTTATTCTGCGCCTTACAGAATGAAAATTCTTTGCCTGCCGTCACATAATCAAAATCAGTTACAGCATCCTTGTTGGAAATGAATGTCACACCGGACATTCCTTCAACAGCCACCGTTTCGCCACTACAATCTATGGCTTTGAACGCATAAGTGTTTCCATCCAATGCCTTGATTCCTTCCACCGGAGTTTCCAATTTAAATACTTTTCCCTCTTTTACCAGCATTGATTCGTAATATTGTGTATGCCCGTTCACATCATTTCCACTCTTATTTTCAAGCGTAACAATCTTTACAGAAATATCTGAAACACCAGCCAATGCCAAACTATAATAGCCAATCAGATTGCCGGAAGCATCACAAATCACTTGATTATCCAATAGGTTCTTGGCAAATAATTCTGTAAACTCCGCTTTAGGTGCCACTTTAGTCTCTATATAACTTTTCGCCACCGTATGCAACTCCATCTTTCTGCCGGTAGCCACACCGACCAATATCAGTTTAGTGCTTTCCTCTGCTCTAGTAGCGTCTACTGCCGGAACTTCAGTGATCATAAATTTCGTATCCACATATTCCGAACTTAAGTTTTGAAAATGAACATTACATTTATCAATGGTCAACTCTACCGCTTTACCACTTGTTGCAAAAGTAGTCTTCACTTCTATTGCTTGTTCCAAGAAATCGGAATCAAGAATTACCGTTCCATCCTTGCTAAACTGAAAGAAGAATTCACGTCCCTCACATTCAGTTATCCAACAACCCTCTGACGCATTATAAAGTACTTCTTTCACATCCGATGACTTCAACCGATCACTCTCGCCATATCCTACGTCACTCAAATCAATTGTATTACATCCCCATAAGAGGAACATACACAACACACCGTATATATATGATAATTTATTCATGTTTATGTTTATTGATGATTGTTCAAGAATTTCTTTACTTCAGCTACATATTCATTCCATAAGTCTTCCATAGACATGTCAGGATAGCTTTCTTTCAGGATATATTTCACTGCATACTCCAAACTCCAGTCATTAGTCAGTGCATCCATTTTTACAGTCCACGGCAGCATGCGCACAAAGTCACCGTTATAAATTCGCAACCAGCTCATGAAAGCACCAGAGGTGTTATAATCAATCTGCCAAACATAAACTTTGTTATCCTGTGGATCTTTATACGGTTTTTCAATCGCAGCTTTATATTCATTAATCTGACCTTCCGTGGCAAGTCCGAAGAATCCGCCGTTGGAGATTTTCACTGCATCCGGCCATCCTTCCTGATATCCCTGTTTGTCGCAGTCTTCCCCCTTCTTCTCATAATGTCCTTTGTGGGGCATCCATTCTACGCAATGACCCATTTCGTGCATCACTACTGCCTGCATATCGGGCAATAACCACCAGGCATCACTTCCCATATTGCTTTCTGATGCCGGGTAAACAATACCACGTCCTTCGTTGTGGCTCGGATAATCGAAGGCATAAGCACCTCCAGTCTGTTCTTTCTTAATCATGAAAGTCAAATTTTCGTAAGGGTCACAAGCAATGTTGTGAGGCTCGAACGACATGGTAGCACAGTCCATATAATACCATTTACGGAACTCTTCCTGCGTTGCGTCTGCGCCACTATATCTGTTGTACAGCCATTCTACTGTACGTAAATCCGAGTTACTTTCAAAATGTATTTTCAGCGGATTGCTCTGACGCTCTCGAAACTCTTTCCAAGCCATATAGTCCATGTTCAGCGTCATCTCTGCATTGGCAAGGTGTTCACTCAAGCTTGTCCAGTCGCTGTATTGTTTGTTTCCTGCTTCGTCTACGTAAATAGAGCGGAAACGGCAATCACGTGCACCATGTTTGGTAGTAACCACTACTGTACGGAAACGACTCAAGTTCAGCGTAGCATTCGGCAGTCCGTTGTCTCTCTTCACGGTCAGGTTACCGAAATCGCCTATGTTGGAAATCATCACGCGTTTCACTTTCGTTTCAGTGAGCAAGGAAGCAAACTCTACTTCGGCTCCCACATACTCGTTTTTCTTCTCCCACGCATCGTTGCCACCGTCCCAAGTGATGTAAAGTTCGTTCAGATAAGCATCATACTTTGCCTCGGAAATCGGAGCAGGTGCATAACCTACTACCGTAGCTCCATTTTTCGGGCTTTCCCAGCTTCCTTTATAAATGTCGGGAATCTGATATCCGTCTTCCTCGCCATAGCAGCCGCTCACGACCAACGACACCAAAAGACCCAATGCCATATTTTTCCAATATTTTGTATTCATTACTTCTTAAAAATGTGTTTAACAATAAAATTTACCAACCTAAGTTCTGTACCAATTCGGGAATACGACGGATGTCATCATAAGGAATCGGCATGAAGTATTGTTTCTTTGAGAAGTTAGCACGGTTTTCGAGCAAGGTACGTGCAAAGAAGTCTGGATAATCCTTATCCATATTCATACCGTACACATTGCCACCCTCGCCACCTTTGTGATATTCGGGGTAAATCCAGTGATCGGGATCATTGTTGCCTTCGGCCACTTTCCAACGGCGAACGTCGAAAAAGCGGTTCCACTCGAACACCAATTCCACAATACGTTCGCGACGGATACGATTGAGCAAGTCATTCTTTGTCTTCGGACAAAACACTTTTCCGCCCTCATTAGTGAATGAGTATTCGGGGATACCGGCACGCTCACGAATCTGGTTCAGTTGCAATAGTGCGCCTTCCAAGTCGTCACACATACAGAGTGTTTCAGCATATCCTAAAATCATATCAGCCACACGAAGCGTGGGAGAGAACATTTTAGAACCGTCATCTTCCGTAGCTTTTGCTCCTTTACGGATTAGATAGCCAGAGTCAGGACAGTCACCGGAAGCTTTCGATTTACCGCAGGTTCCGCGTGCACCATTTGTAAAGTCGGTACGATGTTCTTCGTTTTGACTACCATAGTTCAGCCAGATAGAACCGTTGTAAGTGACATTTACATAGAAACGTGCCTCACGGTCTTTCCACTGTTTCAATACATAAGAATTGTCTGCATCGAAATATTTCAATTCGGTATCATTCTCGTCATAATACTGTCCGGAAGTAAAGTTACCAGCAGAAGGTACTCCTTCGAACTTGTCATAAGAGGGATCACGGTCTATTGTCAGTCCATTCTTCGTAAAGAACATATCCACTGTTTCTTGTGTAGTATAATAGCCTCCACCACCACTCACACTAGTGTCTTCGAAACCGGAGAACTTAGGACAGGTCCAATAAGTGTAGTCCCATTGGTCGCGTAATTTGACCATAATCAGTTCGTTGAAGATGACATCATAGTTCTTCGTGTAGAAAGCAGCAATAGCACGACAGGACTTGTAGGGGTCGAGCTTACCATCCGTATATACTTTTGTCAGCCCATAATTCTGCGAAGTAGCAAAGCTAAAGAACTCTTTATAAGCTTCGTTGGCTTTATTCCACTTAGTGAGGTCTTCCGTCTGTGGGAAAAGCTGTTTGCCATCTAAGTTTTTGACAGATGCCATATCTGTGTTTCCATTAAACAGCGGGCTTGCCCAATAGAGATATAACTTAGCTTTCAAAGCCTTGCAGATCCCTACGTCCATACGTCCCAAATTGTTCTTGGAAACTCTGTTCGGCAAGTCGCCTGAATCAATAGCCTTTTGCAATTCGTTAGCGATAAACTCTACACATTCGTCTACCGAGTTGCGCACCTTAATCAGTTCTTCCTTTGAAGCATCCAAAGGTATCGGATCTTCGCCAATCAAAGGTATGGGACCGTAAATGCGAAACAACTCGAAGTAATAGTAAGCACGTAGCACACGCGCCTCTTCTTTCCAACGTCCACGTACGGAAGCACCTACTTCCTGGCATTTGTCTACGTTCTGAATGAAGGTACTTGCTTTGGCTATAGCTTGATAGTAGTCTGTGAAGTAGCGGTTAGCCTGGCTATACGAAGCAGTTGCCCCCCCCGTTGTCCATTCCGCATACGTCTTGTTCCAACGGTTGGCTCCTTCCAATGATGCTTCGGTGAAGATAGTTCCGTTCATGTTTGCGTCCACATGGAGCACATCACCCACCTCACGGATATAGCTGTATACATTATTCAGATATTGCTCTGTGCGTTGTTTCGAAGCAAACGTCTCTTCCAATCCAAACTGCTTGCCCGGAATAGACTCAAAGAAATCGCTGCATGACGACATCCCCAAGCAAATCAAAGCTGCTGCAACATATTTTCTTATTTCTGTTTTCATACTTTTCTTTTTAGACTTGGTTAAAAATTAAACTTAAGACCTATTGAATAGCTCGATACGTTAGGATAAGCCGTACCGTTAGATGTATTCAATTCCGGATCCCACAATTTGAACTTAGAGAACGTGAGCAGATTGGTTCCCATCAGATAGATCTGTGCGTTCTTAATCAGTAGCGGATCTGTCCACTTCTTAGGCAATGTATATGAAATGTTTACTTGTTTCAAACGCAAGAAACTGACATCTTTCACCCACCATGAACTTGGCTTCACGTTATTGTTGTTGCCGTCGCTACCGACTGACAAACGAGGATAGAACACGTCTTGATTGGTAGGATTGTCTGCTCTCCAACGATCGGTGATGTTAGCAAATACGTTGTCGCGTCCTTCATCGTCCCAGAACGGTTTTATAGAAATGCCGTCCAAATAGCGGTCAGCTTGTGCATTTCCCTGGAACAAAGCGCTGATAGAGAAGTTTCCAACTTGCAGATCTGCTCCGAATCCATAATAAATTCTCGGTACATCTCCACGACCAATTACCGTTTTATCGTAATCGTCAATCACACCATCGTCATTCAAGTCACGATATTTAACATCACCCACGTGAAGCGTACCGAACTGGGTAGCGTGGTCATCAATCTCATCCTGGCTAGTAAACAGTCCGTCAGCAATGTATCCCCAAATAGCGTTCACGTTTGTCCCACGGGTTTCCATCCATGGATAGTCTACAGGCGGCTGATCGTTTTCTATAATTTTATCTTTGTTGAAAGTCATATTACCACGCACGGTAAGGAAGGTGTTTTTACCAATCTTCTGCGTATAGTCCATCGCAATTTCAACACCCTTATTCTCTACAACACCCAAGTTGGCGTAAGGATTCTCAATCCATCCGGCATAGCTTGGCACAGTACTTCTCTGTAAGAATATATTATCTCTACGTTCTTTAAAGAAGTCAATTACAAATGAAAGGTTGTCGTTTAGTAATTTCAGATCGATACCCAAATCCTGCTTACATGATTTAGACCAAGTGACATTCACACCATACTTTTCTTCGCCATAACCGCTAGCACCATTATGCGAGGTACCAAACCAAGTGCCACGTAAACCTCCAAATACACCTTGATACATAAAACGACGTCCTGTAGCTGTATCACTACCTACCCAACCATGTGTATAACGGAATTTCAAGAATGATATATATTTGCGTAACGATTCCCAAAATGGCTCATTAGAAACTGCCCACCCCAAACCGAATGCGGGAAAAGTACCGTAGCGATTACCAGGAGTGAAGTTTTCCGAACCATTAATACCTAAATTGAATTCTGCAAAGTAACGGTCATTCCAAGAATAAGTAGCACGTCCGGCAAAACCACGCTGCTTGTAAGCCATACCGCCAATGACATCGGAAGCATTTAAATCCCAGTATATTTTCTGGTTGTAAAGCAACAAAGCACTTACACGATGTGCACCGAAATCGCGTTCATAATTTAAAGAAGCCTCCGTATAAACGGTGCGGTTGCTCGAATGAGTAGGAGTGTCAAGCGTCAAGATTCCGTCTGCTTCACCCAATACATCGTACAAATATTCCCCTGTTTCTTCATCAAATAAGGTATCTTCAATCCAAAGCCCATTTTCGTCTGTAGCTCCTTTAAACTTATACATTGGTTCGCTACGGTTGTAGTTTCTGCGGCGGGAATTATAGGTATCGAATGCTATCATTGCAGAAGCAGAAAGTCCTTTGCTCCATTTCCAGAAGTCCAAATCCTGTTTTACACGTACATTTGAGTTCAACTGAGTGCTGAATTCATCATAATAACCTCCACGAGCCAACTTACCATAAGGATTGAATTTCTGTTGCGTATTGATGCCCGGAATCATTCCATTGGGCAATACCATCGGATAAATAACCGGATTGACATCCATACAAGAGGCATATAAGGATGCAGCGCTGCTTTGTGGATAGTGTCCTTGTCCCAAATAGCCGAAAAATCCTAAGTCAATAGCCGTCTTTGTTGTAGGCTTCAAATTTAAGTTTGAAGTAAAGTTGTATCGTTCATACTTCATTGACGTATTATAATTCTCCAGCTTGAAGTTACGTGTCATACCGTTTTCGCCATAATAGCTCAATGAAGCATAATAGCTTGCCTTCGGTGCACCACCACGAATATTAATGTTGGCACGGCGATTGTGGCCCCAATCGTTAAACAATTCGTTTGCCCAATCTACGGCCGGATACAGATACGGATTATACAAACGAGGATTATCATTCGGTAGCAAGCCGTTCGATTTTTTCGTAGCATCGATATACGCTTGAGAATAAGCAATGGTATTATTCTTATTCATTTGCGCTTCGTTGCGTGCTTCCATGTAAGTATAAGCATCGGCCATATCCACCTTTTTAGTCATGCGGGTGAGGCTTTCATAATAATCCACGCTAAATGTCGGTTTACTGATGCGTCCGGGTTTTGTCTTTACAATTACCACACCATTAGCACCACGCACACCATACACGGCAGTAGCAGAAGCATCTTTCAACACAGTAAATGATTCAATATCTTCCGGATCAATATTATTGAAGCTACGCTCCACACCGTCCACAAGTACCAACGGACTAGAACTTTGCCCATTTTTAACCAATGTAGAAATACCACGAATCCAGATATCCGACTCGTCATGTCCCGGTTCACCACTACGTTGCACAGCAACTACACCGGCAATACGTCCGGAAATAGCTGAAGATAATTTGGCAGCAGGCATTTTGATAGCTGAAGCGTCTAATGAAGACTGTGCGCCAACAACAGATACCTTACGCTGATTACCGTAACCTACCACTACCACCTCATCCAGCGACGATACATCTTCTACCAAAACAATATCCACCACTTTCTGTTTGCCAACTTTAACCTCCTGTGGTTTATATCCTATATAAGAGATAACCAAAATAGGATTTCCTGTTGACAATTTTAAAGTGTACTGACCATTCGTGTCGGTAATGGTACCGTTCGTCGTCCCTTTTTCCTGTACACTAACTCCAATGAGCATTTCTCCTTTTTCATCCGAAATACGTCCTGTGACCGAACTGCCCTGCGCCTGCATTGTTACACTATACGTGAACAACAATAGCAGCAACCACAAAGACCTGATGCGATGTTTTTTCATTTCAAACAAATTCATACTACTTGTTTTAAATTAATAATAAGGTTATCAAATGCAATAATTGCATGGCGGCAAAATAACAGGATTTAAAAAGAAATGAAATACTCCTGCACGCCAAATACTAAAGAAAGGAAAAAATGTCCGTTTGAAGTACATTATGTCATTCAGAGTACTAAACAAAACACTAATAATCAACGAAGTGCACAATTAATTCAGAAAAAGAGAGTACAGCCCCTAGTATCAAAAAAAACAGCATAGTTCAGCACAGGATATGCTATTACACACACCAATATGTTCAATTGCAGATATTAGTATGTTTAAACAATATCAAATTTGTTCCTCTTTATTCAGATAAGTCTCCCTGTAAACCTTCGGAGTCACACCAAACTTACGCGTAAACTCTTTATAGAAATAAGCGCGGCTGGAAATACCGACATCAGAAATAACATCCTGTATAGACAAATCTCTATTCTGCAATAAACGGGCAGCTTTTTCCATCCGGTAATCTTTAATCAAATCACTTGGAGTCATTCCGGATATTTCCTTTAATTTCCGGCAGAACTGACGGGAACTCATCAACATCTGTTCCGCGATAAAGGTAGAACCCAAATCCTCCCGATCCAAATTCCGCTCAACCACCTGCAAAAACTTCCGGACGAAATCCGCCTGCTCGGTAGTAGTGCATACAATGGAGTTCGTCCAGCCTTCCAACTCTTCCAGATACACTTGCTTAGCTTCCCGCTTACCGTAGATCACCTTCTGAATAGTCTCTTTTAAGAACGGTATGTCATAAGGAAGAACCAGATAAGAGTCTGCCCACTGGATCAACTCCCGCTGCATTGCCGTACTAACCTTCCAAGTCAACATTGGAATAAAGGCAGTCTTTGAAAGCAGCGAACGATTCTTGGCTACGTATTTCATAAACGTGCTTTCAGCATCCGTATACATCTGCATATCTACCAAAAATAAAGCAGGAGCCGAAGTATGCATCTCATCAAACGCCAGCTGTACGCTTCGCACCGGACGAACGTCATATTCATCAGAGAGCAGGGCACTGATAAGCCATACAATCTCTTCACGGTCTTCCAGCAACAAAACAGTTTTCTTCGTCTCATCCTGCGGGGCGATAGTAACCGGTTCGAAAGTGATTGCCAGCCGGCGCCCACCCGATATTTCCTCCGTCACACAACAAAGTGTACAGTTCTGCTGTCTCAACGCTGAAAACACAAAACGTTGCATCGTCCGGATGCGGAACCGGTCGTCCGAATCTTTCCCTTTCACCGGCAATGATTCCTGCTCGGTCAATATCTTATGCAGTCCCTCCACCGTATCATCCGAAGAAAAGAAAGTCAGCGTCATCCTGTTTTCTTCCTCTTTCATACTAACCGACACTTCACAGGTGTTCCTGTCCAATAGGTAGAGACCGCTGAAATAAAGGATGCAGCGCAACGCATTCTTATAAACAGGGAAAGTGAAATCCGCCGGAATATCCAAATGGATAGAGGAAATATCACGACCTTCCTTTTCAAGTACCCGGAGCACTTCTTCCGCCAACTGTGAAAGAGGCGGTCGCCCCGTAACAAAGAATTGCAGGGACGACAACAACCGGAAACACTCGTCGCCAATGCCGCACCCGAAGAGCAAAGCCATGACGGCCTCACGGATCTGCCCGACTTTATCAGCATACTGATCCAACGAAAGCGTCTTGTCATTCAGTTGGTCACAGGCTTGGTAAATGAGCGTACAGTTATCAAGTACCTCGCGTTCTTTGTAACCGTCTACCACCAGTGAAGCGTTACGGCGTTCGGTTTCCAGCAGTTCCTGCATCATACGTTCATGACGGAAATATTTGTGGAATAAATGAATGACATATACCGCCAGCATAAGTCCGATCAACAGATAGATGATATACGCATAAACCGTCCGATACCAGGGAGGAAGAATATATACAGGAATAGTGAACGTCTTGTATTCCGTAGCAAATACATCTTTCTTATAACGGACTTTAAAAAGATAATTGCCCGAAGGCACACTAAAATAAGAGGCCTCGTTGACACTACTGAATGCCCCCCAATCCTGATCATACCCTTCGAGCATATAAGAGTATTCCACATCTCCGTCACTTGTATAATCCGGCACGACAAAAGAAAGAGAAAAAGACACCTTCGCCCCTTTCATCTGCAACCCTTTCCTGTCCGGCAAATAGTGGTCCTGTAAGTTAACGAATGTTTTCTCAATCACCAACTTACGCAATAAAACCTCCGGGTAATATTCTGGAGCGGAAGGTACATTCTTGTTCATATAGAGCAGCCCGTCGATTCCTCCGAAAAAAAGATTTCCAGTGTAAGGACAGCGATAATAGGCATCGTCGCTAAATTCTCCGATTTGTATGCCGCCACTATAATAATAAGCGTGCGAAAAGAAATTGTCCGGATTGAATTTGATAAGACCGCGGTTCGTCCCCAGCCAGAGAAGTCCGTTGGCATCTTCCAAAATACTGTGTATCATATCGTTGAGCAATCCTTGCTTACGCCCGATATGGACGGTTTCCAACCTGTTCTCCTTGAAAGTGACACGCACCAAACCGGCAGTAGTGCCTACCCACAACTCTCCACGACGCCAATGCAAACACAGTACATCATCCACGGATTTGTGCAACATCTCGCTCAAAGAGAAGACCTGATATTCTTCCGTCTTCCGGTTGAAACGCACCAATCCCCTCTGCTGACTGCCCAGCCACAACAAGGAATCTCCTTGGGGCACCATACTATAATAGAGATTAAGCTCCTGTTGCTCATAGTAGAATTTATAATGTTTCAATGACTTTATCCGGAGCGGTCCATGCCCGCTGTCGAGCACCACCTTACAAAGCCCTTCACCCGAAGTGGCAAGATAGAGTACACTGTCATTCTCTTCGACGATGGAATGTACTTCATTACCGCCCTCTACCGGAACTCCGGAATCAGTTCCCACCAAAGGATGAAGTTGTCCGTTATCGAATGAATAATAGCACAAGCCCGGAGAAGCGGCTCCCACCCAGAATCCGTTTCTATAACTGCTCTCCCGCATAGCATAGATTCGCAACTCCCGTTCCGGCCTCACGTAAGATACCGCAGGCTGTTTCCCATTCAGCGAATAGACCTCCACATCGGATGCCCGCACTCCGTCACGATAATTTTTCACATGAAGCAGGCCGTTTCCCTTGGTTCCTACCCAAAGGCCACCCTGTTTATCCGTCATGATTGCCCTTACCTGCCGAGTCAAATTGGGAGAGAAGCTGCTCAACATCAGATTGGTAGCAATAGCGTATTTCCGCGAATACATCACCGCTCCCTGCCCGTCGGTTCCCACCCACAAAACTCCTTGCCGGGGATCATTATAGATGCCGAAAATCCGCATATTCCGGTCAATCACTTCTTCCGCATATCGCTGGGAAAGACGCAAACGCATCAGTCCATTGGTATGAAAAGCTAAAATGATGTCTTCATAGAAAGGCACAATGCCGGTGATAAGCCCATACTTCCGAACCAACTCACCAATATTCCGGATATAAATCTTAGACTTTCTTGAAATATCGTACACGAAAAGATCGTAGTCGGAGTCATAAAAGCAAAATACGCCATTCTGGTAGCATACATATTCTATCCGCTTCTGATGAAAATGGGAAGGAATGGTGGTAAGCCGGGTGGACAGAGTATCCTGATCAAAAGCATTCAACGAAAAGCGATACAGGTCACCGCTTTCATAGGGGAAAAGATACAAATCGCCTTCATCAGTGACAAACGCCCTGACATCGACTTTCAGCATATGGATGTCCGGCATCGGAATGTTAACAAAACGATGGTGAAACGTATTATAATAAGAAATCCATCCGTAGCCCAACACCCAGGTATTCCCTTTCTGATTGGAATGAATGACAAAGTCTCCTCCGAAATCGTAATTACTAATAATCTGTCGGGAGTCTTTTGAAAAACGGTTGGCTCCCGAATGCGTGGTCATCCACAGGCAACTGCTATCCGCCTGTTGAATAGAGTGCACAATATTGTTGTTCAATGTTTTCTGTTCGGAAAAGTCGGAGCGGAATACTTCCATATTTTCTCCGTCATAACAATTCGCACCGTCATACGTTCCAAACCACATCAATCCTTCGTTATCTTGGAAAATACTTAATACGGCACTATTGGAGAGTCCTTGCTGATAATTCACGGTCCGGAAAAAATAGGTTTCATTCCCTTTATCAGCACGGACAGTCAATGAAGCAGCCAGTGTTATAAGAAATAAAATCAGGTGTGTTTTCATCGTACTTTCTTTATATTACAGATCGTTTTCCCCCTCCTTCCGGAGTAGTAATTCGATCTTATATTCCAACCGTCCGATACGACGGTCCAATTCCATAATCTTCTCATCTTTACGTTCGAACAGTTCAAGTAACTACTTGTTAAATATGCTCACTATCCATTGGCAAACTGCCTCCAAAAACATAATCTTTTGTATTTCAATGTAATCTCTAATTATACCACCGAAATAAAGGAAGCAAGCTTTCATTTATCAGATAATTCAGAGCAAATATAGTGAATTAATATAAATAATACCAAAATGAAGCAGAAAAGTAATCTACAACAGCATACTCCTTTCATTCCGCCCAAAAGGTTGGAAGCAAAAAAGTGGTAAAACAAAAAAACGGTGTCAGACCAGAAGCACTGTGTAGTGGTTCATTGACGGAGCGGCAAAAGTCTTCTTGCTTTACAAACACGGTTACCGGAAACGAGAAAGCAATTGGGAGAGCAATTTGAAAACTTGGGGAGATTTGATTCAGGACAATCACATTCTTAAAATAGATTCATTCCGGTACGAAACCAAATCAAACCGTAACCGTAAATGGAGTATATGGTTTAATACTACATAATGTCGGCTCTATATGACAATTTTGATATTTTATTAATGGACAACTGTAGTCGGCTACTTGGTCAAGTACAGTTGGCTACTTAGACGACTATAGTTGACTAGATAGTCAACTATAGTCGGCCAATATCTATGTTGACTATTTCAATCCATTATTCAAGCATATTGGTCTTCTTATGTCCTTCCATATGAAGGAAACACCTAAGCTTTTGTTTTAACTAAGGCTCCTTTCCCAAGAGGTAGGGAACGCAGTGTGAAGGATGTGAAGAATTAAAAAGAGAACCTTAAATCACAGCAAACATCTGTCACACTACAACTTACGAGTCTGTGATACTTGTGAAGGTCAAAAGCGTTTTTTTAAAAGGATCAAACTACCGCAATTTTGATTCATAACCAAAACGAACCGTTTTGAGGATAGTTGTTCTGAAACATATCCCCTCAAAATTAAACAGAGCCAGCAATTGCCTGTCAAATAGATAAACAGAATAAACAAAGGGAGAGCTTGATAGTGAAGCTCTCCCTTTATTATTTTTCCGATGATGTTAATGAATCGTTATTTCTTGGCTAATTCATTAATCACATCCATTATCTTCTGACCGATTTCTTCGGCTGCCTCCATTGTAGAAGCCTCGCTATATACGCGGATGATCGGTTCTGTATTACTCTTACGCAAATGTACCCATTTGTCGGCAAAGTCAATCTTCACACCGTCGATATCGTTGATTTCTTCGTTCTTATAGATTTCCTTTACTTTTGCAAGGATAGCATCTACATCGATTTCCGGAGTCAGATCGACACGGTTCTTAGCTATGAAGTAAGGAGGATAAGTGGCACGAAGCTCGCTAACTTTCTTTCCTTCATGAGCCAGATGGCTAAGGAATAAAGCAATACCTACCAATGCATCACGGCCATAATGGCTGGCAGGATAGATTACTCCACCATTTCCTTCACCACCGATAACGGCATTGGTTGCTTTCATCTTCGTTACAACGTTTACTTCGCCTACAGCAGAAGCACTGTATTCCATACCATATTTACGGGTTACATCACGCAGGGCACGGGTAGAACTCAAATTAGAAACTGTATTCCCCGGAGTATGTTTCAGTACATAATCAGCCACAGTAACCAGTGTATATTCCTCACCGTACATTACACCATTTTCGCAGATCATTGCCAAACGGTCAACGTCTGGGTCTACAACGAATGCTACATCTGCTTTGCCCCCTTTCATCAGGTTCATGATGTCGCCGAGGTTCTTTTCAAGCGGTTCTGGGTTGTGTTGGAAGTTTCCGGTAGGTTCACAGTAGAGTTTTTCTACATGTTTCACCCCCAAACGTTCAAGAAGTTCAGGGAGAATGATACCGCCTACAGAGTTCACACAGTCAATCGCTACCCGGAAGTTGGCTTTCTTGATAGCTTCTACATCTACCAGGTCGAGAGCCAATACACTGTCGATATGTTTCTGATTATAAGTCAGGTCTTTGCGGTAAGATCCCAGATGGTCAACATCGGCATAGTCAAATTCTTCAGCTTCAGCAATACGAAGTACTTCGTTGCCTTCGGCTGCATTCAGAAATTCACCATGTTCATTCAGCAATTTCAGTGCGTTCCACTGTTTCGGGTTATGAGAAGCTGTCAGGATAATACCACCACAAGCGCCTTCCATTGTTACAGCAAGTTCTGTGGTCGGGGTAGAAGCAAGATCAATGTCTACTACATCCCAACCCATTCCCATCAATGTGCCGACTACTACGTTTTTTACCATCTCACCCGAAATGCGGGCATCGCGTCCAACAACAATCTTGTTGCTCTTCGCTTTGCAGGTCTTACGAATCAAAGTAGCATAAGCCGAGGTGAATTTTACAATGTCAAGCGGGTTCAGTCCTTCCCCCGCTCCTCCGCCGATAGTTCCGCGGATTCCAGAGATAGATTTGATTAGAGTCATAGGTTTTTAACTAAAAGATTTATCTAATGTTAGTGTCTTAACTTTTCGCTTTTTCAAACTTCCGGATATCATAGAAGTAGGGATTGACATATTGTTGCGCAGTTGTATGCCCCATCTTAGAAGGTACAATCAAGCGCACATGAGCATTATTACGTAAATATGGTAATGCAATCAACCATCCGGATGGAATCGCAGTTCCATAACCATTAGCAACCGTCCACAAATAGTCATAATCAAAATCACCAGATAAAACGATTCCATAAACAGTAGATGTGTTTTGCACATAACGGAATGTCAATGGGGATTTATAATATTCAGAGATATCCATCCATTTTTCCAAAGGAACATTGAAACATGTAGTATCTCCTGTCATCATATCCTGTTCTACATAACGAGTACAAATGATGTTATTGTTAGCAAAAGTATCTACCTCATTAATAACTTCAACTCCATCCTTATCCTCTTTTCCTCCACGATCTACGATCTGCATATATACGCCATTGGAGAAAGCAACATATTCGTCATATCCATTCCCTGCTTCTTTAGAAGCTGTAATAGTATCCCGTTCAAACTCTTCCAATGAAATGACACGGATATCATTATCTTTGATGAACTTATTCACCGCATTTTTCTCGTCTTCCAGCATTTCTGCATAAGTCTTCGAATTGTCGCATGCCTGGAACAGACTTCCGGCGGTTAACAAAGAGAGAAATAAAAATACAAGTTTCTTCATTATCTGTTATTTAGCTATATTCTGCACAAATGTATCTCAAAATCATTAAAAGTTGAAAGAGGGAAGTTGAAAGTTCGTATCTTTTAACCTTTCCATATTCACTTTTAACCTTCCATCTTTAGCTTTTCGCTGTTAGTAAAGGTTTATATTTCTCAAGCGCTTTCTCAAAGACCGCTTTTGCCTCTTCCATCGTTCCGAAAAATTCACCGCCCGAAGCATTCAAGTGCCCTCCTCCATGGAAGAATTCGGCAGCTAGCTGATTGCATGGGAAGGTTCCTACCGAACGAAGGGATATTTTAATCATCGGTTTCTCTGTATCTTCCCTCAAGAAGCAAGAGAAGCAGACATTTTTAATGGAAAGGGGGATATTAACAAAGCCCTCACTATCGCCTTTTATGTAGTTGAATTTACTTTGCTCTGCTTTCGTCAGGGTGATTAGTGCCGAATTATAATCCGAATACACAGTCATGTTCGACAATACATAGCCCATCAAACGTAAACGACTCTCCGAATAGGTGTTGTACACCTTACGATAAATATCATCTTTATCGATTCCTTTAGAAAGGAGTTCGCTAATGATAAAATATATCTCCCGGTTGTTCGAGTTATAGGTGAACCCACCGGTATCTGTCATCATTCCTGTGTAGATACATTCTGCACCTTCCTTGGAGATATCACTGAAATATCCCATACGGCAGATGAGACGGAATATCAGTTCGGAAGTAGAAGATATTTTAGGATAAGACATTACTATCTTACAGAAATCTTCGGGATACAAATGATGATCGATCATTATTTTACGTGCCGGAGAAGCAGCCACAGCGTCTGCCATATCGTCAATACGCTTCAGTGCATTGAAATCGAGGCAACAAATGACATCTGCTTCGGCAATCAATTTATCTGCAAAGTCTTTGTAACGGTCATACAACAGAATATCCTTACTGCCCGGCATCCACCGCAAAAAATCGGGAAAAGCATTCGGCACAATTACGTTTACTGTTTTTTCCTGTGAATCCAGGAAATGATATAATCCCAGTGAAGAACCGATAGCGTCACCGTCAGGGGAAACATGAGATACAATTACTATTTTGTCAGCTCGTTCAAACCATTTGGTGAAATGGTCTATTTTGGCTTGTTCAATTACTTTCGTCAACATACTCTTATACTTTATCAAGGTGCAAATGTACGATAAATCTTTGTACTTAGAGCAAAAAGCGGACAGAACCTTCGTCGGATAGCGAGATAAACCGCAGACCGGATTGCTTGCATTCGCTTTCAAGGAGGTGTTTGCGGTATTCCGAGAGAGATGCGTCCAATATGACGTAAGAGAAAGAAAAGATTCGAGTGAGCTCTTCCATATGTCCGTCATATCCTTTGCATAAGTAAAGATACTGAATATATAACGGAGAAACGGTAGTTTTGTTCCGCCAATGGTTATCATTTATTACACAAATATGACAGCCATGATAGGATATAATCTGCTGCTGACGGTTTAGTTCCATATACCGGCAATCGGCAGTTATTTTTTGGGGAGGCAGAAGGTGATGATGCTTCCAATAGTTAGCAGCCATGCGTTTCAAATGTTTTTCATTGGGGATAGTATCTACATAGTTTATCCAGGAACGTCCATCGCTCTCAATGCAATGTACTGCTGGGCAACCGCGCACATTATAAAAGACCAGGCTCGTCCGGGGACGATCTAGCCAATAGATTGTTGCATGATAAGTCCCCAGTAATAAGATAGAAAAAAGACAAATCAATAAATTCCGGTATCGACGGTTCATAAAATAATAGGTTAACAAAGAGCCAACGATATAGATACCCAATATTTCTGACTGATAAAGCCAGATTCCATCTATAGAAGCGTAAGGAAGCTGTTCCACCCATCGGACGAAGAAATTAAGTCCTTCCAATAGTTTCTTAACACCTTCGGCCACTACGGTCTGAAGCCACGAAAGAGGAGTCAGAAGAAGCATAATGACAGCAGCATACAGGATAATCGTAATGAAAGGAATAACAACCAAGTTCGTCAATAGAAAATGTACAGAGAACCGGGAGAAATAAAACATGACAAGCGGAGCTGTTCCTACCTGTGCAGCAATAGACACACTCATCAGTCCCCAAATATATTTCCCTATTCTACCTTTCACCGTAATCAGGTGATAAACTGGCTTTTGAATCAATAGGATGGAAGCAACAGCAAGGAAAGAGAGCTGGAAACCAACATCAAACAACCATGCCGGATTACAGAATAGCATCAACCATGCAGCTGCCGCCAATGTATTTAAAGATAGCGGTTGGCGACCAACCATATCTGCCATTGCTAAAATCGAAAACATACTGACCGAGCGTACTACCGAAGGGGAAAGTCCTGTGAAAAAGGCAAAAGCCCATAATAGGATAAGAAGAAGAACAGAACGTATAGCTCTACCTATATTTCCTCTTCGGGCAACAGGTTTCAGAATGAAGAAGAGCAATGTATATAAAAGCCCGATATGCAAACCGGATAAAGCTAAAATATGACTTGCTCCGGCTACCGAATAACTCTCACGAACCGAATCACTTAATTCCGTTTTGTCTCCTATGGTCAGTGCTGAAAGTACAGCCAGTTCATTGCCGGAAAATCCTAGTTCCCGATAAAGTGAAATCATCTTTCTTCGACAAGAACCGGCTATACTTTTGAGACCAAGGTTATTCATTCCGTCCTGTTTTGCCCATTTCCCGGATGCAACATATCCTGTTCCGCTGATTCCTTTCCGCATCAGGAAGCGGGCATAATCAAATTCATCAAAGTTCCGATTGTTGAGAGGAGGAGAAATACGGGCAGAAACCAGCAGTTCATCTCCACTTTTTAATCGGGTGACGGCCGAATCTTGCTGTAGATAAAGGATTGCAGCACGTTCTATCGGATATGTGCCGGCAGTATCACGACGTCCCTTTAATAATGTCTGGCAGAGGTAGATATGTTCTTTCACCTGAGGTGCATCCGTTATAAAAACCCGATACACTGTTTCTTCTTCCGGAAAAGAGTAGACAGCGTGCTGTAATTGCCAAGTTATTCCAAGCCACCCTCCTATAAAACAAAGGATAGAGACAGCTAATCCAAAGCACCATCGCAATGAATGGCGTTTCAGGAAATAAAGAACAAACAATAAAGCAATACAAAGTCCAAGAGCTAGAACACTCCCAAAAGGTTCCCATGAACGGTCAAAAAAATGATCTCCACAAAAAACGCCTGTTATCCAAGGGATAATCAGGCGTATATAGGGATATCGATGGATGTAAAAAGTACTCAACAGATGAGTTACAGTTCGTGCAACTGACGAATCATCGCTTCCGGATCCGGTGCCGCAAAGACAGCATTACCCGCCACTAACGCATCGGCTCCCGCCTCAACCAAACGGGCACCTGTTTCCAGATTTACCCCACCGTCTACTTCAATCAGCGCTTTCGAACCTGTCCGTTCAATCAGGGCACGCAGCTCACGAACTTTTTCTACTGAATGTTCGATAAACTTCTGTCCTCCAAATCCCGGATTCACGCTCATGATAAGCACCATATATACATCCCGGATAATATCTTGTAAAAGAGCTACAGGAGTGGCCGGATTGATAGTTACAGCAGGCTGCATCCCGGCTTCTCTGATTTGTTGAATCACCCGATGCAGATGCGGGCAAGCTTCATAATGCACATTCATCGTATGAGCGCCCAACGCTTTTACCTCCGGAATAAACTTTTCCGGATTCACAATCATCAAATGCACATCCAACGGTTTCCGGCTTAACTTCGCTACATATTTCAGTACCGGAAAGCCAAATGAAATGTTCGGAACAAATACTCCGTCCATAATATCAATATGTACCCACTCCGCTTCACTGCGGTTTACCATTTCAATATCCTTTGCCAAATATCCAAAATCGGCAGAAAGAATGGAAGGAGCGATAATCGGTTTCATAATTCTTCTATTTTAAGTTCTAGCCGTCTCTTATTCGGGACGGTTTTATTCTATTTATAATCTAATGGCTTGCTCGTTTTAATCTGTTTATCCGATTAATTACTTCATCAGACAACCATCTTCCAAGTGATATCCACGAAGCAATTCATCTATTTTCAAACGTTTTTTACCGGGAAGCTGTAAAGAAAGAATAGATACAAATCCATCCGGTATAGCTACTTTCATGAATTTCTTCCCATCGGTCACAATTGTTCCTATAGCTAATTGATGTGATTCATAAATCTTCTCACTTTCAAAGATCTTCACGGCCACTGGTGCTCCTTTTTCAGAAGTAATCAGTTCACTCCAAGCAGCAGGATAAGGTGATAATCCACGGATAAAATCGTATATCTTCTTCACCGACTGATTCCAGTCAATCCGGCAGGTTTCTTTAAAGATCTTCGGAGCAGGACGAAGTTCACCGACAACCGCCATTTCTTCTTGAGGAATCGGTTTTACCGTTCCATTCAATATAGCGTCTACCGTTTCAAGAACCAGTTTTCCTCCCAGCATCATCAACTTATCATGTACCACTTCCACATTATCCGTATCTGCGATAGGCACACGCACTTGCTGAATGACTTCTCCGGTGTCTATCTCGTGTTTCAAAAAGAAAGTAGTAATTCCGGTTTCCGTATCACCATTGATTACTGCCCAATTAATGGGGGCAGCTCCACGGTATTGAGGAAGCAAAGAAGCATGAAGATTGAACGTACCCAGTCGTGGCATATTCCATACCACTTCCGGCAACATACGAAAAGCAACTACAATCTGTAAGTCCGCCTTCCATTCACGCAATGCTTCTACAAAAGCTTCATCTTTCAACCTTTCCGGTTGAAGTAACGGCAAATTTTGTTCAAGCGCATATTGCTTTACAGGAGAATACTGAATCTTATGTCCTCGTCCGGCAGGCTTATCGGGCATTGTAATCACACCCACTACATTATAACCGCCTTCTACTAATTGACGCAGGGCCTCTACCGCAAAATCGGGAGTCCCCATATATACTATTCTTAAATCTTCTTTTTTCATCATTCAATATGTTATCGCTACTTAGGCACGGATTACACGGATTTCACGGTTTCCTGAATTAGGTCTACATAAAACAACAGCGTAAGCTGTGTAATCCGTGCCTAATAAATTATCCCTTACGGTTGTTAGTCTTCAGAGAAATGTACCAATACTTGCCGGTATGAATTAAATATCTTCGATTTAGAGACAAATCCCTGGTATCGCCCTTCTTCATCCACTACCGGAAGATTCCAGGCTTTCGTATCATCAAATGTCTGCATCACCTGTTCCATTCCATCCGTATCGAATATCTTGGCAGGGGCAGATGTCATTAATTTATTAACAGTGAAACGATGATAAAGTTCTTGTCGGAACATGATGTTACGAATGTCGTCGAGAAGTACAATTCCCAGCAATTCACCCGTTTTCTTATCTGTCACCGGGAACACATTTCGATGGGAAGCAGCTATTGCTTTCACTAATTCGCCCAAATCCATTTCCGGATGTACGACAACGAAATCTTTCTCCACCACATTTTCCATTTTCATCAACGTCAACACGGCTTTATCCTTATGGTGTGTAAGCAACTGTCCCTTCTTGGCCAGACGCATCGAATAGATACTATGAGGCTCGAAAGCAATAATGGTCAGATATGAACTTACGGATACAATCATCAACGGAAGGAATAAATCATATCCACCAGTCAGTTCGGCTATCAGAAACACCCCTGTCAAAGGAGCGTGCATAACGCCACTCATCACTCCCGCCATTCCCATCAACGCGAAATTCTTCTCCGGCAAATAAGCAGAGAAAGCAAAATCATTGCTAAAATGAGAGAAAACAAACCCTGCAATACACCCCAAATAAAGAGAAGGTGCAAAGATTCCACCACAACCGCCACCACCGTTCGTTGCACTGGAGGCAAATACTTTCAACAAAATTATCAGCACCAGATAAACCAGCAGCAGATTACCATAACCATAAAACATAGAATTGTTCATGACCGTATCCCACTCTGCCGCAGACGTTCCGTTCAGCAAAAGATCAATCGTATCATATCCTTCACCATAAAGAGGCGGAAAAAGGAAAATCAGCACACTCAACATCACACCACCGAAAGCCAATTTCTTATAAGGGTTATTAAGTTTACCAAAGACGCCTTCCACCGAATTCATGGCACGCGTAAAGTATAGCGAAATCAGTCCGCAAAAGATTCCCAACAAGATAACGAAAGGAATACGTTCCAGTTCGAATGCCTGATCAAGATGAAACTTAAACATAGCTTCCGTACCGGTAGTGATATAAGATACGGTAGCTGCGGTCACTGCAGAAATCAGCAGCGGAAGCAAAGAAGACATAGTCAGGTCAATCATCAGGACTTCCAATGTAAACACGAGTCCGGCAATCGGAGCTTTGAAAATACCGGCAATGGCACCTGCCGCTCCACATCCTACGAGCAGCATCAGCGTGCGGTGTTCCATCTTGAAGACGCTACCCAAATTGGAACCGATAGCTGAACCAGTCAGTACAATCGGCGCCTCCGCCCCGACCGATCCTCCAAATCCGATAGTAATAGCACTGGCGATAGTAGATGACCAAATATTATGTCGTTTGATACGTCCCTGCCTGCGGGAAATGGCATATAAAATCTTGGTGACTCCATGACTGATGTCGTCCTTGACTATATTGCGCACAAACCAGCCTGCCAAAAAGATTCCGACTACCGGATATACCAAATACAGGTAGTTGGCCTGCGTCGCACTGAAGTTATCGGTCAGAAAATTCTGTATCTGATGGATAAAGAATTTCAATATTAATGCGGCAAACGCTGTAAAGATCCCAACAAGAAAACTTAATATCAGGATAAATTGCTTCTCCTTTATATTCGCTTCCCGCCATTTGATGCAACGCTGTAATAAACTAAGTTTTTCTCCCTTCATTTATTCGCGAATTATCTTTATCACTCCACCTTTTTCCAACTTAATAATACTTGAGGGTCTCGGCCGGCTCATATCGTCCTGGCGAAAGCCAACGATATAATCTACCGCCGATTTGATTTCATCACTGATTTCACTAAAATTAGCCGCACCCGGCTGCCCGCTGACATTAGCCGAAGTAGAAACGATTGCTTTACGGAACTGCTGACAGAGTCGTCTGGAAAAGTCTTCATTCGTCACCCGAATCCCTACACTGCCATCCTCGGCCAGCAAATTCGATGCTAAGTTACGTGCTCCGGAATAAATAATCGTCAACGGCTTGTCGGCAACTTCAATCAAATCCCATGCAACATCTGGCACATCCTGTACATAAAAATCTACTTTAACCGGAGAGTCTACCAAGACCAGCATAGCCTTGCTATCAGCGCGTTTCTTAATCTCATACACGCGGCGTACAGCCTCTTCATTAGTCGCATCACAGCCTATACCCCATACGGTATCGGTGGGATAAAGGATCACTCCTCCTTCATTCATCACCTGACAGGCTTTTTTAATATCTTCTATCATTTCTTGATTAATTTCCGTTAAGAACAAGACGCAAAAATAACACTTTTATTCCATTTAGTGAAATCTATCCTGACGTTTTTAAGTCCCTCAAAAATATAGATTGACACAACAAACCATACAAAAAAGAAAGAACGATGTAAATTAAGAGATAACCTACATCGTTCTATAAAAAACAGATCATTCAAAAAATCAACCCCTAACGCTATTTGTTCTTCCAACTATTATCCAGATTCGGGTTCAAAATCACATCTTCATAGGGATAAGGAACATACATCTTACTGTCATCCCAAGTTCCGGTGACTGCTACTGCTTCTTTCCTGAAAACTCCGGGCGCCACTTCAATAGGCTCATTTTTCTTACGGAATTCAAAATGATCCTTATACCGGTACATTCTGAACATATCCCTGGCTCTGCTCGCAATACCGCCCCAATAATAACCGGCCATTTCCCAACCATGTTCATTGTAGGCTGCTTCCGCCAGTTCATCAGGAGACATATCCGTCGTATATCTATTTGTTTTTTCACCGTCTGCCCTGTTGCGCACTTCGTTCAACACTTTAACCGCCTGTTCATTGATTTCTCCTGCACGACCTGTTGCTTCGGCATACCAGCAATATACTTGCGAAAGACGTAATAACTGGAATGTTTTCTCCCCCGATGCATTGACTACGGCAGGATTTGTATAATCAAATTCAGTTCCGCGTACAGCACCTTCCACGGTCTTCATAAAGACAGGCGCCACTACTTCGCGGGAAGCAGGATCGGTATCATACCACCAATCATATAGTTTCCCGTCGCTAAGCATGATTTTCGGGAAATACGTAGCATCTTTACGAGGACCTTCGGGGAAGTTCATCCAGAAATTAATTTCTCCATTCGTATCTCCCCAACCGGCCTGTTTCATATCTTGCAGGAAATCGGTCAAGGGAGCGGATTGTCCTGCTGCATCCCTATTATAATAGATACCCAACAGAAGTTCCGTATTCTTATTATTGTATTCCCATGAATATACCTGGCTATATTCCGGCAGCAGTTTATAATAGTAGCTACCACCATCTGCACCGTCTATCACTTCTTTGGCTTTGGCGGCAGCCAGTTTGTAATATTCTACTCCTTTATTAAGCGGCCATCCTGCCATACACATATAGACATAAGCCATCGTTGCTTTTACGGCTCCCTCACTTACAGCAATGTTCATTCCATTTCTGCCATACGGTTCCTTCGTGTACAATGCGGGGCAATCGGTTTCTGCTATTTTCAGGTCAGACAGAATCAATTCGTACACTTCTTCTTCCGTCTTCAACGGAGCATTATAATCTATTTCTTCTTTCAGCATGATGGGAACCCGTCCCCAAGTGGTCACCAGATAAAAATAAGAGTAGGCCCTCCAATAATGTGCTTGTGCAATAGCCACTTTTATATCGTCTTTTGATACCTCCGGCGTACGCTCCGCATTATTTATGATAAAATTGGCAGCCTTGATGACTTTGAAACGCTGCTCCCACATACTGGACAACCACGAGTTATTGTCTTTCACATCAAACTGGTCGTGTTCACGAAGAGGTTGTTTATTACTGGAAGGATGAGTGGAGATATCATCTCCCACCAGGAAGTTCGTTCCACAAAGATTATTACTAGCCTGTGAACTTGCGATCACGGAATAGAGAGCCGTCAGCGAAGCGTCCAAGTCTTCTTTATTACTGAAATAGGTATCCGAAGGTAACTGCCCTTTCGGATCTTCTTCCAGAAAATCACTACACGAAGTCCAACACAAAGCTGTCAGAAGCACAGGCAAGGCTTTCATTATAAAGGTATATGCTGTTTTCATACGGTTATTGTCTTAATACACGGTTTAAAATCTGAATTTGGCTCCAAAGGTGATTGTCCGAGGAATCGGATAAGCACCGTAATCCAGTCCGTCATAACTGGTGTACACTTCAGGATCCATTCCTTTGTAGCGGGTGATTGTAAAGAGATCCTGTGCGCTGACAGACAGTTGTACACTTGCAAACTTCAGTACACGGCGAGGAATGCGGTACGAGAGGCTGATATTCTTCAACTTGATAAAAGAAGCATCTTCAAGCCAGAAATCCGAATTAGCATAACTCTTGTTGTCGGTATTGGTAAGGCTCGGATAAAGAGCGTCCGCTTTGTTGGCAACATGATCCCATCCTTTGAAGTAGGCATCACGCAAGGTTACGAAACGAGAAACACCAGTCATGGATGCCGCCATAAAACGGCTGATATTCAACCGGTCATATCCGGTGGCAGCATTGAAAAATACATTCAGCGTCCAGTTTTTCCAAGTAACAGTGTTGTTCCAACCTACTGTCCATTTGGGACTTGCCTGTCCTTTCACAACCAAATCATCGGAAGTCGGATTCGTTGTCAGACTACCATCTGCTTTCTGATAAAGATTAGCGCCTTTATCATCGAATCCTTTCCATTGATAGACATAGAAAGATCCCATAGGATAACCGGGCTTCATAATCTGCAGAGGACCTCCCAAATCGCTATAGTTAGCAGTGAGTACAAAGTCATCTCCTGCGAGGTCTGCTACTTCATTCTTCACATAAGAAGCATTCAGGCTGGTTTCCCATGTCACAGCTCCCTTTACAGGGAAAGTGGTAAGGGATAATTCGACTCCGGTATTGTTCAGTTTTCCTTGATTCACCCAATAAGTACCACCTCCGTTATATTTAGGCACCTGTTTCTGAAAGAGCAGATCTTTCGTTTGTTTCTTGAACCAGTCCACTGTAATATTAAAGCCTCCGATACTCATATCCAATCCCAAATCATATTGGTAAGTCTTTTCCCAGGTAATGCCGGGTGTAGCAAACTGATATCCCCAATATCCTGTAGAGGAAGTGGAAGTTCCCCAGCCGTAAGATGCTCCCGACAACATACCCAATGTGCTGTAAGCAGCAATATCCTGATTTCCGGTGACACCAAAGCTGGCACGCAGTTTCAACTGATCGAGCACATGCTGGTTGCTCATGAAAGATTCTTGTGCAATATCCCAAGCCACAGCTGCGGAAGGGAAATATCCCCATTTGTTGTCTCCCTGAAATTTAGAAGAACCGTCAGCTCTTAATGCAGCAGTAATAAAATATCGTTTCTTATAATCGTAATTAGCACGCACGATACCGGAAGCCAAAGAAAATTCCGTGTATGAATTGCTCGCATCTCTGATAGCAGCATTGCCAAGATTCCAGTACCCAACACTCTCATTGTTCAGATTGGAACCGGTTCCCTTTAGTTGTGAGTCCCACGAACGACTTATTTCCCATACGCCCATGGCAGTGAAGCTATGATCTCCGAATTGCTTTTGCCAGGTCAGATTGTTAGTATTCTGCCAATAGTTATGCAATGCGTTGGCATTGCTTGCGCTATTGATAGCACCCGGTGAATCCAGTTTCGACCGGAAAGAATAAGAAGGACTATTATCGTAGTCATAACCTCCCTGAACGGAAAGCGTCAGTCCTTTCATGATCTTAAACAGCAATGTCAGGTTGGCGTTTAAATTATAGCTATAGCTATCGCTATTGTTCACTATCATTTCACCGTAAGGGCTGGAACCGATCATATTATACGGGTCTGTATTGTACACGCCGGTTTCGGGATCTTTCAGCTCCATGGTAGGCGAAAAGTTAGTGACATGCAACCAGTTCGCCCCACCTTCATTGTGTTTGTGAAGACTGGATGCGTTTAATTTTGCAGAGATTGTCAACCAGGGTTTCACTTCCGAGTCGATGTTTGCCCGAATTCCATAGCGTTTATAATCGGACATGATGGTGATGGCTTCCTGATCGAGTACATTTCCCGAAATAAGGTATTTCACTTTTTCATTTCCTCCGGATATGGCGAGCCGATAATCCTGGGTGATACCTGTACGAGTCAGAAGATCAGTCCAGTTAATTCCTTTCGTTCCATTTTTATAAGCCTCAAGATCTTCGGCGGAGATAGTAGACGATCCGCGAATGTCATTCAGTGCAGTTGCATATTCGTAAGCGCTCAACAGGTCATACTGTTTTCTGACAGTCGAAAGCCCTACCGATGCATCGAACGTTACCTGTGCTTTTCCCTCACTACCCTGTTTGGTGGTTATCAGGATAACGCCATTCGAACCACGGGAACCGTAAATGGCAGTGGAGGAAGCGTCTTTCAGTATTTCCATCGACTGGATATCAGAAGGGTTAATACCGTCCAAGCCACTGGAAGAGATGATACCATCAATCACATATAAAGGATCACTGCTTTTATTAATAGAGGTAGTTCCACGAACGCGCACCTTCATACTTGCTCCGGGCATACCACTCGTAGCAGTGACTTCTACACCGGGAGTACGACCCTGGAGTATATTTTCAACCCGTTGTACAGGTTGATTTTTGTATTGTCTGTTGGATACACCGGACACAGCACCCGTAAGGTCACTCTTTTTGACGGTTCCGTATCCTACCACTACCACTTCATCCAATAACTGATTGTCTTCTTTCAACACAACACGAAGAAGAGATCTCTTTCTGACTTTCACTTCCTGCGTATGATAGCCGATATAAGAGATCACTAAAATCGCTCCTTCCGGAGCTTCGAGAGTAAACCTACCATCCATATCACTGGTAGTTCCGGTATCTTCGCCTTTGATAATGACGGAAGCACCAATGATTGTCTCTCCCTGTTCATCGTTAATCACTCCTTTGATTGTCTTTCCAGCATCCCCGTCGGTGGTAGTATCGCTGTTTATCGTAACTTCATTGTTATTTTCCGGGGCTTCCTGTATTTCTGTCTTCTGTTCTTCAAGAGGAGGAGCAACCTGCGCGAATAATCCGAAAGGCAGAAACTGCATTAAAAAAATGCATAATAGCCATTTGTTTTTCATTATTACTTCCATTATTGTTCTAAAATTAGAATAGTTATTAGGATAGATTACCATCAATATTAGGCAATTTATGTGCCAAAAGCATAACAAAAGACTGATACATCGAGACTTATCGAGTTTAATCAAAGAGAACATATCATTCATTTTCAAACACATAAATAATTTGTAATAAAGAAAAAAGCATTAATAGCCAGATTAAGTTTCAAGCACGATCCTGTGCAAAAATTCCACAAAAATGTGGATATATTCCACAAGATAATAAGTTAAGAATAATCCGTATTTAAAAGTCCCTTTCCATCCTTCTGATTGTTTCCACACATCAGAAGTCAGAATAAACGTCCCAAGACTACAGTTTAAACGATTATTAACTAATTTCTCCCCCGTCTCCAAGAATAGAATCGTCAGAAATATCTATCTTTGCCCCAATTTCAAGCAAGAAAGTAAAAGTGCTATTTTTGTGTCGAATTTAAAACGTTTAAGAGAAAACAATGGAAGAAATCGTATTTCATCACACATTACCTATCCAATTGCGATTCAATGATGTAGACAAATTTGGTCACGTCAACAACACGGTTTACTTCTCCTTTTACGACTTGGGAAAGACTGAATACTTCGGTTCGGTATGCCCGGGAGTAGATTGGGAAAAGATTGGTATTGTCGTTGTTCATATCGAAGCGAATTTCGTTAAGCAAATTTTCGCATCGGACCACATAGCTGTACAAACAGCCGTCTCTAAGATAGGTACCAAAAGCTTTCATCTGGTTCAACAAGTCATTGACACGAAAACCAATGAAGTGAAATGCGTTTGCAAGTCCATCATGGTTACTTTCGATCTTGAAAGACATGAGTCCATGCCACTGACCAAGGAATGGATAGAAGCGATCTGCAAGTATGAAGGACGGGATTTGCAAAAAGCATAGATTGATTTTTCTCCCCACCGATGAAGACACCCTCCGGCACCAATGAAGGCATCGAGCGGTACCGGGGAACAAATCTCCCACGAATGAGAAACAAAACAAGCAAAACCAACTTCTCTGAAAAAGTTTTATCCTGATTCATGTCCGCTATATAACAGAAATTGCCTATTTTTGCATCTTATTATTAAGGCATAAAATATCTAGTACAGAAAATGATAGCTGAGAAAAGTATAAATTTAGATACCCTTCATAAAGTATTGTTTGATAATGAAAAGCTGGAACTCTCTGAAGAATGTATTCGAAAAGTAGAGGAAAGCTTCGATTTTCTGCAATCCTTTTCCAGCGATAAGATTATTTATGGTATCAATACGGGATTCGGCCCAATGGCACAATACAGAATAGAAGATCAGTCATTGATCGACCTTCAGTATAATATCATCCGAAGCCATTCCACCGGTGCCGGCAAACCGCTTCCCGAACTTTATGTAAAAGCAGCTATGATTGCCCGTTTGTACACTTTTCTACAAGGGAAGTCAGGAGTGCATCTGGAACTGGTTTCTCTCCTCTGTGAATTTATCAACCGCGGAATTTATCCGTTCATACCCGAACACGGAAGTGTAGGTGCCAGCGGCGATCTCGTACAACTGGCCCATATCGCCCTGACGTTAATAGGGGAAGGGGAAGTTTTTTATCAGGGTAAATTGTGTAACGCAGCTACGGTACTTCAGGAAAACGGCCTGAAACCTTTTTCCATGCGTATTCGTGAAGGTTTATCCGTTACAAACGGTACTTCTGTAATGACAGGCATCGGTATTGTCAATCTGATTTATGCAAAAAAACTACTCCGTTGGTCGGTGGCTGCCTCTGTAATGATGAATGAGATTGCCGCCTCTTATGATGATTTTATGGCACAGGCATTAAACGAGGCCAAGCATCATAAAGGTCAACAAGAGATAGCTGCTATGATGAGAGAATGGGTGGCAGGCAGTAAATGCGTGCTTCAAAGGGAGAACGAGCTATACAACCAGGTGCATAAAGAGAAAATCTTCGAACACAAAGTACAGCCCTATTATTCCTTGCGATGTGTTCCGCAAATACTCGGTCCTATTTACGATGAACTGGAGAATGCGGAAGAAGTATTAATAAACGAAATAAATTCCGCCTGTGACAATCCGATTGTCGATCCGGATACACAAAATATTTATCATGGCGGCAACTTCCACGGAGATTACATTTCTTTCGAAATGGACAAGTTGAAAATTGCCGTGACCAAACTGACTATGCTTTGCGAAAGACAGATTAACTATCTGTTCCACGACCGTATCAATGGCATCCTGCCTCCGTTTGTAAATTTGGGAGTGCTTGGATTGAACTATGGTTTACAGGCTTCGCAATTCACTGCAACCTCCACCACAGCGGAATGTCAGACATTATCAAATCCGATGTATGTACACAGTATCCCCAACAACAATGATAATCAGGATATTGTCAGCATGGGAACCAACTCGGCTCTATTAGCAAAAACAGTCATTGAGAATTCTTATCAGGTGATGGCTATCCAGTTCATGGGAATAGCACAAGCTATCGACTACCTGAAAATACAGGATCGCCTAAGTTCCAAAAGCAGGCAGGTTTATGAAGAAATACGCAGTTTCTTCCCTGTATTTACCAATGACACACCTAAATACAAAGAGATAGAAAGGATGATAGGCTATCTCAAAAAAGAAGAGATATAAAATGAAATATGCATTAGTAACCGGAGGAAGCCGAGGTATCGGCCGTGCTGTCAGTTGTAAACTGGCGGAAATGGGCTACTTTATACTGATAAATTATCAGAATAACGACGCAGAAGCGGAGAAAACGTTGCAGTTAGTACAGGAAAAAGGAAGTAATGGCGAGTTGATGAAGTTCGATGTGACCGACCCTGCCGCTATCACACTTGCTTTGGGCAACTGGGCTTCCCAACACCCTGATGAATATATCGAGGTACTGATAAACAATGCAGGTATCCGCAAAGACAACCTGATGCTCTGGATGACAGGAGAAGAATGGAGCAAAGTACTCGATATCAGCCTGAACGGATTCTTCAACGTGACACAGCCTTTATTGAAGAATATGCTGGTCAAACGTTATGGACGTATCGTAAATATCGTGTCATTGTCGGGCATTCAGGGAATGCCCGGCCAAGCCAATTACTCCGCAGCCAAAGGTGGCGTAATAGCCGCTACCAAAGCACTGGCACAGGAAGTTGCCAAGAAGAAAGTAACAGTCAATGCAGTAGCTCCGGGATTCATCCGTACGGATATGACGGAAGGAATTGATGAGAACGAATGGAAGAAACATATTCCCGCGGGACGTTTCGGCACTCCGGAAGAGGTTGCCGACCTGGTCGGTTTTCTGGCATCCCCAGCTTCATCCTACATCACAGGAGAAGTGATTTCCATCAACGGAGGACTATATACTTAAAATAAAAGCATAGAATAGACAAAATAATGAAAAGAGTTGTTATCACGGGAATGGGGATTTACTCTTGCATCGGCAAGAATCTGGATGAAGTAAAAGACTCACTATATCATGGGAAATCGGGAATTGGCATAGACCCGGTACGGAAAGAATTGGGCTATTTTTCTGCATTAACGGGGATATTGGAACGTCCCGACTTGAAGAAGTTGTTGGACCGCCGTAAACGTCTCTGTCTACCGGAGCAGGGAGAATATGCTTATCTCGCTACATTAGAAGCTTTCCGTAATGCCGGTATTGATGAGGATTTTCTTGAAGCCAATGAAGTGGGTATCTTGTATGGCAATGATAGTAGTGCCGCTCCTGTTATTAATGCAGTGGACATCATTCGTGAAAAGAAAAATACAGCGCTAGTGGGTTCCGGTTCTATTTTCCAGTCGATGAATTCCACCGTGACAATGAACCTGTCGGTTATTTTCAAACTTAGAGGAGTCAACTTCACCATTGCCGGGGCCTGTGCAAGCGGTTCTCACGCTATTGGCATGGGCTACCTGCTTATAAAATCGGGATTGCAGGATTGTATTCTTTGCGGTGGCGCACAAGAAGTCAATCCTTATGCAGTAGGAAGCTTCGACGGACTAAGCGCATTTTCCACCCAGGAAGCAGTCCCCGAGAAAGCCTCGAAACCTTTTGATAAACGACGTGACGGACTGATTCCGAGTGGAGGAGCCGCTAGTCTGGTATTAGAGAGTTATGAATCGGCTGTAAAAAGGGGAGCTCCCATTCTGGCCGAAGTCATCGGTTACGGTTTTTCATCCAATGGAGATCACATCTCCGTGCCTAATGTGGACGGTCCGAAACGTTCTCTTCAAATGGCTATCAAAGATGCAGGGATTGCACTCGAACAGATCAGTTATATCAATGCACACGCCACCTCAACTCCGGTAGGTGACTTGAACGAGGCGAAAGCCATTGCGGAAGTATTTGAAGGGCATCACCCGTATGTGACTTCCACGAAGTCTATGACAGGACATGAAATGTGGATGGCCGGGGCCAGTGAAGTGATTTATTCCACCCTCATGATGAACAACGGTTTCATCGCTCCCAACCTCAATTTCGAGGAACCGGACGAGGCCTCTGCACAATTAAATATACCTACCCAACGGGTAAACCTGGAATTTGATACGTTCCTTTCCAACTCATTCGGATTCGGAGGAACCAATTCCACGCTAATCATACGCAAAATCAATCCATAATTTACTAAAGAAAACAGATATATGACAAACGAAGAAATCATCGAGAAAATAAGAACCACTCTGGCAGAAGAGTTTGAAGTAGACATCGACGTTATCCAGCCGGATGCACCGTTAATGGAAACTCTTGAACTGGACAGCCTGGACTTGGTCGATATGGTGGTACTGGTAGAAAAGAACTTCGGTTTCAACGTAACCGGACAAGATTTTGCGGGTATCAAAACCTTCCAGGACTTCTACGATCTCGTTATCACCCGTATGCAGGAAGCCAAGTAAATATGTCGACGTGGAAAGGCAAAACCCGGGGAGGAACATTCGGATATTTATTCTTTATTTACCTGATTAAGTATCTGGGCATTACTGCCGCTTATATATTTCTAAGTCTGGTAGTATTGTACTTCATACCGTTTGCTCCGAAAGCCACCAAAAGCACCTGGTTTTATGCCCGCCACATTCTGAAATACAACCGAATACGCTCTTTGGGTATATTGCTACGCAACTATTATCGGTTAGGGCAAATCCTGATTGACAAAGTAGCTATTGGCAACGGAAAAGTCGATCAATACCGGTTCGAGTTCGAACGGTATCCGGAATTTCTGCAATTGCTGAACAGCGAACAGGGAGTGATTATGATTGGCGCCCATGTGGGAAACTGGGAAATAGGCGTTCCTTTCTTCGACGATTACGGAAAGAAAATCAATATCGTGATGTATGATGCCGAACATCGTAGAATCAAAGAGATATTGGAGAAAAATGGTCAGGACAAGGATTTTAAGATTATCCCCGTCAACGAAGATAACCTGACACACGTTTTCCGTATTACCGAGGCGTTAAACAAGAAAGAATATGTATGCTTCCAGGGCGACCGTTATCTGAATAAAGAGAAACTGCTGACAGGAACACTCCTGGGACAGAAAGCTCCTTTCCCTGCCGGTCCTTTCCTGCTTGGTTCGCGAATGAAAGTTCCAGTAGTATTCTACTTTGCCATGAGAGAGCCGGGCAGAACCTACCGTTTTCATTTTATAAGGACGGAACCAGTCATACGAACCAAAGAAAAGAAAGCAGAGACAGCTCTGCTCGAACAATATACGGCCGCTTTGGACCAGATACTGAAACGCTATCCGGAACAATGGTTCAATTATTACTCATTCTGGGAAACCACAAGTGACGGTTCGCTCTCAAAGGATTAAAATAGAAAGATATAACAAAATAAAGATGCAACAGAATCAATATGATAAGGAACCGTTGACCGCGATAGAAGCACAACGCCTGGCACAAGAAATAGCTTTCGGGCCCGTCGTGTTTCAGGTATCACGCCTTATGCTCAAATTCGGTATTTTTCAGTTACTGGCCGACGAACGCGCTGGCATGACACAAGAAGAAATCAGCAAGGCTTGTGGGTTGTCTTCCTATGCGACACAAGTTTTGTTGGAAGCCTCATTAACCATCGGTACCGTATTGCAGCACGAAAACCGTTACCGCCTTGCCAAAGCCGGATGGTTCCTGCTCAACGACAAGATGGTACGTGTCAATATGGATTTCAACCACGATGTCAACTATCTGGGAATGTTCCATCTTGAAGAGGCTCTCACCAACGGACGTCCCGAAGGGCTGAAAGTATTCGGCGAATGGAGTACCATCTATGAAGGACTGTCAAGCTTACCCTCACAAGTACAAAAGAGCTGGTTCGGTTTCGATCATTATTACTCGGATTGCTCGTTTGACGAAGCTTTGGCGATTGTTTTCGCCCGTCATCCCACGACTTTACTGGATGTGGGAGGTAATACCGGTCGATGGGCAACCAAGTGCGTAAGCTATGACAACGCGGTGGAAGTAACTATTATGGATCTTCCGCAACAATTGGAGATGATGCGTCAACAAACTAAAGGACTGCCTGGGGCAGCACGTATCCACGGGTATGGCGCCAATCTGCTCGATCCCGAAGTACCTTTCCCGACAGGGTTCGATGCTATCTGGATGAGCCAGTTCCTTGATTGTTTCTCGGAAGAAGAAGTAACCAGCATACTGACCCGTGCAGCCCGCTCTATGAACCGGGAGAGCCGCCTCTATATCATGGAAACTTTCTGGAATCGGCAAAAGTTTGACACAGCCGCTTATTGCCTGACACAAATCAGTCTTTATTTCACAGCCATGGCAAATGGTAACAGCAAAATGTATCATTCGGATGATATGGAACGGTGCATCAAAGCAGCGGGATTGGAAGTCGAAAAGATAGATGACCATTTAGGAATGGGACACAGCATTGTACAATGTAGATTGAAATGAACAACAGGGAAGTTATCATACAAGGAGAAGGAATACTCAATCTGATTCCACAGCGTCCGCCCATCGTGATGGTGGACAGTTTCTTTGGTATCGAAGAGAATCATTCTTATTCCGGACTGACTGTTACTGCTGATAATATTTTCTGCGAAACCGGAGAACAGCAAGAAGGAGAGCAACCGGAAACCGGAAAACTGCAAGAGGCAGGAATTATTGAACATATCGCTCAATCAGCAGCAGCACGTATCGGATTTCTTTATACCCGGCAGGGTGAAAAAGTACCGTTAGGGTTTATCGGCTCGGTGGACAAACTTAAAATCTACGATTTGCCAAAGAACGGGATGAAACTATTTACGGAGATTACCGTTGTACAGGAGGTATTCGACATTACATTGATTTCTGCACAAGTGAAAGTGGAAGACAAGCTGATAGCTGAATGCAGGATGAAAATATTTATAAAAAAAGAATGAAACGGAAAACGAATCAACAGGTTGCAGCTTTGACTAACCGGACTACCTTCAGAGTGCGGTTCAGCGAAATAGACTCCATGCAGATTGTATGGCATGGTGAGTATGTGCGCTACTTTGAAGATGGAAGAGAAGCTTTTGGCAAACAGTATGGTTTGGATTATATGAGTATTTACCGGGAGGGATACATGGTTCCTATCGTGGATCTCACCTGTCAGTTCAAACAATCACTATCTTTTGGTGAAGAAGCGATTGTCGAGACGCGCTATATTGCCTGTGAGGCAGCCAAGATAAAATTTGAATACGTTATCTACCGGGCTACCGACCAGAGTATAGTAGCTACCGGAAGCACCATACAAGTGTTCCTGAACCTGAATAAAGAATTGGAGCTTATGAATCCTCCGTTTTATCTGGAATGGAAAAAGAAATGGAATATCCTTTAAATATATACATCACAGCCCATACGCTGATTAGTTCGTTAGGTTTCGGCATCCCGGAAAATCTGGAGGCCATCCATAACTACCGAAGCGGAATCCGTATGCAAGAAGCCGGCCTAATTTCCGATCATCCCCTATTGGCGGGAATGATTGATTCTGTGGAATTGGAAAAACGGGCGAAACTGATGCAGATTACGGATTATACCCGGATGGAGCAATTATTCATACTGGCTATCCAAGAGGTTATTTCTCAATCGGGAGCCGACTTGCGGGAGCCGGATTGCGCCTTGTTATTATCTACCACTAAAGGAAATATAGATTTATTGAGTGACCGGACAAAACAATCGGCCTTTCCACAGCAAATCTCTGCTGACAGTCCGGTTTTTCTTTGGAAAATGGCGGAACGAATCGGAGATTTCTTTAGAGCGACAAATCAGGTAGAGGTCATCTCTAATGCCTGTATATCAGGAGTCTCGGCACTAATCGTCGCTAAGAGATGGATAGAATCAGGACGTTACAAACGAGTGATTGTGGCAGGTGGGGATATTCTTTCTCATTTCATTACCAGCGGCTTTCTATCGTTCCGTTCTGTAAGCGTACACCCCTGCCGACCATACGATATACAACGGGATGGATTAAGCCTGGGCGAAGCCTGTGGAGCTGTTCTTTTAGAAACTCAAGGAAACGCGAATCATATTATTCTCTCCGGAGGAGCAATCAGTAATGACGCCAACCATATATCCGGTCCTTCCCGAACAGGGGATGGTTTAGCTCTAGCTATTAATCAGGCAATGGAAGAAGCCGGAGCACTCCCCGAAGACATTAGCTTTATCAATGCACACGGAACAGCCACGGTTTACAATGACGAAATGGAATCCAAAGCCATACATCTGGCGGGATTAGCCACAGTCCCGGTGAATAGCCTTAAACCCTATTTCGGTCATACATTAGGGGCTTCGGGCATTATTGAAACCATACTTTGCATAGAACAACTAAAAGAAGGAAGATACTACGGAACTTTAGGGTATGAAACACTCGGTGTTCCCATGCCTATCACTGTCTATGCCACTCATCAACCGATGCCGATGAAATGCTGCATCAAAACCGCTTCCGGTTTCGGAGGCTGTAATGCCGCACTGGTATTATCCCTCCCCGATGCTCATCTGAAACAGAAAGCAAACTTGCAGGCCACAGACAAAGCGAGTACTCCGCCAGCTTGCAAAGCAGTGGTGGAATCGGGCAACACGGTCACAATCAGACCGGGAGCAATAGAAAGTAAAGGAACAACTGTATTCAGTTCTTTGGAAACTGACTTTGCACCATTCATCCGGGAAGCATACAAACATCTGGGAGAAAACAATATGAAGTTCTATAAGATGGACAACCTCTGTAAGCTGGGATATGTAGCTGCCGAATATTTACTGAAAGATACACACTACCGTCCGGAAGAGATTGGAATCATTCTTGCCAATGCTTCTTCCTCTCTGGATACGGACTGCAAACATCAAGCGATCATCAGTAAAGAAGGAGACAAAGCAGCCAGTCCTGCCGTGTTTGTCTACACTCTCCCCAATGTAGTATTGGGAGAAATCTGTATCCGGCACAAGATTCAGGGAGAGAATACATTCTTTGTCCGTCGACAATCCGATACTGCCTCATTAGAGGATTATGCAAGGATTGTGATGGCGAAAGGCAAGTTACATACCTGTATCATAGGCTGGTGCGAACTACTGGACGGACATTATCAAGCAGAATTTAAACAACTTAATAATATATCAACGATTTATGGATAATTTAGATCAAACCAAAAGAGAACTGATGAACGAAGTGAAAGGGAAACTAATCGAAGAGTTGAACCTTGAAGAAATCACTCCGGAAGATATTGACAATGAAGCCCCTCTGTTTGGCGACGAAGGTCTTGGCCTTGACTCCATTGACGCACTCGAAATCATCCTGATTCTGGAACGCGAATACGGTATAAAGATAGAGAACCCCAGTGAAGGAAAACAAATCTTCTACTCGGTACGTACACTGGCAGACTACATCATTGCTAATCGCAAAGCTTAACCGATGAAGATATACGTCACCGGATTGGGAGTTGTTTCGGGCATCGGTATCGGAGTTTCCAAAAATATAGAAGCGTTGAGACAAAGAAAGCATGGCATCGGAAAAGTAACTCTTTTTCCGACTGCTCTCGATGTGCCCGTATCCGAAGTGAAACGTAGCAATGAGGAACTGAAACAACTATTATCTTTACCTCCACAACGCACTGTATCACGTACGGCCTTGTTGGGAATGATGGCAGCCAAAGAAGCAATGGATGACGCGGGATTAAACTTGCGCATATCGCCCAACCGACCAGAAAATCAGCTACTAAATCAGCCGCTAACCTCGCAAAAAGACCAGCGATCATTACGTATCGGTTTTATTTCCGCCACTTCCGTTGGCGGTATGGATTTGAGCGAGCACTTCTATGAATCTTTCAAGAAAAACCCAGGACAGGGACGATTACGGGAAGTGATTTCACACGACTGCGGAGCCAGTACGGAATTGATTGCTTCGTATTTAGGTATCAATGATTTTATAACCACCATCAGTACAGCCTGTTCGTCAGCAGCCAATGCCATCATGCTGGGAGCAAGAATGATTAAACACGGGCTACTGGATGCCGCTATCGTGGGAGGCACAGATGCACTTTGCCGGTTTACGCTCAATGGATTCAACTCCCTGATGATTTTGGACAAAACACATTGCCGTCCCTTTGACCGCTCACGTACCGGATTAAATCTGGGAGAAGGCGCCGGTTACTTAGTGCTTCAACCGGAAAGTTCACTCCAAAGAACTCCTTATTGTGAACTTAGCGGTTACGCCAATACGAATGAGGCTTATCATCAAACAGGAAGTTCTCCCGAAGGGAACGGTGCTTTTCTGTCAATGAGCGAAGCTATCGCTTCCAGTGGCGTTTCTCCTGAAGAAATCGATTATATCAATGTACATGGAACAGGTACTCCCGGCAATGATGCGTCAGAAGGTATGGCACTCCGAAGAATCTTTGGAGAACACGTTCCTCCATTTAGTTCGGTAAAAGCCTTTATCGGACATACCTTAGGAGCTTCCGAAGGAATTGAAGCTGTTTACTCCGTTCTTTCAATAGATAAAGGTATGATTTATCCTAATCTGAATTTTACGGAGGCGATGCCGGAAACGGAACAGAAATCAGGAATAGGACTGATACCGGAAACTTCTTTTCAAGAAGGAATCCCCATCCGACATGTGTTATCCAACTCTTTCGGTTTCGGAGGAAATGATTCATCGCTCCTCTTTTCCGCAACGAATTTTCCAGCATGAACGCACCTTTAAGTATTTAAGCCTATGCAGCCAGTTTATATTCAACGCATCGCTTCCATTCATCCGCAAAAGGATCATTCACCAGAAAATAATCGCCCTTATCTTCAGGCTTGCGAACCCGATTATAAGGATATTATCACCAATGCGACCTTGCGCAGACGCATGAGCCGTATCGTAAAAATGGGGGTGGCCTGCGGATTGGAATGTATGGGTGAACTATCTCCTGAAAAGATACAAGGAATCATCACAGCAACAGGATTGGGCTGCCTGACAGACACGGAAAAATTCCTGAACAACCTATTGGATAATGAAGAGCGGATGCTGAATCCTACTCCTTTCATCCAGTCGACATTCAATACAATCGGTGCACAAATAGCTCTGATTCATCAAATACATGCCTACAACATGACTTATGTCCACCGTGGACTTAGTTTTGAAAGTGCTTTATTGGACGCTATGATGAAAATAGGAGAAGGAAGCGAGAATATACTTGTGGGAGCCATCGATGAAATGACAGAAACCAGTTACACGATTCAGCAACGGCTGGGAATGCTGAAAGGGATAGCAGCCGGAGAAGGTGCTCAATTCTTCCTGTTAAGTCGGGAAGCCGGAGAGCATCCGTTGGCTGAAATACAGGGAATCGAAACTTTCATCGGGAAACAGACTACAGAAGAAATCAGCTCCCGAATCATCCGTTTTTTGCAACGAAATGGTTTAGAATGTCAGGATATTCAGTGGTTGGTTACCGGGAAAAACAAGAAGCAACACAATCAAGATGACTCTCACGAGCAAACTGTCGACAATGACAACTCTATTTATGAAGAGCTTGAAACAAACCTTTTCCCGGAAAGTGTTCATCTTAGTTTTAAGAATGAATGTGGTGAATATCCTACCGCAACATCGTATGCGGTATGGAAAGCAGTGAACGAATCGGTCAACTGCACTACCTCGACCCATATATTGATTTACAATCATCACCACTCCATCAATCATTCATTGATTCTAATCCGGAAAAGCGTATGATAATCGTTTGCCTCCTTCTTTGCTTGCTCTTGCTCCTGTCTTTTCTCGTTTATGCTTCTTATAGCATTCAATCGGGAATTTACCTCCGGTCATTTTGCAAAAAGCATACTGCGGAAAAGATTGTCGCCCTGACTTTTGATGACGGCCCCGACTCCCTACAGACTCCCAAAGTTCTTCAGGTACTAAAAGAATATCAGGTAACCGCCTGTTTCTTCTGTATCGGTCAAAAGATAAAAGGGAATGAAGCAATCTTGCAAAAAATGGTAGCAGAAGGTCATCTGATTGGAAATCATTCGTATACCCATTCCGGTTTATTCCCACTATACGGGCTCTCCAAGATGAAAAAAGACTTGCAAACTTGTCAGTGTGAACTAGAACGAGTAACTTCGCAACCGGTTAGTTTGTTTCGTCCACCGTTCGGTGTCACTAATCCAACGATTGCGAAAGCCGTTCGACAGCTAGGATATACCTCTATAGGATGGAGCATCCGTACACTGGATACACAACAGTCAACACCGGATAAAGTCCTTGCCAGAATTCGGAAACGTCTTGAACCGGGAGCCATCATTCTGTTGCACGACCGGATGCCGGACAGCGACCAGCTAGTGAAACAAATCTTGGATTTGCTGAAAGAACAAGGATATACAGTTGTTCGTCCGGACAAACTATTGGCATAAAATAAAAAAAGGTATGAGAACTTTATTAATATATTTATCGCTTATCTTCTTGTCTATAGCCTCTATCCATGCCCAGAGCATGAAAAAGATGCCACAAAAGACAGAGTTTGAAAGCCGCCTGGCAAAGGAGGCGCAAACCGTAGAGTCCATCGAAAGCGATTTCACCCAAGTGAAATATCTCGATGTATTCGATGAGAAGGTTACTTCCAAAGGGAAGTTCTACTACCAAAAAAGCAATAAAATCTGCATGGAATATTTCCGCCCGATGGATTATCTCATCGTGATAAACGGCAGTAAGCTCAAAATCGTTTCAGATGGCAAGAAAAGCATCATGAACCTTAGTTCGAACAAAATGATGGCACAGATTCAGGATATGCTGACCGCGTGTATGATAGGCGACCTGTCTAAAATGTCGTCCAACTACCAGCTGGAGTATTTTGAAGATGCACGATACTATCTGGTTAAAATAAAACCGACCAACAAAGCAGTACAAGCCTATATTGCCGGTATAGAAATCTATCTGGACAAGAAAGACATGTCGGTACACAAACTCCGTCTGTCCGAAACAGCCACAAACTATACAGAATACGAATTCTATAATAAAAAGTTCAACTCCCTGAAGAATGAGACGAAGTTTGCGATTCGTTAGTCTGACGGTTCTGCTATTCTTATGGATACAGATCCAGACTTCCTGCTCTCCACGAATGGGCGGGGAAGGCAGCACCGTACCTCCCGCTATCGAACTGACACAAGGAGAAAGCTCGCAAAAATACAATATCCAACTGGATTTCATGAAACATCACATGAGCGGTATGCTAATAGTACGCCGTATGCCTGATAACGAAATCCGGATCGTAGCGTCTACCTACTTCGGACTAAGCCTTTTCGATTTTTCTCTTCGCAACGATCAGTTTACTGTCAACAGTTGCATTGAACCCATGAAAAAGGAAAAGGTGCTGAAACTTCTGGAGATGGATTTCAGACGTCTGTTCTTAAGTGGGAAAGATATTCGTGTGAAAGCGACCAAAGACAGTGCTACTGAAAAAAGAACCAGTGGAAAAGGCTTTGGAAAGTCAGTGGTCTACATCACTGGCAATACTCCGGGCGATCCCGCACAAATAAAAATCAAACATCCGTGGATTCGGTTAACGATCCGTCTGGACAAACTATCTAAAGAGATTTAATATATGCTACTTGATAACTTCTATACCATCCTTTCCTCCGAATCATCGGACTCAACGATCTGGACTATCCAGATAAAGTTGAATCCCGGGCATCCTGTTTATCAGGGACATTTCCCCGAACATCCGGTAGTTCCGGGAGTTTGCCTGTTACAACTTATCAAGGAATGTGTAGAAGACATTCGCCAGCAAAAGTTGCAAATAGCACAAGTGTCTTCCTGCAAGTTTCTTTCGGCTATCAATCCTATAGAAACACCGTACATTTCGGTTGCACTGACTTTTAAAGAGACAGAAGAAGGTACACTTCAATTGCAGGCGGAGGGGAGTGTAAAAGAAGGAGCTGTGAAAAAGAACATTGTAAAAGAAAGCAGTATAAAGGACAGCAGTATAGAAGAGAACTGTGCAGAAGGGCATACCGTAAAGAGCGAATATTTCATTAAACTAAAAGCTGCACTTACCCCGAAAGCATGAAAGAACAAATAAGTACAGCCTATTGGCACGAGAAGTTGAACCAATTAGGGAGCATCGTTATCATCCCAAGTTACAACAATGGAAAGACACTGGCGGACGTCATAGAAAGTGTACGTTTCTACGCCCCCGATATCCTTGTTGTCAACGACGGTTCTACAGATGAAACTGCCGGAATACTTAGCCGGGAATCTAACTTACATATCATCACCCACCCTGTCAATCAAGGAAAAGGAGTAGCTTTGAGACATGGACTATCCTTTGCCAAAAAGCAAGGATTTCGGTATGCAATCACCATTGATTCTGACGGACAGCATTTCGCTTCGGATATTCCCGCATTGATCGAAGCCATAGAAAAGGAACCGGACACATTATTGGTAGGTGCCCGTAACCTCGCCTCGGACAATATGCCGGGAAAGAATACATTTGCCAATAAGTTTTCCAACTTCTGGTTTACCCTCGAAACAGGTATCAAACTGCAAGATACACAATCCGGCTACCGCCTGTACCCCATCCAACGAATGAATGTAGACAAGTGGTATTACACCGCCAAATACGAATTTGAGTTGGAAGCACTTGTCTTTGCAGCCTGGGGCGGCATTACCGTTAAAAACATTCCGGTACATGTTTATTATCCGCCACAGGAAGAGCGGGTTTCTCATTTCCGACCGTTCCGTGATTTCACCCGTATCAGTATCCTGAATACAATATTGGTACTCGTCACTTTCCTTTGGATCATCCCCCGAAACTTCTTCCGTAAACTGACCTGGAAGAACTGCAAGCAGTTTTTCTCGGATCATGTCACCCACTCCCCCGAATCTAATCTGCGGATCACGGCTGCCATCACACTCGGCGTATTCATGGGTATCGTTCCGGTATGGGGATATCAAATGCTAATCACGTTATTTCTGGCACATTTGTTCAGACTGAATAAAGTCATAGCTATTGTAGCAGCCAATATCAGTATCCCTCCGATGATTCCATTTTTGCTGTACGGCAGTTACGTAACCGGCTGCAAAGTGCTGGGAGATCCTGTCAATCTGCATTTAAACGAACTTTCTTTTGAAAATGTAAAATCAGTCATAGAGCAATATTTAATAGGAAGTGTTATCTTTGCAGTCGTATGCAGCATACTGGCAGGAACCATCGCGTTCATTCTGCTCACGGCGTGTAGGAAAAAAAAGATATGACCCAGTTTTTTATCGGACTATATGATTATTTCGAGAGGCACAAGATTCTGTTCTATTTGTCACTCATCAGTTGTGTCCTGTTAATGGGATTCTTTGCCCTGCAAGTAAGGTTCGAAGAGAACATCACACAATTTTTCCCCGACACTAAAGATTCCCAGAACACAATCAAAGTGTTCGACAATCTCAAGATTAAGGATAAGATTATCATTATGTTATCCTCGGCAGATACCTGCCACCGCGTAGAACCCGACTCCCTGATAGAAGCAGCCGGACAACTGCAACAAACCCTGACTGAAAAAGCCGGAGGAAAACTGATTAAAGGAATTTTCGCACAGGTAGACCAAAGCCTCATCCAAGGAGCCACAGACTTCGTTTATGAACATCTTCCGCTTTTCCTGACCGATACGGACTATCAACGCTTCGATTCCTTACTGACGGATAAAGGGATACAGGCTGTCATGCAGAAGAATTATACCAACCTCCTCTCTCCTGCCGGAATTGCATTAAGAAGCTATATTCTCCGGGACCCGCTCGGACTGGGAAGCGAAACCTTGAAACATTTGCAAGATTTCCAGTTGGAAGCCAACTACGAGATTTATGACGAACATATCTTCTCCAAAGACGGTTCCACCTTACTTATGTTCATTACCCCGGTATTCAGTACAGGAAGTACCGGAAAGAACGACGAACTGATAAAGATACTCGAAGAAGAGCTCAAACACGTACAGGGAGCATCTCCTACCATTCGAGCTGAATATTTCGGCGGTCCCTCCGTGGGAGTCTACAACGCCCGTCAGATTAAGAAAGATACCATCCTGACTTCCTCCCTGGCACTGCTTATCATCATTGTATTTATCTCACTCGTTTTTAAACGAAAGAGATCGATACCGTTGATTATTACTCCGGTACTGTTCGGAGGATTATTCGCCCTGTTTCTCATTTTCTTTATTAAAGGAAGTATCTCCGCCATTGCAGTGGGAGCCGGTTCGGCAGTGATGGGTATTGCACTAAGCTATTCCATTCACATGCTGGCACATCAGAACCATGTTTCCACCGTGCAACAACTTATTAAAGAGATAGCCTATCCGCTTACGGTAGGTAGTTTCACCACCATCGGCGCATTTCTGGGATTGATATTCACCAGTTCCGATCTGTTACGCGACTTCGGTTTGTTTGCCTCTCTGGCATTGGTGGGCACTACCCTCTTCTGCCTCATTTACCTGCCTCATTTTCTGAAAGGACAGGCAGACGTCAAACAGGGACGCATACTACGCATCATCGAGAAAATAAACGCTTATTCTTACGAAAAGAATAAATGGCTGGTAGGCGGCATCCTACTCATTACAGTGATCTGTTTGTTTACTTCGCAAAAGGTAGGCTTCAACAACGATATGATGAGTCTCAACTATGAGCCCCGCCATCTCCAACAATCGGAAGAAAAATTACTGCAACTCTTCGACAACGACGAAAAGACCGTGCTTTTTGTCAGTGTGGGCAAAGACATGAATCAGGCTACCGAAACTTATGCAACGACCAATCAGAAGTTATCGGCACTGAAAGAGCAGGGACTCATCAAAGAGTATGCCTCCGCCTCACAGTTTCTGATCTCTCCGCAAGAACAGCAGAAACGCCTGAAGAAATGGAAAGATTACTGGACGGATGAAAAACAGCAACAAGTCCGGGAACAGCTGGAAACAGCTGCTGCCGAATATCGTTTCCGTCCGGGAAGCTTTGATTCTTTTTATCAATGGATGAACCAACCTTTCGATGAATATCATTACACCGCGCAAGGAGACGATTTATCCGGCAAGCTATTGAATGAATGGCAAACCTCTGCCGATTCCATCACCATGCTTATCAGCCAGATACGGATCAGCGAACCGAATAAGGAAGCTGTGTACCAGAACTTTAATAAAGATCCGAATGTAGTCATCTTCGACCGTTCCTACTTTGCCAACAAATGGGTATCGGCCATCAATGACGACTTTTACCTGATTCTGTACATCTCTTCTTTCCTGATATTCTTTGCACTATGGTTCTCCTACGGACGTATCGAGCTTACCTTGATGAGTTTTCTCCCGATGCTAATCAGCTGGGTAATCATCTTGGGATTGATGGGAATTCTGGGAATTGAGTTCAATATTATCAACATCATCCTGTCCACCTTTATCTTTGGCATTGGAGATGACTTCAGTATCTTCATTATGGACGGGCTACAAAACAAATACCGTACAGGTCAGAAGGTGTTGAATTCCCATAAAACAGCCATCTTCTTCTCCGCCTTCACCACAGTGGTCGGTATGGGAGCACTTGTGTTTGCCAAACACCCGGCTTTGCAATCCATTTCACTGATTTCCATTCTGGGTATGATAGCAGTGGTACTGGTGGCCTATACTATTCAGCCACTCATTTTCCGATTCTTCATCGCAGGCCCCGCTTCCAAAGGATTGCCGCCTTATACGCTTATCGGATTGATACGTACCGTATTGCTCTTCCTGCTTTTCTTTATCGGCTGCATCGTCCTCCGTATATTGATTATCCTGCTTTATCCGGTGCCTGTGCGCAAAAGCAGCAAGCAGCGTTTGGTATGCCGCCTGATACAAATCACCTGCAAAGGAATTTTGCTACTGGCCACTGCCGTCAAAAAAGAACATATCAACAAAGCCAACGAACGCTTCCGGCATCCGGCAATTATCATTGCCAACCACCAGTCGTTCATCGACATTCTGGTATTGCTGTCTCTTTCGTCTAAAATCCTGATGGTAACCAATCATTGGGTATGGCACTCTCCTTTCTTCGGAGCCATCATTCGTTATGTCGACTTCTATTATATAGGCGAAGGATACGAGCAATATATGGAACGGATGCGGAAAAAAGTGAAGGAGGGCTACTCCATCGCCATTTTCCCGGAAGGCACACGTACCTATAACGGAAAGATGAAACGTTTCCACAAAGGAGCATTCTATCTGGCAGAAGCATTGAAACTGGATATTCTCCCGATCCTGCTTTACGGTAATAACAAAATCATTGCCAAAGCACAACCTTTCAATATCCGGAAAGGAATCATCTATACGGAAATACTTCCCCGTATACCATTAGACGACCTGTCTTTCGGAAGTACTTATCAGGAGCGTACCAAACGCATATCCGCTTACATGAAAGAGGTTTATGCCCGTATCTGCCGTGAACAGAACACGACGGACAATCCGGCGTTCTACGAAGCTCTTATCCAGAACTATATCTATAAAGGTCCCGTCGTAGAATGGTATATCCGTATCAAAGTAAAGATGGAAAAGAATTACCGGCTATTCAACCGGTTGATTCCCGTCCAAGGGCAAATCACAGACATCGGTTGCGGATTCGGCCCGTTATGCTATATGCTGTCTCTGCTTTCCGAGGACCGGGAAATCCTGGGTATTGATTACGATGAAGACAAGATAGCGCTGGCGCAGCACGGATGGTTACGCAACGAGCATCTCCAGTTCAAGCATGGCAATGCATTGGAATATCCCCTGCCGGAAAGTGATGTCTTTATCCTGAACGACATGCTTCACTATATGAGCTACGAACATCAACAAACCCTATTGTTGAAATGTGCCGGTCGCTTACGTTCAGAAGGAATGATTATCATACGCGACGGAAATTCAGCCAACGCTTCCAAGCACCGGTTAACCCGGTTCACGGAATTACTATCCACCCGTATTTTCAACTTTAACCGGACGGTCGGAGAATTACACTTCACCACCGAAACTCAACTACGGGAAATAGCAGTCGCCTGTGGAATGGATGTCGAAATCATTCCTAATGACAAATATACATCGAACACTATTTACATATTCAGAAAACCGGACTAGTATGAGCAAATATGATATCATCATTATCGGCAGTGGCCTTGGCGGACTGGAATGCGGAGCGATTCTTAGCAAAGAGGGATTCAACGTATGCGTAGTAGAAAAAAATGCGCAATTCGGTGGATGCTTCCAGACTTACCAACGAAAAGGGCATTTGTTGGATACGGGTATTCATTATGTAGGAAGCTTGGATGAGGGTCAAGTGATGAACCAGTATTTCCGCTATTTCGGTATCATGGACAAGCTGAAAATTAAACGCTTGGACGATGCTGCTTTTGATACGATCTACTATAAAGGAAAAACATACGATTATGCAATGGGATACCCGCAGTTTATTGAAACCATCTGCCGGTCCTTCCCGCATGAGAAAGAAAACTTGAAATGCTATGCCGAACAGCTTCAGGCTGTCGGAAACCTGATTAGCGTAGACCACCTGAAACAAGGCACACTCGCTTTAGAGGGTATGAAATACTTTTGTACCTCTGCCGCCCACCTGATTGCGGATATCACTCCGGACCCCGCCTTACGAAATGTACTGGCAGGTTCAGCTTTACTCTACGGAGGTTTGAAAGATGTCTCCACTTTCTACCAGCATGCCATGATTAACCACTCTTATATTGAAGGGGCCTACCGTTTTGTAGACGGAAGTATGCAAGTCAGTCTGGAGCTAATCAATGTAATCCGGGCAAACGGAGGGACCGTGCTCAATAACAGTGAAGCCACCCGCATCATCGTTGAAAATGAAAAGGTACAGGGGGTTATCATCAACGGAGAAGAGCGACTGGAAAGCGACTTCGTCATCTCCAATATGCATCCCCAACGGACATTGGAGATACTGGATAAAAACCGTAGCATCAAGAATGCCTATATTTCCCGCATCCGTTCGCTGGAAAACACCTACGGCATCTTTACGCTCTACCTGGTAATGAAGAAAAAAAGCACTCCCTATCAGAACCGCAACCTGTATCTGCATGCGAACAATAAAGTGTGGTATGATAAACTGCTCTATCCGGGACGGACCACCAACTGTATGATTTCCATGCAAGCGTCTTCCGAGGACAGTCAATATGCCAGTGTCATTTCCATCCTGACACCGATGTATATGGATGAACTGTCTGCCTGGAAGGACACGACTCCCGAACATCGGGGAGAAAGCTACCAATCCTTCAAAAAGGAGAAAGCAGAACAGATTCTCCGCTTCATCCGAGGACATGGCATTGATCTTTCAGAAAACATAGAAGAGATGTATACCACTACTCCATTAAGCTATCGGGACTATACAGGAACAGTGGATGGTTCCGCGTATGGGATTATCAAAGATTATAAATGTCCGCAAATTGGCTTCGTATCTACAAGAAGCCGCTTGGGAAATCTCTTTCTCACCGGGCAAAACCTGAATGTGCATGGTGCATTAGGGGTAACACTAACTGCCATGCTGACTTGTGCGGAGTTTGTAGGACAAGAATATCTGGCTAAAAAAGTAGGAAATGCATAGAATAGTCAAAAAAACAATCAAGTACGCAGGTTACATTTTCTTGTTACTCATCATCGGATTGATAGTCGGCATCAGCTACCTCTACTTTTCTGCGGATATGATGCAACCCAAGCATGAGCCCATGATACCCTTGAGGGAAATGCCTTATGCAGACACTATCATCATGGCTCCGGCAGAGGTTATCTACAACGACACTCTTGACCTCCGGTTTTATGCCGACAACTTCCTGCGTCACAGCGAAAGCGGGCTGTGGGAATTGTTCGTTAGAGGGGATGCTCTTGAAAGGGGGGATGCCATCGGCAAACTGTCTGCCGATCTGCTCCATCATCAGGAGAAAGTATTTATCGACCAGATTCGCGAAATTATTCCTTCGGACAGTTATCTGAAATTTCTGCGGTTCTTCATTGTACTATTCAACCGTAATCTGGGTGCGAATGTCCCTGAAGAATATCGAGAAGAGATTTATGGAATATCGCAATCGTGTACCCATGAATACGATTTTATCGGCACTCCTTACGAACGCCAATTAAATTATCATTCGGCACATGATCTGGGACATGCCATGCAAGATTATATGTTAGTGGGATGCAGTTCATTCGCTGTTTGGGGAACACAAAGTGCAGATTCATCCCTGCTCATCGGACGTAATTTTGATTTCTACGTAGGAGATGCTTTTGCAGAAAACAAGCAAGTTGCTTTCTATGCACCGGAGAAGGGCTATAAGTTTGCTTCCGTCGGATGGCCCGGCATGATAGGTGTACTGTCCGGTATGAATGAAGCAGGGCTCACCGTCACGATTAATGCAGCAAAATCCGCTGTCCCCACAGGCTCCGCCACCCCTATTTCCATCCTGACCAGAGAAATCCTGCAATACGCATCAACGATTGAAGAAGCCTTTGCCATCGCCGAAAAGCGGAAAACATTCGTCTCCGAATCTATATTGATAGGTTCTGCCAAAGACGGAAAAGCCGCCATTATCGAGAAATCGCCCGAGAAGACCGTACTTTTCACCGGTAAAGAGCCCGACCGCCTCATCTGCACCAATCACTATCAATCGGAAGCATTCAGCGAGGACGAACGGAATCTCGAGAATATCCGTACTTCCGACAGCCCTTATCGTTTTGCCCGATTGGAGGAACTCATCAACGAGAATCAGCCTCTGGACACCAAGGCAGCCGCCTCTATCCTGCGCAATCGCAAAGGTCTGCAAGATATCGATTTGGGACTGGCCAACGAAATGGCTGTCAACCAGTTTATAGCCCATCACTCCGTTATCTTCCAACCGGAAAAGCGGTTGATGTGGGTTTCCACCTCTCCTTGGCAATGTGGAAAGTATGTAGCTTACGACTTGAACAAGGTATTCAAAGACTACATCCTGCTGAAACAAGAAATATTCATCCCGGAATTAACTATTCCGGCAGATAAATTCATCGACACACCGGAGTTCCAGCATCTTCTCACTTATAAGAAACTGACTCCGCTTTTATTGAAGAAAATCAGAAAAAAGGAAAAGATAGAGGAATCTGTTTTAAAAACATACCAAGCCTCCAATCCTTCCTTATACTATGTATATGAAGTAATAGGAGATTACTACGAGGCCATGCAACAACCTCACCAAGCTATTGCATACTGGCAACAGGCATTGAAGAGACCTATTCCCAAGTTGCAAGAGAAAGAACGTATCCAGCAAAAAATTCAAAAACAATCCAAAGATGGAAAAGAATCCTGAAATTCAGTTCCGCTCACCGGAAGATATCAAAAGCTATCAGGAAGAACAGTTAGCCAAAGCGTTAGCCTACCTGCAAGCACATTCCAAGTTCTATCAACAGATGTTTGCCGAACATCACATTGATATCAATCAAATAAAGACGATTGAAGACTTGCAACAGATCCCCGTCACTACCAAGACGGACTTGCAACTCCATAACGATGATTTCATCTGCGTAGACAAAGAGGAAATTATCGACTATGTGACGACTTCGGGCACATTGGGAGATCCGGTCACTTTCGTTCTCACCTCTGAAGACCTGGACCGTCTCTCTTACAACGAATACCTATCTTTCACCACCACCGGATGCACCAAGCAGGATATTCTTCAATTGATGACTACCATCGACCGCCGTTTCATGGCAGGCTTGGCTTATTATATGGGAGCCCGCGAACTGGGTATGGGAGTGATCCGTGTAGGCAACGGCATCCCGGAACTGCAATGGGACACGATTCGACGGATACATCCGACTTGTGGAATGGTGGTTCCCTCTTTCCTTATCAAACTGATAGAGTTTGCCGAAAAGAATCATATCGACCATAATACCTGTTCCATGCAGAAGTGTATCTGTATCGGAGAAGCATTGCGCAATCAGGAATTCCAGTTGAATACGCTCGGACAGAAGATACACGATAAATGGCCTGCCTTGCAGTTGTATTCCACTTATGCCTCCACCGAAATGCAGTCGTCCTTTACCGAGTGTAATGAATTCCACGGAGGACATTTGCAACCGGAACTTATCATTGTAGAGTTTCTGGATGATAACAATCGTCCCGTGGAAGAGGGAGAAGCAGGGGAAGTAACGATCACGACGCTCGGAGTCAAAGGGATGCCGTTGCTCCGTTTCAAAACAGGCGATATTTGTTACCACCACACCGAGCCCTGTGGTTGCGGGAGAAATACCATCCGCCTAAGCTCCATCCTCGGCCGGAAAGGACAAATGATTAAATACAAAGGAACGACGTTATATCCGCCTGCATTATTCGACATTCTGGATAATATACCTTCGGTAAAAAACTATATCATTGAAGTTTATACCAATGAATTGGGAACGGATGAGATTCTGATTCGTATCGGAAGCGAGAACCGTAGCGAAGCCTTTGCCAAAGAGATTAAAGATCTGTTCCGTTCGAAAGTCAGAGTGGCGCCAAGCATCAATTTTGAATCGGCAGAGTACATTGCCAAGATACAAATGCCTCCAATGAGTCGAAAAACGATAAAATTCATTGATTTACGATAATTATTTTCTACTTTTGGAAGTTAGTAACCAACTATATCACTTTAACATTAACGTATATGAAAAAACTTATTCTATTCTTATTCTTGAGCACGAGCCTGTTCTGTTTCGGACAAGGCAAGAGTGCATTAAAAGACATTCAGTCTATTAAGTTCTATGGGGTAGACTACTCCCAAGTAAAAGTTTTCGGTGCAGATGAATCACCGGCACAATTCAAAGATGCTTTCAGACGTATCAATGAGCTGTTCATCACAGAAGCTAAGAAGTATAACGTAGGAAAACAATTGAAAAAAGAAGTGACAGAGATTTCACTGGATGCCGTCAATCAGGTGAACGAAAACATCGACCTGGCCGAGCTAATGACTGCTAAAAGAGAATATACTCTTAGTAAAGAGCAAATCAAAGCAGCCATCAACGCATTGCCTATCCAAAAAACACCCGGAGTAGGTATGGTGTTTATCGCACAGTTCCTGGACAAATCAAACAATAGAGGTACGTATGAAGTCGTATTCTTCAATACCGAAACAAAGGAAATCATTGAAGAATGGATCACCGACGGCAAGGCACGTGGTTTCGGATTGCGCAACTATTGGGCAGGCTCTATCTATAGCGCACTCAAGAAACTATAAACAATAAAAATACAAGTATGAGGTTATATGGAGTAGGTATTAGATTCGGATTTGAATTCTAAGTCTGTTTGCAATACAGATAAATTTCTTGCCCTACTATTGCTTTTCACTAATTAATTTTGTATCTTTAGTAATTTTCATCCTTTTGGAGATAGCTAGTCACCTTATAGAATGATAAATGTCACCTTATAAGGTGACATTCGTCTTTTTACAAAGTGCCCATTGTCCCGTTACAACGGGACGACTACCCGACTGCACAAAAAGTCACTAGTTTCTGCACTGAAAAGTCTTAATCTATGCACTGAAAGACCTTAAATACAATGAAGAATAATGGAAACGTTATTGATGCGTTATATAAAGAATATTAGGAACTTTCCGTTCTCCGGCATGGTCAAACCGCCCATTGTCACAAGGATAATTAACGACTCCATTATCCGATGCACCGTACAACCAAAGAGTAGTAGATCCACCTCCATCCAAATTTAATGCATCCTCACCTCCTAAAACCCGGATCAGATGTGCCAATTCCGGGATATTCACTCCTCCTGCTTGTTCAGGAAAACGTCCGTCTACCGTTATCAACAGTATTTTTCCATCCTTAGTAGTAGCAACAGCACTGCGAGGATGCTTGTTTCGGATAAAATTCGCATTACAGGAGCTCCAGTCGCAAACCTGTCCGTCTTTCAACATTAACGGACCGGAAGCTAATACTGTACCCGTTTCTTCCTTATATTCCTTTTCTATCTGCCTGTTCCAGAGAATTAACTTCATTTTTCCCTTATGTAGATGTATGGCTCCAGTAACACGCCATTTAGATTCACTCAAAGTGGTCGTATCAACGACCTGGTCACCAACTTTCAGAAAACAAACCGAATTTCCCCGCTTCATATCAAAGTAAGAACCATTAATGGCTGCAATGGCATGATGTTCAGAAGCAATCCGACTCGTCTCCTTCATTTCACCCGAAACCGCTACATCAACTTTCAAGCCTGCGCCGGGATCAACTTCTATTAGACTAACAGACTGGGGTCCCTGATACAATCGGGGGATAGAAGCATACTTATGAATAAGTCCTTTTTGAGGACTTTCCACCTTCCATTGGGCAGAGACAATTGCCAGTGAATCCGATACTGTTTGCCCTTTTATTATTCCGATAGAGCATAAAATCAAGATAGCAATTAACAGGTTTCTTTTTATCATAGACAGAGAAATGAATCATTTAAGCCGCTAAAGCTAGTCAATAATCAACATTCATCCAAAGATTCCCGTACTTTTCCACTCTCTCACTCCATTTTCTCTATCGGTCCTTCTCTACTATCCAGATAATCAATATCCTCCGACGACTTCCGATACAGAATGACCAGTAGCCCCTTAAGCCAACTTTTGGCAGCTTCTTACTTTTAATATGGTGGCGTTTTTCCTGTCTTCGTTTTCTATGGTCTTGAAATATTTTCGTCTTATCTACTATACACTTCCGCTTTTTTTCGTACTTTTACCCCTTGTTGGAAAGAAGTGCCTTTCCGACCCTTGAGAAAAGAAAAAGAAAAAACAATATATAAAATGAATCACAAATGGAATTATCGACCCATTACACCCGAACAGGCAGAGACAAGCCAGACATTGGCCCAGGAACTAGGGATTAGCCCGATACTTGGACAACTTTTGGTGCAGCGGGGAATTACGAAGGCAGCAGATGCCAAGAAGTTTTTCCGCCCGCAATTGCCCGACCTGCATGATCCGTTCCTGATGAAGGATATGGATATTGCAGTGGAACGTCTGAACAGGGCGATGGGAAAGAAAGAACGTATTCTAATTTATGGAGATTATGACGTAGACGGTACTACTGCCGTAGCATTGGTCTACAAGTTTATTCAACAGTTCTATTCGAACCTTGATTATTACATACCCGACCGATACAATGAAGGGTATGGCATTTCTAAAAAAGGAGTGGACTATGCCGCAGAAACCGGTGTAGGACTGATTATTGTACTCGATTGTGGAATTAAAGCAGTAGAAGAAATCACTTATGCCAAAGAGAAAGGGATTGATTTCATCATCTGCGATCATCATGTACCGGATGATGTGCTTCCGCCTGCCGTAGCTATTCTGAATGCCAAACGCCTGGACAATACGTATCCGTACACTCACCTTTCCGGTTGTGGAGTCGGTTTCAAGTTTATGCAGGCATTCGCTATCAGTAACGGTATCGAGTTCCACCACCTGATTCCTTTGCTGGATATTGTAGCTGTGAGTATTGCATCGGACATCGTTCCGATTATGGGTGAAAACCGTATCCTCGCCTACCACGGTCTGAAGCAACTGAACAGTAACCCGAGCATTGGTATGAAGGCTATTATCGACGTATGCGGACTTTCTGAAAAGGAAATCACCGTCAGCGATATTGTGTTTAAAATCGGACCGCGCATCAATGCATCAGGACGTATTCAAAACGGAAAAGAAGCCGTAGACCTGCTGACGGAAAAAGATTTCTCGGTAGCACTTGAGAAAGCCGGACAAATCAACCAGTACAACGAAACCCGGAAAGACCTCGACAAGAGTATGACGGAAGAGGCAAACAACATCGTTGCCAATCTGGAAGGATTAGCGGATCGCCGCTCCATCGTGCTCTACAACGAAGAATGGCACAAAGGCGTGATCGGCATCGTAGCTTCCCGTCTGACAGAAGTGTACTACCGCCCTGCCGTGGTACTGACCCGGACGGATGATATGGCAACAGGTTCCGCACGTTCAGTTTCCGGCTTCGATGTATATAAAGCAATCGAGCATTGCCGCGACCTGCTGGAAAACTTCGGGGGACATACATACGCCGCCGGACTGTCGATGAAAGTGGAAAACGTGAATGCCTTTACCAAACGGTTCGAAGAATACGTTTCACAGCATATCTTGCCGGAACAAACCAGTGCTGTGATCGAAATTGATGCTGAAATTGATTTCAGGGATATTTCGTCAAAGTTCTTCAACGACCTGAAAAAGTTTAATCCTTTCGGTCCTGATAACACGAAACCTATTTTCTGCACTCACCATGTCTATGACTACGGAACAAGTAAAGTGGTGGGACGCGATCAGGAACATATCAAACTCGAACTGGTCGATAATAAATCGAATAATGTAATGAACGGTATCGCGTTCGGACAGAGCTCACACGTACGTTATATCAAAACGAAACGCTCGTTCGACATCTGTTACACCATTGAAGAAAACACGCACAAGCGTGGTGAAGTACAACTTCAAATCGAGGATATAAAGCCGATTGAATAAGTATCAGGAGATATTAAAACAATATTGGGGATATGACTCCTTCCGCGACTTGCAGGAGGAGATCATCACCAGTATCGGCGAAGGCAAAGATACACTGGGACTTATGCCGACCGGAGGCGGTAAGTCCATCACTTTTCAAGTGCCTGCTCTCGCCCAGGAAGGGATTTGCATTGTCATTACTCCTCTCATCGCCCTGATGAAAGATCAGGTGCAAAACCTGCGTAAACGCGGCATCAAGGCGCTTGCCGTCTATTCAGGCATGACACGGCAGGAGATTCTCACTGCTCTTGAAAATTGCATCTTCGGTAATTATAAATTCCTCTATATTTCTCCGGAACGTCTGGACACGGACATATTCCGTGCCAAACTGCGATCAATGAAAGTCTCCATGATTACGGTCGACGAAAGTCACTGTATCTCACAATGGGGATATGACTTCCGTCCTGCTTACCTGAAAATTGCCGAAATACGGACATTGCTACCGGGAATTCCGGTACTGGCACTTACGGCGACCGCCACTCCGGAAGTAGTGAAGGATATTCAAGCTCGCTTGGATTTCCGTGAAGAGAATGTTTTCCGCATGAGTTTCGAACGGAAAAACCTGGCGTATATCGTCCGGCAAACGGATAACAAAACTCAAGAACTGTTGCATATCTTACGAAAGATACCCGGCAGTGCCATTATCTATGTACGCAACAGACGACGCACCAAAGAAATCACCGAGTTACTGGTAAACGAAGATATTACCGCCGACTTCTATCACGCCGGACTGGATAATGCCGTAAAAGACCTCCGGCAAAAACGCTGGCAAAGCGGAGAAGTTCGTGTAATGGTAGCGACAAACGCCTTTGGAATGGGGATTGATAAACCCGACGTGCGCATCGTATTGCATCTCGATCTCCCCGACTCTCTCGAAGCTTACTTCCAGGAGGCCGGTCGTGCAGGAAGAGACGGTGAAAAAGCGTATGCTGTGATCTTATACACCAAAACGGACAGAACGACGCTGCACAGGCGCGTTGTGGATACTTTTCCCGACAAAGAGTATATTCTCAGTGTCTACGAACATCTGCAGTATTACTATCAGATGGCAATGGGCGACGGTTTCCAATGTGTCCGCGAATTTAATCTGGAAGAGTTTTGCCGGAAGTTCAAATACTTCCCGGTTCCGGTGGACAGTGCACTGAAAATACTGACTCAAGCCGGTTATCTGGAATATACGGACGAACAGGATAATGCCTCCCGTATTCTTTTCACGATTCGCCGGGACGAACTATACAAATTGCGGGAAATGGGAACGGAAGCCGAAGCACTGATACAGACGATTCTCCGCTCTTACACCGGAGTATTCACCGACTATGCCTATATCAGCGAAGCAACCCTGTCCATACGTACCGGACTGACCCGTGAACAAATTTACAATATACTGGTCACGCTTACCAAACGTCGCATCGTGGATTACATCCCGCACAAAAAGACACCTTATATTATATACACCCGCGAACGACAGGAACTTCGTTTTGTGCATATTCCTCCTTCCGTCTACGAAGAACGCAAAGCCCGGTATGAAGCCCGCATCAAAGCGATGGAAGAGTATGTCACTTCGGAGAATGTGTGCCGGAGCCGGATGCTGCTCCGTTACTTCGGAGAGAAGAACGAGCACAACTGCGGACAATGCGATGTTTGTCTTAGTCACCGTGCAACTGGTGCCCTGACCGAGAATTCTTTCGATTTCGAGGAACTGAAAAAGAAAATATCAGAATTACTTACCCAGAAACCGCTGACACCGGTAGAAATAGCCGATAAGATAGAAGCGGAGAAAGAGAGCATCAGCGAAGTCATCCAATATTTATTGGAGGAAGGTGAATGGAAGATGCAGGATGGAATGATACATATTTCAAAATAAGTTACTACCTTTGCAAGGTAACTCAAAAATAACACACCATGCCGAACTTTTTTAAATCTTTCTTCTCCGGTAAGTCGGAAACTCCGGAAAGTGAAAAACAGAAAAACGATCAGAAAAATTTCGAGATCTTCAAATACGACGGTTTACGTGCGCAACGCATGGGACGTCCGGATTATGCAGTAAAATGTTTTATTGAAGCTCTTGCCATCAAGGAAGAGTTTGAAACAATGGGCTATCTTAGCCAACTCTATATCCAGATGGGGGAAACGGCAAAGGCCCGCGAGCTATTGGAAAAGATGGCTGCTATGGAACCTGATGTCACAAGTACTTTCCTGACACTGGCCAATGTATGCTTCATCCAGGAAGATTATCAGGCTATGGAAGAAGCTGCCAATAAAGCGATTGCCATCGAAGAAGGAAATGCCGTGGCTCATTATCTGTTAGGAAAGGCCCGCAAGGGACAGGATGACGACCTGATGACTATTGCCCATCTCACCAAAGCAATCACTTTGAAAGATGATTTCATTGAAGCTCGCCTATTACGTGCGGAAGCATTGATGAACCTGAAACAGTATAAAGATATGATGGAAGATATAGATGCTGTGCTCGCCCAGAATCCGGAAGAAGAGACAGCCATGCTCCTGCGCGGAAAAGTGAAAGAAGCAGACGGCAAGGACGAAGAGGCAGAAGAGGACTACAAACTGGTGACGGAAATAAACCCGTTCAACGAACAGGCATACCTTTATTTAGGGCAACTTTATATCAACCAGAAAAAACTGACGGAAGCTATCGGCCTGTTTGATGAAGCCATCGAGCTGAATCCGAACTTTGCAGAAGCCTACAAAGAACGTGGACGTGCTAAATTACTGAATGGTGATAAGGACGGTTCTGTAGAGGACATGAAGAAATCTCTGGAACTGAATCCGAAGGATGAAGCTAACCTGAACGGTGAATTCAAGAATCTGGGACCAAAGCCTGAAGCACTTCCCGGCATCTTTTAAGTATCCTTTTCATGTATTTTAGGCAAGAAAACAAAAAAAGTATCGTTTTTTGTTTGCATCTAACAGAAAATTATTACTTTTGCCCCAGAATTAAAAACCAAAGCAAAAAATAAAGATTCGAATGAAATCATTTACTTATGCATATTACTTCTTTTTTTACTTTTACTTTAGCAACAAAGTAGAGCGGGAGTTTGTATGTATCAAGTGACAGTGATGCTTAAGGACTGAATAGAGAAATCAATCATATGAATCCCGCTCCAATATGGACGCGGGATTTTTTTATATAATATATTTAGAACAATGAAAAAGATAGCAATTCAAGGAACACTCGGCTCATATCATGATATCGCCGCACACAAGTACTTCGAGGGAGAAGAAATAGAGTTAATCTGTTGTGCCAACTTCGAAGACGTGTTTACTTCGATACGGAAAGACAGCCAGGTTATCGGAATGCTAGCCATCGAGAATACGATTGCGGGAAGTTTGTTGCACAACAATGAATTGTTGAGACAAAGCGGCACACAGATTATCGGTGAATACAAACTGCGCATCTCGCACAGCTTTGTCTGTCTCCCCGATGAGAACTGGGAAGATCTGACAGAAGTCAACTCCCACCCTATCGCCCTGATGCAGTGTCGCGAATTTCTGAATCAACATCCGCAGTTGAAAGTGGTGGAAGGTGAAGATACGGCCCGCAGCGCAGAAATCATCAAGAATGAAAATCTGAAAGGACACGCTGCCATCTGCTCCAAAGCAGCAGCCGAACGTTACGGCATGAAAGTCCTTCAGGAAGGTATCGAAACGAACAAGCACAACTTCACCCGTTTTCTGGTTGTTGCCGATCCCTGGCAAGTAGACGAACTCCGCCAACATCATGCCAATGCAACCAACAAGGCAAGTATTGTATTCACTCTTCCACACACGGAAGGCAGCCTGTCACAGGTTTTATCCATTCTATCGTTCTATAATATCAATCTGACCAAAATTCAATCGTTGCCTATCATCGGACGGGAATGGGAATACCAGTTTTACGTAGATGTAGCTTTCAACGATTATCTAAGATACAAGCAGTCTATTGCTGCAATCACTCCATTAACCAAAGAACTTAAATTATTAGGCGAATATGCAGAAGGAAAGTCAAACGTATAAAATCGCTCCTGCCGACAGATTGGCAAGTGTTAGCGAATACTACTTCTCAAAGAAGCTAAAAGAGGTAGCACAGATGAATGCAGAGGGAAAGGATGTTATCAGCCTCGGCATCGGAAGTCCTGATATGCCTCCCTCAAGGGAAACCATCGAAACATTGTGCAACAATGCTCATGATCCCAACGGACACGGTTATCAACCGTATATAGGTATCCCCGAACTACGCAAAGGCTTCGCTGCCTGGTATCAACGCTGGTATGGAGTGGAACTGAATCCGAATACGGAGATACAGCCTTTAATCGGCTCGAAAGAAGGAATTCTCCATGTTACGCTGGCATTCGTCAATCCGGGTGAGCAGGTGCTAGTCCCGAATCCGGGATACCCGACCTATACATCTTTGAGTAAAATACTCGGAGCGGAAGTTATCAACTACGACCTGAAAGAAGAGGATGGCTGGATGCCTGACTTCGAGGCACTGGAAAAAATGGATCTTAGTCGCGTAAAACTGATGTGGACCAATTATCCCAACATGCCGACGGGAGCCAATGCAACTCCGGAAATCTATGAACGTCTCGTTGATTTTGCCCGTCGCAAGAATATCGTAATTGTGAATGATAATCCATACAGCTTCATTCTGAACGAAAAGCCTATCAGTATCCTAAGTGTACCGGGAGCCAAAGACTGTTGCATCGAGTTCAATTCTATGAGTAAGAGCCACAATATGCCGGGCTGGCGTATTGGTATGCTGGCATCGAATGCTGAATTCGTACAATGGATATTGAAGGTGAAAAGCAATATCGACAGCGGTATGTTCCGTGCCATGCAACTGGCTGCAGCTACCGCCCTTGAGGCTGAAACAGACTGGTATGAAGGTAATAATAAGAATTACCGCAACCGTCGTCATCTTGCCGGTGAGATCATGAAAGCATTGGGATGCACCTACGATGAGAAACAAGTAGGCATGTTCCTCTGGGGGAAGATTCCTGCTTCCTGCAAGGATGTAGAGGAACTGACAGAAAAGGTGCTGCATGAAGCAAGAGTGTTTATCACTCCGGGATTTATCTTCGGCAGTAACGGAGCAAGGTATATTCGTATCTCACTTTGTTGCAAGGACAATAAGCTGGCGGAAGCACTGGAAAGAATTAAAAGAATCTAACCTCTTCCAAAGAGAGGACGACAGCAAGATGAGACAGAATAAGTTCAATAAAAACAAGTTATTAAAAGAATAAAAAACAAATAAGAATATGGAACTCGAATCAATTTTATTACCGGGCATTGAGGCTAAAAGACCAATTGTCATTGCCGGCCCATGTAGCGCAGAAACGGAAGAACAAGTAATGGATACAGCCAAACAACTGGCTGCTAAAGGACAGAAAATATATCGTGCCGGAATCTGGAAGCCGCGTACCAAACCGGGAGGTTTCGAAGGTATCGGTGTAGAAGGTCTTGCCTGGTTGAAAGAGGTGAAGAAAGAAACTGGAATGTATGTTTCTACGGAGGTAGCAACAGCCAAACACGTTTACGAATGTCTGAAAGCGGGAATCGATATTCTTTGGGTAGGTGCACGCACCACTGCCAATCCTTTCGCCGTACAGGAAATCGCTGACGCACTGAAAGGTGTTGATATCCCTGTGTTAGTCAAGAACCCGGTGAATCCGGATCTCGAATTGTGGATCGGAGCACTGGAACGCATCAATAACGCAGGATTGAAGCGTCTGGGTGCTATCCATCGCGGTTTCAGCAGTTATGACAAAAAGCTCTACCGGAATCTTCCCCAATGGCATATTCCTATCGAACTGCGCCGTCGCATCCCTAATCTTCCGATTTTCTGTGATCCGAGCCATATCGGTGGAAAACGTGAGTTAGTTGCACCGCTTTGCCAACAGGCTATGGACTTGAATTTCGACGGTCTGATTATAGAAAGCCACTGCAACCCGGATTGCGCATGGAGCGATGCTTCTCAACAGGTTACTCCGGACGTACTCGACTATATCCTCAATCTGTTGGTAATCCGTACGGAAACACAATCTACCGAAAGTCTGGCACAGCTCCGTAAACAGATTGACGAATGTGACGACAATATCATTCAGGAATTAGCAAAAAGAATGCGTGTGGCACGTGAAATCGGTACTTACAAAAAAGAGCACGGAATCACAGTTCTTCAAGCCGGACGTTACAATGAGATTCTGGAAAAACGTGGCGCGCAGGGCGAACAATGCGGTATGGACAGCGAGTTTATGAAGAAGATTTTCGAAGCCATCCACGAAGAATCAGTTCGTCAACAGATGGAAATTATTAATAAGTAGTTAGAGTGAAGGTGTGTCATAATGAATAATAAAACGCAGATTAACGCAAATTATCGCAGATTATTTCAATTATATTGATATATTAATCAACGACTTATAAAATTATTTCTGCAATAATTTGTGTTAATCTGCGTTTTGACACACTCTCACTAAAAATAAACATTATGAGAATATTAATCCTTGGAGCCGGTAAAATGGGCTCCTTCTTTACTGATATTTTGAGCTTTCAACACGAGACGGCCGTGTTCGACGTCAACCCGCACCAGTTGCGTTTCGTCTATAACACGTATCGTTTCACCACATTGGAGGAAATTAAGGAATTTGAGCCGGAATTGGTTATTAATGCCGCTACAGTAAAGTACACGTTGGATGCCTTTCGCAAAATACTGCCTGTACTACCGAAAGACTGCATCATTAGTGACATTGCCTCTGTAAAAACCGGACTAAAGAAGTTCTACGAAGAGAGTGGTTTCCGCTACGTTTCCAGTCACCCTATGTTTGGCCCGACTTTCGCAAGTCTTAGCAATCTAAGCAGCGAAAATGCCATCATCATCAGTGAAGGCGACCACCTGGGAAAAATATTCTTCAAAGACCTCTATCAGACATTGCGTTTGAACATCTTCGAATATACATTCGATGAGCACGACGAAACAGTAGCCTACTCGCTTTCTATTCCGTTCGTATCGACTTTCGTATTTGCTGCCGTAATGAAACATCAGGAAGCCCCGGGAACTACGTTCAAAAAGCACATGGCAATCGCCAAAGGGCTGCTAAGCGAAGATGATTACCTGCTTCAGGAAATTCTGTTCAACCCACGCACTCCGGGACAAGTGACTAATATCCGGACAGAGTTGAAAAACCTTCTCGAAATCATCGAAAACAAGGATGCGGAAGGTATGAAAAAGTATCTGACGAAGATTCGGGAAAAGATTAAATAATCAATACCGGTGCCAAGATTTAACGATCCCCTGCAAAAAAGTTCTTTGCAGGGGATTTTTTTATGTGTACCTTTGTATCCGCAAAAACGGATTCACAGGAGAAAGAATGATAGATCAAATTACCATAGACCGGATATTAGATGCGGCACAAATTATAGATGTCGTTTCAGATTTTGTCACCCTGCGCAAACGTGGTGTCAATTACGTCGGTTTGTGTCCGTTCCACAGTGATAAAACCCCTTCTTTTTATGTCTCTCCCGCCAAAGGATTATGCAAGTGTTTTGCTTGTGGAAAAGGTGGAAATGCCGTGCATTTCATTATGGAGCACGAGCAGATGTCTTATCCGGAAGCATTGAAGTACCTTGCCAAGAAATATAATATCGAAATCAAGGAACGGGAATTAAGTGACGAGGAGAAGTTTGTGCAAAGCGAACGTGAAAGTCTGTTTATTGTCAACAACTTTGCACGCGATTATTTCCAGAATATACTAAAGAATCATATAGACGGCCGTAGCATCGGTATGGCCTATTTCCGTAATCGTGGCTTTCGCGATGACATTATTGAGAAATTCCAGTTAGGCTACTGCACCGAAAGTCATGATGCATTTTCCAAAGAGGCAATCCAAAAAGGATATAAGAAAGAGTATCTGGTAAAGACCGGACTTTGTTATGAAACGGATGACCACCGGTTACGGGATCGTTTTTGGGGACGTGTTATCTTTCCTGTCCACACGCTTTCCGGCAAAGTGGTGGCTTTTGGCGGACGTGTACTTGCCAGTGCAACGAAAGGGGTTAAAGTTAAATACGTCAATTCGCCCGAATCGGAAATTTACCACAAAAGCAACGAATTATACGGTATATATTTCGCCAAACAGGCTATTGTAAAGCAAGACCGCTGCTTTCTAGTTGAAGGTTACACGGATGTGATCTCCATGCATCAATCCGGCATAGAGAATGTGGTTGCTTCTTCGGGAACAGCCCTCACGCCAGGACAAATCCGTATGATCCATCGGTTCACCAACAATATGACGGTGCTTTATGACGGTGACGCAGCAGGTATCAAGGCTTCTATCCGGGGAATTGATATGTTATTGGAGGAAGGGATGAATATCAAAGTCTGTCTTCTTCCCGATGGGGACGACCCGGACTCTTTTGCCCGTAAACATAACTCTACGGAGTTTCAAGCCTTCATCTCGGAACATGAAACGGACTTTATCCGCTTCAAAACGAACTTATTGCTGGAGGATGCAGGAAAAGACCCTATCAAGCGTGCGGAACTGATTGGCAACCTGGTGCAAAGTATCTCTGTCATTCCGGAAGCGATTGTTAGAGATGTCTATATCAAAGAATGTGCCCAACTACTTCATGTAGAAGACAAACTGCTTGTATCGGAAGTTGCCAAGAGGCGGGAAACTCAAGCGGAAAAGCGAGCTGAGCAAACGGAACGGGAACGCCGGATGGCTGAAAGAACAGCTATGATGTCACAGGGTAGCACACCTCCTGAAGATGTTCCAATGCCTAATGGAGATATCCCGTTGCCTCCTGAAGTGGATGGCGGATATACAGATGTTCCTCCTGCTCTGCAGGAAGACAGCTATGCTTCCTTTATTCCACAGGAAGGAAAGGAAGGGCAGGAATTCTACAAATTCGAACGGCTGATATTACAGGCGGTAGTTCGTTATGGAGAGAAAATCATGTGTAACCTGACCGATGAAGAAGGAAATGAAATTCCGGTAACCGTCATAGAATATGTGGTTAATGATCTGAAAGAGGATGAATTGGCCTTCCATAATCCGCTGCACCGCCAAATGTTATCGGAAGCTGCCGCACACATGCACGATGCCAACTTCATTGCCGAACGTTATTTCCTGGCACATCCTGATCCGGTAATCAGTAAATTGAGTGTAGACTTGATTAATGTGCGTTATCAGCTTAGTAAATATCACTCCAAGTCCCAAAAGATCGTGACGGATGAAGAACGGCTCTATGAACTGGTTCCGATGTTAATGATTAACTTCAAGTATGCAATCGTAACAGAGGAATTAAAACACATGCTTTATGCCCTACAAGATCCTGCTCTTGCCCATGATAATGAGAAATGTGACTCACTTATGCAACGCTATAATGAGTTGAGAACCGTACAAAGCATCATGGCAAAACGCTTGGGAGACCGGGTTGTTCTGCGATAAATCTTCATCGGTGCGAAGCCATGCCTTCACCGGTGCCGCACACCCTCCTCATTGATGCCGAAGCCTACGTTCCCCGGTGCTGGAACAAAATCGCATTTTTTAGAGGTTTTCTCTATAAAGTTCCGTGTTGAATCAGATTCATAAACTCTTCACGAGTCTTTGCCTGATTGAAAGCTCCGGTAAAGTCAGAAGTAGTAGTAATAGAGTTTTGTTTTTCTACACCACGCATCTGCATGCACATGTGTTTGGCTTCCACCACTACCATTACACCCAGTGGATTCAGGGTTTCCTGAATGCACTCTTTGATTTGCAGTGTCATGCGTTCCTGCACTTGCAGACGATGAGAGAATATATCGACTACACGGGCAATCTTACTCAACCCCGTGATATAGCCGTTAGGAATATAAGCCACGTGCGCCTTTCCGTAGAACGGCAACATATGATGTTCGCAAAGAGAGAAGAAATCGATATCTTTCACAATCACCATCTGACTATATTCTTCCTGGAATTTAGCGGAACGAAGCACTTCATGAGGATCCATATGATACCCTTTCGTCAAGCTTAACATTGCCTTAGCCACCCGTTCCGGAGTTTTTAATAACCCTTCCCTTTCGGCATCTTCACCCAACAAAGTTATAATACTACGATAATGACTCTTCAACTCCTCCAGATTCGGAGAAACAATTTCTTCTTTTTCTAACATGATACAATTATAAAGGGATATTGATCTGGTCTCTTACAATAGAAACCTCTTTGAACACACCGGTAGCTTTCAACCGACGCATCATTGCGTCCGCTTCTTCAATGCTACGGAAATCACCTACACGACAAAGCCAACGAGGTGGATTGAACGAAGTATATACCGTCAATTCAGGAAAATACTCTTTCACACGTGATGCCACATGATAAGCATCATTCTTCGCCTGACGAGTATTGTTACCGGCATACGCCTGAATTCTGAACCCGGAAGTCTTTATTACTTTCTGTTCACCTGTTGCAGGACGTTCCATACCTATGAGAGCCTCAATGCGGGGGTCTTGATGGATAGTCACCTTTCCTTGCCCCGGAATGTTACGTTCCAGACTCTTGATAATACTTTGCGCTTGTATGCCAACACTTGCCAAAGCCAGCAACAAAGTAAGTAAGGCTATTTTCTTCATTTAATAAACAGTATTTAGGCACGGATTACGCGGACTACACGGTTTTTAAGATTTCATAGACAAAAACACCGTGTAATCCGTGAAATCCGTGCCTGAAAAAAGTTTTAATTATGCGTTGAAGGCATCAATGATACCTTTGAAATCAGATACTTTCAAAGCAGCACCACCAATCAAACCACCATCAACGTCCGGGTTAGCGAACAGTTCTTTAGCGTTAGAAGGTTTACAGCTACCACCGTAAAGGATAGAAGTATTGTCTGCGATTTCTTTACCATACTTGTCAGCTACGATAGAACGGATGAAAGCATGGATTTCCTGTGCTTGTTCAGGAGAAGCAGTTTTACCTGTACCGATAGCCCAAACCGGTTCGTAAGCCAATACAATCTTAGAGAAGTCTTCAGCAGACAGAGAGAATACAGATTCCATCTGTGCAGCTACCACTTCGTTCTGCTTGTTAGCTTCGCGTTCTTCCAACACTTCACCGATACAGAAAATCGGAGTCAGGCCGTTAGCCAAAGCCAATTTTACTTTTTCTTCCAGGATAGCAACTGTTTCACCGTAGTATGCACGACGTTCAGAGTGTCCCAGAATTACATATTTTGCACCTGTAGAAGCAACCATTTCAGCTGAAACTTCACCTGTATATGCACCTGATGCTTTGTCTGCACAGTTTTCAGCACCTACACCGATCTTTGCAGCGTCTACCAACGGAGTAACAGAAGCCAGGTGGATAAACGGAGTACAGATGATTACATCACAGTTAGGCTTTTCGTTAGCCAATGCTTCGTTCAGTTCTTTAGCCAAAGCGATACCCTCTTGAAGGGTTTTGTTCATTTTCCAGTTTCCTGCAACAATGTTCTTTCTCATTTTGTTTTTTATTTTAAAGGGTTAATAAATTTACGATTGGACGATTGACGATTGAACGATTGAAATTAGTGTTCGTTACAGAGGGTCGATCGTTATCATTCATTTCTTATTCTCGTTCTTCTATTCCTTGGTTCTTTATTTCCATTTCTTTGTTTTTCACCTCTTCCTCTCGTTGCTTCCGCTCCGCGTTTTTCCGTTCTCTGCGGCGAACGACCAAAACATCCACTCCAAGCACTAACAACAACGGAATGACAAACCATAAGAATACATATCCCACCGTATGAGTATCACTGCTCACTTTCTGCTTTCCTAACGGCAGATTTTCCAGCTTGTCCGTCAGCACATATTCATCCGGTATATCCTCATCGCTCCATTTATTCAGAATTGTTCCGTTCTTAATCAGTATCAATCCCGGATTGGAACGAACCATCGTCTTTAATGTAATATCATCCATCTGACAGAAAGGATATTCGGCTCCCGTCTTGTCCTTCCACAATTCGATCTGCTCTTCCGGTGAAGAAGTGAGGCAGTAAAACTTATAGCCATGCTCCACCGAATAGTCATATATCTCATTAATCAAATCAATGTTACTATCATCCGCCTCTTCAATCCGATGGGCAACCAACAGGAAGGTGTATCCTATATCCGTCAAGACATCGTCTGTTATATCTTCACCCGTATTCAGATCAATCATAGAGAAATCGTGAATAGCCGGTTCATATCCTTTTTCCTTTAAGACTGTCCGCGTGTCGATAAATGTCCAGGTACTATCCGGATAGTTATCCAACGTAAATTCTTTCTTCTCTCCGTTCTTTTCCAAGATAAAGATGCTTTCATATACACTCGGTTTCGCTCCTTCGGGCATTGTCATCCCTTCCAGAATATTCTTTCCGATCTTGTAAGGACGAAAATCTAAAACAGGCAGACGGTCCAAACAATAGAATGACAAAGTAAACACAAAAAACAGCGTATAGAGAGAAACCAACCATTCCATCTTCACACTGATAAAACGAATCAGCATCCTTCTGTGACGGAAAGCCATCATTGCTGCAAACAGCAGAACTATATTCTTCCCGAATGTCTCCCAGTTTGTCAACACCCAGGCATCTCCAAAACAGCCACAATCCGAAACCGGATCAAAGATGGCAAGATACAAAGTCAGTGGTGTCATGAAAATCATCAGCATCAAAGCCAATGAAGTAGCCAAGGTTCTTCTGGTAGCAAAGAATAAGGAGATACCGATAAAAAACTCAATAGCTGATAAAGTGATGCCTCCCAATAAAGGGAAGAATGAAGGAAACCAGGAATCCATTCCGAATGCGGTCAGATAATCCTGTATCTTATACTGGAACCCCAGTGGATCAACTGCCTTTACAAATCCGGAAAAGATGAACGATGCCGCCAAAAGAAAGCGACACATATTCGCCACTACCTCCTGAATGATATGTAAGTTCTTATCCTTCAAATTCTATCTTAATCAGTCCGAAAACAGAGTAATTAATCATATCCATATAATTGGCATCAATTCCCTCTGACACCAATGTGTTGCCGGCCAGGCTCTCAATCTGCTTGGTACGGTAAATCTTCATCAAGATCAAGTCTGTGTAAGAGCTGACACGCATGCTCCGCCAGGCTTCATCATAATCATGGTTTTTGGCAAGCATCAGGTCTAATGCCTCTTTTGCATACTTATCGTATAAAGCCATCGCTTCTTCATTGCTGATGTCGGCAGATTCGGCATACCCCAGCTCCAACTGGATGAGTCCGACAATGCCATAATTGACAATCGCAATAAACTCTGCACGGATTCCCTCATCAATCAAGGTCACTCCTTTGGTTTCAATACTACGAATCCGATTGGCTTTAATAAAAATCTGGTCAGTCACCGAAGCCGGACGCAGGATACGCCATGCAGGCCCGTAATCGTGCAGCTTCTTAGAAAATAAGTCACGGCACAAGGCGATGACATGTTCAAATTGTTGCTTGGTATCTTTCATCTTCTTCCAAATAGTGCGCAAAGGTAACAATAATTAAGTAAAAACAGAAAGAGGGCACTCTAAATTATATTAAAGTGCCCTCTTCTAAAGATATTGTATTACTGTTTTATAAGCTATCTATTTTATGAACAACGCAAAACCTGTCCGATACGCAAAGTCGTGGTCGGTTTGATGCGGTTCAGTTTGCAAAGCGTGCTGACTGATACGCCGCGTAACTTAGCAATGCGGGACAATGTATCGCCACTCTTCACCTTGTGATAACGGATAGCACCGTCAGCCACCTGAGTGTCATGAGAACCTGCACGATTCACGCCTTTTGCTTTGCGGAACGTATAAGTATCGGCAACGATATCCTGTTTCGGGAAGTCGAACATATAAATCGGATTAATGGCAATTCCCAGGAAGCGGGTTTCGAAATGAAGATGCGAACCAGTAGAACGTCCGGTGTTACCACCCAGACCAATCGGTTCACCGGCTTTCACCAGCTGATTATCTTCAACCAATTGTTTAGACAAGTGTCCGTATACAGTTTCCAATCCATTATCATGACGGATAACAACGTACTTACCATAACCTCTGCGCTCATACTTCACTACACGCACTTTACCGTCAAAAGCAGCAACGATTGTATCACCGATATTAACCTTCAAGTCGAGGCCATTATGCATTCTTCTCCAACGAGGCCCGAAAGGCGAAGTAATTTTAGTACTCGGAGTTGGCATATGGAAACCAGTCAGGTCAATTGTATACGTTTCAGGGATAATAGCATTTCCGTAAGCATGCACATACTGGTTGTTCCAGTTTGGATAAAGACTTAGGGCGGGATATTCGGACTGTTCGGCGCGGATTTGCTTCTGCAAGGCCAAAGAGTCTACTGATTTTAATTTCTTGTCTATCGGTGCTTGGCGGGCAATCAGGTCTTGCGAGAAAGAGCTCAGACTGACCATAGCCGCAACAGCGACCAATCCTGTTTTAATAATGCTAAAATTCATTCGTTCTTTGTCAATTCAATTAATATTCGTCGTTTGCGTACAGGTAGTCAAATGTTGCCTGCTTGTAATCGAATATTTCTTCCGGTTTAAAAAATCTCGTTAATTCAATAGCTGCCGTCTCCGGAGAATCGGATGTATGAACTATATTCTCTTGAAAGCTCATACTATAATCCCCACGAATGGTGCCTGGGGCAGCTAAACGTCCATTAGTCGGTCCCGCCAACGTACGGACTGTTTGAATAGCATCCACACCTTCGAAACAACAAACAATGACAGGAGCTGTCATCATCGAATCTTTCACACGCTGAAAGAAAGGTTTGCCGCTAAGGTGGGCATAATGTTCGCTTAACAATTCATCAGTCAGTTGCACCATCTTCATGCCGGCCAACCGCAATCCTTTACGTTCAAAGCGGTGAGTAATCTCACCAACCAATCCCCGTTGAAGGGTACACGGTTTTAAAATGACCAGCGTTTTTTCAAGCATAATACTCGACTTTACAAATGGTTAAACAATACATTTACTAAAAAAATTCCTCCAAAGATAGTATTTTCCAATGAAAAGGCAAGGGAGTTATTAACTATTTTTCAGATGCTTAGTACGGAAAGAAGGGACAATCAGGGCGTTAAACTCCTATAAATAGGGAGGATAGAGACGAAATATGTTTTGCAACACATTTACGCAAATAAACTGCATGTTTAACCGTTTTTCAACTTATGGCAGCCCAGTTAACATTCGTTTTCCGTAAGGCTTTAAGCTGTCGCCATAAGATTTCGTTCTCCGGACTTTGTGCTGCAGGGTCTTGTTCTACAATACTTTCAGCTATAGCACGAACGTATTGCAACAGTTGCCCGTCGCGGACAATATCCGCAATCTTCAAATCGAAAGCAATGCCACTTTGCTGTGTACCTTCAAGATCACCGGGACCACGCAATTTCAAATCGGCTTCTGCTATTTCAAAGCCATCATTGGTGCGCACCATGATTTCCAATCGCTTCCGGGTGTCCTCCGTCAACTTGTAATTCGTCACCAGAATACAATAAGACTGTTCTGCTCCACGCCCCACCCGGCCGCGCAACTGATGTAACTGCGATAACCCGAAACGTTCTGCATTTTCTATAATCATCACCGAAGCATTCGGAACGTTCACTCCCACTTCGATGACGGTGGTAGCTACCATGATCTGTGCTTTACCCGAAACAAAAAGTTGCATTTGTTCGTCTTTCTCGGCAGGCTTCATTTTGCCATGCACTTTGCAAACCGTACACTTCGGAAACTCTTCCAGAATATGCTGATATCCTTCTTCAAGATTCTTCAAATCAATCTTTTCGCTCTCTTTAATCAGCGGATAGACAATATAAACCTGACGTCCTTCGTCGATCTGCTTACGCACCGAACGATACATGCTTTCCCGGCGATTGTCGAATTGATGGATGGTAGTAATCGGTTTTCTTCCGGGAGGAAGTTCATCAATCACAGACACGTCCAAGTCGCCATACAAGGTCATCGCCAACGTACGGGGAATGGGAGTGGCAGTCATTACAAGTACATGCGGAGGTTGAACATTCTTACTCCAAAGACGGGCACGCTGAGCCACGCCAAAACGATGTTGTTCGTCAATCACAACGAAACCTAAAGAGGAGAAATTGACAGTATCTTCAATAACGGCATGGGTTCCTATTAATATCTGCACATCTCCGGTCAGCAATCCGGTCAGAATCGCTTCTCTCCTTTTTCCTTTAATAGAACCTGTCAGTAGCTCAACACGAATGTCCATGCCAAAAAGCAATTCCTTGATGGTTTCGTAGTGCTGGTTTGCCAGGATTTCGGTAGGTGCCATCATACAAGCCTGATAGCCATTATCCAATGCCAGCAACATACTCATCAAGGCAACCAGTGTTTTTCCGCTTCCTACATCTCCCTGCAAAAGACGATTCATCTGCCTGCCACTGCCGACATCGTTCCGTATCTCTTTCAATACCCGTTTCTGCGCACCCGTCAGTTGGAAAGGAAGATTCTTTGCATAAAATGTATTGAACACATCTCCCACTCTTTCAAAGATGTATCCACGATACCTTTTCTGCCTGTCTTTGGCATATCGGAGAATGTTTAACTGAACATAAAACAGTTCTTCAAATTTAAGACGGTATTGTGCCCGACGAAGGACATCGGGATTGGTCGGGAAGTGGATATTCCGGAGCGCTTCCGTCAAAGGCATCAAATGATGCTCCGTCAGCAACTTGGGAGAAAGTGTTTCAGGCAGAGGTTCCTGTATCTGCTGAATCACCGTTGCCATCATCTTCTCAATCGCGTGAGAGTTGAGGAAACTGCGTTTCATCTTCTCCGTCGTACTGTAATAAGGTTGCAGTCCCACCGAGGAAAGTTTCAAATCATCCGGTTTATCTATATCGGGATGCGCCACATTGATACGTCCGTTAAAAACAGTCGGTTTGCCAAAGATGATATATTCCTCGTGAAGTTTATACTTTCCCAAGATGTACTTTATGCCTTGAAACCACACCAAATCAACGACTCCTGTGCCATCCGAAAAATGCGCTGTCAGACGGCGTTGCCGTCCTTCACCAATAGTCTCAAAACCGAGGATTTCTCCTTTCAACTGAATATACGGCATATTGCCATCTATTTCATGAATGTAATAGATGCGGCTCCGGTCAATATATTTATAAGGGAAATAATAAATTAAATCGTGCAAGGAGTAGATTTCCAACTCCTTATTTAATACAGCGGCTTTTTGAGGGCCTACACCGGAGATAAATTTTATGTCGCGTGTGGCTAAATCAAACATTTATAAAAGAGCACTCCCCACTTTTAAATCGAAAGGAGTTGTTATTTTTATATTTTCACGGTTGCCTTCTGCCAGATAAACGGGCATTCCCATCGCTTCCACAACGGAAGCATCATCTGTAAAGAAGGGGGTAAATTCCTGTGCGTAGGCTTGTTTCAGCAACTCTACATCGAACACTTGCGGCGTTTGCACCAGTTTGTAATCCATCCGGCTGACTGTTTCACTTCCGGCATCTGTCAAATGGCGAAGTGTCTCTACTACATCCACCACAGGAATCACGGCTTTCTGCACCTCTGCCAACTCATAACAACGGCGAATCACTTCTAGTGATACAAACGGGCGTACTCCATCATGCACCCCCACCAATCCCGGCTCTTGCACCAATGCCAGCCCATTCTTTACGGAATGGAAACGTGTTTCACCTCCTTCCGCAAGGACATGTTTCACCGTAAAATGATGTTTATCACAAAGTTGCTTCCAGAAACTTTGTTGCTCCTGCGGAAGCACCAATATGATTTGAAGTGTCTCGTCATATCTCCTGAAGACTTCCAGGGTATGCATCAACACAGGTTTATCACCCATGGGAAGGAATTGTTTGGGGAGATCACTTCCCATTCGCAAGCCCTTTCCACCGGCGACAATGATTACATATTTCTTCATGGGCGGTTTAGCGTTTAACGCACATCGCTTCTACCAGTTCGCCTACTTTTTCTTTACCTGCCAACAGATCAACGATTGCCAAGGCAAATTCCATAGCAGCACCCGGTCCCATCCCCGTAATGATGTTTCCATCACGTACGACATGTGCATTTACACATTCGGCGCCATCCAGATATTGTTCGAAACTCGGATAACAGGTAGCCTTCTTTCCTTTCAGCAGCCCCAGTTTACCCAACACCATCGGAGCAGCACAAATGGCAGCAATAGGTTTACCTTTTGCAGCAAAATCAAGAATCAATTTACGCAATCCTTCGTGCTTGTCAAGTGTAGCAGCTCCCGGCATTCCTCCCGGCAACAACAAAAGTTCAGCATCGAAGAAATCGCAATTCTCGAAATTGATATCGCAAAGAACAGATACATCATGTGCTCCCACTACAATTTCATCCGGTGTAACGGATACGATTTCTACATTCAGTCCGGCACGTCTCAACGTGTCAATAGCAGTAAAGGCTTCAATTTCTTCAAAACCATCTGCAAAAAAAGCGTATACAGTTCCCATAATGCTTAATATATTTGGTTAATGATACTATCTCAAGTTAAAATAATAGGTGATTGTCCCTGTCTGGTTATTCACTCCATCGATCGTATTAAAACGGGCTTTCTTAGCTGCATCCTCCGCTGCTTTACGTAAAGCAGAGTTTACAGTGTTCGTTTGAGGGCTAATGCTGGTCGACACTACTTGTCCTGCGGGATTCACGGTGATATTCACCACTACACGTCCTTCTTCCTGCACGTTATATACAGGCTTCGGCAAACTACCCGTACCTAAAGAACGTCCGCCAAGGTCAAATGTTCCATAACCACCAGTTCCGGTCTTCGCTCCGGTAGAAGAATTACCTTCTTTGCTACCTTCGGTTCCCGTGCCACTATCTGCTGTTCCTTTATTACCTGTCATTTGCGCTCCTTTTCCGAACGCACCGGCCACCCTCTTTTTAGCAGCCTCTTCGGCAGCTTTACGTTCACGTTCCGCTTTTTCCTCCGCCAGTCGTTTCGCCTCCGCAGCTTTTTCCGCTTCCGTTTTTTCCGGCTTCTTCACCGGCTCTTTCGGCTTGACCACCTCTTTAGGTTTCACCGTTTCTTTTTTCGGTTCTTCCGCTTTAGGTTTCAAAGTGACCGTTTCCTCTTCAGTCTGTGTCAGTAAATCCTGTTCCGAAGGAAGTTGCGGTTCTGTTTCTGCAGGCGGTGCTGCCGCATCTTCATCCATAATATCCACATCTACCAGAGAAGGATCATCAAAACCGCTCGCTGCGTCCACATTCCCCAGCATCACGGGCACTCCACCTGCATCTTCATCCGGTTGGGGGACAGTAAAGCTCACCAGAATCAAAAGAGCAATCACTGCCACATGCACCAATAGTGCACCGAGCGCTCCTATGTATTCACCCTTTTTTCTTCTGTCCATTGTTTCTTATTTTTTTTCAGGCGGGCGGGTAGCCAGCACCATCTTAAAATGATTCTCGTTTGCAATGTTCAATACCCTTACAATCTCACGGTAAGGTACCGATTCATCCGCATACAATGCCACATACATTTCCGGTTCCTTCTCTGCACAACTCTGCAAAAAAGAGGTCAGATCGTTCAGCGCCACCGGCTGCTCTTTTTCATTGCCGAAAGCGGCATAGAAATTCAAGTCCTTATCGATAACCACTCTTGTCAGCGGTTTGGCCGAAGTCTGCTGCTTGCCTTGAGGCAACAATACCTTGATGGCATTGGGCGACACCACCGTAGAGGTTATCATAAAGAATATCAGCAACAGGAAAATGACGTCCGTCATGGAGGCCATGCTGAAATTGGGCGATACTCTATTTCTTCTTTTTAATCCCATCTGCCAATTATTTTGCAGGCTCGTTCAACAGGTCCATGAACTCCATTGTACGAGATTCCATTTTATTTACCACACGGTCTACCAGCATCACCAGATAATTGTAGGCAAACATAGCGATGATACCGACAATCAGACCACCGACCGTTGTAATCATAGCTTCATAGATACCTCCGGAAAGCAAAGTGATATCAATGTTTCCGCTTCCGGCATTCGCCATTTCGTAGAAAGCACGTACCATACCGGTCACCGTACCGAGAAATCCGAGCATCGGAGCGCCTCCGGAAATAGTTGCCATCACAGTCAGTCCTTTTTCCAGCTTTGCAACTTCAATATTACCCACATTCTCAATAGCTACCTGCACATCGTTAATAGGACGTCCCAAACGGCTGATTCCTTTTTCTATCATACGTGCCGAAGGAGTATTCATCGTGCGGCAATAGTTAATAGCCGCTTTGATCTCTCCACTATGAATATAGTCTTTAATCCGTTCCATAAACATGGGGTCCTCTTTTCCTGCCTTGCGAATCATGTAGTTACGTTCAAACAGGATATAGAAGCAGACAACCGACAGTACGCCCAACACAATCATAATCCATCCACCCTTGACAGCCATATCAAGCATGTTCATTTCAGGAGTGTTTACCTCCGTCAGCACGGGGTTGGCAGTAGCCAGTGAGTCGGCCATATTCATAGCCCCTTGGGCTAACAAGATCATTGCATTCATGAGCGTAGACAGTTTTTATATTCCTGAATGGTACGTTCGAGTCCCAGATACAGTGCATCGCTAATCAACGCATGTCCGATAGACACTTCATCCACCCAAGGAATGTTTTTATAGAAATAATTTAAATTCACCAGACTTAAATCATGACCGGCGTTCAATCCGATCCCCAGTTTACGGGCAGTCTTCGCAGCTTCGATAAAAGGAGCGATGGCCGCTTCCGGATTCTTAGGATAGTTTGTTGCATAAGGTTCTGTATACAGTTCGACACGATCCGCCCCTGCTTTTGCCGCATATTCCACCATTCCAGGATCAGCCGCTACAAAAACGGAAGTACGGATGCCGGCACTGTTAAATTGATCGAGAACTTCAGTCAGAAATTCCAGATTTGCTTTCGTATCCCAACCGGAATTGGAGGTGATCTGTGAAGGATCATCGGGAACTAAAGTAACCTGATGAGGTTTTACTTTCAACACTAAGTCAATAAATTCCGGGGACGGATAACCTTCAATATTGAATTCTGTCCGCAACAGAGGACGCAAATCATATACATCCGAACGACGAATGTGACGCTCGTCAGGACGGGGATGAACGGTGATACCATCAGCACCAAAAGATTCACAATCAAGCGCCACCTTTACTACATCGGGCACATTTCCCCCGCGAGCATTTCTTAGTGTAGCAATCTTGTTTATGTTTACACTTAATTTAGTCATAGTTCTACGTTATATTTGCCGCAAAAATACAAATATTATTATTAGTTGCCTAATAATACGAAACGCATTCTCTACTCTTTTTTGGTTATTTAAAGTAGAAATCCAAGAAAAAATGCCAAATTTGCATCCTGAACTAATGATGTTGCTTATGAAATTTGCCATTTTCGGAAATACTTATCAGGCTAAAAAGTCTTCTCATGCTGTCACCTTGTTTAAACTTTTAAAGAAACAGGGAGCAGAGATTGGTATGTGCAGGGAATTTTACCAATTCCTAGTTTCAGAAAATATGGATATTGAAGCAGATCTATTATTTGATGGTGATGATTTTACTGCCGATATGGTAATCAGTATCGGAGGCGACGGAACATTTCTGAAAGCTGCCCGCCGCGTAGGAAGAAAAGGGATCCCTATTCTGGGAATTAACACAGGACGTCTAGGGTTTCTAGCTGATATTTCACCGGAAGAAATGGAGGAAACATTCGATGAAATCCAAGCCGGAAGATATAGTGTAGAGGAACGAAGTGTACTTCAGTTGATCTGCAACGACAAACATCTTCAAGATTCTCCGTATGCCCTCAACGAAATTGCCATTCTTAAACGGGACAGTTCATCAATGATTAGTATCCGAACAGCTATTAATGGTGCGTATCTGAATACTTATCAGGCTGACGGGCTGGTAATTGCGACTCCTACCGGCTCCACAGCCTATTCTTTGAGTGTAGGTGGTCCGATTATGGTTCCCCATTCCAACACGGTTGTCATCACTCCGGTAGCTCCGCATAGTCTCAACGTCCGCCCTATCGTTATTCGGGATGATTGGGAGATTACATTAGACGTAGAAAGCAGAAGTCACAACTTCCTCGTCGCCATTGACGGGAGGAGCGAAACCTGCAAAGAAACGACTCAACTAACCATTCGCCGGGCAGATTACAGTGTAAAGGTGGTGAAACGTTTTAATCACATTTTTTTCGATACACTCCGCAGCAAGATGATGTGGGGAGCTGATGGAAGACGGTAAGCAGTTCACATTATACAACCGTTATTCCTCATCGCCTGATTCAACTATACGGTACTTAAAAATAGAACTTCTAAAAAAAGGGACATTCAAGCTGTTGAGAATGCAACAATTTGGGTATAGGATTCCAACTAAAGACAAAAAAGGCCGGGATTTACTATCTTCAGAAATCACATTGACATTATTTTCCCCTATATTTACCCGATAAGATTAAAATACCCTGATTGCATTTACAAATCATTCTTTTATAGACAAGAGTCATTCATTTTATCAGTTTCTCCTTATCTTTATTCGCATACAAACTAGAGAAAAAAACAGTTTCCAATCATTCCTATATGAATTCCTCACCGAGAAAAGAGATGTCCCTCACCGAGGAACTTATCCTTCCTCGGTGAGGGACATCTCGTTGGTTTTAATCCAATGAAGGCTTCTATGATTAAAAAGCGGCATATTGTATGCAAATTCATGCTACGCTCGCCCTATTTTCTGTATATTATTGCAATTATTTATGCAGTTCTTTCTCCAGTTCATCCATAAAAGAACAACTGTTACCCGAAGAAATATTAAAAACAGACCATCGGGTTAGTTAATATAGAAGGAAATTAAAATATCGGTAGAGAGAAAAATACCCCGATATTAATTTAATGTAAACGACTGCGAACCTATCAGGTTCCCGCCTTCAAAAATATCTACCCGATAATTTCCGGCATATAGAAACTCTTCTACATCCCAAAACACATTGATATTCTGTTCTTCTCCATTATATTCAATATACTTCTTAATTGAATAAACCAATGTACGGTTTTCATAAGGGAAAGTATTGGATGCACTCTTGGTCAGTACATCATTATCGGGTTTGGTAATACGTATATAGATGGTACGTTCACCGTTTTCAGCGGTTATATTCTTCACGACCGTGAAACTGATAGCCAGCTTCACCACGTCTTTCACTTTCTTTGCAGCTTTGCCACGTTTATTGCGTGGTTCGATACGAATATTAGTTGCATCGAGTTGTGCGGCTAACGTCACCTTTTTATTCAGATTCTTCTTTTCTTCAGAAAGGTTATCGATCTGTCGTGAAGCCTGATTATACTTTTGAGTCACTTCAGCTATGACCTGTTTCTGCTGTGCAGTCAGTTTATTCAAAGAGTCGATCTGATTGATATAGCCAACCATTACCTTACGCAAAGTAGCCAATTCTTTCTTTAAACGACGAATCTCTGTCGCATTCGAGCTCTTCACAGTACGAAGTTCCTCCAATAGACGTTGAGTTTTCAATTGTTCCTGTTCCAGTAATTGAGATAAAGAGTCATTAGAAATCGTCATCTTTAACTCATCATATTGTTGTGCAAAACGGGCATATTCGTTTTCCAGATCTTCCTTGTCTAATTGGAATTCCTGCACTAACTCCCGGTTAGCTTGTTTTTCGGTAAACAATAAATAAGTAATACCAATAATAGCTATCACCAAGATAGCCACGGCCGCAATAAGAAGGCTTTTTTTACTCATAGTTTCAGTTGTGAATTGATAACGTGCGCAAAAGTAATCATTTCGCAACAGAAGTCAAGTATAAAAAGTGAGAGTTTTTGAAATAATCTGCGAAAATCTGCATTAATCTGCGTTTCAATAAATATCCATTCAGCTCATGTCCGTACGCTAAGCGGTAGCCCGAGAAATAATATAGCATTTACCTAACGGACAAACGTATGTTATCTACCGTGTGAATGTCCGTTACCCACCGGACGAGCATCAACAACCTACCAGACGAAAGCCGGTCATCTGCCGGACGAACAACTCATGAGGGACGCGGGAACAGAAACAGCACCGGCGAAGTGATCCGAACCGACAGCGGCAGCAGCAAAAGCTGTCTTCTCTGCCCAGTATTATTGCTGTTGTTTATAACAGAAATAATACTTTTACTTACTCTTCTTTTCTCTACTCTTCTCTACTCTACTGGTTTCCATTGGGTTTTCCCCCTTTACTGGCGGGCGTTTCAGCGCTTTGTGCACCCCTCTTCGGACACCCTCGTTTTTGTATCGTTTTCGTTGCTTATTCTCCGCTTCTTTTCCACGCTTGCCAACGGCTTGTCCGACCACTTTTTTTCCATTATAGCTGTCCATTCGGGAGAACTTAGACCTTTAACTAAAATTATTACGGAAAAATTTCTTTAATCAGGATTATCGTTGTAATTTTGTCGCGCTAAAAGATAAAACAAATTATCAACTTTTTAAATATATAGTATTATGTCAAAAGTAACCGTAGTAGGCGCAGGTAACGTAGGTGCTACATGTGCAAATGTACTTGCTTTTAATGAAGTAGCAGACGAAGTAGTAATGCTGGACGTTAAAGAAGGCGTTTCAGAAGGTAAAGCAATGGATATGATGCAGACAGCTCAATTGTTGGGTTTCGACACTACATTGATAGGCTGCACGAACGACTATGCTCAGACTGCTAACTCTGACGTTGTTGTGATTACTTCAGGTATTCCTCGTAAACCGGGTATGACTCGTGAAGAACTGATCGGTGTGAACGCTGGTATCGTTAAATCGGTAGCAGAAAACCTGTTGAAATATTCTCCTAACGCTATCATCGTTGTTATCTCTAACCCAATGGATACAATGACTTATTTGGCATTGAAAGCTCTGGGCCTGCCGAAAAACCGTGTTATCGGTATGGGTGGTGCTCTGGATAGCTCTCGTTTCAAATATTTCTTGTCTCAAGCTATCGGTTGCAACGCTAACGAAGTAGAAGGTATGGTTATCGGCGGTCACGGTGATACTACTATGATTCCTTTGACTCGTTTCGCTACTTACAAAGGTATGCCTGTATCCAACTTCATCTCTGCCGAAAAACTGGAAGAAGTTGCCGCTGCTACAATGGTAGGTGGTGCTACACTGACTAAATTGTTGGGTACTTCTGCATGGTATGCACCGGGTGCAGCGGGAGCATTCGTAGTTGAATCTATCCTTCACGACCAAAAGAAGATGGTTCCTTGTTCTGTATTATTGGAAGGTGAATACGGCGAATCAGATCTTTGCATCGGCGTTCCTGTAATCCTTGGCAAGAACGGTATCGAAAAGATCGTTGAACTGAACCTGAACGAAGACGAAAAAGCTAAGTTCGCAGCTAGCGCAAAAGCTGTTCACGGAACGAACGCTGCTTTGAAAGAAGTAGGTGCTCTGTAATTAAAATCCCCTTACTTTATATATCAAGAAAGGCTGTTCCTCGTCATGAGAAACAGCCTTCTTTCTTTTCAACAGAATCCAACCCCACTATATTTCTAAAAAAAGCTAATTCGTTTTGAGTTCTCACAGAAAGCATATACATTTGCATCGTTGTTTATGCAATTATTGTTTAAGTAAACAAGTACAAAAAAACTGACTACTTTAATAAACAAATTACATAAGAACAGGGTTATTTAAAATAGAAGTATCACCTTATTAATATGCAAGATGCGATGAAAAAAGTTTTTTTTCTGACATTTCTGTTAAGTTTCACTTTTACAGTAAAAGCGCAGAGCTTTCTAAGTCTGGATAGTTGCCGCGCATTAGCTCTTGCCAACAACAAAGATTTGTTGATAAGCAATGAAAAAATAAATGCTGCTCATTATCAACGGAAAGCTGCATTTACAAATTATTTGCCAAATTTCTCGGCAACGGGAGCTTACATGAGGAACCAGAAAGAGTTTTCATTATTAAATAATGACCAGAAAGCTGCGCTTTCAGGATTAGGAACGAATCTGGCTGTGCCTTTCCAACAGGCCGCACACGAGATTGTAACAGCATACCCAGACTTGGCGCCACTTATTTCTTCTTTAAGTGGAGCTCTACCCGCTCTCGATCAAGCGGGAAACTCTTTAGTGGATGCGCTCCGCACAGACACCCGAAATGTCTATGCAGGTGCCATTACATTGACACAGCCCTTATATATGGGTGGGAAGATCCGTGCATACAACAAAATTACAAAGTATGCCGAAGAGTTGGCCCAAGAACAACATCACGGCGGTATGCAGGAAGTGATCATGAGTACGGACCAAGCCTACTGGCAAGTTATTTCGCTGGTTAACAAAAAGAAGTTGGCGGAAGGTTATCTAAAGCTTTTGCAACAGCTGGACAGCGATGTAGAGAAAATGATTAATGAAGGAGTAGCTACGAAAGCAGACGGTTTGTCTGTACGCGTCAAGGTAAATGAAGCGGAAATGACACTGACTAAAGTGGAAGACGGATTGAGTCTTGCGCGAATGTTGTTGTGTCAACTATGTGGCATTGATCTTAGTTCTCCCATCACACTGGCAGACGAAAATATGGAAGACATTCCATTACTGACAACGGACCCTCATTTCGATCTATCCACCGCTTATGAGAATCGTCCGGAAATACGTAGCCTCGAATTGGCAACGCAGATTTATAAACAGAAAGTAAATGTAACCCGTGCAGAACATCTTCCATCCATCGCATTGATGGGAAATTATATGGTAACCAATCCCTCGGTTTTCAATAGCTTTGAAAACAAGTTCAAAGGTATGTGGAATGTGGGAGTGATGGTACAGATACCTATATGGCACTGGGGAGAAGGTATTTATAAAACCAGAGCGGCAAAAGCCGAAGCTCGTATTGCACAGTATCAACTTCAGGATGCTCGTGAAAAAATAGAATTACAGGTCAATCAAGCCGCATTCAAGGTAAAAGAAGCCGGTAAGAAATTGGTAATGTCTTCTAAAAACATGGAAAAAGCGGAAGAAAATCTACGCTATGCAACACTTGGTTTTAAAGAAGGAGTGATTGCCACCAGCAATGTTCTTGAAGCACAAACAGCATGGTTGTCTGCTCATTCAGAAAAGATTGACGCGCAAATAGATGTGAAGCTGACGGAAATCTATCTGAAGAAATCTTTGGGAACTCTGAAATAGTTGATAGTTGATAAATGATAGTTATCAGTTATCATCTATCAACTATCATTTATCACCTATCACTTATCATTTATCACTTATCATTTATCAACTATCATTTAAATTCATATTAATATGGCACCTATAAAATCACAAAACAGCAATATGCTGCTTGCATTCCTTACTCTGTTGGGAGTTATTGCAATCGTTGCAGTCGTTGGCTTCTTCATGCTCCGCAAAGGTCCTGAAATTATACAGGGACAGGCTGAAGTTACCGAATATCGCGTTTCAAGTAAAGTTCCGGGACGTATACTGGAATTTCGCGTGAAAGAAGGGCAAAGTGTCAATGCCGGGGATACACTAGCCATTTTGGAAGCTCCTGACGTGGTAGCAAAAATGGAACAGGCACGTGCTGCTGAAGCAGCTGCACAGGCACAAAATGAAAAAGCAATCAAAGGCGCACGGGAGGAACAAATCCAGGCAGCTTATGAAATGTGGCAAAAAGCCCAAGCAGGCGTTACCATTGCCGAGAAATCATACCAACGCATCAAGAATCTCTATGAACAGGGAGTGATGCCTGCACAGAAGCTGGATGAAGTGACTGCGCAACGGGATGCAAGTATTGCAACAGAGAAAGCTGCCAAAGCACAATATACCATGGCGAAGAATGGAGCCGAACGTGAAGATAAGATGGCTGCGGAAGCTTTGGTAAACCGGGCGAAAGGAGCTGTTGCCGAAGTTGAATCGTATATTAAGGAAACTTATCTCATCGCTCCGGCTGCCGGGGAAGTTTCTGAAATATTCCCGAAGGTAGGCGAATTGGTTGGTACCGGTGCTCCTATCATGAATATCGCTGAACTCAACGATATGTGGGTAACATTCAATGTACGCGAAGATCTGCTGAAGAACCTGACGATGGGTTCGGAGTTCGAGGCTGTCATTCCTGCTTTGGATAATAAAAAGATCCAACTCAAAGTATACTATCTGAAAGATTTAGGCACTTATGCTGCTTGGAAAGCAACCAAAACCACCGGACAGTTCGATCTGAAAACATTCGAGGTGAAAGCTTCTCCGGTAGAAAAGGTGGAAAATCTCCGTCCGGGTATGTCTGTTATCATTGACAAGTAAATGACCATGAAAGAGAGAGAAAAGAAATATATAGCTTTGTGGCAGGTCATGCAAAGAGAGTGCCGGCGGTTGGTATCACGTCCGCTCTATCTCTTCTGTATGGTCATCGCCCCGCTGTTTTGCTATATATTCTTCACCACTTTAATGGATTCGGGGCTTCCCAAGGATTTGCCTGCGGGAGTGGTGGACATGGATGATTCGTCTACTTCCCGTAATATTGTCCGCAACCTGGATGCTTTTTCGCAGACAGGGGTTGTAGCTCATTACAGCAATGTAACAGATGCACGTATTGCCATGCAGGAGGGAAAAATCTACGGATTCTTCTATCTCCCCAAGGGTTTATCGGCAGAGGCACAAAGCCAACGGCAGCCAACGATCTCTTTCTACACCAATTACTCATACCTGATTGCAGGCTCTCTATTGTTCAGGGACATGAAAATGATGGGAGAACTCACCTCCGGAGCTGCGGCCCGGACGATGCTGTATGCCAAAGGTGCGACAGAGGATCAGGCTATGGCTTATCTGCAACCGATCGTAATTGATACACACCCACTAAATAATCCGTGGCTGAACTATTCGGTATACTTATGCAATACACTGATACCGGGGGTACTCATGCTATTAATATTTATGGTTACCGTTTATTCAATCGGTGTGGAAATCAAGGATCGTACTGCCCGAGAATGGCTACGGATGAGCAACAACTCCATTTACATTGCATTGGCTGGGAAACTGCTTCCCCATACAATAGTCTTTTTCATTATGGGTATATTTTATAATGTATACCTGTATGGATTCCTGCATTTTCCTTGCAATAGCGGCATATTCCCGATGATATTCGCCACACTGTGTCTCGTATTGGCATCTCAATGTTGTGGCATTGTCATGATAGGAACTCTGCCGACTCTACGACTCGGATTAAGTTTCGCCTCCCTGTGGGGAGTCATATCATTCTCCATTTCCGGATTTTCATTCCCGGTCATGGCTATGCACCCTGTTCTACAGGCTTTGAGTAACCTATTCCCGTTGCGGCATTATTTCCTTATTTACGTCGATCAAGCGCTCAACGGATATAGCATGGCTTACTCATGGACCAACTATATGGCACTATTAATATTTATGATGCTCCCTTTCTTTGTGGTTCATCGCCTGAAGGAAGCATTGGTTTACTATAAATATATACCCTAAATGAAAGATATAAAATTAAAAGACAAGATAGCCCAAGGCATCAATGACCTGTTTTATATCTGGAAGCGGGAGTTTCAGACAACTTTCCGCGACCAGGGGGTACTGATATTTTTCATACTCGTCCCACTAGGTTATCCGTTGTTGTATAGTTTCATTTATGACAACGAAGTAGTGCGTGAAGTTCCTGCTGTTGTTGTAGACGATTCGCATTCATCTCTTAGCCGTGAATATCTACGCAAGGTAGATGCCACACCCGATATTCAAATCGTCTCTTACTGTGCCGATATGGAAGAGGCCAAACAAATGCTGAAGAACCGGCGTGCGTATGGTATCATTTATATCCCTTCGGATTTCAGCGACAATATCGCAAAAGGAAAGCAGACACAGGTCAGCATCTATTGCGATATGAGCGGATTGTTATACTATAAATCGATGCTTCTTGCCAACACTGCCGTTTCTCTGGATATGAACAAGGACATCAAAATTGCACGTAGCGGAAACACGACCGATCGTCAGGATGAAATCACCGCTTATCCGATAGAATATGAAGAGATTTCCATCTTCAACCCTACTGCCGGATTCGCCGCTTTTCTGATTCCTGCTGTATTGGTATTGATTATCCAACAGACATTATTGCTCGGCATCGGTCTCGCCGCAGGAACTGCTCGTGAGAACAACAGATTTAGGGATCTTGTACCTATCAACCGTCATTACAACGGAACGTTACGAATTGTATTAGGAAAAGGATTGAGTTATTTTCTGGTTTATATATTGGTAGCTTTCTACGTACTTTATGTAGTTCCAAGATTGTTTAGCCTCAACCAAATAGGACAACCCGGTTCATTAATATTATTCGTTGTCCCCTATCTTGCGGCTTGTATTTTCTTTGCGATGACAGCTTCCATTGCCATTCGCAACCGGGAAACGTGTATGCTGATTTTTGTATTCACATCAGTCCCCTTGTTATTTATTTCCGGTATTTCCTGGCCGGGGGCAGCTATTCCTCCGTTTTGGAAGTATGTATCCTACATCTTCCCCTCAACGTTTGGAATTAACGGCTTTGTAAAAATCAACAATATGGGAGCCACTCTTAGTGAAGTAGCTTTTGAATATAAAGCTTTATGGCTACAAGCTGGTATTTATTTCCTGACCACCTGTTGGGTATACCGCTGGCAAATACTAATGAGTCGCAAACATGCAATAGAGAGATACAAAGAATTAAAAGAGAAAGCAAACTTATCCAAGCAGATAAGTGATTAATGAGTAAGAATTGCAAGAGAGAGAATTAACGGTGTATCCTTTCAATGGAGATATGCCGTTTTTCTTTTTATATAAAGACAGAAAAATCCCCCGTTCCAAGAGAGTATAGAACGAGGGATTTTAGAGATATTATAAAGAGAGTATAATAAGTTTAGAACTTGTAACCTACACCAATAGAGAAGTTCATGTTCTTAGGATTACTTACCCCGTCTGATTTGAAATCAACTACATTAGTAAAGCCGAATTCACCATCCAGACCTACAAAGAATTTACCGATTTCATAAGCAACACCTACACCAATACCACAATCAAATCTTTTTCCACCAAATTGATCATCACCATCACCAAAGAAATCAGCTTTGTCATCACCAACTTTTACCTTTCCGGCAACACCAAATGCAAAATAAGGACCAGCTTTCACAACGATGTTCTGATTGTCAGCAACAGCAAATCTTGCAGCTGCCAAAACAGGAATCTCAAGATACATAGGATTAAACTTCATAGTCTCACCATCTTCTTTTATTTTTGCACCTTTTTGAGTAAGCATCAAAGAAGGTTGGATAGACCACATATCAGAGAACTGATATTCCATACCAACACCTACATTAAATCCAATCTTCATGTCAGTATCCATATCCCCAGTGTAGTTACTCATGTTCATACCCACTTTGGCATTCCAAGAAATTTGAGAATAAGAAACGATAGAAACAAGTGCAAATAGCACAAAAATCAAACCTTTTTTCATATCATTCATTTTTTAGTTTGCCTCCCTCTTCCCTTTGGTTGGCATTATTAGTTAATAGTCCTGTTTGAGGTGCGGGGAATTATTCGTAACTGATTAAAGTATTGAAACGCACCCTTCCATATTTAACGTATGTTTCGTAGCCGCAAATATATTTCATTTATTTTATATAAAAAAATCCTTGATAGTCTATTTTTTGCATAAAGGTTATTAAAGAGTGACTATATAGAAAAAAATAATGTTTATCCGGTCTTTTTTTATGCTTAACTAATTTCCAGGCAACAATGCAATCAAAATATTCTTGCAAAATTTACACATTCACAATTATTAACCAACTATCTACTGGCTGTTTACGAAATATTCGTAGATTTGCGAAGTATTCGTAATTAAACAACATCTCCATGGAAAAGTTAACTATACAAGAAGAAGAAGTAATGATCTACATTTGGGAGTTACAATGCTGTTTCGTAAAAGACATTGTTGCAAAGTATACGCAACCGGCACCTCCTTATACCACAGTAGCATCTATCGTGAAGAACCTCGAGCGAAAAGGATATGTCACACCGAAACGTGTGGGTAATACCTACCAATATACTCCTGCCATTCGCGAAAATGAATATAAACGCCATTTTATGAGTGGTGTAGTTCGTAACTACTTTGAGAACTCTTACAAAGAGATGGTTTCTTTCTTTGCCAAAGACCAGAAAATTTCGACCGATGATCTCAAAGATATTATCGAACTCATTGAAAAAGGAAAAGAAAATTAATAGAAAACATTCATCACCATGACTCCGGAACTGGCTTATTTTCTAAAGATAAATGTAGCGATAGCTCTGTTCTACGCATTCTATCGGTTGTTTTTTCATAAAGACACCTTCTTCCATTGGCGCAGGATGGCTTTGCTATGTTTCTTCGCTATCTCCTTGCTTTATCCTTTGCTGAATATTCAGGGATGGATAAAAGCTCACGAACCAATGGTGGCAATGGCAGATCTTTATGCAACCATCATACTTCCGGAGCAAGTAGTTACTCCTTTACAAGAGCCTGCAATGAACTGGCAAGAGGTTATCATACAGTTCGCAAAAATTATCTATTGGAGCGGAATGTTATCACTAGCTACACGCTTCTTTGTACAACTGGGTAGCATCATCCGGTTACACTTCCAATGCTCAAAAAGCAAGATACAAGGAGTACGCGTACATCTATTAAAGAAGGAAACCGGCCCTTTTTCTTTCTTCCACTGGATATTCATACACCCACAATCACATACGGAATCTGAAATCAGTGAAATCATTACTCATGAAGAGACACACGTCCGTCAATACCATTCGGTAGACGTACTTATCAGCGAGATAATGTGTATCTTTTGCTGGTTCAATCCATTTATCTGGCTGATGAAACGGGAAGTCAGAGGAAACCTCGAATACCTGGCAGATCACCATGTATTGGAGACGGGACATGATAGTAAATCATACCAGTACCATTTATTGGGACTGGCACATCACAAGGCTGCAGCAAATTTATCAAATAGTTTCAATGTTTTACCACTCAAAAATCGTATTAAAATGATGAATAAACGAAGAACGAAAGAAATAGGAAGAACAAAATATCTGATGTTTCTTCCCTTGGCTGCTATCTTAATGATTGTCAGTAACATCGAAATGGTGGCACGTACTACTGAAAAATTTGCCAAAGAAATGATGGGGCAAGCAACAGAAGAAGCTGCCACACAAGCTGAAACCACGGATATTCCGGAACTTCCTATAGAAGAAATTCAAGGAACTACACTTCCACTGGATAAGCAAGGAAAGGAAATGACGGAAACTCAAATCAAAAGTGTACCAGATTCCGTTGTCTTCCAAGTTGTAGAAGAAATGCCAGATTTTCCGGGAGGAGCACAGGCACTGATGGATTACTTGTCGAAGAATGTCAAATATCCGGCTGAAGCACATGCAATCGGCGCACAAGGACGCGTGATTGTAAGCTTTACTGTTAAAAAGGACGGAACTATAGCCGATACGAAAGTGGAACGAAGTGTCAATCCGTATCTCGACAAAGAAGCCATGCGTGTAATTGCCGCCATGCCTAAATGGAAACCCGGTAAACAAAGGGGAGAAGCGGTGAACGTGAAATTTACAGTTCCTGTTGCTTTCAGACTTACTGGTCCGGAGCTTCCCAAAGCGGAAGAGGTAAAGCAGTCCGACATGGATGAAGTAGTGGTGGTGGGCTATGCTGCAAAAGATGATCCAACTCCAGAGGGAGGCAGTGTAAAAGGAGAAAATGAGGATGAAGTATTCACCGTGGTAGAAGCAATGCCCAAATTTCCGGGAGGACAAGCCGGCCTGTTCCAATATCTGGCTAGAAGTATCAAATATCCCGTCATCGCTCAAAAAAGTAAAGAGCAAGGCAGAGTCATCATACAGATGGTTATTGGTAAAGACGGAAGTTTGTCGAATATCAAAGTCTTACGCAGTGTATCTCCGTCACTGGATGCAGAGGCTGTACGCGTAGTAGGTAATATGCCTAAATGGGAACCAGGAATGCAAAAAGGACAGCCTGTTTCTGTCAAGTATACCATTCCTATCGTATTCAGATTACAGTAAATTCTTTCCCCGGTACCGCTCCCTTTCCTCATCGGTAAGGAAAGGGGCGTTCATCGGTGGGGAGCACCCTCCTCCCCCAGTGCCGAACGTATCCTTCCCCGGTGCTCAAAAAAACATTTCTTTTTCAGCTGTTTACAAGGATAGTTATAAAAAGATCCTTATATTTGCTCATGTAACAAAACATTATTCACATGAAAAGATTCGTATGGATTATTGGTTTGATATGCTGCATGACCTGCATCATACAAGCCAAAGACAGAGTGATCGAGCGTCCTCCTTTTCTAGCATGGAGCTCCAACAGTATCGAGGTCGATAAAATTGTCATGAGTGATACAGTGACAACAGTGTATATAAAGGCTTTCTATCATCCTAAATATTGGATAAAAATAGCAACGGGCAGTTTCCTGAAAGACAACAATGGAATGCTTTATCCCATTCGAAGAGGAATTGGAATCACATTAGACAAGGAGTTCTGGATGCCGGAATCAGGAGAAGCGGAATTCCAATTGTTATTTCCTCCCATACCCGAAAATGTGACCAGTCTGGATTTCTCGGAAGGGGATTTTGACGGAGCATATAAGATATGGGGCATACAACTGGATAAGGATGCATTCTATAAACAGAAACTTCCCAAAGAAGCAGTCGTACACAAAATAAATAAGAAAGCGATATTGCCGACTCCTAAGTTGGCCTACGGAACTGCTACTCTTAAAGGAAAAATACTGGACTATCAAAAAGAGATGATAAAGCAAGTGAAGATGCACATAGAAAGTCCTGCACTGAATATCCACAACGAACAGAATATCATAAAAATCAAGGAAGACGGCACTTTCCTGGCGGAATTAAAAGTGGTATCTGTTACAAGCGTAGCATTGGAATTTCCTTTTGGTTGGATTGAATGTCTGATAGCTCCCAATGAAGAGACATCACTCATTATAAATACGAAAGAACTTTGCCGCAGACAAGCACATCTACAAAGAAAAGATAAAACATATGGAGAGCCTGTATACTTCAATGGTTATCTGGCTAGCCTACAACAAGAATTAGCTTCAGTAGATATAAACATTATATTAAAAAGCGTTTATTACATGGATATGTACAACGACATTGTCGGGAAAAGTGCAGATGAATATAAAGCTTATGTACTTGAGCGCCTTCCATCTATTCGAAAAGAAATCGCGCAATCCCAATACAGTAATGCGTGCAAAGAGCTATTAAATATCCTGGTAGATCTGGATGCGACTGGCAAAATCGCTATGACGGAGAGAGAACTAAAATCAGCACATATTGCTGTCAATAAACTGAATAGGGAACAGACAGACGATTATTTTTATAATACCCGCATCAATACTCCTAAAGGATACTATGACATATTAAAGGAATTCAGTTCTATCAACACTCTTAAAGCTCTATACGGCAAATATTACGCATCGACGATTTATTTGATAAGCTTCCTGCCAGATTCTCAAAAGGTACTTGAGGAGACACTAGGAACAGGACAGGGACCCTTATTTGATAATATTAAATTTAATAAGCTGTATCAATCCATCAAAAATTTCACCCCGTTAACAACAGAACAGCATGCCGAATTAAAAACTTTTTCTTCTCCGGTTTATGCCGAGATGCTTAACCAAACGAACAAAGAAATCATAAAGAAAATTGAATTGAACAAAAGAAAGACAGGATTCACAGTGAACGAAGCCGGACAAGTCTCCAATGAGGATTTATTTCCCTCCATTATCTCTAAATTCCGGGGACACACATTGTTAGTTGATTTCTGGGCAACATGGTGTGGTCCTTGCCGCACGGCTAATAAAGCTATTCTTCCCATGAAAGAGGAATTAAAAGATATGGATATTATCTACCTTTACATCACAGGCGAGACTTCTCCCAAAGGTACTTGGGAAAATATGATTACCGATATTCATGGTGAACATTTCCGTGTGACAAATGAGCAATGGAGTTTTCTGATGTCCAATTTCAACATACAGGGAGTTCCTACCTACTTTGTTGTTGATCCGGAGGGTAATATCACCTTTAAGCAAACAGGTTTTCCGGGAGTAGACACGATGAAAGAACAGTTAATGAAGGCTATGAATAAGTAATTCAAACCTAATAAATCAATAAAGAAAAAGGGCTGTCTAACAAGTCCCTCATTTACAATTTCACCCACGCTACAGATAGTTATAGCGTGGGTGATTTTCAATATTCAGGACTCGTTAGACAGCTCCTTTTTATATCCTACGAGTGGGAGGCCAAAAGTCCTCCAAACTCCCCACCATCTTTATTTATGCATTTCTACAATTTGAGTTGGAGCCATCTCTACATTCCGGCGATCTACCTGACGAACGACACTGGCAGCCAGGGATAAGAAAGCACGTCCGGTCACGGAGTCTTCATCCAACGCAACAGGAGTACCATTATCTCCTCCTTCACAGATGCTTTGCACGATAGGAATCTGTCCCAACAAAGGAACATTCATTTCTTCAGCCAGTTTCTTGGCACCTTCTTTACCAAAGATATAGTATTTATTCTCGGGAAGTTCAGCGGGAGTAAACCAAGCCATATTCTCAACCAAACCGAGAATAGGTACATTTACCTTATCATTGGTGAACATATTGATTCCCTTACGAGCATCTGCCAAAGCAACCGCTTGCGGAGTGCTGACAACAATCGCTCCTGTCATGGCTAATGTTTGAACAACCGTCAAATGAATGTCACTGGTTCCGGGAGGAAGGTCTATCAGGAAATAATCCAAATCTCCCCAGGCTGCATCAGCTATCAACTGTTTCAATGCATTACTTGCCATTCCACCACGCCACAAAGTTGCCTGATCCGGATCGACAAAGAAACCGATAGACAATAATTTCACTCCATATTTCTCTACCGGAATAATCATGTCACGACCATCTATACGTTCAGCATAGGGGCGTGCATCCTCCACCTGAAACATCTTAGGCATGGAAGGACCGAAAATATCTGCATCGAGCAAACCAACCTTATAGCCTAATTTAGCCAGAGCAACTGCCAGGTTCGCAGACACCGTAGACTTACCCACGCCACCTTTACCGGAAGATATACCGACTATATTCTTCACTTGCGGAAGGAGCTTGCCAACTTCCGGACGAGCGGCTTGCTTACTCTCTGTTGTGATTGTTACCTGCACATCAGGAGAGACATACGTATGAATAGCTGTTTCCGCAGCTTTCAACATTGATTTCATAAACGGATCAGTCGGTTTCTCAAAAATCAATGAAAAGCTGACAGTCATACCATCAATACGAAGATTATCGGCAACCATCTCCGCTTCCACCAAATTCTTTCCCGTACCAGGATAACGCACCGTTGCCAATGCATCCAATATCAATTTAGGATAGAGAGTCATTTTATTTACTATTTGACGATTTACAATTATACGATTTAATTACTATTTACTGCTGGAGAATTATTTGCTTGTATTCAATCCGCTACGCTTGCTACGGTTATAGCTACGATAGGGATCAAGCTCTATTTCCACATCCGGTTCTTGTAGTTTACCTTCCTGCGGAAGCCGGAATTTGATATACTTAATATCTAAACCACGATCCAGCCATTGTTGTTCATAATAGGTCTTAATACCGAGAATATTATCTACCAGACCAGAATGATATAAATCTTCAGTCATAAACTCAACGGGAAGTTTGTTTGCCTCAATCATGTATTTCGTATAGGTAAACATGAAGTTGCTGTCCGTTTTCAGGTGGATAATGCCATTCGGCTGCAAGAATTTACGATACCGTTCCATAAAATAGGTAGAGGTCAGTCGTTTGGTTGCTTTCTTCATTTGCGGATCAGAGAAAGTAAGCCATATTTCACTCACTTCGCCTTCGGCAAAAAAACGTTCGATGATTTCAATATTGGTACGCAGGAAAGCGACATTCTTCATTCCGGCCTGTAATGACTCCGTCGCTCCCGTCCACATACGGGCGCCTTTTATATCCACTGCTATAAAGTTCTTTTCGGGAAACATCTTACCCAGACCGACGGTATACTCACCACGTCCACAACCCAGTTCGAGCACAATCGGATGATCGTTTTTAAAAAACTCTTTATGCCATTTCCCCTTCATATCAAAAGGCACATTATCTACCGCCGAATAAGGATATTCGAATACGTGCGGATAACTTGCCATATCGGCAAACTTTTCTAATTTATTCTTTCCCATATCAATCCTGATTAGATCGCAAAGGTACTGATTTTGATGCAACCGACAAAAAGAAATGGAGCACAGATTTCTCCATGCTCCATTCTTCTATAGTGCTGAATGATTCGTCTTATCAAATCTCAACATTCACTTCAACGTCTACTTCCACATTTCCGCCTTGTTGTGCTTTCAAATCTTCATAGAAAGCAGCACGGGAAATAGCAACATACGGTTGCAGGAAAAGAAATCCAATACCAAAAGTAAAGATACAAAGGATGGCCCAGCCAATGAAGCTTAAATCAAGCATGAACAACTTCATCTTGTTTCCTTCCATCATAGCCATACTTTTCTCAATAGCTGCATTGTTTTTCATTTCCGGTTCATCTTTCAAGATAAAGTCGGTCATTGCATAAGAATAAGCCTTAATGATACCCGGTATAAGCAGCAACAGTGACCACAAAACTGTATAGACCATCTGAAGCAACTTAGTGACAAAAATACGTCCATAATCTTGGAAACCTTCGAACAAAGTACCAAAGTCAATGTCTTTGCCTCTACATACGCCAAGCATTACAATAGTAAAACCGTACGCAACCGGTAGTCCGACAAATAATGAGCATAACCCTCCAATCAAAGGAATAGCTGATAAACCGCCGGCTATAACTGAATAAATAAGTGCAGCAACAGCTGCCATAGGCCACTTGCCTCGAAGTGCCTCACGTGCCTGCGCACGCAATTCTGAATTTTGTTTTAACATAATGAATAATATTAATTGATAAATGTGTCATTTCAAAAATATAGTTATTCCACTATTGTTACCCAGCCATGCGTATCCGGTTCGTCGCCATACTGAATTCCACGGAGCTTATTATACAATTTTGTACAGATTGGTCCCGGCTTACCGTCTTTAGAGATCACATAAGATTTTCCGTTTTCCAAATCATCGATACGTTGAATCGGGCTGATTACTGCAGCAGTACCACAAGCACCTGCTTCCTCAAATGTTTCCAGTTCTTCTTCCGGTATCGGACGGCGTTCTACCTTGATACCCATATCTTCTGCCAACTGCATCAAACTCTTATTGGTAATAGAAGGCAAGATAGAAGATGATTTCGGAGTGATATACGTATTATCCTTAATACCGAAGAAATTGGCAGCACCACATTCATCGATATATTTCTTTTCTTTCGCATCAAGATAGAACTCGCAGGAATAGCCCAAATCGTGCGCTTTCTTGTTAGCACGAAGACTGGCTGCATAGTTACCACCCACTTTATAAATACCTGTTCCATGAGGAGCGGCACGGTCAAACTCACGAATGATAACGTACGGATTGGTAGAGAAGCCACCTTTGAAATACGGTCCTACCGGAGTTACAAATACTACAAACATATACTCATCTGCAGGATGTACGCCTACCTGGGCACTTGTTCCAATCAATAGCGGACGAATGTAAAGAGAAGCACCGGTTTCATAAGGAGGAATAAAGCGTTCATTCAGCTTCACCACTTTCAAGATTGCTTCTTTGAATCGTTCTGTCGGAAGTTCTGCCATCAGAATTCCCTGGCAAGTAGATTGCAAACGGGCAGCATTTTCTTCCAAACGGAAAATACGAACTTTACCATCTTTTCCACGGAATGCTTTCAGTCCTTCAAAGGCTTCCTGACCATAATGTAAACAGGTTGCCGCCATGTGCAAATTAAGGTGTTCTTCACTGCTTACCTCCAGTTCTCCCCATGCACCATTACGGAAATTGATTCTCACATTGTAATCTGTCTTCATATATCCAAACGACAGATTCGCCCAGTCTATTTCTTTCATATTGTTATGTATTAGTTTATTTTCTATGCATTGAAACGCAAAAATAACTTTTATTCTTCAGATTGCCTCTTTTCTTGCAATAATTTTTCGACTTCCCGGTCGGCTTTTGTCAGTTTATCCTTGCAAAAGGCAATAATTTCATTGGCTTCTTTTATTTTCTCACTCAAAATGTCGATATCCAGTTCGTTGTTATCTATCTGGCGAACGATCTTTTCAAGACGTTCCATCGCTTGGGAATATGTTTCTTTTTTTGCTGCCACGATGATTGATATTTAATGATTAATGTTTTTACAAATACACGTTTGGTGGATAGTTACTTTTCTACCACCGATCGAACTTCTCCTTTCGATAACCGGGTTATCAAATGGTCTCCCGGCTTCAGTGAAGATACATCCGTCACCGCTTTCCCGTCTTTTATTGTAATACTATATCCACGACTCAAGAGTTTATCCGGAGAAGCGTCCGCTATTCGTTGTTGCAAAAGTTCCAGACGGTGAGATTGACGGGCCACTAATGCTTTCGTCACCTGTGACAAATCTTTCTTTGCTACCAGCAAAAAAAAACGAGCGTCCGCAAGTTTGCGATGAACAAGATTGGGAATACGGGTTTGGAGAGTTTCCAACCTTCGTCGTTCCAGATCAAGAAGCATATAAGCTCCTTGTTGAATACGCATAGATAATTCTTCCAGATGCTCCGCAACTTCCCCTACCCGGTGAATCAGGAGTTCGGCAGCAGCCGTAGGAGTTTTTACCCGGGTATGAGCAACGGAATCAAGCACTGTATCATCGCGTTCATGCCCAATACCAGTAATGATAGGTAACGGAAATTGCGCACATGCAGCTGCCAATAGATAAGTATCAAAGCCGGACAAATCGGAAGTAGCTCCACCACCACGAATGATGACTACTACATCAAATTCATTGATGCGGGCATTAATACGATCCAAAGCCGCCAACACTGATTCTTCTACCTGATTTCCCTGCATTAAAGCCGGAAAAAGCTCCGTATAGAAAAAGAACCCGCCCGGATTATGCTGCAACTGATGACAGAAATCTCCATATCCGGCCGCAGTAGCCGAAGAGATGACAGCAATACGCTGGGGAAGAACCGGTATCTCAAGCTCTTTATTCAGCGTCAACACTCCCTCCTCTTCCAACTGTAATAATATTTCCCGGCGACGACGAGCCATATCTCCCAATGTATAAGCAGGATCAATGTCAAGCACTGTCAGACTGTAACCGTACAGTTCATGAAACTGAACTGTTACTTTCACCAACACCTTAATGCCGGAAGTAAATAGCTGCCCTGTAGTTTCCTCAAAATAAGGCTTCAACAAACGGTAGATATTATTCCAAATCATACCGCGTGCCTTGGCTACGAGATTATTGCTACGAGGATCTTTCTGCACGAATTCCAGATAGCAATGCCCTGTCGTATTGGAACGGACATCGCTCAACTCTGCCTGTATCCAATATTCATCAGGCAGGCATTGCTCCAGACTACGGCGGACGAGTGCATTCAGCTCTAAAAGAGAAAGCCTCTCCCCACCCTCTCCCAAAGAGAGGGAGTCAGATTGCTTCGACTTATTCATAGCGTTTATCATACAGCAGTCACATTATTTCTTTTCCTTGGAAGAAAAGTTAAGATAAGCCTTCCACAAATCGGGAATACCATATCCATATATGTTATCCGGGAAATCGGCTCTATCACCCGATTGACGTACCAAATCTATAATCTGCTTCGCTGTCAGCTTCGGACAAGCCTGCCACAGACAAGCTACCATACCACACATAATCGGAGAAGAGAAAGAGGTTCCGTTGGCACGGCGAAGATTACCATCTGTTCCCATCACATCCGAATTCAGACCGACAGCCACTACATCCGGTTTCACACGTCCGTCAGCCGTATTTCCAACAGAAGAAAATGGTGCCAGCTCCCCCCTTTTATTTACAGCTCCTACCGTTATTATATTCTCTGCGTCTCCCGGAGGGGTAATTTTCTTCCACGAACCTGCCCCCGAATTTCCGGCACTGCAAACAACGACCATTCCTTTATCGGCTGCCTTCGCAGCTTCACGAGACATCAACGCATAATGACCATTCAAGTCACGATATCTATAATTCTTCGCAGGATCGTCAAATGAATAATATCCAAGCGATGTATTCACCAAATCCACTCCTACACTATCGGCAAACTCAATGGCTGCCGCCCAGTAATCCTGTTCTACCAGATTCTCCGAATATTCGTCCTCACTACGCAGCAACCAATAAGAAGCTTCAGGAGCTGTGCCAATCATCACATTCGGCTGATTCATGGCCATACAGGATAATACAGACATTCCATGGCTACTTTCAGCATAAATATCCGCTTCCGGATTCACAAAGTCACGCACCCCAAGAATACGGATATTTTTCATTGCATCAATCTTATCCACATTATGGAATCCGGCATCAATTACGGCAATAGTCATTCCCTGTCCCTTAAAGCCCGCATCATGCAGAAGATTGACACGGCTCATTGCCGCCTGTGTGATTGCAGGACCGTAAAGGCTATCGGTACGCACCGGTTTATTTATTAACGAATCTCTTTGAAGGGCTCTTTGTGTGATACCTTTCCACACTCTTTCCGTGGAACGTACAAAAGGCAACTTTGCTATTTCGTCAATCAAAGTACTATCATTGCAAGAAACAGTAACAAAATTATCCCACTTCCCGGTAACGAGTACATGGACACCTGTCTTCCGTATGGCATCTACATATTTCTTACAGACCGGCAAATCCGTGGAATCAATGGGTAATCCTTGTTTCTTTCGACGCTCTATAGATTTCATAGACAAATACTTTTCCGGTTTCTGCAAGGAATAGTCTGTAGCCGCCTTGTCTTTCAGGCTAATTCGATATTTTAAGGTATCCTCCGGAGTAAACTGTGCAAACACACCCAAATACATATTTAAAGCGAGAATCAATACTATAAACTTCTTCATAAGTTATCTTTCTTTTTAATCAATCATAATCCTTCATTTTCTATAATCACCAACCCGATTCCTCTTTGAGAAGCAATGAAAGCTCCTCCCAGCACTCGTCTCCCGTCATAAAACACGGCAGATTGTCCCGGGGCAATGGCCGAAGCCGTTTCGAGGAAACGTACTAACAGACGTCCGTCTTCCAATCTTTTCACCCGGCAGGGGATAGGACGACTGCGATAACGAATCCGTACTGTCAGATTCTCACATCCGAACAGTTCCTGTTCATCCACAATCTTATCCTGCTCCGCCAACATGTATTCTGTTTTTAATTGGTCGGCATCCCCAAGCATCACGGTATTTTTCTGCGGGTTGATTTTCAATACATAGGCCGGCTTTCCTAAAGCAATCTCCAATCCCTTACGCTGACCGATTGTATAATAAGGCGCCCCTTTATGTTGCCCCAACTTCACCCCTTCAGAGTTGACAAACCATCCCGGCCCGATTTCACTATCCAGTTCAGGACACTGTTCACGAAGAAAATCACGATAATCTCCTTTAATAAAGCAGACTTCCATACTTTCCCCTTCTTTCGACTTTGCCTCATATCCTTTCTCCGCAAGATACTCGCGAACTTTCACTTTCGTATAATCTCCCAACGGAAAGATACAACGCTTCAGCACTTCCTGTCCCAATCTCCAAAGGAAATACGACTGGTCTTTCTTATCATCATCTCCGGCTACTATATACGTGTATCCGTTTTTCTCTTCCAACCGTGAATAATGTCCGGTAGCAATCCATGCACAATTCAACTTGTCCGCCCACTCTGTCAAAACACGGAACTTAAACAACGGATTGCACATCACGCACGGATTCGGCGTACGCCCCTGCTTATATTCGTCTATGAAGTTTTTTACAATGGTCTCTTTAAAAGGAATACGTTCATCTGCCACATAATGTTCAATCCCCATCCGTGCAGCCAACTCTCTGGCATCCTGCGGTTCATCTCCCCACACACGCATAGTAACTCCCACGATCTCGTATCCTTGTTCTTGCAGCATCAAGCAAGTAGCGGTGCTGTCTATGCCACCACTCATACCTACCAATACTCTCTTATTTCGTTCTTCCATTCGAATTTTGAAAATTTACATGGATACAAATGTACGAGATTTCAAAGAGAAAAATTGCTTTTCTGAAAGAAAATCCTTATATTTGAAATATACCAAAAGCGAGAACAATTATGGCTAACCCAAGATTACCGGGCATTTCCGAAAACGAGCAAGCCTTATTGTATGCCAAATTGAATGAGTACAACCGGGGCAGAGCCTCTTTTAAAGAGGTAGGAGTCTACCTGGTGGTGTTGCCCCGACCGGGGAAACCAAACTATTCCCTTTGGCTGTACTCTCCCCTGCCCGAAAAACAATCCATTCTTTATATACATGACCTGTCACCGGACATCAACGACTCCCTGCGGATGGCCAGCACGATGTTTTATTATTCGAGACGTTGTATCATCCTGGTAGATTACAATGAGAAAAGAATGCAGAGTAATGGTGACGACCTTATCTTCTTCGGAAAATACCGGGGACATTTTCTCCATGAAATCCTCAAGATAGATCCCGCTTACCTAAGTTGGGTAGCGTACAAATTCATTCCCAAAATACCTAAACAGGAACGTTTCGTCAAAATAGCACAAGCTTATTATTCCATACATTTGGACATAATGATAAGAAAGTCGAGGGAGAAGCGTTCACCCAGCCGCTATCTGGGAGAATTAGGAGAAAAGCTGACAGACTTAAAATTAAAAGTCACTCGGGTAAGATTGGAAGATGATCCATACAAAACAAGAGTGAACGGCACTACCCCACAGTTTTTTGTCAAGCAAATACTGACTTTGACCGATGCCAGTGGAAACTTAGTCATTATGAGTATTCCATCAAAAAATCCCAGTGCGATTTCATGCACTCTATCTGGGATAGAACATGAATACCGACTGGGAGATATTATCTACGTCGCATCAGCGAAAGTATCACGCCAATATGAAAGCTATGGTTCAAAATACACGCGCCTTAGCCACGTGAAGTTCGCAAGTCTCAACGTTTAGTCCAATCGTCCTTGACAAAACTTGCCGGATAAGAGATTTTATCCACCACACCGTCTTTCTGACGAATCCAGGATGTGAATGTACGGGTACCCTCATCCAATACAATAATACGGGCTCCATTCGGCAAATGGTTATATTCCGTATTTCCACCGGTAAAGCGTCCGTAAGCCAAAAGGATATCTTTCCACATCACAGCATAATCATTATCATGGTCGTGTCCTACAAACATACCCATCACATCGCCAGCTTCTTTCATCGCTGCAAACATTCCTGTATTCAATTTAGGTGCACAGGCTTCCTCCATACGAGTTCCACGAAGAATTGCATTTTCGCTACGGGCAGCTTCATTGTATTCAGGAAGAGGAATATGAAAAAAAGCAAGAGCCGGCAAAGGTTGTCCGCCGTTTTGCTCTTTATAAGCCGCACTCTGTTGACGATACCAATTTATCTGGTCGAATGTAAGCCATGCATACCCTTTCACATCTTTCAAAGGAGAATAAGAATGAGAATCCATGCAATAAAGCAAAGCAGCATCTTTCTTTAGATTAGAAGACGATTTCACTGTCAATACATAATCCGGTGACAAAACAGTTCCGCGATCAGGCAATAAATTGCCGGGAACTTTACGGATGATATCATATAACTGTTCCCGTGTCATTCCCTGTTCATTGTCATGATTACCAAAAGTAACCACAAAAGGCAGTTTACGCTTAACTACCGGTTCAAGTACCTGCAACATTCCGGAATCCGCCGGAGCAGAATAAACGACATCACCGGTAAATATCACTAAATCCGGACGTTCGTCATCAAGCACCTGATTAATACGTTCCAAAGCTATATCTGAAGCCCGATTTCCATATTTAAAATGCACATCGGTAAATTGTACAATCTTGAATTTACCATCTTTACTAAATTTCAGTTCACTCTTCTGAGCCATACAAAAAGTCGTTACCAATAAAAAGGCAAGTGTTAAGTAGATTTTTAAAAGACGAATCATAATTATTTGTTTTAGGGGGTTAAGAAATCTTTTCTATCAGTACAGTAGCATAAGCCGATATACCTTCTTCACGACCTGTAAAACCGAGTTTCTCAGTAGTAGTCGCCTTAATGGAAATATCATCCATGTCAATCCCCATAACAGTTGCCATTGTCTCCTGCATCAAAGGAATGTGCGCTTTTAACTTCGGGCGTTCGGCACAAATGGTTGCATCGATATTGCCCACTTTATATCCTTTGGTAGCAATCAACTCCACAGTTTTCTTCAGCAGTATCTTGCTATCTATATTTTTAAATTCTCCCGCAGTATCAGGGAAATGATAGCCAATATCACGCATATTCGCCGCCCCCAACAGAGCATCGCAAACAGCATGCAATAATACATCAGCATCCGAATGCCCTAACAATCCTTTTGTGTGTTCCAAAAGAATGCCACCCAGCCATAACTCACGTCCTTCGACCAACTGATGTACGTCAAAACCAAAGCCTACTCTTATCTTCATATTTTGTATAACAAATGAGTACTAATGAATAAAAAAAGATCAACGAATATAGAAATCCAGCAGTTTTTCTTCCTCCAGATAACCTTGCAAACGCTGTCCGATACTAACAGGGCCTACACCTACAGGAGTCCCTGTAAAGAGCAAGTCACCTATTTTCAAAGTTACAAACTGGCTGACATAAGCGATTATATCATCTATCTTGAAAAGCATATCTGCCGTACAGCCACGCTGCACTTCCTGTCCGTCGATCAACAAATGAAAGTCAAGATTCTGAATATCCTTATAGTGCTCCACCGGAACAAAAGTTCCAATAGCAGCCGACGAGTCAAAACCTTTGCAAAGCTCCCAAGGATTACCCTGCTCACGGAATTTTCGCTGAAGGTCACGAGCCGTAAAGTCGATACCTACAGTCACTGCATCATAATAGCGGTTAGCAAAACGGGGAGCGATATTTTTCCCCAATCGGTTGATACGGACTACCAATTCCGTTTCATAATGTATCTCTTTAGAAAAGTCGGGAATGAAAAACGGTTTGCCATCCTTCAGAATAGCAGAATCAGGCTTCATAAAAATCACCGGCTCCATATTTACTTGTGTATGTCCCAGTTCTTTGTTATGCTGGGCGTAGTTCATTCCTACTGCAATAATCTTCATTATTTCTCGTTAAAATTCAATCGGTTAAACATAACAGCCAAATGAGCATATAGAGACGTATTCTGCACCACTATATTCTCAGGCACACGAATTCGGAAAGGAGTAAAGTTCCATACGGCTTTTATGCCTCCGTCTACCATCTTATCTGTAATTTCCTGAGCAATATTAATAGGTACGGTCAATACACCGATATTTACATCGTATTCTTTCATCTTTGCTTCAAAGTCATCGGAATGAAAAATAGGAATGCCATTCAGGTCTTTTCCCACCAGTTCCGGATTCACATCAAAAGCAGCCACAATCTCCAGTCCGAAATGATGCAAACCAGAATCCCGAAGCAAAGCAGCCCCCAGGCTACCTACACCAAACAAGAAGGCTTTGTGCATATTGGTAAATCCAAGAAAGCTCTCTAACACCTCAATCAACGCATCAATATTGTATCCCACTCTCGTACGCCCCGAGATATTGACGTATGACAAATCCTTGGCGATTTGAGAAGCGTCAATATTTATTTCCTTAGAGATTTGTGTAGAAGAGACATACTGCTCCCCTTTTTCTTTCATTAGTTTTATATTGGACAGATACCAGGGAAGTCTGCGCAAGGTAGGCTCCGGCACTTTATCCGCCTCTTTTCGTATATAAGTGCTCATACTTCTTACAAAATTTGGTATTTTGCAAAAGTACATTATTTTTTGAGACTGACAACCCTATAACAGAAAACCTTAATAGAGATTAAACAAAACGATGAAAAGAGACTCAAATTTTGCTCTTTTCGATAAGTTTAATACTTTTGAAAAGGATTAAAAATAACAAGTATGAAAAATAATGATTGGAAAGATAGATTGAACGTTGTGTACTCCACGAATCCGGACTTCGGCTATGAAATGGATAACGATGAAGAACAGGTTACCCTCGACAAAGACAAGCAAAACCTGCGGGTTTCCATTGACAAAAAGAACCGGGGTGGTAAAGTGGTAACATTAATTACCGGATTTGTGGGTACGGATAATGATTTGAAAGAGCTGGGCAAGTTACTGAAAAGCAAATGTGGAGTAGGCGGTTCAGCTAAAGACGGAGAGATAATGGTACAAGGAGATTTCAAGACCAAGATCATAGATCTACTCATCAAAGAAGGATATACTAAAACCAAAGGCATAGGAGGTTAAATTAAATAATACAAGAAATGAGAAAAGTAATATTATTCTGTGCGGCAACACTATTCTCACTGTTGTCATTCGCACAAGAAAGTGATGCGGATATTGTAAAGGTAGGTGACAATATGCCTGCTTTCACCCTTCATTCAACAGCAAACGGTACTGTAAACTCTGCAGATCTAAAAGGGAAAGTTGTATTAATCAATATTTTCGCCACCTGGTGCGGTCCTTGCCAAAGCGAACTGGCTGAAGTTCAGAAAACACTCTGGCCTAAATATAAAAACAACAAGGATTTCTGTATGTTAGTAATCGGTCGCGAGCATACAGACGACCAATTAGCGGAATACAATAAAAGAAAAGGGTTTACATTTCCCCTCTACCCGGATCCCAAACGGGAAGTTACAGGTAAATTTGCCACCAAAATGATTCCCAGAAGTTATTTAATAGACAAAGAAGGAAAAGTAATATCAGCTACTACCGGCTATGAAGATGGAGCCATAGATACGCTAATGAAGCAAATAGATAAAGCACTGAAATAGTCCCTATCCCTAAGATATGCCTTAAAGAAAAAGAGTCCGGTGCAATACCGAACTCTTTTCCTGAATTTTAAATGTAAAAAATGACTTGGCAAGTAAGTAATACTTAACAAGATTTGAATCAGATTATTCAGCTTTCAAAGTGAAACGCTTGAAGTCAACAATCTTCAGTTCAGGATCAGCAGCAGCCAACACTTCTCTTACAGTCTTCTTAGCGTCCATAATATCTTCTTGGTTCAGCAGGCAAACTTCTTTCAAGAACTTAGCCAGACGACCCTTAGCGATGTTCTGAATCATTTGTTCAGGCAGATGTGCAGCCTTTTCAGCAGAAACAGTAGCAATGATTTCTTTTGCTCTCGCTACATCTTCAGCTGTAATCCAACCTTTAGCCATATTGCTTTCCATGTGGTCTTCACTGTCTACATGAGCCGGGTTGATGTTAGCTTTCTTCAGAGCAGCTTCTACAGCCTTCTGTACCTGTTCAGCCTTTGTCTTTTCGATAGCTACTTCGATTTCTTTTTGCTTCACTTCTTCAGAAACACCATCCTCATCAATAGCGATCGGATTCATGGCAGCAATCTGCATAGCTACTTGCTTAGCCAACTGCTCGTCAACGTTCTTGTTAAAAGCAACAATCGTACAAAGACCATTTCTGTTCATGTGGTTGTAAACAGCAGTGCTTGCACCTTCTACAGTCATGTAACCATCAAGTTCCATTTTTTCACCTGTGATACCGCTACGGTCAGTCACTGCATCCTGCACAGTACCGTTACCCATCGGCAATGCTTTTACTTCGTCCAATGTCTTGCATTTGTTAGCCACAGCAAGATCAAGAATATCCTGAGTCAGTTTCACAAAGTCAGCATTCTGAGCTACGAAGTCAGTTTCACACTTCAAAGCAATGACAACGGCATAGTCACCGGTAGTCTTAGCCAGAACGCAACCTTCAGAAGCCTCACGTTCAGAACGCTTAGCAGCAACAGCTTGTCCTTTCTTACGGATAATCTCCATTGCCTTGTCGTAATCGCCATCAGCCTCTGTTAATGCATTCTTGCAATCCATCATACCAGCTCCGGTCATTTTGCGCAGCTTGGTAATATCAGCCATAGTTACAGCCATAATAATTTCCTTTATTTAAATGAATAATAATTTTCGAAACAAAAAAATGTGCCAATCTGCCAATCAAGATGCAAGTGTATAACAATACCCTTGCACATTAGCAAATTGGCACATTTTATATATTAAGCCTCTTCGTCTTCCTTGATGAAAGCAGCAGCTTTAGCTGCGTTGATAGCTTCTTCGTCAGACTTGTCGAGTCTAGCTTTTACTGATTTCTTCTTGCCTTTGTTAGCAGGAGCCTCACCAGCTGCTTCCATGTCGATCTTTTCAGCTTTTCTTTCTTCCAAACCTTCGATCATTGCAGCGCAACAAGCATCCAGGATAACTTCTATTGATTTAGTAGCGTCATCATTAGCAGGAATTACGAAATCCACGTTTGAAGGATCAGAGTTAGTATCAACGATACCAAATACAGGGATACCCAAACGGTTAGCTTCGCGAACTGCGATATTTTCTTTCATTACGTCGATTACGAACAATGCAGACGGCAGACGAGTCAGGTCAGCGATAGATCCCAAAGTCTTGTCTAATTTTGCACGTTGACGAGAAATCTGAAGAACTTCTCTCTTAGAGAGGTTAGAATATGTACCATCGTTAGTCAATTTATCGATAGTAGCCATCTTCTTCACAGCCTTACGGATAGTCGGGAAGTTAGTCAACATACCACCCGGCCAACGCTCGATTACATAAGGCATATTAACAGATTGAGCTTTCTCAGCCACAACTTGTTTAGCTTGTTTTTTAGTAGCAACAAAAAGAACTTTCTTGCCAGATTTGGCAATCTGTTTCAAAGCTTCAGCAGCTTCGTCTACTTTTGCAACTGTTTTGTGGAGGTCAATGATATGAATACCATTGCGTTCCATGAAAATATAAGGAGCCATTGCAGGGTTCCACTTTCTCTTAAGGTGTCCGAAGTGGCAACCAGCCTCCAATAATGTATCAAAATTTGTTCTTGACATCTTCTTTTTTCTTTAAATCGTTTACTTTCTTTTTTGTTTTTTCTAAACCAACCGCTGGGTAGTCTATGAGCAGAGTCCCAGTAGTTTAGATACTAAACATATTCCTCTATCAGGCAGCACATTAACGCTTGCTGAACTGGAATCTTCTACGAGCTTTCGGCTGTCCCGGTTTCTTACGTTCAACAGAACGAGGGTCACGAGTCATGAAGCCTTCTGCACGAAGAGCAGCTTTATCTTCAGCGTTCATCTTAACCAGTGCACGAGCGATTGCCAAACGCAATGCCTGAGACTGACCTGTGAAACCACCACCACACAAGTTAACCTTGATGTCATACTTCTCAGCAGCACCCAGCTTGTTCAATGGTTGTTTTACAACATACTGAAGAATAGTTGATGGAAAGTACTCTGCAAGGTCTCTCTTGTTAATAGTAATCTTTCCTGTACCTTCGCTTACGAATATGCGTGCAATAGCACGTTTACGTCTGCCTAATGCATTTACTACTTCCATTATATCTTATTTATATGAATTAATATCAATCATTTTCGGGTTCTGTGCAGCCTGTTTGTGTTCGCTACCAGCGTAAACATACAAGTTGTTCAGCAATTTAGCTCCCAGAATATTCTTAGGAAGCATGCCCTTCACTACTTTTTTCAGTAATCTCTCTTCACCGTTCGGTTTTGTAATCAAACGGGCAGGAGTCATTTCTCTCTGACCACCAGGATAACCAGTATATGACAAATATACTCTGTCATTCCATTTGTTACCAGTCAGTTTTACTTTGTCTGCATTGATGATGATAACGTTATCACCGCAGTCTACGTGAGGAGTAAAGTTTGGTTTGTACTTTCCTCTCAGCAATTTTGCAACTTTTGCTCCCAGACGACCTAAAGTCTGGTCTGTAGCGTCAACGATAACCCATTCTTTGGTTACAGTCGCTTTGTTTGCAGAAATGGTCTTGTAACTTAAAGTATCCACTCTAATTTTGTTTTTTAAATGTTACTACTAAAATTGTCTTCACCACTTATTAGTCTTCCCCGGACAAAGGAATACTAACTAGCTATGAATTAATCTCTTATCATTTTGTGATAATAATCGGCTTGCAAAAGTACGGCTTTTCTTTGAATTGGCAAACAATTTCTTCCTTTTTTTGGATTTATCCGGTTGAATAACAAGAGATATAAAGATATTATCGGAAAACAAAAAGTCATCTCTGGAAGATTTCAAAGTAAATTATAATTCAGACTATTATATAAATAAGGTGTAACAGAGATCTGCCACCTTCCCTACAAGCATCACAACAGGTATCGGGATAAATTCTAAAGGGTTTTAGACGATTTCAAAAGCCCTCTATCTGTTTTCAAAAAAAGGAAAAACAATACTAAAATAGTAATAGAAAGAAAAGCATCTATCTTTGCCATAGATTCTTAATCCAGAAAACAACGAATAGAATTGATATGAAAAACATTCAAAAACTTCTCTTTCTTGCGGTTTGCCTTTGCACCGCACTTACGGTCAAAGCACAAAACCTGACTGTCACCGGAAAGGTCATAGACTCGGAAGGTCTTGAGGTGATCGGTGCCAACATTACCCTGAAAGGTACTCCCGGCGTCGGTGCAATCAGTGATTTAAGCGGAAATTATAAGATTCAGGTAAACAATGCCGCTAAAGACATTCTCGTATTCTCTTATATAGGAATGAAAACACAGGAAGTACACGTAAAAGGAAAAACGGTCGTCAATGTCACGCTGCAAAGTGATGCCAAAGCATTGGACGAGGTGGTTGTGGTAGGTTACGGAACCAGTAAGCGTAGTGACCTGACCGGTTCTGTGGTTTCCGTAAAAAGCGAAGATTTGATGAGAATGCCTACTTCCGACGTCACCCAAGCATTGGCGGGACGGGTGGCAGGTGTACAAATAACCCAAAGTGAAGGTGCCCCGGGTTCTACCATTTCCATACGTGTACGTGGTGGGATTTCCATTACGCAAAGTAATGAACCTCTTTATATTATCGACGGCTTCCCCAGCGAAGACGGAATGTCTACTATCGACCCTGCCGAGATTGAAACGATTGATATCCTGAAAGATGCCTCGGCAACTGCCATTTACGGTGCACGCGGAGCAAACGGGGTAGTGGTAATCACTACAAAGCAAGGAAACAAAGACGGTTCCAAGATGAGTATCAGTTTCGACAGTTATGTAGGCGTGAAGACTCTGGCACGCAAACTGCCGGTACTCTCTACCAAGGAGTTTGTCCTGCTGGATTATGAGCGCAGATTACAATTCAACGGTGAAACAGGAGTGAAAAGTTTCCAGTCTATCTACGGTTCTTTCCTGGATATTGATGAAAACTACGGCAACTACGCCGGAATCGACTGGCAGGAAGAGACTTTAGGAAGAGTAGCCACTTCACAAAATTACCGTGTACGCATCTCCGGGGGAAACAAGGAACTGCAATACTCCCTGAACTATACTTATTTCAAAGACCTTGGAGCTATGCAGTACAGCGGAAACGACAAGCATAATATTTCATTCAGCCTTTCCCACAAACCTACCAAGCGTATTTCTGTCAATGCCCGTGTAAACTACGACCAGACCTATATATATGGTATGGGGACTTCCGACCAGTCCACCCGTTTCAACAAGATGGAGCATATCCTGCAATATCGCCCCACCAAAGGGATCTATGGAGATGACGAGAGCCTGCTGAAGAATGAAGAAGACAATATCACCGACGAAGAAGGCAATCCGATGCAGAATCCGCTCACCTCTGCCGCCCAAGAAATAAACAAAAGGCAATTGCGTACTTTCCAAGCCAATGGAGGGCTGACTTTCAATATTGCCAAAGGATTCAGTTTCCGCAACAATACCGGTATGCGTTACCAAACCACGCGCTTTGATGTCTTTTATGGAGAGAAATCCAGCATCGGAAAACGTTCCAGTGCCAACGGATATATCCAATACGCGGAAAACAACAGCTTCCAGACTTCCAATGTGCTCAACTATGAATACAAGAAGAAAAAGCATAAATTAGTCGCTATGCTCGGACAGGAATGGGTATCACGATGGACACGCAATATGCGCGCCAGTGCCACCAATTTCCCCAATAACGATATTAACCTGGATGATATGAACCTCGGCATTCCGGGTTCCATTACTTCCAATGCCAATTACGATGACAAATTACTGTCCTTCTTCACCCGGTTCAATTACAATTTCGGAGAAAAATATCTGGTGACCGCTACTTTACGTGCCGACGGTTCTTCCAAATTCAGTGAGGACAAGAAATGGGGACTTTTCCCTTCCGTTTCTGCCGCATGGCGTATGGGCGAGGAGAAGTTTATCAAGAACCTGAACTTGTTTTCCGACCTGAAGTTACGTGTCGGGTATGGTATGTCGGGCAACAACCGCATCGGCAGTTATGCTTCACTGAACCTGCTGAATTCCGTGAAATATCCGAATGGTGAAAGTAATATGCCCGGATACGTACCGACCGCTATCCCGAACGAAATGCTTCAATGGGAATCCAACAACACACTCAATATCGGACTGGATTTAGGTTTTCTGGAACAACGCCTGACTATATCCCCGGAGTTTTACGTGAACGAAAGTACCCACTTACTCCTGAACTCACGCATACCCAGCTCTTCAGGATACAGCAATATGATTCGCAATATCGGAAAGACGCAGAACATCGGCGTCGACCTGACCATCAGTTCCGTCAACATACAAAAACGCAACTTCACATGGAATACCAACTTCAACTTGTCTCACAACAAGAATACGATCAAAGCATTGTCCGGAGAGCAATACTTCCTCGAAGAAGCCAAATTCGGTTATAACCAAAAGACACACAAGATAGAAGTAGGCAAGTCAATCGGACAGTTCTACGGATACCGTACCCTCGGACTTTATCAGGTAGAGGACTTTGATTATGACCCGAACACTAAAAAATACACATTGAAAGAAGGAATCCCTTACAGAGGTTCCCGCAGTGAAACGCAACCGGGTATGTGGAAATTTGCCGATACCGACGGGAACAAAGTGATTGATGAAAACGACCAGACGGTTATCGGTGAAGCCAATCCGAAATTCTTCGGCGGATTGAACAACACTTTCACTTATAAGAATTTCGACCTGAGCATATTCTTTACCTTCTCCTACGGAGGCGAAGTATTGAATGCCACCAAACTGACCAATACCCAAGCCGGCAAATCCGGATACAACGTACTGGATGCAGTGAACAGCAGCAAGCGCTGGATGACCATCAACCGGAATGGTGACATTATAACAGACCCGCAAGAGCTTGCCGCATTAAATGCAGGCAAAAGCGCAGCCGTTGTCAACGATATGGAACAGGGAGACACCTATATCCACTCATGGGCAGTAGAAGATGCCTCTTACCTGCGGCTAAGCAACGTGACTATCGGGTACAACTTCCCCAGAAAATGGATACGGAAAGCCGGCATCCAGAAACTCCGCCTGTATGCGACAGGCAGCAACCTGTTTGTCTGGACTCCCTATACCGGATTCGACCCGGAAGTTTCTACCAAAGGCAGCAACCTGACTCCCGGAGTAGACTACGGAGCATATCCGAGAAGCCATTCCTACGTATTCGGTCTGAATGTGACCTTTTAATTCACCTTAAAATAACGGAAAAATGAAAATCTACAAAACATATCTTTATGCGCTCGGTATACTGGCAGGAGGCCTGCTCAATACTTCCTGTGCCGACCTGTTGACTGAAGACCCCAACTCTTATTACGAGAAAAAGGACATATTCTCCACAAAGGCAAAGGCCGCCATGGCCGTTACCGGAGTATACGAACGACTTCCGGAACTTTATGGGTATATGGACATGGCGTTTCCCTGTTCGGACGATACTTATTATGTGTCGGGAGTGACTTCGGACAAAGGCCGGCGGGACATCGCCCACTACAAAGTGACCAGTTCAAACACATGGGTAAATAGCGTCTGGCAAGGCAACTACACCGGAATTGAACGTGCCAATTATACCGTTGAAGGTATTGAAGGCATGGCTGATTATGAGAAAGACAAAGAGCTGCAATCACTGGTCGGAGAAGCTAAATTCCTGAGAGCCTTGTATGCATTCAATCTGGTGCGTTACTGGGGAGATGTTCCCTTCAAAACGACTTCTACGAATGTAGACAAAAATGTCTTCCAACCACGTTGCAGCAGAGAAATAATCTACGACCAGATTATTGACGACCTGAATTTTGCCAAGACTCATTTATCGTGGGCTACCCCGGCCGTTACCCCGGAGAAAATCACCCAAGGCGCTGCACGCGGATTGCTTATGCGCGTACTATTGCAACGTGCCGGATACAGTCTTCAAATGAACGGAAGTATTACCCGCCCGGACGATGCCAAGCGCAAAGAATATTTTGAAGCTGTCATCGAAGAGTGGGAAGAGTTCAAAGCAAACGGCTATCATGATTTCTATCCCGAAGGTTACAGAGAGCTGTTCAAAGGTTTCTCGGCAGGAACACTTAACTCTGTAGAAAGCATCTTTGAAATCGCATTTTATAGTCCGGACGGAAATACAGGAGCCAAAGGATACTGGGGGACTTACATCGGCCCGCTGGTTGCGCATCCCGGCATCTCCGTCACTGAAGTCAACCAGTTCATGGGACGTGCCAATGCGATGTTCCGGGTGGTTCCCGAATGGAAAGCATTCTTTGACGTACAGGAAGAAGACGCAGACGGTAATGTAATAACGGGGGACGAACGCCGTGACGTGATGATTTGCGACTACAAATACAACTGGGACAAAGAAATCTACAATCACGTGAAAGTGGTTAACAAGAACGGAAAAGACTGGTATCCCGGTAAATGGCGCCGCGAATGGATGCCTATCGGATACAAGAACCCGAACGTTACCGATGTCAACTTCTGCTATCTGCGCTATGCGGATGTCGTACTGATGGCAGCCGAAGCCTACAATGAAACGGGTGATACATCCGAAGCATGGAAACTGCTCAACAGCGTACGCAAACGTGCCGGAGCCAGAGAAATTACCACAGAAAATTACACCGAACTGATGAAAGAGAAAGTGTACAAACTCAACTTTATTTCCGATGCTGACGATGCCGGCAAGTTCCGTACGGCACTTTATTGGGAGCGTGGTTTTGAACTCGCTTTTGAAGGGCAACGTAAATACGACCTTATCCGCTGGGGAGTTATCAAAGAGGCATTAACCTTGTTCAGCAACCGTTCATCAGTGAAGAGTTCTTATCCTGCCGGAGACAATTTCCAAAAGGGCAAACATGAATTATTCCCTATTCCGCTGGACGAACTACAGTTGAATCCGATGTTTGAAAGCAAAAACAATCCTAATTATTAAATAATACCATGAAGAAATTAATCAGCAGCATACTACTTTGTTGTCTGGTGTCCGGTGTACAGGCACAAGAGAAGCCGGCACGGATCAGACTTACGGACGTAACGCTTATGCACGAGATGCGTGCCACCCCGTCGCCGTTGGACAAAGCAACGGTGTCCGACCGTGCAGTCTCGTTCCAATGGCCTTTGCAGGCAGATATAGATACTTCCGAAGAAGTATTGGACGGAATGAAGTCCCGCAAGAAGAAAGTAGACAAGTCCCGTTTGAAATACCAGTTACGCTACTCGCAAGATGCAGCGCTGAAAAGTAATGTGATTCAGGAAGAGACCCGCTGGCCTTTCTTCAATCCGGAGAAAGATTTAGCTCCCGGTGTATGGTACTGGCAATACGGATATGTGAATGAAGGAGGAAAGACTCAATGGTCTTCCGTTTTGCAGTTCACGGTTGAAGCCCATCCGGACAAGTTCTGCCCGCCATCATTCAAGACGATGCAGGCAAACCTTTCCAAAAGTCATCCGCGTATATTGGTGCAGAAAGACCAATGGGCGGACTTTATGAAAAACAGCCGGTCGAAACCGGAGTACCAGTGGTATTTGGAACAAGCCGATAAAGTATTGAAGACTCCGATGCAGTCTGTCAATAACATCAATACCAAACTGGCTGACGGTCTGGACAACGCCATGCAGCGCAGTGCCATGTTAACCAGGGAAAGCCGCCGCATCATCGATCAGGAAGAAGCCAATGTAGAGCTGCTGATACGTGCCTATCTGCTGACACAGGACACGAAATATAGCAAAGAAGCTATAAAGCGTGTGATAGAAATGGTCGGCTGGGATGAGAACAAAAATGTCATGGGCGACTTCAACGCTTTTACCATGCTTTCGCTCAGCTCATTGGCTTATGATTCATTCTACGACCTGCTGGACGAAGGGCAGAAGCAAACTTTGCTGAAAGAGATTAAAAAACGTGGCAGTGAATCCTACAATAACTTCAACAACCGGTTGGAAAATCATATAGCCGACAATCACGTATGGCAGATGACCCTGCGCATTTTCACATTTGCAGCATTCAGCGTGTACGGTGAGCTCCCTGAAGCGGATACATGGGCGGATTACTGCTACAACGTTTGGCTGGCACGTTTTCCCGGTCTGAACAAAGATGGAGCCTGGCACAATGGCGACGGTTACTTTGCGGTCAATTTCCGCACGCTTGTCGAAGTGCCCTACTTCTATACCACCGTCACAGGATTCAACTTCTTCAACGACCCGTGGTATCAGGGTTCCGTGATGTACACCCTCTACCAGCAGCCCCCTTTCTCCAAATCAGCCGGCAACGGTAGCGGACACCAGGGAAATATGAAGCCGAACTCTATCCGTGTGGGATATGCCGACGCATTAGCCCGCATGACCGGCAATACGTATGCCGCCGATTATGTGCGCCGCATCGCCACTACTCCCGACTTCCACAAACGTTTCCTGACTTCCAAATCCGGCAGCCTGGCATGGTTCCGCCTGCAATGCGACAGACCGTTGCCCGAAGGCGAAGGGCTTGCCAATCTCCCGATGGGGTATGTTTTCCCGGAAAGCGGACTGGCTTCCTTCATGACCAACTGGGAGCGTGTGGGTGGAAACGCCATGTTCAGTTTCCGAAGCAGCCCTTACGGCAGCACCTCGCACGCCATTGCCAACCAGAACGCATTCAACACATTCTTCGGCGGAAGCTCGCTCTTTTACAGTAGCGGTCACCACATCGCATTTGTAGACAAGCATAGTATGCTTTGCCACCGTTCCACCCGCGCTCACAACACTATTCTGGTGAACGGCATGGGACAGCGTATCGGTACGGAAGGGTACGGTTGGATTCCCCGTTACTATATAGGCGAAAAAATCGGATACCTCTTGGGGGACGCTTCCAACGCTTACGGCGAAGAAATCTCCCCTATCTGGCTGGAACGCGGAAAAGAAGGCGGAATAGAATACACTCCTGCCAACGGCTGGGACAAGAACCACCTGAAAACTTTCAGACGTCACACCGTCGCTTTAGGCAAGACCGGATTAGTATTCATCTACGACGAACTGGAAGCCGACGAACCTGTCACCTGGGACTATCTGCTGCATACGGTCATCCATCCGATGAATGTCACCAAGAAAGATAAGTTCGTACACATACAGGCTACCAACAAAAACGGAGCTTCCGACGCTTATCTTTTTTCAAGCGGCACATTAAAGACCGATACGACCAGCCAGTTCTTCGCTCCGGCTGTAAACTGGTTGCGCGCAGACGCCAAAGGACAGTTTGCCGCTTATCCCAACCACTGGCATTTCACAGCGACTTCCGAGAAACAGAAGACGTACCGTTTTACCACCATTATAAACACACATCTTCTCTCCCGCCCTGTCGCCGACCCGGAGATACTTCCCGACGGACGCATCAAAGTGGGGAGCTGGATTATCAAGGTGAATGTCTCGGCAGAGGGTGCTCCTTCGTTTTTCATCCGCTCTACCCGGAAAGGGGAAGATGTAAACATCACCTATAAAGGCGGAGCGACGATAGTACGTGAAGACGGCTATGAAACGACTCTTGTAGACAAACGTCCGGAACTGGAAATCTAACCGATTATAAGAAACATATGAAAACAAAAAGATACTTAGTACAAGGATTCCTGCTGCTGTTCTGCTCCATGACAGCCATAGCCGGTTCTCCTTCCGAAGAACTGCAACATCCGCAGCATCCACAGAAACAGGAAGGTAAACGTCCGCGCATACAGACTTCCGCAAGCGAGAAAGAAATTGTGTTCAAACCCAATGCGGAAACGGGAAAAGTGGAGACAGCAAAGACCCAAGCAGTCAAAGCCATCGGGAAGGAGCGGAAAGAAACGGCAGCCAAGCCTAAAAAGAAGCCTCATCCGAAGAAAACTTCCGAACGCTACCGGGCGTTCAAGACCAATATTGCTTATGATGCAATCGCCGTGCCGAATCTGGCTTTCGAGATACAATGCAGCGAGCATATTTCCGTAGAGCTTCCCGTCATGTTCAGCGGCTGGGACATCAGTGACAAACACGCAGTCCGTACTTTTGCCGTTCAGCCGGAAGGACGCTGGTGGTTGGAAAAAGCAGGGACAGGCCATTTCTTCGGTGTACACGCACACATGGCATTGTTCAACGTGAAATGGGACGAAAACCGTTATCAGAACACGGGGCGTCCGTTATTGGGCGCAGGTGTCAGCTACGGATACAAACTCCCTTTTTCCAAACATTGGGGAGCGGAATTTACCTTGGGAGCCGGCTATGCCAACATGAAGTATAATACCTATTATAATATAGACAACGGTGCTCTGATTGAAACAAAAAGCCGGAATTACTGGGGAATCACCCGTCTCGGTCTATCACTGTCCTATCATTTTTAAGCCTGTTTGATTATGAAAAAGAATACCTATATATCCATTATCCGCACGTTGGGCTGTTTGCTGTTACTGTCGGTTTTCGTAAGCAGTTGCCTTTATGAAGAACCGGAATTGACAGCCGACGGTGAACTCGGAGTAGACCCCACCGCTGTCAACATCATGACGAACCTGACACTGGAAACGTCGTTTGACCCCGTGAATGTGAATCGCGGTACACGCGCGGCAGCCACCACCTACTTGCATCGTTTTGTCGTTGCCGTTTACGAAGGCTCGCAAAAAGTAGCCGGTCAGGTTATCTATCAGGAGATGCAGAGCGGTGAAACAACTGTCAATATCCCGCTTAGCATGAAGTTACATGCCCGTAAGTATCAGCTTGCCGTATGGGCAGACTATGTGGAAAAGCCGGAAGAGGAAACTTATCAGACTTTCTATGATGCAACGGACATGGCATTCATACTACGTGCCACACCCTACAAGGGAAACTCCCGATACCACGACGCTTTCTACGGAAATACCCCATTGGATTTGAGTGCCTATCGCGACCAGTGGAACGTAACCGTTCCCGTAGATGTCAAGATGCTTCGTCCGATGGCATCGTACAACCTGATAGCAACGGATGTAGCCAAATTCCTGAAGAAAGTGACCGACAAGGAAATCACCGGAAAAAGATTTACCATGACTGTCAAATACAACTACTATCTGCCCACAGGGTTTGATGTGTTCACCGGCAGACTGAAAAACTCTTTGCAATATATAGAGTACAATAAGACGGTTGACCTGGCAACTCTCCAGAAAGAGGAAAACAAAGAAGAGTTCAACATCGGTTTCGACTATCTGCTTATCAACAATGAATCCGCATCGTCCATTCCGGTGACTATCGAGATAACGAATGAGAGTAAAACCGTGGTAGCCCGTTACCAGAATCTGAAAATCCCCTATCAACGGAACAAAGAAACAAACATCCGGGGATATTTCCTGACAGCCAGTCCGGGTATCAGTTTCGACCCTGACTTCAACGACGAGGACATCATCATAGATGTAACTCCTATTGTAAAAAACAACTAATAATTATTATACACTTTAATCATTACCATTATGAAAAAGAACTTTGCCTATTTAGCGATTACGCTATTCATGGGATTATTCGCCTCATGTAGTCAGGAGAATGACCCAACTACTTCGGACAGCCGGAACAAGCTGGTCAATATCTCCGCCGAACTACCGAAGGAATTTGCCCAAACACGTGCCGTTCCGTCAGCAGACGGACATTACCTGCGTTGCATCCTCGAAATAACGAATGAAAACGGTGACCGGGTGTATAGAGAAGAGAAACTGGGAACTGAAGGCAATGCGGATGGTAAACTCTCCTTTACTTTTGCCCTTGAAGAAGCTGGTACGTACAACTACAAGATGTGGGCTGACTTCATTGAAGCCAACGGACAGGAAAAAGATCCTGTGACAGGCCGCTACACCGACAAGTTTTATAACACGGAAGACCTTACAAAGATTACAATCAAAGATCCGGCTTTGCTTTATAACACCGATGCGTGTGACGCATTCTCCGGCAACGGAACTTTCGAGAAAAGTCAGGCAACATTAGAGAATCCGCTTAGTGTCACATTGATTCGTCCGTTTGCCAAACTGATTGTATCGGACAAGAGTAAGGAGAATTTCGCTAAATGTACTTCTGTCAGTATCAGTCAGGAAATTCCTGGCGGATTCGATGTATCGACAGGTAAGATTTCTACGGAAACAGTGGAAGCCGTTCTTCCGGCTACTGCTCCTATCGGCACAGGAGAACAAGAAGGAGAAGGATTTGATTTAAGACTCTTCTCATGCTATATCTTTGCAGACAACGACGCTCTGGGAGAAATCGGACTGACTTTTGTAACTACCGACGGTGGCCGTACAGTCGCCATTCCCGCCAATGTGCCGGTGAAAAAGAACACACGCACACTGGTAAGAGGATACCTTGTAGCCGAATCACAAAACAACGGACAGATTGATACTGATTTCGGTGATTGGAATCCGGATATAAACGGAGGAGACGTTGAACCGACAGAACCTACTATCGACCCGAAAATTGGTGATTACTATTATAAGAACGGTGAATATTCTTCGGAACTGAGGACGGATGCCGAAAACCCATGTATCGGAGTTGTATTTGCCACTAAAGCTATAAACGGCGATGAAGCAAGCAATTATGGTGAATATACCCGTATCAAAGGATATGTGATGGCTTTGGAAAGCGCACCGAGCAATACACGTAAAGAGTTCTGTGATAAAGCTATGAATGGTACAATTGATTTCACCGGTATGGAATTGGTAAAAACAGGCTATGAAAATACGAAAGCCTTTTTAGCGGACAGTCGCTATACAGACAACAGTACCTCTTATCCACTACTTCTCGACTTTATCGCATTCAAAGAAAAAACAGCCACTCCCGAAAAGTCCAGTGGATGGTATATACCTTCTATCGAAGAGTTAAAAGAAACAATGATTAAATATCACGGTTTTGAGGAAACTCCAGCCAACAATGTATTCGTTGAAGCCGTAAATGCCATAGAGGGTGCCAACCAGTTTGTTCACACTACATCTGCACGTTACTTACTTTCCAGCAGTATCAGTAATAAAACAATTACCCCTGTAACGTTAACCGACGGTGTATTAGATACCAATACCAGAACGCAGGCAATATTTAATTCAGATCCGCAAAAAGCCGGTGTGCAAGGACAAATCCGTCCTATCCTCACTATCTTGGAATAAACAGCCAAAAGCGAAACACAATAGAAGAGCCAAGATAAGCAAGGCATCCCCTGCAAGCCTTGCTTATCGGCTTTCCCTCTTTATTTGCTATTTAATTTCGTTTTATTTCCGATTTATCTCCCAATCAATCTTTTATTTAATTCATCCTTATGAAAACAACTCTCCGCTTCAGCACTCTTTTCTTCATGCTTGCCTGCCTGTTTTTAGGCACTGCTTGCAGCGACGATGCACTTCCCGAACCGACAGACACGGGAACGGAACAGCCGGGAGAATCTCCCGATGCCTTACACGACAAGACACGGGAAAAGCCCTATCCTAAAGCGGACAATGAACTCTACATCAATCCCGCTCCGTTCATCGTGCCCCAAGCCATGAAGACCGGAGACAAACTTCAATTTGCCTTTTCACAGTCGAAAGACTTTCCTGATACGGAAACCACCGTATCCACTCCCCGGCAATGGTGCATGTACAATGCGCACCGGATACTCAAAAGCGGTACATGGTACTGGCGCTTCCGCTCTGTCGGCAATGACGGAACCGAACAGGCATGGAGCGAAACCTACTCTTTTGAAGTAAAAGACGAAACGCCCAAATTCGTAACTCCTACCTTTGAGACATTGCTCAAGAATGCTCCCCGCACTCATCCCCGCCTGTTCTGTTTTCTCGACAACGGACTGGAACAGGCACGACGTAATGTCAAGTCGCATCCCGAATACAAACAATTAACAGGTCGTGCACAAACGGCATTGGGCACGGATTACTCTCTTCTTCCCAACCCTTACGACGCAGCCGCCCAAATAAAAAACTCCGTCCAACATCTGTATCAAGCCTATCACCTGATACAAGACAAAAAATATGCAGACAAACTGCACGAGATACTGACCATTCTGCTGGCATATCCCGTATCGGACTCCCAACTGTTTGCCAGTAATTTCGGCGCTACGGATATCGCCATCAGCTTTATCGAAATCTACGACTTACTCTACAACGAACTGGCTCCGGAAGAAAAGCTCGGAATTGAAGAACTGTTGATGCGTGTTTCGCGCTACTATTTCCAATCAAACTGCGGAAGACAGGAAAACCATATTTTCGATAACCACTTCTGGCAACACAATATGCGCATATTGTTCCAGGCTTGCTTCATCCTTTACGATAAAGCAGCCTATGCGGACGAAATTCTCCCGATGCTGGAATACTATTATGAAATATGGAGTGCCCGCGCACCGGCTTCGGGGTTCAACCGGGACGGAATATGGCATAACGGAACGGGCTATATCGCCACCAACATAAAGACACTGTATTATATTCCTTCCCTCTTCTCGCACATTACGCGAAGTGATTTCCTGAAACATCCGTGGTATCTGAACGCAGGGAAAGCACTGGTCTATACCAGTCCACCCCACTCCAAAAGTATCGGATTCGGTGACGGAAGCGAGAGCGGAGAAGAGCCGAGCCGGGTATTAGCCGCTTTTGCCGACTTTCTGGCTAAAGAGAACGCCGACCCGTATTCGGGCTGGTATGCCGACCAATGCAAGGAGTTGGTACAGCAAGACTATGAGTTCAGGCTCTACCGCATGGTACGCACTCAAAGCTATGCCACCGAACTGCCATCGAACACTCCCAAGCTCATCTGGTATAAAGATGCGGGAGAAGTTGCCATACATACCCATCTGGCGAATCCGGAACAGGATATGGCTATCGGCTTCCGTTCCAGCACCTTTGCTTCGGGCAGCCATACGGTAGCCAATCAAAACAGTTTCAATCTCCTTTACAAAGGAGTGGATGTGTACCGCAGCAGCGGATACTACCAGAACTTCAGCGACGCGCACAACTTGATGTCTTACCGCCATACCCGTGCCCACAACACTATTTTAGTCAACGGCATCGGCCAGCCTTATTCCTTGAAAGGATACGGCAACATCACCCGTGCCATGGGCGGCGACCACATTTCCTATTGTCTCGGAGATGCCTCCCACGCTTATAGCGGCATCAGCGACGACCCGATGTGGGTGACCGCCTTTGCAGCCGCAGGCATCACCCAAACCCCGGAAAACGGATTCGGCAAAACTCCGCTTACCAAATACCTGCGCCACCTGTTGTTGCTGCATCCTTATACCGTAGTCATCTACGACGAACTGGAGGCTTCCGAAGCTGTCCGCTGGGACTGGCTCCTGCACAGCCCCACGCAATTCCAACCAGACAAGGACAGGAACATGAGTGTCACCGAAAACACGACGAAAGGATTCAAAACCGTTGTTCGGCAATTCAGCAATTCTTCTTTTGAATACTCGCAAACCGACCAGTTTGTTGTACCGCCTGCCACCCCCGCTCCTGCCCAATGGCATCTGACTGCAACCTACAGTCCTTGCGCCCAAAACCGTATCCTGACTATTATTCAGATTACGCCGGATTCGGAACAGACTCCGGCAATCGTACGTACCGGAGACAGTTTCCAATGTGACGACTGGAGCATCCAAGCCGTCCTAAGTCCCTCCCAACCGGCCGAACTGATAGTCACCAACCGGACAAACAGCGCGCTATTCAGCTATTCGGCAGACAACCCGGTCATCGACGGAAGTATGTATCTCCGGAAGTCTCCCCGTTCTTCTTTACTCTACGACCAATCGAACGGCAGATATGGCGTGACGGAACAAACGGATTATATCCCGGCTTCCACACGGGCTGTCGGCTATGAACATAAAACAAATCCCTAATTGACTATTATGAATATGAAACAAGTATCTATCTTTCTAATTCTACTGTTCGCTTATTGCGGCGCTTACTCTCAAAGCTCCAAAGAAACCATATCGGCTTTTTACACTTTCGACAACGAAGAAGAAATTGCCGACTGGCTGGTGGAAGGAGAAGGCAAAGCGTATATCGAAAACGGAAAGCTGATTCTGGAACCTCTGTTCTTTCCACTTATGGAAACGTTGATGAAAGCCGGAGCAATCTCCGACGACAACCGCATGAAAGAATACGAGCCTTATCTCTATGCAGCCATGAAAGCCAAATACGGAAAGGACGTCAGAAACTATTTTCTTTTAGGAAAAGGAAAGCCCGTATTCATGGGCGGCCATTTCAACGTATGGAACCGGCGCATCCGGACATCCGATAACTTTGCCATCGAATTTGATTTCACCCCGCTTTCACCCGCTCCCTTGCACATGCTGATGTTCTGCGGCTCCGGCTTGGAAGGAGAAAGCGTTTTCGATGCTTCCCTACCCGCACGCTACGGAGTGGAAGACGAAACGATGTACGACATGGCAATGTATCGCGTCTCATTCTTCCATAAGTCACGCCGGAAGGCTAACTTGCGCCGTGCTCCCGGCAAGATTATGGTTGCGCAGGGAGCAGATGTGGTGGTTTCGGAAGACTGGACGACAACCAGCCGTTGCCGGGTGGAAAGAATCGACGGGACAGTACGATTCCTGATAAACGGAAAAGAAAGTTTCTCCTTCAAGGACGAGCAGCCGTTGAAAGGCGACAACTGGGGATTCAGACTAATGGCTTGTGCCAAAGGAGCGTATGACAATATTAAAGTACTCACAATTAAATAAGGTATCCTTATGCATATCAGACAGACATTTATATGGCTGCTTTTACTGCTCGCTTATAGCAGCATTCATGCGCAAATTCCGAAGGAAGCCATAAATCCGAAAGAAACCGTATCCGCAACCTACACGTTCGATACGGAAGAAGAGCTTGCCGACTGGTTGGTGGAAGGAGAGGGCAAAGCATCCATAGAAAACGGGAAACTGATTCTGGAACCTCTGTATTTCCCGCTTATGGACTCTTTGATGAAAGCCGGAGTAATCTCCGAAGATAACATCATGGAAGAATACAACCCCTATCTCTATACGGCAATGAAAGCCAAATATGGAAAGGACATCGGCAGGTATTTCCTGCAGGAAAAGGAAGAAGCGATATTTACAGGCGGACACTTCAATATCTGGAACCGGAAAATCAAAACAGCCGGAAACTTCGCCATCGAATTTGATTTCACTCCCCTTTCGCCCGCCCCCTTGCACATGGTTCTGTTTTGTGCTTCCGGACTGAAAGAAGAAAGCATCTTTGCTCCTTCCCTGCCCGCACGCTACGGTCTGGGCGAAGAACTGATGTATGACATGAAAACCTACCGCCTTTCATTCTTTCATCAGTCACGCCGGAAAGCCAATTTGCGCCGGGCTCCAGGCAAAGTCATGATTGCCCAAGGAACAGATGTAGTTACTTCGGAAGACTGGCGTACAACCAGCCATTGCCGGGTGGAAAGAATCGACGGAACCATACGCTTTCTGATTAATGGAAAAGAAAGTTTCTCCTATAAAGACGAGGAACCATTGAAAGGCAACAACTGGGGATTCAGACTAATGGCTTGTGCGAAAGGAGCGTATGACAATATACGGATTATCACAATCTATCAATAGCCAACTCCAGTCGGCTATGTGGTCAAGTAGAGTTGTCTATTCAGCCAACTACTGTCAGCTATGTGGCCGACTGCATTTGGCTAACCCCATCTTACCTGTTTCCACCCGGTATTCAATCGTATTCGCCTTCTTATGTCCTTTCAGATTAAGGAAGCACCTACGCTTTTGTCTTAACCGGGACTTCTTTCTTAAAAGTGTGAACAGAGTGAAGGGTGTGAAAGGCTAAAAAGAGAACCTTAAATCACAGTATACATCTGTCATACTACAACTTACGGATTGGTGAAACTTGTGAAAAGCAAAAGTGAATTATAAAACCAGAATGAATCAGAATCAGTTTTGATTTCGTCTTTTACAGCTTATTGTCAGAAAATGAAATTCTTTAAATAGAATCTGAAAGTCATTTAATGTCCAGTTACCTATCTTTGCCCCCATGATAAGCATAATCAGCGTTAAAGAATTAAATAACACAATACCATGAAAAAAGATTTTCTACCTTTTTTAATTGCATGTTTCATCTGTTCATGCATCAGTTTTCAGGCATACGCACAGGAAAAAGTGTTTGCCACTTATTTTGATATTCCTGTCAATAGCCCGGAAGGAACGGAAGTTACCGGACGCATTCATCTGGAAAGGAATAAAGATGTACTGACTTCTCCTATTCCCAAGGGATATAAGTTCGAGATTGTCACACAGCCTGCGGAAGCACTGTTCAAGATAGAAACCCGCTACGATTTATCCCAGCGTATCATGGGAATATTGAGCGTTGACAAAAAGAAAAAGACCGGCCCCAAAGCCATCTCCTATCCCATGACAATCGCCCTGAAAGACGGGAACAGGGAAATAGAGAAATTCGATATTACGGTTCATATCGCTAAAAGCACTTTATGGACGTTATTATACGACCGCTACCTTCCCCATGCCATCGGCAACAGCCGACTGTATGGCCGGATGAAATACTCGGACAAAGAAGTAGCGGAGATAATAGATGAATTAGAAAAGAACAACGGACGTTTCAGCGGATTCAGATGTTATACTGCCCGTCCACAGGATTATAAAGCGGAATTCAATCCTAAGAACGACCATCTCAACACAAAAACCATTGAATATGACTGGGAAAAAGTAGCCAACCGGATTGGAGGACTCGGCTATGCGTATGCCACATCGAAAGTCTATGGTCCGGAAGGTTCGCCGGAGAAAAGGAAAGAATTGCGCGATGCTTTATACAAAGCAATATTAGCCTATACCCTGTCTGTTCCAGTGGAAGGGAAAGAGGTGGAAATAAACGGGAAGCCTATCGGCAATTGCACCGGCGACGCTTTCAGCCTGCTTCAAGCCAACAAGCTGTCGGGCGTTCAGATACCGACTCATCAGTGGGTGCTGACAGACCCGTTGGTGGTGCCTGCACTCTACCTTATGCCTGACATTCTGAAAGGGATGCAGGAAAATGACGAGACCTGCCTCAAAGTGCATAATGCACTGGTACGTTATAATCAGTTATTTATGTCCATCATAAAGGGGCGCAGAGCTATTGACAACCCCAAAGAACGCTGGGGGGAAATACAGGATACCCTTTATTCGTCCGGAGCGTGGACAGATGCCAATCTGGGACATCGCTCGCGCACCATGTTGGCTCTCCCGCTTATCTGGGCGGACTACAACCGTCCGCTGACGTACGTACAATACTGGTATAGCGACTTCTATAAGGATAAGCCTTTCAAGAATTTCAGTTTCTCTCCCGGATGGAGTCCGCAAGGAGTGATAGCCGACGTCAGCCGATGGATGACGAAATACAACATTCCCGCACACAAGTATATCCAGTCGGGATTTCAACCGGATGGCACCATATCCCACCACATTGGCCGTGCTACTGACGCAGCTATGGTAGCCTACGGCTTTGAATGGCTGACGGATTGCAACGTGGGATACCAATATTTCAAGAACACGCCCTTCAAAGTAGCTGCCCCGCAGTATCAGTTCCAGTTAGACCATTTATTGAATGTATATCCCAAGTTAATCTATAAGCAGCACATGGACTTCCTCGTCGCCGGACGTTCTTATCTGGACGATTTGAAAGGATTTGCAACCAAGCGCTATCCCAGAGCGGTCAATGAAATGCTGAAAGCCCGAAGCAAAAATACCCAATTGAGTGGAGTGGAAGAATTGCAGACAGTAATCAAAGCAATCAAAGCGAATACTCATGAATATTCGGGTACGGATGCTTATTGGGTGAATGAATATCTCGTGCACCGCCGGGGCGAAAACGAACCTGCGTTCTATGCGTCCCTGAAACTGAAATCGGAACGTACGGTAGGAGCCGAAGATTTCAGCAAGATACGCAAGTCCTGGCATCTGGGATATGGCATCCTGCAACTTAAAGTACGCGGAGATGAATACGCCAGCCGCGTTTTGAAGAATTATGACTGGCACGCCGTGCCGGGACTGACGGAAGAATGGCGTACCGACGCCCTGCCCGCCGAAGGTGGCGCACAGGCTTCTTTGCCCGGATTAAACAAAATATCCGGTGTACTGGCCGACGGCAAAACGGGTATGGGAATCTACCACCATCTGCCGAAAGAGAAATACAGTTCCTCAACCGCATTCAAAACGTACCATTTCATCGAGGATAAAATCATCGCACTGGGAAGCGGCATCTCCCGTCTCCGTCCGGGACAGGGAAAGGAAATCACCACATTCCTCGACCAGTCTGCCTTCAACCGCGAACTGACCTGGTGCGTCAACAGTAAAGAGCAAACTGTGAATCCGGGTGAATCGGTGAATATCACCGAAAATATAGAATCTGTCTGCTGGCTTCACCAAGGAGAGAAAGGATATATCATTCTGCCGAAAAAGAGGCTGCAACTGGTGATTAAAACCGGAAAAGAAATCAATATCACCGACCGGGCAATAGCCGACAAACAGCCTAACTTTATTATCGCCCTCAATCACGGAATCACTCCGGGAAGCGGTCTGGATGATAGTTATGCCTATTACCTGATACCCAATATCGGCAAAGAGGAGATGAAAGCCCGCGTGGCAAACCTGCAAAAAGAGATTACGACCGTAGAAAACACGGCTTCCGCCCATGCGGTATATTCCGCTGCCGACAAGACCTGGCAATATGCTTTCTTCAAGCCCGGAACGATTTCTGCAGGAAAGACTGAAGTGACTTCCGACGATGTGGCATTAATCATGCTGCGCGATAACGGCGACAGTTGGACTTTATCTGCTTCCAATCCGATGCCGGACGGCAAAAAGCAGAGACTGACATTCCGTGTCAGCACTCCTCTGGCGGCAGGTACTTATACTTACCGGACAAAAGGTGTTTATCCGCTGGAAGGAGAAACCGTGACTGTTTCTCCGGATAAAGGGGGTGCAAAGGTGGTGGTTGAGCTGCCGGACATCAGAGATGAGAAACAGTACAATTATCAGTCCGACTTATACGCGGCAACCCCGATTGTAGTTACTATTCCTAAATAAATCGTTTTCAATATAATACACCAGCATCATAAGAAGATGCACTTATCATCATTGGTTGAGATATGAAATCACTTCAAAAAAGAAATATACTTATTCTTCTACTCCTGACCGCCTGTTTCTGCGGAAACTCGCAGAGCTTTGCCGCCGAACCGGGAAAGAAGGTTCCGCAATGGGTTCAACACGCTTTTTCCGTGATTGAGAAACAGGCACAGAAGATGTCTGCCAAAGTAGAAAAAACATCTTGCCTTCCCCGTTCCATCCAACGGGGAATGGTAAGTCCGACCGACTGGACCAGCGGCTTTTTTCCGGGAATGTTGTGGTATGTGTACGAATATACCGGAAAAGAAGAATGGAAAGCGCGTGCCGAACGTGCCACTGCCTTACTGGAAATGGAACAGTTCAATGCTTTCGACCACGACATAGGTTTCAAAATGTATTGCAGCTACGGTAACGGATGGCGGCTGACCCGGAATCCGGACTATAGCAAAATTATTTTCCGTTCTGCCAAGACTTTAAGTTCACGCTATTCATACAAGACAGGGCTTATCATGTCTTGGGAAGAAGACAGCACACGTGACTGGCAGTTCCCGGTTATTATCGACAACATGATGAATCTGGAATTACTGATGGAAGCCTATAAATTATCCGGAGACACCACATTGCGCCACATCGCCCTTTCCCATGCCGACAAAACAATGAAATGCCAATACCGCGAAAACTATTCATGCCCCCATGTGGTAGACTATGATGCGGAAACGGGCGAAGTCCGCAAATTCGACTGGAACAACGGCTCCGATGATGTCCGTGTTTCGACCTGGGCACGCGGACAGGCATGGGGACTTTATGGGTTCACGATGATGTACAGGGAAACAAAGAACCCGAAATACCTGCGCCATGCCGAACATATCGCCGACTTTCTCATACAGCATCCCAACCTGCCGGCAGACGGAATTCCTTATTGGGACTATTCCGGCAGCCAGGTTTCAACGATACGGGATGCTTCCGCCGCTTCCGTGACGGCATCGGCGCTCATTGAGCTAAGCACCTACTCTCCCCATAAAGGCTACTTCAAAACCGGAGAAAAAATGCTGAAAAGTCTCTCTTCCGATGCGTATCTCGCCAAACCGGGAAAACATTCTTTCTTTATTATAAAGCAGGCTATCGGAAATTATCTCCGAAACAGCGAACTGGAAGGTGGATTGTCATACGCCGACTACTACTATGTGGAAGGGTTGCTGCGCTACTTAAAACAAATCAACCCATCCATGGAACAGAAGTAAAAACATCGAATAGGCTGGAAATGTGAGATGAATAATCCGAAAGTATATTTGGCTATTGAATGAAAGATGATTATCTTTACCTTACATTTGTAGTATTCACATTTATCATTCAGCACACATGAGAAACCGATATTTGCAAACAAGCCTCATCTCCGGCCTCTTCCTCTGTTTACTATCCGTTTCGTTCTGCCATGCGGCGACCGGCGGATCGGAACACATTCATTTCCGGCGTCTGTCGGTCAATAACGGAATGTCGCAAAATACGGTTCTCGCCCTCACGCAAGACCATAACGGTAAAATCTGGGTGGGAACCATGGATGGTCTGAACTGGTATGACGGATACCGTTTCGCTCTCCTCTACAAGAATCTGAACGACAGCACCAGTTTATCCAACAATCATGTTTACTCACTCTGTACCGACGCAGAAGGTACTGTGTGGGTAGGCACTTTAACCGGACTATCCAGATATAACATTGTAGGAAACAACTTCACCAATTTCTACTTACCCGGAAAATTACCCATACAAATATTCGCCATAGAAGACCTGAACGACAAGAACCAGCTCTTATTGGGAACCAATAGCGGGCTTGTTGTCTTTGATAAAAAAACGGGGTACATGAACCTGCATCCCCTTCTGCGGAAAGTCAACGTTTATTCCATTTGTAAAATAAAAGATGAAGTGTTGCTTGGAACTTCATCCGGTCTCTACCATTACCATCCCCATGACAATTCTGCCGTGCAACTGCTTCCGGAATTGAAAGAAGAAGTGTTCTCGTCCATTCTCCACGACCCGAGAAAACAGGTCAGCTGGCTGGGGTCGCTGACCAACGGAGTCTATTGCATAGATGAAAAATTCCGGATAAAGAAACATTATTATGACAAAAGCCCGCAGCAACTAGCTGAAAAGGCCGTCCGCACATTGGCACAGGATGACAAGGGAAGAATCTGGATCGGTACCATAAATGCCTTATTCATATTGGAACCTGAAACCGAAAAAATACAGAGACACGCCTTCTCCCATGAGGATCAAAATTCATTGGGACATAACTCTGTACGTTCCATTCTAAAAGATAATCAGGGAGGAATGTGGGTAGGTACTTTCTATGGCGGACTGAACTATCATCATCCCATGGCTCCGGCATTCGGAACGTTAGTTTATTCAGCCTACAAAAATTCCATCAGCGACAACACGGTCAGTTGCATCGTCGAAGACCCGCATACCGGCAATCTCTGGATAGGAACCAACGATGGCGGGCTGAACGAGTATGACCGTAAGAACAACCATTTCTCGGTTTATCGGGCCAATCATCACAACGCCCGCGCATTGCAATCGGACAATATCAAATGTGTATTGCCAGACGCGGACGGCATTTATATAGGAAGCCACGGCGGTGGATTGAGTTATTTATCCGCCCGCACCAAGCAAATTGAGAACTATACTTTCCCCGAAGCTGTCTCTTTCAGCAACAGTTGTTACTCTTTACTGGACGGACAGGACGGAACACTTTGGGTAGGTTCCATCATCGGATTGTACCGTTTCGATAAAAAGACCGGGCAGCTATCCCTGCATCCTCTGGCACAAGAATATCCCCGGCTGAACTCCATCCTCATATCCGTCCTATACCGCGATTCGGCAAACCGGATATGGATTGGAACGGAAGAAAGCTTGTTCGTATATGCCAACGGCAAACTGGAAGAATGGAAAGACGGCACATCCGGCGTTCCGGCTCTGATACAGGCTTTCTGCATACAGGAAGACAGCAATCATCGTATCTGGATAGGCTCCTCCGACGGCCTGTATAAGTCGGATGACGGAAGTGTCGGACAGCAAGTCCGCTATTCTACACAGAACGGATTGCCTAACAATTTCATCTATGGCATACTGGAAGACGGACGGGGACGGCTCTGGCTCACGACCAACCGAGGTTTATCCTGTTTTGACCCTGCCGAAGAGACGTTCCTCAATTATACCGTACAAGACGGATTGAGCCACGGGCAGTTTAACACTTACGGAGCGTGTAAGACCAAGGACGGCATCTTCTTTCTGGGAAGCCTGCAAGGAATTACCTATTTCAATCCGTATGAGTTTGTAGACAATCCGTATTCTCCGAATGCTGTCATTACGGGAGCCAGCATCCAGAACCAGCCTGTGGCAAAAATAAAAGATGGCGTTTCCAAGTTTTTCCAGGCAGATGACGGGAAACTATTAGGAATGTCCTTTCCTTCCAACCGCAAGTTATTCAGCGTCCATTTCTCCGTAATCAATTATCTTTCCGGCAGACGGAATCTGTTTGCCTACAAACTGGAAGGATTTGATGAGGACTGGATTTATTCGAGGCAGATTGTTCCGTCGAGAGGTGTCGCCTATTCCAATCTGCCGCCGGGGAAATATGTATTCAAGGTAAAAGCCTGCAACAACAATGGCCGCTGGAGTATTACTCCGACCGAATTCTTTGTACATATCACTCCTATGTGGTATCAGACATGGTGGGCAAAGATGCTCTATGTCTTATTTACATTGGGCGGACTTACTTTCATCTTCTATTTCTTCATTGCCCGCGCGAAGATGAAAATGCAGATGCAGATTGAACATCTGGAACGCAATAAGATTGAAGAAATCAGCCAAGAGAAAGTACGCTTCTACATCAATATGTCCCACGAACTGCGTACTCCGTTGAGCTTAATATTGGCTCCTCTGGAAGAACTGGTAGAAGAGAAGAATAAGTTTGACGACCGGATTCAGCAGAAACTTTCGTATGTGTACAGAAACGGACGCAAATTACTTCACCTTGTCAACCAGTTACTGGATTTCAGAAGGGCAGAGTCGGGAGCGCTTCCCATTCATGTTGCCATGAATAACGTGGATGAACTGGCCGGAAATGTCTTTACGATGTTCAAGGAGAACGCGCAGAAAAGAAACATTGCCTATCAGTACCGGTCGGAACTGGATGCGAGCCTGCTCCCGATAGACAGAACATATGTGGAGATGATACTAACCAACCTGCTTTCCAATGCGTTCAAATTCACTCCGGACGGTGGAGAGATAACGCTCTCTGTCTGGAAGAAGGAGAATTGTTTCGGATTCACGGTCAAAGATACCGGCGTCGGAATCGCGCCGGAGAAATTAGCACGCATCTTCGAGCGTTTCTATCAGGCGAGCGAAGGCAGGAAGGGAAGCGGAATCGGACTTTCATTAGTCAAATGCCTAGTCGAAAAGCATCACGGAAGTATCAGTGTGGAGAGTAAGCCGAACCAAGGCAGTGAATTCCGTATCGAGTTGCCGTCCGATCTGTCAGTATATGCTCCGGAAGAAATAGAGAACCCGCATGAACAGCATATCCCCGAACTACAAACGGCTTCATTAGCCACTGAAACAATGGTGGAGGACGGAGAGTTCCGGGCAGTAGAGGAATCTGCCGCACCGACGGAAAATGAGTCATCGGATGAGATTACAGAAACAATCCTGCTGGTGGATGATAATAAAGAGATGGTGGACTATTTGAAGAATAACTTTAAATCCAAATACATCACATTGACCGCCGGAAACGGGGAAGAGGCACTGGCCATCCTGAAAGAACAGAAAGTGGACATTGTATTGTCCGATGTCATGATGCCGGGTATTGACGGGATAAAGTTGTGCGAACTGATAAAAAAGAATATGCAGACCTGCCATATTCCTGTCATTCTCTTATCGGCCAAAGGTAGTATCGAAGCCCAGACAACCGGTATCCAGACCGGTGCGGATGACTATATCCCCAAACCTTTCTCGATGAGTCTGCTAAAAGGTAAAATCAGTAATATACTGAAAGCAAAGCAGCGGTTGAGGCACTACTATTCCAACACGATTGACATTGATACGGCGAAAATAACGTCCAATGCGCTGGATGAAGAGTTTATGAGCAAAGCGATACAGATAGTCGAGGAAAATATTGACGATGAAAATTTTACGGCGGATGATTTGGCAGAGAAACTTTGCATGAGCCGTTCTTCCTTGTACCTCAAGATGAACTCGATATCAGGGGAACCGCCGGCTAACTTTATCCGTCGTATCCGTTTTAATAAAGCCTGCAAATTATTGCTGGAAGGAAGGTATTCGATTTCCGAAATCAGTAACAAGGTCGGCTTTAGCTCGCCCTCCTATTTCTCTACCAGCTTCAAGAAACACATGGGTTGTCTGCCTTCCGACTATGTGAAAAACCAAGGAAAGAGAGAGGCTGAATAATTTTCAGCCCTCTCTCCTGTTTCATTTTTAATATCCTTTCTGACAAGGTACCATCAAAGGGTAACGGTCGATTGTCTCCTGACAACCGGAAGTCTTATTAATCAATAAAGTGCTATGCGAGAACTTCCGTCCTTTCGCTTTTACTGCTCCGTTGGCAGGGCCATAAAGCAGGTATTCTCCCGTCGTCTTGTTTTCAATTTCCAGACGGGCTTCCTGACTGGTGTCCATCTGCGCTTTGATACGATAGTTGCCGATGACAATTGTGTTATCTGCATCCGGCTTCGCATCAGCAAATGACATGGAGTTGGATTCGTCTATCTGAATAACTGCCAGGAATCTCATATCCTTGCATTTACGGACGTTCTCGAATTTACCGTGATATTGATTTTTTTCAAACTCGATTGCTTTTCTTCCACGCTGCGGGTTCAGCCAGTCGAACGGTTTGACGTACGACGTATCAACCAGGGAAGTAGTCAATTCGGAACTTCCGAAAATCCGGGCAAGCACATCACAATTATCCGTATCGGCTATCAGTGAATTCCCGGCATCGCCAATCTTCATGCCTGCACGTTCAAGCCCATTAAGCTGAAAAGTCCAGGTTACTTCTTTTTCCGCTTCCAGTTCATCATATAGTACGATGATATTAGGACGCAACATCACCAAGTGACGACGGAATTTACGGACTTGCGGATTATCATTATCATCCAGTATAAAACCGTTTTCGGAGGTGTAAGCCTGTGCATTCTTCAACACAGTAGTCCAGTTGAGGGCACTTTGGTCAAAAGGTACATATGCGTTTGAAGCATCGCCCAAAGCATAGGTAATATCGTTGCCGTCCAGATAACGGGCAATCCATCCGTAACCGCTATGCGAATAGGCCTGCGTCTTTCCGTCTACGGTAATGGCATTACGCGCCCGGCTATGCTTGTGTGCAAGCAAGTAATGCTTGTCTTGTGTCGTCACTTTATATCCTGTAGGATAAAATATCGGTTTCCCTTTGTAGGACACATTGAAACTGTTTTGCTCTGCCATTCCGTGAGAACCGGATCCGAAAGGTGAACTGCGGAACGAGACAAACAGATTGTCCGAAGCATTCAGCACATCGGTATTCATGACGACGATACCGGTTTGAGGAAATACGGCAGACTGGGGAATGTTCGCCAGATTCATTGCCTCTACCTTCCGCGGACGATGCTGCAAACGATAGGTGTCAAAGTCCGTTTTCTTAAAAGCGAATGGAGCGGCAGGCGATTGGCCGGACAGCTCATAAGCGTAATGGATAGCAAACGGATTATTCAACTCTTGCCCCAGAATGTATGCAAACTCTGCCCGGAGCCGGTTTACTTCATAGACCTTGTCGCTCCCGTCACCGAAGCCGTCACCGGCAGAATGTACAGGCATCGTGTAAGCCAATGCATTGGCACAATTGGCATACCATGGATGCTTGAAGATATTCACGTTGAAAAGATTACGAAACAAGATGAAGTTATTCACCATCGATTCCATATTCACATGGATATAGCCCATGTTTCCGTTAGGCCAGACACCGTCTGACAAGAAGCCGCCGCCCGGTGAACGTGATAACCAGATGTCATAAAGCATACCGAACCACTTCTCTGCCTGTACATCATGGCCTTTCATGACGATAGCGGAAGTAAATGCGTTATAAAAGGTATGCTGAAAGAAATGGGCGCATAGTATGCCATCCGCCGACCCGACATTTTCCTGCATGGCATCGTCTATAATCAGCCCAATGACGGTCGTGATGAAGTGCTTATAATTCTTTTTCTGTTGTTCGTTCAGATAGGCATAGGCCACGTCATAGGTCATACTCAAGGCGGACATGGACTTGGCGCCCGTAAAGTCGGCAGCCGCATACATTGCAGCCGGTTCTTTTGCCGCGATGTAATCTGCCAAGGCTACAGCTTTATCGAGATATTCCTTGTTCGAAATCAGCCGATAGCCATTCAACAAATGTTCAATATCTCTATTGATTCCTTCTACTTCGTATCTCAAACGGAATTGCATGATTTGCTTTCGTTCTACTTCAGAAGCCGTTGCAGGTATGGGGTCGCCTTTCACCTTATAACTCGCCACCTCTTTATTCAAAGCCGCATTCGCAGCTCTCCGGTAAGATGCCCTTAATTGTTTCTGATCGGCTGTCAGCACTTTGCCGGATATGGCCTCTCCGAAAATACGAGGATGCTTCTCCGGTATCATATCATACGCTTCTTCGGCATTCGGTGACTGAAATTTAGGAAGATTTTCGGGGATATTCACTTCGTATACCTTCGACCAGGATTTCCCTGACACCCGATAGCGCCAATACCACGTACCCGGTTTGAGAGGCTTGTGGTTATTATAAAAGGCCAGTTTCAACCCTGTACGGGTAAGTACATCTTTATCTGAAAAGTTTCTTGTACGTCCCATTTGGAAGTCATACTGCAAACAGCGATCCGTTTTTCCGCTTACTTTTTTTACAGGAAAGACTTTAGGATACTCGTAATCAGCCATCGGCCAAGTGAAAACCGGCGGATTGGTGATAACCTCGTGCCCCTTCACCGGGTAAGGAAACTCCCGGTTTCCCTTTTGCCGGATGCATCCCATAGTCAATGGGGTAATGCCACTCTTACTATCATCCGCCTCCTCTTCATTCACCTTGAAACCGTCGGCAAACTGATGGAAACCGCTGAATACCTGCTGAACCGTTCCATCCGACTGCGCGAATACTGACTGCACGGAAACGGACATTACCGCCACCGTTGCGCCAAGCCATACTTTGATTTTATTCTTCATGATACTCTTAACTATCTATCTGCTATAAATTCTTTTTTATATTTATTGAATACATTCCGCCATCTTTACCTGAAAATCATTCATCATGGCAGCCATTTTTTGTGCTATCTCCGGATATTGCCCAACCAAATCTACAGTCTCTTCGGGGTCTTTCTCCAAATCGAAAAGCGCAAGGCCGGTTTTGCCTCCCCTTGCAAGCTGCACGCCCGGCAGACCATCCTTGCCCGGTTCTGTCACGATGCGATATTCGTGAGGAGCCACACATTTCCATTTCCCGTCTCTCACCGCTTCTACTTTACCGTCATATAAGAAGTAAAACGGTTTATGACTCTGTGCTTGTCCGGTAAGTGTCATCCATACGTTCTCACCATCGAACTCGTTCATCCGCGGCATTTGTGAACCGGTCAGTTCTACAATGGTAGGGGTAATGTCCAAAGCCGACAGGAACTGCTCGGAAACTTTACCTGCCGGAATACGACCGGGCATCCGGGCTATGAACGGCACACGCTGCCCACCTTCAAAAGTAGTACCTTTTCCCTCACGAAGTCCGCCTGTAGAACCGCCGTGATTGCCGTAACTCAGCCACGGACCGTTGTCGGATGTAAACAATACCAGGGTATGATCGTCCAAACCGTTTTCTTTCAATGTTTTCATTATTTCACCTACCGACCAGTCTATCTCCATAATTACATCAGCATATAGCCCTTCTCCGGATTTTCCTTTGAACTTATCCGATACGCCCAGAGGAACATGAGGCTGTGTATAAGGAACATAAAGCAGGAAAGGTTCATTCTTATGCTTGTCAATGAATGCCGTTGCACGTTCTGTGATACGGGTAGTCATGTGATTCACTGTAGGATTATATTCCACCACGCGCTCATTGTCGTAAAGCGGCAATGCCCGGTACGGATGTCCCGGCTGAGGATGGAAAGGCCACATATCATTGGAATAAGGCAAACCGAAAAACTCATTGAAACCGTGTCGGAGCGGTAGGTGTTCGGGAAGACATCCCAAATGCCATTTGCCGAAAATGCCGGTAGCATAATTATTCTGTTTCAGGTAGTCGGCAAGGGTAAATTCATCGCTTTCCAATCCGTTTACGGACAGGTCGTCTACAACTCCCTGTAAGCCTGCCCGTTCGGCATATCGCCCTGTCAGTAAGGCGGCGCGCGATGGAGTAGAGGCTGCCGCACCTGCATAAAAGTTAGTGAAACGGATACCCTCCGCCGCCAGTTGGTCCAGATTGGGAGTTTGCAAACGAGAGTTGCCGTAACACTTCATGTCTCCATAGCCTTGGTCGTCAGTCAGTATAATAACGATGTTGGGCTTTTCTGCAGCGTTGCTTCTTGAAGAAGCATTCGCTGTTTCAGATGATTTTGAGTTTGAACCGTTGCAGGCGGATAATCCTGCAACAGCCAAACATAAGACTGATAAATTATTCATAAAACTTACTGTAAACTATCATTTTTTTACTTTAAAGCTAAAGGCTAACGGTTCATTCTTCAACCCTTTGGGCAGAGTAACAGTCACCTTGCCACCCTTACAGGAATACTTCACGCTCTTGCCGTTTTGCAACAGAGTCATTCTGCCTGTCGGCTCGTTACCTTCCCACTCAATGGTGGCAGGCAATGTCTCTTTTTCGGGCAGGGCGTAGATGGCATATAATGTTTTACCGTCTTTATTGGCAGTAAACCATACTTTACCGCAGTTATAGTTTGGTGTAGTACGGGTGGCGTAGATAGCCGCACCATTCTGCTTCAACCAATCACCAACTTCTTTCAAGCGGTCGATAGCGCCTTGCTCAATCTCTCCTTCCGGAGTAGGTCCGATGTTCAGTGCCAGGTTTCCGCCTTTGGCTACAATTTCAGCCAGCATATTGATTACCCATGAACAGGATTTGTATTCAGAGTCCGGACTCCAGCCCCAAGTTTTAGCCAAAGGGATACAAGTTTCCCAGGGGTTGTTTATCTGTTTTTCAGGAATGACACGTTCCGGTGTCTGGTAGTTCTCGTTACGTCCCGGCACGGTTCTGTCCGCCACGATAAGACCCGGTTGTTTCCGGCGTGCTTTGTCTACGATTTCATCCATCTTGATATCCTGTTCCGGTTTACGCACCCATCCTCCATCAAGCCACAAAATGTCGACATTGCCGTAATTGCTCATCAGTTCGTCAATCTGGTTGGCGGTAAACTTCTGGAAGTTCGCCCATTTCTTATGGTATTTCTTTACGTCATAGTTTACGTTACGTGTGGGAGTAGCCCAAAACGGATCCCAATAATCTTTGTGATGCCAATCCGGTTTGGAAAAGTAAGTACCAATCATGAAACCTTTCTGCCGGAAAGCATCGAACAGGTGCTTGGTGACATCACTGTATTTTCCATTCTTATACGGCCCTTTTGTAATGCCGTAATCCGTGTATTTAGAGTCGTACATACAGAATCCATCATGATGCTTAGTGGTGAAGACAAGGTATTTGCATCCGGCATCTGCCGCAATGTCTGCCCAACGGGAAGGTTCGAACTTGACCGGATTGAATGAATCCGCCAATCCCCAGTACCATTTTTTAAATTCGTCGTAAGGTTTGTCCGGAGCTACTCTCTCTCTGCGCTTGGTAAAGCGGTCTTCCGAACAAAGCAACCATGATTCCGTAATACCCGGCACTGAGTAAATGCCCCAGTGGTACATGATACCGAATTTCACGTCTTGCCATTTATCCAGTTTTTCCAGTACTTTCGCATCCGTAGGCCATTCATAGCTTTCCGAACTTTCGTGTATCAGTTCTCCGTCTTTCGTTCCGAAAACTTTTTTGTTTTGCGCATTCAGTGCCAGCGACAGACCGATACACGCAACGAGTGATAAAACTTTTTTCATAAATAATTCTTGTTATTGCATTAGTAATAGATATTTTAGTTCTTTGAGTCAGAAACGCTTTCTATAAAAGCAGGTTCGCCCTGCAATTGCTTCACGATATTTTCCGCTTTCTCAACTTCTGCTTTTGTGCCGCAAATTAGTAATGACACGCCACCTTCAGCACCGTCCACACCACCTTTCGCCGTGACGTGAACATCTACATCGGCAAATTCTTTCATGGCTTCGATTTCAGTATAGATATTGCCTTGCGTTACATTGAGACGCACTGTACCCTTACCGCGTTGTATATCACCATTTGTTATCTTCTGAATTTCAAACAGGTCTTGCGTTGTTTCTTTTTCGAGGCCTACCGGCACAATCCAGCGTCCTTTACCTTCATCTGTGTATTTGCGCAGCTTCGCTACAGTGCCTCCGTCGGGTGCTCCTACACATACGGCTGCCTGACGTTTGGCGTAGTTCACCATGTTAGCACCTTTAAACACGATGTCCTTCGCATTCATACGTGCTAAAGCATCGGCATAAGATATGTCAGCAGGCTTCCCTTTCATTAATACTATTTCCGACTGACGTTTCATCCCTCTAGCAAAATCTTCTTTCGAACTCGGGAAGATTCGTCCTGTGACGAAACTCCCCCGGGGAGCTGACAGTCCGGCAAGTTCTTCTGCAAGATAAGTATTAGTTGTTCCCAAAGTTATGATGACAATGCCGTTCTCCAATCTGTCCTTGACATCTTTATTTGCCGCAATACCCTTAGCTATCAGACGTTTGCTTTCACTGACCGTCAACCGTGCGGTTGTCATATACTCATATGCTTTCTGCGGAATAGTTCCCGCCGCTTCTTTTTTTTCTTTAAGTTGCTGCATACAGCTACTGAATGAAAGTGCTATCGCAGTTAGTAGGATATAGTTGATTGTTTTCATATTTAATGTCTTTACCTGATATTTAATATCTTTATCTGATTAGATTTCCAGTTCGGGTACTTTATCAACCAAGACTTTTTCAGTACCGTTTTCTTTGACAATGGTAGCTTTACCTTTATAGTCAATGCTTACGTTCTCACCTTTCTTCGTATTGCGAACGAAAAAAGAGGGAGCACCTTTAGAGGATAAATTAACCTTGATATTCCAGTCACCTATCTCAATACAGCCATCTTTCAACATTCGTGGCTGCGCGGTGGGGGACAGTTTGGCATGAGTATCGATAATTGTAGCAAAACGATATACTTTCTGCTTGTCTGACGTAGCTGTGAAATGCCAATGATTTGCGTACGTTTTAAAATTACCTTTCTCGTCAGCAATCAGCCAATTGACGGCAGGCGTAAAGAATTGGCTGGTCGTATCGGTTTTCAATACTCCGGTGGAAAAAAGGTAAGCATCAGAGATTCCTTCTTTGTTGGTAGCCTGTACGTGTACCCAATCCGGATTGCTTTTATCCACATTCATCGGATTAGTAACCGTATGCAGCAAGTAACTCCAAGTGACAGGCTGTTCAGCTTCCAATTCGTCATAGATAAAGGTAAGACCTGTTTTTCCGAGTTCCACGATATGACGGCGGTAAGTTTTCAGTCCGACTTCGTCCCAACCATTCTCAGGGGTATATTCCAGCCCGGCAACTTTGCCACGTTCTATCCAAAGCGGAGAGATTACTTTTCCATATGCATTAGACGCATCCCCTACCACATAACCTATGTTTTCACTTATATAATGACGGGGAATCCATCCGTAACCTTCGGTACCGATACGCTGTCCCATACCATTAACCAGTATCGTATTGTGAGCACGAGTTGCACGGTAACAATAAACAGAATGTTTATCAATAAAAGAAGTACCATGACCTGAGCTATAAAAGAGCGACTGTCCGCCCCAAAAGGTATTGAACGCATTCTGATTGGTTAGTGCATGGGATGTGCCACCGTAAGGACTGCTACGAAAACTAATCATGGCACTGTTTTCTGTCTGCGATAAACGGGTGGAGAATGAAGCCAGACCGGATTGCGGGAAAACGTGTCCCATAGGCAGGTCGGCAAGACCAGCCCCCACAGGCAATGGTTTGTCACACTGCAAACGGAACCATGCCAGTCCGCCTGCTTTGGACGTACTGCCTTCATTCAAAATGTTCGGCTGACGTGCCCGGATAGTACGCACATAATCAGCAGCATACGTATTGCCTGTCATCCGGGCGACAGCATCCGCATAACCGACTCTTACTCCTCTGGGCGTTAACACCTTTTCATGGGAACTACCATTTCCGCCCGATTTGGAAAATGGGGGTTGCTGATAGATAGTGTACAACACCGAACCTTGATACCAGGGATCAGAGAAGAAATCAAATCCGGTCAGCCTGCTGTAAAAATAAGGAACTTCTATCAATGTACGTGTGTTTACAGTGAAATAAGAGTCACCATTATGCCATGCACCATCCTTATTCAGACCGGGGAAACGGGCAAGCCACACGTTATAGCAGTAATCTACCCAAGTATCAGCCTCGGGCAGTTCACCGTAAACAGTGAAGGCCGCCATTGTAAGAATCCGGAGCGTCATTTGCCAGACGTGATTCTCAGCGATATGATTTTCCAGATAATTATTATAATGGTCATACATCTTGTTTCCATACTTCCGGATGCAAGCAAGCAGGTCTTTTCGGGTATCTTCATCCAGAAGGTCATAGAGAGCATCATAAGCCAATGTGCCAAGTGATACGAAAGTAGCGTCATTAAAATCGCCTTTCACATTATCACTTTCCCCCCAAGTGATAATTTCCTTGATACGCTTGATGGCTTCATCGGCATAGCGACGTTCTTTAGTCAGCATATAAGCACGTATGATAACATCCAGGTTCGACTCTTCTCTGTCAACAATACGGCGACTTTCACGAGTAAGCATTGCGTTGCGCTCCATTTCGCTGTTCAAATTTGCGAGCAGCTTGGTGTTGACGTCATTGATAGACTTCATAGGTGTCTTCATCGCCTTGTTGGCAGCCGAGATATAAATCTTGCGTTCCGGAGTGGAAATGCTACGACGGATAAAGTGCTCCCACTCTTTTTTATCAAGCCAGACGCGGGGATGTTCATGTGGAACTTTGGCGAGGACTTCTTTCAGGGAAGGCGGACAGAACTTGTCAGGATTGGTTTCCACCGTAAATTGCTGAACCGTAGCCCATTTTGTCTTTCCATCCTTTACGTTGCCATATTGCCAGTACCACACGCCGGGTGTCAAGTCTTTCTCCGGATTGTAAAAAGGCCAACGGGTTTCCACCTGTACCACCCCGGTCTTGAAAGTGGGATCTTGAGAGTAGCGCAAGCTATAACGGACTTTACTCTTGTCAACCTTATGCTTAGTATCCAGCCCGTCCAGCCCGCTCTCTACCACATAAAGCCCTTCCTGCAACGGCCATTGAAAAGAAACGATACGGTCGGCAACCACTGCTTTGTCCGACGGCGAGGGAGTAGCACGCATTTCGTGCATCAAAGTGACATCTTTCAGCCGGATATTAACAGGCGACTGTTGAGCATACAGTCCGGATGCCAATAAACAAATTGTAAGAGTATATAAAGTAAGTTTCATGGTTATTTGTTATTTATAATCTAGCAGTTAAGCGTTTTTCATTCTATATTCATTCTTGTTTAGCCGAACTTCTTCAATTCTTTATATCGTCTTAATGCTTCCAGATAATAATAATCCGCATAGTTTAACGGTACATCCACCTCGCTATCATGTGGAAAACTACCCACCGAGTGTTTCAGGATGAATCCTTTATTCTCATTCTCCTTCGCCAGATAATCCGGTGAAGAAAGCTGTTTTAATATATTTTCCGCATACTCCATATAACTGTTACTTAGATTCTTATCATCTGTATATCCGCATAGTTCGAGCAAAGCGGAAGCGGTAACAGCCGCGGCGGAAGCATCACGCGGGGCGTTCGGAATATCCGGCGCATCATAATCCCAGTAAGGAATATAATCATTTTCCGAAGGACGGTTCTCCATTATAAATCGGGCAATCTTATGCGCAGCTTCCAGATAAGCGGAATTTTTCGTAAAGCGGTAACACATCGTGTAACCATACACTCCCCATGCTTGTCCGCGTGCCCAGGCGGAAGAATCGGAATATCCTTGGAAAGTTCCTTTAGACTCCACTTTCCCGCTAGGTACGGAATAGCTGACTACATGATAGGAAGTCATGTTCTCACGAAAATGATTCTTCAAGGTTTTGTCAGCGTGAGCCATCGCAATATCACGATATTTAGAATTTCCGGTTTGTTCGGATGCCCAGAAAAGCATCTCAAGATTCATCATATTATCAATAATCACCGGGTAACTCCAATCCCCAAAATCCCAGGAACGAATCAAGCCGACTTCCGGACTGAAACGCGTACAAAGGCTCTCGGAAGAATTTACCAAAACCTGTTTATCTTTCGGTTCCGGTTTCAAACGAAGCGCCTGTCCGTAGCTACAATACATCATAAAGCCAATATCATGGTTTCCTGTATAATATTGAATATCTTCCAGACGGTTCGTATATTTACGGGCCTCCTTCGCCAACGCCTCATCCCCTGTCATCTCATAGGCCAGCCACATGGAACCGGGATAAAAACCACTTGTCCAGTCTTTGGCATTTTCCAGACGGTAACTTCCATCCGCCTTGGTAGAACGTGGAAAACAAACTGTGTCCGGTACATTTTTCAACTGATCCGCCATATAAAGTAACTGATGACCGGATGTTTTCACCGCAGTTTCAAACCATTCCGGCGTACCCGCTTTAGGAATATCACAAGCGGTCAGCAGACCTATTCCCAAAACCGCCATATACAACTCTCTTTTCATTTCCATATTTATAGTTTTAATGATTTATTTTAGATTTAATGTCTCATCTTTACCGATAGCAAAATTAGGGATTGCCGAAAAGAAAGGCTTTATATATCTATTTTTTCATCCTTGATTCCATATGCGTCAATGTAGATTTCGTCCAAAACACTTTTGTTTTTGTCTATTCTCATATTATTATACAAAAATTGCGCACACCTTCTTTAAAAAAGAGGATGTGCGCAATTTTGTTTCAGTCTGCGAACCTTGCTTATCTCACAATATCTTCCGGAAATTTAGCCGGCATCTCCACCCGTTTCCAAGTTTCATAATACCAGGTATTCAACTCGTTTCCATTCAAATCATTCTTGATGAAATATTTCAGACACAGATAATCATTGTCTTTTATTTCAAATTCGAGGATATTATCCTGATTATCCAACATTGGCAGATGAATATTCTTCTCGATACTTTCTTTATAAGAATCATCCGTCAGTTGTTTCCACATTCCATATCCTGTAATGATGGCATCCGAACCGGGGATAATGGTAAAGTTCACGATCCGTCCGTCATCACTCAACACTTTAAATGTATTACTGGGTTTCAATGCTCCCGGAACATCGGGAGATTCCGACACATAGTGGCAGAGCTGCCAAATACCTTTTAAATCGGCCGCTTTGAATTTTGTTTTCTTTTGGGCCATCGCACCTGTTACCGCTAACAACATCATTGAAAGCATGGTAAAGAAAAAGAGCTTTTTCATTGTCGTATGATTTTAGTTAACACTCTCGAAGGCGTATGTCCAAATATAAATATTTATTTTGAGAATATAACTATCAAAGACATAAAAAAACTCGCATAACCCAAAGATTATGCGAGTTTTACATAAATATACCGAAATATTAGAAATCAGCATTTCTCGGTGTACGCGGGAACGGTATCACGTCACGGATGTTCGCCATACCTGTAACGAATAATAACAGACGTTCAAAACCAAGTCCGAAACCGGAATGAGGACACGTACCAAACTTACGGGTATCCAGATACCACCACATATCTTTCATCGGGATGTGCATTTCTTCAATACGGGTCAGCAGCTTGTCATAGTCCGCTTCACGTTCGGAACCACCGATAATTTCACCGATCTTCGGGAAAAGAACGTCCATTGCACGTACAGTCTTACCATCTTCGTTCTGCTTCATATAGAAGGCTTTGATTTCTTTCGGATAGTCAGTCAGAATCACCGGACGTTTGAAGTGTTCTTCCACCAGGAAGCGTTCGTGTTCAGAAGCCAAATCCACGCCCCAGTAAACCGGGAACTCGAACTTATGGCCTTTCGCAACAGCTTCTTCCAGAATCTTGATACCGTCTGTATAAGGCAGACGTACGAACTCATCTTTCAATACACCTTGCAGACGTTCAATCAAGCCCTTGTCGAACATATCGTTGAGGAACTTCACATCATCCGCACAGTTATCCAACGCCCATTTCACACAATATTTGATGAACTCTTCCGCCAAGTCCATATTGTCTGTAATATCGTTGAAAGCAACTTCCGGCTCAACCATCCAGAACTCTGCCAAGTGGCGGGGAGTGTTGGAGTTTTCGGCACGGAACGTAGGACCGAATGTGTAGATAGCTCCCAAAGCAGTAGCAGCCAATTCACCTTCCAGCTGACCGGAAACGGTCAAACTTGCCTGCTTACCGAAGAAATCATCTTCATAAGAGATAGAGCCTCTCTCGTCTTTCTTCAAGTCATACAGGTTCATGGTAGTCACCTGGAACATCTGTCCGGCACCTTCACAATCGGAAGCCGTAATGATCGGCGTATGGAAATAGAAGAAGCCCTTTTCATGGAAGAACTTGTGAATAGCAATCGCCATGTTGTGACGGATGCGGAACACAGCACCAAACGTATTCGTACGCGGACGCAAGTGAGCAATCTCGCGCAGGAACTCCATAGAGTGACCTTTCTTCTGCAATGGATATGTATTATCACAAGTACCCAGCACTTCGATTTCACGAGCCTGTACTTCCACTTTCTGACCGGAACCTACTGACTCTACCATTTCTCCGTTCACGCTAATACAAGCGCCGGTAGTAATCAGTTTCAGCATCTCTTCATCGAAATTAGCCAAATCTACTACGACCTGCAAATTATTTATTGTAGAACCGTCATTCAGTGCGATAAAGTTTACTTGTTTGCTACCTCTGCGGGTGCGAACCCATCCTTTCACATTGACCATCGCGCCAATATCTGTGCGCTTCAACAGATCAACAATTTTTGTTCTACCAATCTTTTCCATTTAACTTTTTCTTTTTAGATACAAGAAGACGAGGTTTCAATTACAGGGTTCATTCTTTCCTGCTCTCTTTCCTCGTCCTCTGTCAAGTTGTTATTTATTGACTTATTATTCAAACGATCCCATACGGAGGTAGTTTACTTCTGCTTCCGACAGGTAACGCCAGTCTCCGCGACGCAGCCCTTTTTTGGTCAGTCCGGCGAAGAACACACGGTCGAGTTTTACTACTTTGTAACCCAGTGATTCGAAAATACGGCGAACGATACGATTCTTACCGGAGTGAATTTCGATACCTACCTGGTCTTTTTTGAAATCATCTGTATAGCTGATTGCATCTGCATGGATTTCGCCATCTTCCAACTGGATACCAGCTGCAATCTGATCCATATCCGCTTTTGTCAGGTTCTTGTCCAGATGAACATGATATATTTTCTTCTTCAGGAATTTCGGGTGTGTCAGCTTGGAAGCCAGATCACCGTCATTCGTCAGCAAGAGTACACCAGTCGTGTTACGGTCAAGACGTCCTACGGGATAAATACGTTCGTTGCAAGCGCCTTTTACCAGATCCATTACCGTACGGCGTTCCTGCGGATCATCCGATGTAGTAACCGTATCTTTCGGCTTATTCAACAATACGTATACCTTACGTTCGATGCTTACCGGTTCATCGTGGAACTTAACCACATCCGAACGTTTGATCTTTGTACCCAATTCCGTTACTATTTCACCGTTTACAGAAACCACACCTGCCGTGATAAATTCATCAGCCTCGCGACGTGAACAAACACCGGCATTAGCCAGGAACTTATTCAGACGGATCGGCTCATTCGGATCAATAAACTGTTCCTTGTACTCGATCTGTTTCTTTACGCTATACTTAGCATTCGGATCATAATCGCCGGTACGCGGACGAGGACGATAGCCTCCTTGTGAACGGTCATTGTTGTATCTCGGACGATAGCCGCCACCACCGTTGTTGCTACGATAGCCACCACCTTCACCGTTGTTGAAACGGGGACGATACGGACGGTCACCACCTTCACGGTTGTAAGAAGGACGTTGAGGACGGTCGCTACCTTCGCCGTTATTGAAACGGGGACGGTACGGACGGTCACCACCTTCACGGTTGTAAGAAGGACGTTGAGGACGGTCACTACCTTCGCCGCTATTGAAACGGGGACGCTGGGGACGGTCATAAGAACCACCTTCACGATTGTAGGAAGGACGTTGGGGACGGTCATAAGAACCACCTTCGCGGTTGTAAGAACGTTGCGGGCGTTCGCCTCCTTCATTATTGTTATTGAAGCGAGGACGATACGGACGATCGCCACCTTCACGATTGTAAGAAGGACGTTGGGGACGGTCGCCATAAGAGCGGTCACCATACGAACGCTGCGGGCGTTCGCCTCCTTCATTGTTGGCATTAAATCGCGGGCGATACGGACGATCCCCGCCTTCACGGTTGTAAGAAGGACGATACGGACGTTCTCCACCTTCTCTGTTGTAAGACCTGTTACCATCACGGCCGGCACCTGTATTCTCTTCATTGAAAGAATTTTCGCGCCATTCTTCGTTTTCTGTGCTCATTTTTTTTATTCGAATAAAATTAGACTTTGGCCTCACGGCCTATTTAAAAACACGTTTATTATATAAGTAAACAATTAAAGCCCCGTATAAGTATGGGGAGTGATTGCTCTTAACTCTTTTTTAATATCTTCGCTTACATTCAATTCTTCGATAAACTCTTTAATAGAACTTTCTGTAATAGCCTGATTAGTCCGGGTTAAAGCTTTCAAAGCTTCATACGGATGCGGATAAGCCTCACGGCGCAGAATAGTTTGAATAGCTTCTGCCACTACGCTCCAGCAGTTATCCAAGTCACGATAGATAGCCGGTTCGTTCAGCAACAGTTTACGCAATCCCTTCAAAGAACTCTGAATGGCAATCACGATATGACCGAAAGGCACACCTACATTACGCAGCACTGTCGAGTCTGTCAAGTCGCGCTGCAAACGGGAAACAGGAAGTTTCACAGCCAAGTGTTCCAGGATAGACGTTGCTATACCCAGGTTACCTTCCGCATTTTCAAAGTCAATCGGATTCACTTTATGCGGCATGGCGCTTGAGCCCACTTCTCCGGCTTTGATCTTCTGTTTAAAGTACTCCATAGAGATATACTGCCAGAAGTCACGATTCATATCGACCATAATTGTATTGATACGCTTCATGCTATCAAAAACAGCAGAGAGGTTATCATAGTTCGAAATCTGCGTAGTATATTCTTCACGTTCCAGCCCCAGTTTTTCTGCAACAAACCGATTACCGAATTGTTTCCAGTCATATTGAGGATAAGCTACATGATGCGCATTGTAATTTCCGGTAGCACCACCAAACTTAGCGGTAATCGGACATGCTTTCAACATGGCCAGCTGACGTTCGAGACGGTAAACGAATACCATCACTTCCTTGCCTAAACGAGTAGGAGAAGCCGGTTGACCGTGAGTTTTGGCAAGCATCGGAATGTTAGCCCATTCTGTTGCATAAGTTTTCAACTGCGCAATCAACTCTTCAATCAACGGATAGTAAACCTGTTCCAATGCTTCTTTGATAGAAAGAGGAACAGACGTATTGTTAATATCCTGAGAAGTCAGTCCGAAGTGGATGAATTCTTTATAGTCATCCATTCCGCCCATCTTGTCAAATTCTTCTTTCAGGAAGTATTCTACGGCCTTCACGTCGTGGTTAGTTACACTTTCGATATCTTTAATGCGCTGTGCGTCTGCTTCAGAGAAGTTACGGTAGATATTCCGTAAAGTTTCAAACACGTTGCTATCGATTCCTTTTAATTGCGGCAAAGGGAGTTCGCACAAGGTGATAAAGTATTCCACCTCTACCTGTACACGGTATTTAATCAGTGCAAATTCAGAGAAATAAGCTGCCAAAGCTTTAGTTTTGCCTCTATATCGACCATCAATCGGAGATATGGCCGTCAATACATCAAGTTCCATACGTTTTCTTAGATAATTATCAGACTGCAAAATTAACTCTTTTTCCTGAGTTATAAGGTAAAAGGAAAAAGAAAGTTTGTATAAAAGAGGTAAGAAATAAAAAAAAGTCTCACGAATTCATCCGTAAGACTTCTTTTTGTGTGGGCGTTGACGGATTCGAACCGCCGACCCTCTGCTTGTAAGGCAGATGCTCTGAACCAGCTGAGCTAAACGCCCTTACACTTCCGTTTCAAAAGCGATGCAAAGGTACGGCATTTTTTGAATTCTGCAAACATTTCATGTATTATTTTTCAAGAAAGTTTTTGTCTAATAAAGGAAAGCTCTGATTATCAACAAATAATATAAAAAAGTTTTTTTCTTGCAACTTTCACTTCGTCCAGTCCTTCTAATAGATAAAACAACCTATTTACGAATCACACGTGCCGGATTCCCGACTGCAACACTGTCGTCGGGAATATCTTTCGTCACAACACTCCCCGCTCCTATCACACAACGATTACCGATCGTCACGCCGGGACAGATAATAGCGCCGCCGCCAATCCAGCAGTCTTCACCAATCGTCACCGGATAAGCATATTCCTTAGAGCCTCTTCTTTCCTGATAATCCATTGGATGATGCGGCGTATAAATTTGCACGCAAGGGCCGACCAGTGTGTGAGCACCAATCGTGATATATCCTCCATCGAGGAAAGTGCAATTGGCATTAACAAACACATGTTCACCCAACTTAATTCCGTCTCCGTGGTCGCAATGGAAAGGCGGGCATATAATAGAAGTTTCAGGAATCCCCGGCACCAACTTTTCCAATAATTCCCTATACCCCGCATCGTATGTACTCATTCCCCGCATACGTGCCAATAGCTTTTTGGCATGTTCAAAACGTACCTGCAATTCCGGTGCAGACATATCAGCCAACTGGCTACTACGCATCTTCTCAACTTCCGTCATACTTTATACTTCTTTACCGTTAGTAAATACAAACTTCTTTTCATTCGAAAGAGATTCGTTAAACTCAAATCCTTCCCAAGAGAAGCCTTTCAGATCCTCCGGATTTTCAACTCGATTCTTCAGAATGAATCGTGTCATTTCACCACGGGACATTTTGATATATATCACTATTGAAGCCAATTTTCCATTCTTCCAGACCTGAAATTCGGGAGTGATGACACGCACCTCTTTTTCTACCCGCTTCCAATCAAACAAACTCTTCATCTCGTCACTAGCCAAATTGCAAAGTATGCCGCCGGCTTTCTTTATATCTTCTATGAACACATCCGTCAGGTGAGACTGCCAATAAGAGAACATCGTCTGATTGCCCAGTTCAGGCAACACTATATCTCCTTCCAACCGATAGGAACGAATGACATCCAAAGGCCTCAACAACCCATAACAAAAGGAAGTCAGCCGCAGGTGTTCCTGTGCATATTCAAATTCTTCTTTCGAGAAATCTTTTGCATTCAGCCGTTTGAACACAATTCCGGTATAAGCCAATAAAGCTGGCAGTTCCGGTGTACCCTCTGCATGAAAAGCCTGATAACGCTTGTAATTTTCCACAGCTATCTTAGCATTCACACGCAACAGACGCTCCAGTTCGTCCACCGAAAACTGTGACATTTGCAAAGCAACCCCGGAAGCTTCTTTTTGAAATCGTGGAACCGTCTTCAAAGGAACTTTTACCTTTGAAGTTTCACTCATAGTCTTGGCACAAGATAGAAGTACTAACATCGCTAAATCTGATTTTATCTTTTCAAGAAACAAAAGTAAATAATAAAAAGCAAAAAAACATTCTACTAGAGATTTTAAATATTACAAGTTGCTGTCATCCGTCACCCAAAGCCTAATAATGCATTGACTATAAACAAGTAAGACTGTGACAGCAAGACGTGATGGCATGGTGACAGCACCATTTTCCGTCACCATGCCGTCACACTTTATCAATGCATCCTTCCGCTATAAGACTTTCATCCCTTCGGATGATGAAATCAAGGAAGCCTTAGTTTAGTTAGTTTCCAGCCACTGAAACTTTAGTTTCTCACTGGTGAAACTCCAGTTTCTCACCGATGAAACTTTAGTTTCACACCGACGAAACTCTAGTTTCACAGTGCGGAACTACCAGTAGCAAGGCACATAAAAAAAAGAACCCTCTCTTTGAACAAGCCAAAGAAAGAGTTCTTTTTCTTAAATAAACGACTAAAACAGTTTATTTATATTCCTGCCAGCTCTTGATCTGAATATCACCCAATTTCAATTCGCAGAATGCTTCGATAAAGGCACTTGCCAGACGAGCATTTGTAATCAATGGAATGTTGTGATCAATCGCACCGCGACGGATACGATAGCCGTTCGTCAATTCACGCTTACTATGATTCTTCGGAATGTTAACGATCAAATCAAACTTATGGTCAGCAATCATCTTCATCACGTTGTTCTCTGCACCCGGTTTTTCATCCGGCCAATAAACCGGAATTGTGTCTACTCCATGAGCGTTCAGGAAAGCTGCAGTTCCGGCAGTAGCATAAATCTGATATCCCTTAGCAAACAACATACGGCTAGCATCCAGCAAATCCACCTTCGACTTCATGGCACCGGAAGAGAACATAACCGCTTTTTCAGGAATCTTGAATCCGGTAGCAATCATCGAATTCAGTAATGCTTCAGAGAAATCGTCCCCAATACATCCAACTTCACCCGTAGAAGACATATCCACACCCAATACCGGGTCGGCATTGTGCAGACGAGAGAAAGAAAATTGAGAAGCTTTTACACCAATCCAGTCGATATCAAACGCAGATTTGTCCGGACGTGAGTACGGAGCATCCAGCATGATACGGGTAGCTGTTTCGATGAAGTTACGTTTCAGAACTTTAGACACAAACGGGAAGCTACGAGAAGCACGCAAGTTACATTCGATAACTTTCACTTCGTTGTTACGAGCCAGGAACTGGATATTGAACGGACCGGAGATATTGAGTTCTTTGGCAATCTGACGGCTGATCTTCTTGATACGGCGTGCCGTTGCAAAGTAAATCTTCTGTGCCGGGAATACCAGTGTAGCGTCACCGGAGTGAACACCGGCAAATTCCACGTGTTCGGAAATTGCGTATTCCACCACTTCACCATTCTGGGCAACAGCGTCAAATTCAATTTCTTTTGTATTTTCAAGGAATTGAGAAACAACTACCGGGTATTCTTTAGAAACTTCGGCAGCCATCTTCAGGAAGTTCTCCAATTCTTCATCATCGTAGCAAACATTCATTGCAGCTCCCGAAAGAACATAAGAAGGACGAACCAATACCGGATAGCCTACTTTTTCTACGAATCCTTTCACCTCTTCGAGACTAGTAAGTTCCATCCATGCCGGTTGGTCGATACCTAGTTGGTCGAGCATAGCGGAGAACTTGTTACGGTTTTCAGCACGGTCGATAGAGATCGGAGAAGTACCTAGTACAGGAACCGACTGGCGGTAAAGTTTCATAGCCAGGTTGTTCGGAATCTGTCCACCTACAGAGACAATCACACCGCGAGGTTGTTCCAGATCGATTACGTCGAGTACACGTTCGAACGAAAGTTCGTCGAAGTACAGACGGTCGCACATATCATAGTCAGTAGAAACCGTTTCAGGGTTGTAGTTGATCATGATTGACTTGTAACCCAATTTGCGGGCTGTCTGAACGGCATTTACCGAACACCAGTCAAACTCAACCGAGCTACCGATGCGGTAAGCACCCGAACCCAGTACCACTACTGATTTTTCATTCTTATAATAGTTTACATCATAACCTTCTACTGCATAAGTCATATACAGGTAGTTAGTCAGTTCCGGATGTTCGGAAGCGACGGTATTGATACGTTTCACAGCCGGAAGAATACCCAAAGCTTTTCGATGAGCACGTACAGCCAAGTTTTCTTTCTCCATATTTCCAGTCGGGTTCAAGACGAAGCGGGCAATCTGGAAGTCAGAGAAACCTAAGATCTTCGCTTCACGCATCACGTCAGCCGGAATATCTTCTACCTTATTATAAGCAGACAATTTAGCTTTGTAGTCTACGATATTTTTCAGTTTGCCAAGGAACCAGGGATCGATCTTAGTCAGGTCGTGGATACGTTCGATAGTGTAACCTTCTTCCATGGCCTGTGCGATAGAGAAGATACGTAAGTCAGTCGGACAGGAAAGTTCTTTATCCAAATCGTCAAAGTGCAGTTCGTCGTTACCTACGAAACCGTGCATCCCCTGACCAATCATACGAAGTCCTTTCTGGATGATTTCTTCGAAAGAACGGCCGATAGACATAATTTCACCTACCGACTTCATGCTTGAACCGATCTCACGAGATACACCGGCAAACTTAGTCAAGTCCCAACGAGGAATCTTACAGATGTAATAGTCAAGTTCAGGAGCTGAATATGCTGAATTCGGAGTACCCATTTCACCGATCTGGTCGAGTGTATAGCCGAGTGCAACTTTAGCGGCTACGAATGCCAACGGATAACCGGTAGCTTTAGACGCCAATGCAGAAGAACGGCTCAAACGGGCATTTACTTCAATCACACGGTAGTCGTCCGTATCAGAGTTGAAAGCATACTGAATGTTACACTCACCCACGATGCCGAGGTGACGGATACATTTAGTAGAAAGTTCTTTCAACAGAGTCAATTCTTTATCATCCAGTGAACAAGTAGGAGCCACAACGATTGATTCACCGGTATGGATACCCAGCGGGTCAAAGTTTTCCATGCTGGCTACTGTGAAGCAATGGTCGTTAGCGTCACGGATCACTTCAAATTCGATTTCTTTCCAGCCTTTCAAAGATTCTTCTACCAGAATTTGTTTAGAGAAAGCAAAGGAACTTTCAGCCAGTTTCAGGAATTCTTCTTCGTCGGCACAGATACCGCTACCAAGACCACCCAATGCATAAGCAGAACGTACCATGACAGGATAACCGATTCTGCGTGCAGCAGCGATGGCATCTTCCATGTTTTCTACTGCCTGGCTAACCGGAGTCTTCATCTCGATTTCGTTCAGTTTCTTCACGAACAAATCACGGTCTTCTGTATACATGATAGCTTCTACCGATGTACCAAGCACCTTTACTCCGTATTTATCAAGAATACCCTGTGTGTAGAGTTCCGCACCGCAGTTCAATGCAGTCTGTCCGCCGAATGCCAGCAAGATACCATCAGGACGTTCTTTCTTGATAATTTCTTCTACAAAATAAGTATTTACGGGAAGGAAATACACTTTATCGGCAATACCTTCAGAAGTCTGAATGGTTGCGATGTTCGGGTTTACCAATACTGAGCTGATACCTTCTTCTTTCAAAGCTTTCAGTGCTTGTGAGCCTGAGTAGTCGAACTCTCCGGCTTGTCCGATTTTGAGTGCTCCAGAACCCAAAACGAGAACTTTCTTGATTTCCTTTTCCATTTCTTTTGTTGTTATAATAAGTTGTTATTTCTAAGTTCGTCCATAAAAAAAATGCGTTACCCTCAAAAAAGGATTAACGCATTACCAAAGAACTAAAATATCGTTTTTGGAGAAAAGAGAAGAAGTCTGCCGTTTCCGGGTGCAAAACATCCGAATGTAGATAATACTTACTTCTGATTTCCTGTTGATTCATTGTCGATTTCAAAATTTGTGCAAAGTAACGACATATTTTGCACATGACAAAAAGAAACGTTCACTTTTTTACCGAAATAGTTTACCGCGTCAATGAAACGGTTGTTTTTCCATTGGCTTTTTTAATGAATACTTTCTCGTCATAGTAAGCACAAATCACGAAGTAACTACATTTTGATGTATCTTTCAGTTTTTATCCTTATCTTTGTTGCCATTATATAATAAGGTAATAAAATATGGGAAAAGAAAAAATCATATTGACGGGCGACCGTCCTACCGGAAGACTTCATATCGGTCACTATGTAGGTTCGTTGAAACGCAGAGTTGACCTGCAAAACGCAGGTGATTATAGCAAGATGTTTATCTTCATTGCCGATTCGCAAGCATTGACAGACAATATAGACAATCCGGAAAAGGTGCGTCAGAATGTAATTGAAGTAGCCCTTGACTATCTGGCTTGTGGCATAGATCCGTCTAAAGCTACCATCTTCATACAGTCGCAAATTCCGGAATTATGCGAGCTTAGTTTCTATTATATGGACCTTGTAAGCGTATCCCGACTGCAACGTAACCCGACTGTGAAATCGGAAATCCAGATGCGTAACTTTGAAGCTAGTATTCCCGTAGGTTTCTTCACTTATCCTATCAGCCAGGCAGCGGACATCACAGCATTCCGTGCAACAACTGTCCCTGTGGGTGAAGACCAGGAACCAATGCTCGAACAGGCTCGTGAAATCGTTCGCCGTTTCAACTATATATATGGTGAGACATTGGTAGAACCCGAAATCCTGTTGCCGGACAATGCAGCCTGCCTGCGTCTTCCGGGAACTGACGGTAAAGCTAAAATGAGTAAATCACTCGGAAACTGTATCTACCTTTCGGAAGAACCGGAAGAAATCCAGAAGAAGATTATGAGTATGTATACCGATCCGGGACATCTCCGTGTACAAGACCCGGGAAAGATTGAAGGTAACACCGTATTCACTTACCTTGACGCTTTCTGCCTTCCCGAACATTTCGAACGCTACTTACCGGATTATCCGAACCTGGCAGAATTGAAAGCACATTATCAACGCGGCGGACTGGGCGACGTAAAAGTGAAACGTTTCCTGAACTCTATTATGCAAGAAATACTCGAACCGATTCGGAACCGTCGTAAAGAGTTCAGCAAAGATATTCCGGCTATCTACGACATGCTTCAGCAAGGATGCGAAGTAGCCAGAGCTGCTGCTGCCGAGACTTTGGCAGATGTGAAAAAAGCAATGAAGATTAATTATTTCGATGACAAGGAGTTAATCGAGGAACAGGTAAAACGTTTCTCACAGGAATAAGGAAGTTTGCATAAAAACGTATCATATAAAGTAAAGGCTGCCTACTCTAAGAAAGAATGGCAGCCTTTATTATAATATACAATTTAAGATTTAGCTAACTTCATCTTCGTCATTCTTGAATAATACATCCTTTAGTTTCTGATAAAGGAATGAAAGTATCAGTAATATCAGTCCGAGAATGATGAACACAATGATTTTACCAATAGTAGGCATTGCCCACAAATCGTCAAATACAAGTTTAAGCAGAACGATTCCGAAAGTCGAAAGGCTTATCATGCGCATGACTTTCTGATGCAAACGCATCCCTAGTCCCATCTGAACAAATCCGGCAATACTTAATGAAAGCGAAAGTCCGGCACTGAAATCACCCACTCCTACCTGCCAGAGAAAAGAGCGTACCATTGTCACCCAAAGAAGAGTGACCAGAATATTGAGATAAATAGTGAAACGACTCTTGATGCCGATTAATAGATAGTATTGGCGTGCCACATAATAGATATTCGCTATTACAAAGGCTGCCGTGAACCATCGCAGTACAACAGGCACAAAAGCCATGTTCTCCCATTGGTCTCCCCATATATTTATGATGTATACAAGCGAATTTACCCCAATAGCCAGCATATAGAAAGTCAGATATCGGGTGATCGGGAATCTTTTTCTGAAAGCATAACAAACACTCGAAATAGCAATGGCAGTAAACAAGAACATTGCTCCGCTCCTCGTAGCTCCCTCAAAATGCAGGTGGAACTCCATCATAAATGTATAATAGAGTATAGCTACAGAGACAAAAAGCATGAAAGGATTCCAGAAACCATATTTCAGTTGACGGGCTGTAGAGAAGAATGAGCTATAATGTCCCATCAACAAAGCAAATGCTCCGGTAGCCAGCCCTACAAACAAAGAGGTGACAAATGAACTGTTCAGGAAAATAGTGCCGACAACATGATGTTCATACATTACTACATTATATATATCCATCAGGTAAGAAATAAAGGTGAGTCCCACCAGTATCTTTGCCGCATATTCATATACCCGGATTCTCGACTTGATATAAAGCCATAACAATAACACCATTTCTGACGCCCAAACTAATGTTATATAATTTCCATCCAACTGAATCGGGACGGTAATAGAGACAAATGTCAACACAAGTCCCAAAGTGGTATACACCAAGAATTTATAGTCCTTCCGGCTCTTCCATAACCAAAGCACCAGCCCTAAATTAACAAGAGCGATAAACAGGCTCAACAAACCGCTTGCTTTGAAAGACCATCCCATATTCCGCAAGAACAAAGCTCCCGAAAGCAAATAAATAAAATTATTCGTTATAATGACGAATACCAGTCCCCGACTCATTGTTCGCATATCTTCCCCACGAAGAATGGAGAACACCGGAAGCAGAAAAATAAAATAAAACAGAGTGGTAAACAAAAACAAGTGCCCCGAAATAACTGTAGAACTGGAGGTATAGCTAAATAAAAGAAAGATTCCCATTATCAGCCAGGTAAAGACAAATGAGATAATCGGAAGCTCACCCCACTTCTTATAAATGGAAAGTCCGAACATACCGAGATTCAGGATACTTACATAAGTGAACAGTACCAGATAACTTCCCTCTCCACTGCTTACGATGAAAGGTGCAAGAAATCCTCCGACAAGTGAAATGATAGCCAGTTCACGCCGATTGTACACCACAGACAGAACAGACATAAATACAGTGACGCCTATCAGAATGATAAACGCCATAGTCTGCGAGAAGATATGATAATAATGGAATGCAATGGCAACCGTAAGATAGAATACAGCAAAAGCGCCACCCGCAAGTAGCGAGCTAAATGTACGATATTTCTTTTGCAACCGTTCGGCAACGGCCAGCAATACAGCTCCCGTCAGGAAACCAAGTACGGTACGGAAAGTCTCATTGATCCAATTCTTATCAATAGCATACTTCACAAAGAAACCTACACCGATGACGAATATAAGGATACCGATCTTTCCGAAGAGATTCTCACCGATGAACCTCTCGTAATTCACTTGCTTCTTTTGTCTTGAAACAGCCGGAGCAACCGGGATAACCGGAACAGTCGGAGATTTAGCAGATTCTTTTCGAACAGCCTCAATACAAACTTCTTCCAGTTCTGTTTCAACCGTCTTTTCTAGTGTCTCACGTACTGTTTCAACAACCGATTCTTGTTTTTCCGGAACAACTTTCCCTTGTTGTGCAGCCTTTATTACCGTAACATGCTCTGTCATTTGAGAGATCAAAGGGACATCTTCTGTTTCTTTTACAACTATTTCCTCTTTAGGTTTATGCTCTTCAGTAGCAGCCTTTTGCTGAAGTTTGAGATAATCGTCCATTCGTTTCTTTATCTCATTCAATTCTCTCTCTACTTTCCCGAAGCGATTATCCAACCTACTCAATAGCACAAATAGCATAACTAAAACAAGTAGCGCATATACAGTATTAAAATCGTCCATAATATTCCAGATTTGAGTTCGATATCACAAATATAGATAATAATTAATAGTCTCAATCAATTGTTATTAAATTATTTGGATTATCGCAACAATGTAAGTTTACATCAATTACACAAATCAGACTACAGATCTCAAAGTCTGAAGATAGCAATCGCCCTTTACCTTTATCCCAGGCCCCCGATGAATAAAGAGTTGGCGGGTGAATGGCGACTCTTACACCAGCTTTTTCACTTTGCTTTGCATGCAATATCATTATAGCTAATCAGAATATCATTATAGCTAACAGGAATATGCTAATAGCAAAAACAAATATGCTAATAGATTATTTTTTTCATTGGGATGATTAAAAAAAACATTGCAGTGTTTTCTCCAATTAATACAAGGATTTTAGAAAACACTGTAATGACATTTTTTCGATATGTAATGTGATGAATACAGTAATGAAAAGGACTTCCTTCACCCGCAAACAGTGTATTCATCGAGAGTTCAGAAAAAAGGTGAAGGGGATGGGAAAATTACAACTCGCATTCACATTCTCTACCAAACTAATAAAAAGGCAGCTGAAAGCGAAAATACCTTATTTCAGGATTCGCTTTCAGCCGCCTTCTCTCTTTCAGCAGGCGATCACAAAGAATCGCCGGATACTGAAATTATATGATTACTGTGCTGATTCGACCAATACTACACGGTTCAGAATCGGTTGACCGAATTTGTCAACACCACCACCGGCTGCAACTTTCAATCTATCGGCAGAGATGCCATACTTTTTAACGAGCAGGTCTTTAACAACTTGCGCACGTTCCAAGCTCAACTTCTGGTTGAAAGCCGGAGTACCTGTTGCAGAGTCTGCATATCCGTTGATTGTGTATGTAGCATTCGGAGTATCTTTTATCTTGCTGGCAAGATATGACAAGTTCATTTCTTCCTGCGGAGATAATTTATCAGAACCAATCTTGAAGAATACAGTACGCGGAGCAATGTTAGTATCTGTTATAACAACTTCTTCAGTATCTTCTACTTCAACCGGTTGTTGTGCATTTGCCAACTGCTGTTGTAATTGCATATTAGCTGCTGCCATTGCATTCATCTGATTACGCATCTGGTTCAATTCGAGTTCAGAGATAATCTGTGGAACCGGACGTTGGAATCCGCGAGTTGGGAAATAATAAGTTACACCAATAGTAGCACCTAAGATACCATCGTAATCAGGTTTACTTCCGTGTTCGCCGTCAAACTTGCCTTCCAGACCTGTTGCACTCAATTCCAAGTTCAAGTCAACAGCATTCGACAAACGGAAGCGGTTGATAATACCTGCATTGAAAGTAGCGGAGTTAGTGTGAGGACGAGAATAAGCATGAGCCCAACCAGCACCAATATAAGGGATAATTTCATATACACGGTTCGGATTGTATCCACCGAAAAGTGCGTTCAGGTTAATCATCAAATCACCATGCAAGTTCATGTAGTCCCATCTTTGTTTGTAAGAGCCATCTTCTCTCGGACCGCCAACCACATAATTAGCAGTTTCGCTGGTGGTGAATCCTTTGGCCTGTAGACCGCTGTACTGCAAACGCAATCCGAATCCCGGAGTTACCCATTTACCAACAGACACGTTGAATGTAGGAGCGACACGATCTCTGAACTTACCGATATGGTCATTGTTTCCATACAATACCTGAGCACCTCCTCCTACAGAGAAGAACCAGTTACTCCAGAAAGGATTAGTTATTACTTGATATTTATCTTGCACCTGAATCACTTCGTATTCAGTTACAGTCATTGTCTGCTGCGCAGAAGCGACAGACGCAACGCCGGCAAATGCCAGCAACATCAGAATCTTTTTCATATACCTAATAGTTAAGTGGTTATTTAAATCTTTTTCTTTGTTGAACTATTTAAATAACACGAACTGGACTAAAAGGTTTTAGGAAAAGATGAATTTATTTGTTTTATTTGAATAATCTTTCGATGTCCTCCTCCTTAATAGTTGTCAAAACGATTTTCCCGTCGGGTGTGTAATTCGGTGAGGGACAGGCAAAAAGGTTGTCTACAAGGCTTACCATTTCTTCATTACTCAACACCTGTCCGTAGACAATAGCCGCTGCCCGCGCCAATGTAATTGCCAGAATACTTTGAATCTCTTCTTTAACGTCACTTCCTTTTTCCATCGCTGTATGTAGCATATTACGCACCAGCTCGACCGGATTCAGTCCTTCAATACCCGAAGGAATACCATTAATGGCATAACTACCGCCTCCCAGATTGCTCAAATCGAAGCCAACTGCCGACAAATCATCCATAATACTTTGAAGAACAGCAGCTTCCGAAGCCGGTAATTGTAATATTTCCGGAAAAAGAACGCCCTGCGATACTCCCTGTTTCTGCTGTATCTGTATCATATAGCGATCAAAAAGCACCCGTATGTGTGCCCGGTGTTGGTCGATTAACATCAAACCGGATTTAACTGAAGTCAGAATAAACCGCCCTTTGAACTGTAAATGCTGATTCCCCTTTTCCATCACCGGTTCATTGGCATACAAAGTAGAAGAAGCAGCGGATGTCATCGTCTCTATCTTTTCTTCCACAAAGGCCGATTCGCCTCCAATAGAAGAATCCGCCCAATCCATTTCGGGTTCCGGCTGCGGATTATTCATCTTACTGGCTTTTGTCAGCCCTCCGTACAAATCCTCCCATTCTACTTTCGAACGGCTATACGATCCGCCGCCACCGGTAGAGACTTTAAACGGATTATATTCTGTATTATAATGTACCTTCGGAGGTTCGGAAGATATCTTTTCCTCAAATGCCGGAATGTCAGGCATATCCTCCGTATCAAAATCAATGGAAGGGATAGCACTGAACTTACCCAACGATTCCTTAACGGATGCTGAAAGTATCTGCCAGATGGCCTGCTCATTCTCAAACTTGATTTCGGTCTTTGTCGGATGAATATTTACGTCAATATTGGCCGGATTCACATCAAAATAGATAAAATAAGAAATCTGTTCACCGACGGGAATCAACTGCTCATAAGCCTCCATGACTGCCTTATGGAAATAAGGATGGCGCATATAGCGTCCGTTGACAAAGAAATACTGATGGGCTCCTTTCTTACGGGCAGTCTCCGGTTTGGCTACGTATCCGGAGATTTTCACCATGGTAGTATTCACGTCTATATTCAGTAATTGCTGGTTGAGCTTCTTACCGAAAATAGCAAGAATACGCTGACGCAACTGTGATACCGGAAGATTGAAAAGTTCCGAATCATTACTATAAAGCGAAAAGGCAACTTCCGGATGCACCAAAGCGATACGCTCAAATTCGGCAAGGATGTTACTCAATTCAGTGGAATTAGCCTTTAGAAATTTACGACGGGCAGGCACATTAAAGAACAGGTTCTTTACAGAGAAGTTGCTTCCTTTAGAACAGGATATAGCCTCCTGACTCTCCACTTGAGAACCTGCAATCACCAGCTTCGTTCCCAGTTCTTCCGATTCCGGGCGCGTCTTTAGTTCTACCTGCGCCACTGCTGCGATGGATGCCAATGCTTCTCCGCGAAATCCCATGGTACGCAAAGCAAACAAGTCCGCAGCTTCCCGTATCTTGGAAGTAGCATGCCGCTCAAAAGAGAGACGGGCATCCGTTTCGGACATTCCTTTTCCATCGTCAATCACCTGAATACAGGTTTTACCCGCATCAGTCACTAACACATGTATATTTTGCGCATCTGCATCAATCGCATTCTCCACTAGCTCCTTGATAACAGATGCCGGACGTTGTATTACTTCACCGGCAGCAATCTGGTTAGCTACCGAATCAGGTAACAAATGAATGATATCGCTCATACTTCGTAAATTAACAATTAAAAACTCCAGCTTCCTGTTGCTAAATAATGCCACAGATAGAGAAGGAAGGCTATGATTATCAGTATGATTCCGAAAGAGACTGGTTTGCGGCCACTTGCTTTTCTTCTTTTCAAATGTGTAGTACCTTCGACGAATTTACCGCGAATATCTTCCGGATTAAATTCTTTCTCCGGCAGCATTCCCAAGTCACGTTTGGCGTTCTCCTCCATCTTAGCGAGCTTTTCTTTCCGCTCATCCACATAAATGTATTGATGATTAAAGCCCCGGGGCTTTCTCATTGAGTTAAACATTCCCATACTACTTCATATTTATTAAGTTTCGCTTTTCTGTCTTTGGTCGCCGGTCGGTAGTCGGCTTCAATGTTTCTCCCGCACGCTTGCTGCGCCAGTTGAAAATATCGTCCTTATTCAGCGGACGGACATAGTCGAACCAGGCAAAAGTGGGAAGACGCAGTTTATCAGGCGGTATCTGGTCCATCGGATACATCGTTCCGTTGGATTTGCCGATAAAGAGTCCTTTTTCCATTTTCTTATCCTTCATATAAAGATGGAGCATACTACCTTCCAGACAATTAAATCCGGTCATCGTACTGTCTTTCTCTTCAGGATAAAAAGCTGTCAATACATTACCGATCACCTCAATATGGCGCATATCTCCATTAACGAAATAGGCTTTCATCTCCTTGCCGGACACTTGATTATAGTGAATAGAGTCTTTCATCTCTACTGTCAATGCCTGGTTGATAATGTGCGCCCAGTCAATCGTACTGTCATTCATATAAATCTTGATCTGCTCACCAAGCAGTTGCTGTCCGTCATTCCAAAGAATAGGGTCAGTATACATGGTCATACAGGAATCTTTCGAATTATAAACCAGTGAGTCACATACTCCCTGAACATCTGTACGATACATACGTACTTTATGGTAAGCCTTCATCAACCGGTACAAAGAATCGGTATTCAGATTATAGGACACCATCTGCAAAGTATCTCCATGCAGATAAAGACTGTCTCCCTGTGAATAATCGATAGCAACAGCGCGTTTTGTTGCAAATGCGGAGTCCGTCAATTCATTATAGAAACAATAATCACCCGTCAGCATATTCTTATTAATGGAATCTGTCATCTTCACATTATCGAATGCTTCTCCGTAACCGATTATCCGGTCATAGAAGAGACTGTCGCCTACAAGTTTCTTCCCCTGATTGGTCAGGACCGAACGGTCCAACAATTCCGCTTGTTCGGTCAATGTGTTATAGAATCCCCGTTCCGAATAGATATGATTATTATCACTGACGATATTGGAAGGTCCGAGAATCACTGCTATTTTGTTCTCCGTATTATACCTCAATGTATCGGAGGTCAACACAAACTTAGGATTCACCAGCTTCACATCATGGTTGAATACCGACTGTTTCGTTGCAGGACTATATTCACCCCAGTCAGAAGTCAATACATTCTCTTCATCCATCAAAGTTCCTCCCTCGAAATAATATCCGAGGTCGTAGAGACGGTCATAGTTCAAACTGTCCGTCAGCAAAGTAGTGTTCCGGTTAATCATCTTCACATTTTCACGAAGTTGCGCAATTTGCGTCATTCCGTCATAATAAAGATAATCACCATAGATGAACAAGGTATCTCCCTGTTCCATACGCACATTACTGAAGGCTTCTACGGAGTTGGTTTTCTCAAAAATCAGTGCACTGTCACAGTACATATACATACTGTCATGGCGCAACTTCACGTTACCAATCAACACCTGCACATCCGGACGTGCCAGCTTATCCGCCTGTCCTTCGTCAGCATGAAGCAAGTAAACTTTGGTCTTTTTATTCTCCGGTTGCTTCTTGTTGTCTTGCGCAAGACATACACCAAACAGGCATAGAAAGCCTATAAGGAGCCATCTATGCCTGTCTTGTTGTTTATTTTTCTTATTCTTTTTCAGCATATAAAGTCAAAGCAAGGTTATATCAGTCATTCTTGACCCAACCCGGATACTTGAAGTCACACTTCTGCCAGTTTTCGTTGATGCGTACATAAGTGTGTTTTTGCTTGTTCAGAATCCATTTCTGCAACACCTCTTCGCGACGCTTATCCATTACGATTTCTTTCAGATCCTGATAGTCTTCCGCGATGGTTGCTTTATGACCATTGATTTTCGTTTTCAATTTCACGATAGCGCATACTTCTTTTCCATCTTTCTCATTAATCATTGTAAAAGCTTTGGAAATCTCGCCAACATTCATCTTATCCACTACCTTAGCAACGTCTTGAGGAAGATCCTGCATCTGGAACTTAGAGGTAGTGATACCTGAATGTTCATTGATGTTCACCATGATACCATGATTGTTACGGGTATCCTTATCTTGTGAGATAACGGCAGCCGCATCATCAAATGTGAATTTGTTAGCACGAATATCATCTGCAATAGAATCCAGACGGGCACAAGCCTCGGTCAGTTCTTTTTCCGATACTTTCGGACGCAACAGGATATGGCGAGTATTAACACGGTCACCACGCTTCTCAATCAACTGGATAATATGGAAACCAAATTCCGATTCTACAATTTTGGAAACTTTCTTCGGGTCCTGCAAGCTGAATGCCACATTCGCATAAGCGGGGTCCATCATACCACGTCCCATAAATCCACATTCACCACCTTTAATGGCAGAAGCCTTGTCTTCAGAATACAAACGTGCCAATGTGGAGAAGTCGATTTCTCCTTTTGTCACACGATCCGTATAATCACGCAGTGTCTTCTTTACATCCTCGATTTCCGAAACGGGTATTTTGGGTTGCAAAGTAATAATCTGCACTTCCACCTGTGTAGGAATGTAAGGGATGCTATCCTGTGGAAGGTCTTTGAAATAACGGCGTACTTCTGCCGGAGTCACTTTGATATCTCCTGCCAGTTTCTGCTGCATCTTCTGAACCGTCAATCCGTCACGTGCATTATCACGCAAAGTCTCACGAATCTGGGTGGATGTTTTATTGAAATACTCCTCCATTTTCTCTCTGGAACCGATCTGCTGGATGTACATATTGGTCATCATATCCACACGCTGAATGATTTCCGCTTCGGAAACCTCGATACTGTCCAACTTTGCCTGATGCAGGAATAACTTCTGCACAGCAATCTCTTCAGGAATTACACAATAAGGATCGCCTTCGAATCTGCGTCCATTATACAAGGCATCCATACGGGCCTCTTCTACATCTGATTTTAAAATAGCTTCGTCACCTACAACCCAAACTACTTCATCAACCACATTATCTTGTGCATAGGTTGCCACATTAGCAAATATTGCCAGGACAAGGGTAACAACAAATCTAAAGTTCACAAACTTCTTCATTCTTTGTATTTAATAATTATATATAATCTTCTTCTTACTTACCGCCTGCTGATACAAGTCGTTCTTTACCTGTTCCATAAAGCTCACCCGTTTCTGATTCACCAGTAAGTCTTTCACTTCCGACCGGGCAAATTCATACGGTTTCTCCTCACCAACTCCACGATAATCGCTCACATTCAGGAAATAATAATAAGCCGTATCTTTCAATTCTACCTGACGGTGTTTGTTTACGTACTCTTCCGGTGCCTCTACTTTCAACGGAATCATGTCCAGGACATCGGTCACAGACACCCATTTATCATAGAAATATTCATATTTCACCGCATTCTGCAAACTATATTTTTCCAGACTCTCAATAGCATCCTGTTTTTCCGACTTATACCATCTGCGCACATTGTTCAACTGCGGAGCTGTCAACGGCACTTTAATAAACAATCCCTTAATCAACGGGCTTTCCAGTTTAAACAATTCCTTGTTTTTGCCGTAATACTCTGCTATCTCGTGTTCGGAAATATCATTCGTCAACTTCTGGTTAATCAACTCCTGCTGATAAGTATGCATGATCAACGCTTTCCGATAATTCTCCACCAGTTTGTCTACATCCACATTATCAGGGATATTGTTCGCAGCTTTCTCATACAATAAAATCTCTTCCGCCCAACTACGAATATAGTGCTCGGCGAAGAGAATGCTATCATCTTTTGACAATCCGACCGGAAGCACGGACATCAAATCTTCTTTATATAAAAAGTTACCATCCACCTCTACCAAAGGAGTCTTTCCTTTGTGGTCGCGCTGTTCCTTGCACGCTCCACAACCAAGAAGGGTAATCAGTAAGAGGACTAATATTCGCATCGGCAACTAAAATCTACTTATTTAAGGTACGAAGATAGTGAATAATCGGTTACATCAGTTATTATTAACTGTTTTTAAAACCTCTTGGTTTATTTCAACCTTACCGGACTCACTCAATTCCCGCATCCAGCACGTGTCAAGATAGCTTCGATAATCCTTTCGAACCCGATCAATTACTTCCCGATAATCCTCCGGACCTTTCATTTTTTTGCCTACAACAATAGTAAAAGGATAAGACACCAAAGGGTCAAAATCACCCTTCTTAAAAACCAGTTTATCTATATATTTATTGTCTCCGTCGGCAAAAATTCCTTGTTCAACTTGTATCTTTTCCTCCCCGGATGTATTAAAAGTTTGCCGAAGCTTTTCCGCCCACTCTTTTTCCGGCACTTTCTTCAGCATTTTTTTGGCTTGCTTTGCCGTCTTTTTATCAACGCAATGAAGCACGACTCCTCTATACCGGGGACTCTCCCACCGATAATCCGACGAATGAAATTTAAAATAAGTAGCCAATCCCGCGCGGTCATTGGCTGCGGGCAAATCTATTTTCTGACGTGTCATCTCTTCCACCAAATAGTTTTCATCAGATTCCCGCAAGGCATAAGGTATTTCAGGATGCTTTTTATCGATGTTCCGGCTTTCATAATCCAGCAATGACTTGGCTATAAATCCTTCCAACTGCCGTTTGACAGCTTGAGGATGGGAAGAGGCAAAATGAGTGAACATAGTTCCGGTGTACGCTTGTCCGTCAATCGTAAACAGGGTTTGTTCTGTACGGCCTTTCGCCAGCAATTCTTCCATTGCCGCCTGATTGGGAATATACTGCCATGCTTTTTTCAATCGCTCGAGCACCGCACCTGTACCTTTGTCCAAAATTTCCTTGCGCCGTAACCGTTCCATTAATCTGACACTGACATTTTCATAAGCAGCCGTTTCCTCCCGATCGACCACTTTCAAGATATGAATCCCTTCAGGAGTGAAAAAAGGCTGGGATACCATACCTTTTGCCAAAGAGAAAGCAACATTCTCAAACTCACTCGTTGTTTCCAGACATTCAATCCATCTACTTTGCTTATCATCCGAGTATATTTCGACCAAACGGTTAAAATTCAAATCCGGCTGATTCTGTATCACCCGGTATATAGAATCCATCCGCGTTTTTTCTTCTTCTAAATGCCTGGAAGTGATTATCTGCGGCAAACGTTTGAAAATCTGCATCACCTGTACCCTGCCGCTACGTGCCTTCAGTCCCATTTTCTGATAGATAGCACGGGCACAGCTATCCATCACTTGCCTGTCTATCAGATAAGATTCCACCAATTCGGTCCGGCATTTCTCCTGTTGTTTACGAAAAACAGAAGTCGTATCAAGTCCGGCAGCCCTGGCAGCTTCCACTTTCAATTTCGATTGAGCGAAAAGTGCTGCATACTCTTTCGGTGAAAGTTCGACATTTGAACGTTCCGCATAACGGTGGTACGCATATTCAAATTCCGAACGGAGTATCTCTCTTCCGTTCACACGCATCAATACGGGATCTTCCCGCGCAAAGGCCACGACTACAAAAAGAGAAATACATCCCAACAACAGGCTTCTTTTCATCATCTATTTTATTTTCCAATCAATTAAACAACAAGCATCATGACAATAACAGATAAATAACAAACGGTGAGCAGTGAACACCCTGCTGACAACACAGCCTGTTCACCGTTCACCGTTACTAGTTCACCGTATTTATCTATTACTCCGGACGACTATAGTTCGGCGATTCACTAGTAATCGTCACGTCGTGCGGATGACTTTCCATTACACCTGCATTGGTAATGCGGGTAAATTTAGCGTCATGAAGTTTCTCAATATTGGCAGCACCGCAGTATCCCATACCTGCACGCAAACCACCACTCAGTTGATAAACAACTTCGAAAAGCGTACCTTTATAAGGAACACGGGCAGCGATTCCTTCCGGAACAAGCTTCTTCACATCAGCAGTTCCACTCTGGAAGTAGCGGTCTTTCGAACCATTCTCCATTGCTTCCAACGAACCCATACCACGATAGGATTTGAATTTACGACCATTGAAGATAATAGTGTCACCCGGAGATTCCTCTGTTCCGGCAACTAATGATCCGATCATTACGCAATATCCTCCAGCGGCCAACGCTTTCACCACGTCGCCCGAATAACGCAAACCACCATCGGCAATCAAAGGAATACCTGTACCCTTCAACGCTTTTGCAACATCATAGACAGCAGATAACTGCGGAACACCTACACCGGCAACCACACGAGTTGTACAGATAGAACCCGGACCGATACCTACTTTCACAGCATCCGCACCAGCTTCCACCAAAGCTTTGGCAGCTTCTCCGGTAGCAATGTTACCTACCACAATATCAATATTCGGGAAGCGTTTCTTTGCTTCTTTCAGTTTTTCAATCACAAATTTAGAGTGTCCGTGAGCTGTATCAATCACGATTGCGTCCGCACCGGCATCCACCAATGCTTGCATACGCTCCAATGTATCGGCAGTAACACCTACACCGGCAGCTACACGCAGACGACCTTTGGCATCTTTACAAGCCATCGGTTTATCTTTTGCTTTTGTAATATCTTTATAAGTGACAAGACCGATCAACTTTCCATCCATTCCGACAATCGGAAGTTTCTCAATCTTATGTTTCTGAAGAATCTGTGCAGCAGATTCCAAGTCTGTAGACTGGTTGGTAGTCACCAATCTTTCTTTCGGAGTCATGACAAGATCAATATGTTTTGCCATGTCTCTTTCGAAACGCAAATCTCTGTTGGTAACAATACCCACCAGATAACCTTCATCATCTACCACAGGGATACCACCGATTTTATATTCTGCCATAATGTCCAGTGCATCCTGAACAGTAGAACCTCTTTTGATCGTTACAGGGTCATAAATCATACCATTTTCGGCACGCTTTACGATAGCAACTTGTCTTGCCTGTTCTTCGATAGACATATTTTTGTGAATCACACCGATACCACCTTCACGGGCAATGGCAATAGCCATTTTCGCTTCGGTAACCGTATCCATGGCAGCCGTCACAAAAGGTATTTTTAACTCAATGTTTTTTGAAAACTTTGTCGAGAGATCGACAGTGCGCGGTAAAACTTCAGAATAAGCGGGGATCAACAATACATCATCGTAAGTCAACCCATCCATTACAATCTTATCAGCAATAAATGACATAGGGCTATGCGTTTAAAATTTATTGCGTGCAAATATACGGTTTTTATTCAAAACCGCATACCTGCACGCCTATTTTTTTCGCTTTTTTAATTAGCCATTTCAGAGATGAACTTAATACGTACCAAGCGAACTTCCTCTTCCGTAAAGTCATCGCCTAATTCATCAAGCGCATCATCAATCTTATCAGTGGTAGATTCTTTGAAATAATCGTAGATATCGAGCATATGATCTTCGTCCATGATTTCTTCCAGGAAGTAATCTATGTTCAGCTTGGTTCCCGAATAAACGATAGCTTCTACCTCGTCCAACAGTTCACCAAATTCAATCCCTTTGGAAAGAGCGATATCATCTAACGCCACTTTACGGTCGATAGCCTGAATAATAGCTACCTTCATCTTAGATTTATTGGCAACTGTACGTACCCGCAGGTCTTCAGGGCGTTCTATCTCGTTCTCTTCACAGTGGCGTTTGATTAATTTACAGAATTCTTCACCGTAACGTTTTGCTTTTCCGGCACCTACGCCAGGTATATTCTGCAACTCTTCTAATGTCACCGGATAAATGGTAGCCATCGCTTCCAAAGACGGATCCTGGAAGATCACATAAGGCGGTACTTCCAGTTTCTTCGAGAGTTTCTTCCGCAAGTCCTTCAACATAGAATAAAGAGCCGGGTCCACCGCACAGGAACCACCGCCACGTGCCGGCACTTCTTCTTCCGTCTCTTCGAAGTCGTTGTCCTCGGTAATCTTGAATGACTTCGGCTTCTTCAGGAACTTATGTCCTTCCTCCGTCACTTTCAGGAGTCCGTAATGCTCCACATCTTTGCTCAAGTAACCTGCAATCAGCGCCTGACGAATCACTGCGTTCCATGTCTTATCCTCTTCACCCATACCGGAGCCGAAGACTTCGAGGTCTTCATGCAAATGCGCCTGTACTTCGGAAGTTTCTTTACCTTGTAGTATGTCTATAATATAATCTGCCTTAAAATTTTCTTTCACCGCGATAATCGCTTCAATCACGGCACACAATAACTCTTGAGCCTCCACTTGTTTTTTAGGGTTTAAACAGTTGTCACAATTTCCACAATTTTCTTCCGTATATTCTTCACCGAAATAATGTAGCAACGTCTTGCGTCGGCATACGGAAGATTCGGCATAAGCAGCGGTTTCCAACAGAAGCTGCTTGCCAATTTCCTGCTCTGCCACAGGTTTTCCTTGCATGAACTTTTCCAGTTTCTGCAAGTCTTTGTTTGTATAAAAGGTTATGCACTGACCTTCACCGCCATCTCTACCGGCGCGCCCGGTCTCCTGGTAATACCCTTCCAGACTCTTTGGAATATCGTAGTGAATCACAAACCTCACATCCGGCTTGTCAATTCCCATACCGAAAGCGATAGTTGCTACAATAACGTCCACTTTTTCCATCAGGAAATCATCCTGATTCTTAGTCCTGGTCAACGAATCCATACCAGCATGATAAGGACGTGCATTGATACCGTTTGCTTGCAGGATTTCGGCAAGTTCCTCCACTTTTTTCCGGCTAAGGCAATAGATAATGCCTGATTTCTCCGGATTGTTTTTGATAAACTTGATAATATCCCTGTCAATATTAGCGGTCTTCGCACGTACCTCATAATAAAGGTTCGGACGGTTGAACGAAGATTTGAAGACTTGAGCATCTACCATTCCCAGATTTTTCTGGATATCATGCTGCACCTTCGGTGTCGCTGTTGCGGTAAGCGCAATCAACGGAGCTTTTCCTATTTCATTGATAATAGGGCGAATCCGCCGGTATTCCGGTCGAAAGTCATGACCCCATTCCGAAATACAATGAGCTTCATCCACTGCATAAAACGAAATCTTTACCGAACGCAAAAACTCTACGTTTTCTTCTTTCGTCAGCGACTCCGGCGCTACATATAGCAATTTTGTCTTTCCGGCAAGGATGTCCGACCTCACTTGGTCTATCGCACCTTTGTTTAATGAAGAATTGATAAAATGGGCGACGCCATCTTCTTCACTGAAATTGCGCATTGCATCCACTTGATTCTTCATCAACGCAATAAGCGGAGAAATTACGATTGCTGTACCTTCCATCAAGAGCGAAGGTAGCTGATAGCATAAAGATTTCCCGCCACCGGTAGGCATCAGTACAAAGGTATCTTTACCATCGAGCAAGTTATTAATGATCGCTTCCTGGTTTCCCTTGAACTTATTAAATCCGAAATACTTTTTCAGTTCATCTGTTAAATTAATCTTCCTTGCCATCTTAACTTAGGTTGTTTTATTCAGTTCATGGTTTAACTTTAAGTATGTTCTCTTCTTCAAGAGAGCCAAACAAAGTTATAAACAACTTCGTAATTACCAAGCAAAATGCGACTAATATTTTCAAGAAAATACAGTTACGATCATTTTCTGTAGCCTTACTCTTTGATTTTAAGCAGTTTGTAGTCGTGCCATATTCGCTTTTTCCAGTTGCATCTTTGCATAATCCAGCGTCACCTTATACTCTTTTTTGTTCTCTGAAGGGATTTCAAACATGACATCCATCATGATTGTTTCCACAATAGAGCGCAATCCGCGGGCACCCAGCTTATATTCTACCGCCTTGTCAACGATATATTCGAAGACATCATCTTCAAATGTCAGCTTGATACCATCCATTTCAAACAGTTTGATGTATTGTTTGATGATAGAGTTTTTCGGTTCGGTAAGGATCGCACGAAGCGCATCCCGATCCAGCGGATTCAAATAGGTCAGTACCGGAAGACGTCCGATAATTTCGGGAATCAGTCCGAATGACTTCAAATCCTGCGGAGCGATGTACTGCATCATGTTATTCTTGTCCACCGTCGCTGTTTTCTGCGATGCCGTATAACCTACGACATGGGTGTTCAACCGTTGGGCGATCTTCTTCTCGATACCGTCGAACGCACCGCCACAGATAAAGAGAATATTCTTGGTATTTACCGGAATCATCTTCTGGTCCGGATGCTTACGGCCTCCCTGGGGAGGTACATTCACTACAGAACCTTCGAGCAATTTCAATAATCCCTGCTGTACACCCTCACCGCTCACGTCGCGAGTGATCGAAGGGTTATCTCCTTTACGGGCAATTTTGTCGATCTCGTCGATAAACACGATACCCTGTTCTGCTTCAGGTACATTATAATCTGCTACCTGAAGTAAACGGGTTAAAATACTTTCGATATCTTCGCCCACATAACCGGCCTCCGTCAGCACCGTAGCATCTACAATGGTAAACGGCACGTGCAGTAACTTGGCAATCGTGCGTGCTAGCAATGTTTTTCCGGTTCCGGTACTGCCCACCATAATAATGTTCGACTTTTCAATCTCCACATCATCACCGCTGTCTTTTTGCAACAGGCGTTTATAATGGTTATAGACCGATACAGAAAGGAAGCGTTTCGCATCATCCTGTCCGATCACATACTGGTCGAGGAATTTCTTGATTTCTACCGGCTTGGGTAGTTCTTTTAAGTTGAGTTTGGTAGCTCCTGTGCTTTTCTTGCCTTCTCCCAATGCCTCCTGAGTAATCTCATAAGCCTGGGTAGCACAGCTGTCGCAAATATAGCCATTCATTCCCGTAATCAGGAATCCGACTTCATTCTCCGACCGTCCACAGAAGCTACATCTTTTCTTTGTTTTTGAATCAGCCATTTTTATTTCTTAATCAATACCTCATCAATCATACCGTACTCTTTCGCTTCCTGAGCTGTCATCCAGTAGTCGCGGTCAGAGTCCGCCCATACTTTATCGAAATCAGTATGCGAATGATCAGCGATGATCGTATAAAGTTCTTTCTTCAATTTCTGAATCTCACGCGCTGTGATTTCAATGTCTGACGCTTGTCCTTGCGCACCACCCATCGGCTGATGAATCATCACACGTGAGTGAGGCAATGCAGAACGTTTGCCTTCAGCACCGGCAACCAGCAATACAGCCGCCATTGAAGCTGCCATACCTGTACAGATGGTAGCAACATCACTTGAAATAAACTGCATCGTATCATAAATGCCCAGTCCGGCATATACACTTCCGCCCGGAGAGTTGATATAGATAGAGATATCCTTACCCGGATCCACAGAATCCAGATACAACAACTGTGCCTGAAGCGTATTAGCTGTATAGTCATCAACTTGTGTACCGAGGAAAATGATGCGGTCCATCATCAAACGGGAGAAAACGTCGAGTTGAGTTACGTTCAACTGTCTTTCTTCCAGAATATAGGGATTCAAATACCCGGCCTGCGACTTAATCACATCATCCAATACCATGCCATTCATTCCTAAATGCTTGGTTGCGTATTTTCTAAAATCATCCATGTTAATTGTTCCTTTCTTATAAATTAAAAATAAACGTAAGTACAAAGAAACGAAAAAGAATACAGAGACACAAAAAAACACAGAGTTATAATTTTATAAAAACTCTGTGTTTCTGTGACTTTATATTTTATTCAACCGAATGATTACTCAAACATTTTATTGAATTCTTCGATCGAAACGTTCTTGTTTTCCAAAGTAACCTGCGCTTTCAGAGCAGCAGCAAGCTTCACTTCTACCACACGACTTACCAAATTATTGATAGTTTCTTTCTTCTTCAACATTTCCTGTGCATAGTTGTCAAGCACATCGTCAGGAATAGACAACATACCGTATTGAGCAAACTGTGCCTTCGTTGTTTCTCTAGCCATCTTCAGAACATCTTCCTGTTCTACTTTGATATCGTTTGCTTCAACCAACTGCTCCTTAATCAGGTGCCAAGTCAGTTCTTCGATGCTCTTATCATAGTTTTCAGCAACATATTCTTCTCCCTTTTCTTCGTTGTTCAGCAACATGATACGTTTCAGCAGGGTATCAGAGAATTCCAGCTTACCTACTTTTTCCATCATCACCTTACGAATGTCGATCAGGAATTTATAATCGCTGTCAGCCACAAATCTAGCTGCGATTTCTTCTTTAATCTTAGCGCGGAATTCTTCTTCAGTCTTCACAACACCTTCGCCGAATGCCTGGTCGAATACTTCCTGAGTCAATTCACCCGGAACAAAACGAGTGATTTCTTCTACCTGGAAGCTGAAATCAGATTTCACGTCTTTTGCGATTTCCTTGTCAATCTTCAACAAAGAACCCAGTTCGGCAGCATGTCCGTCATAAGCCACATTCGGATTGAACACCAATACATCATTTACTTTTGCATTAGCAAAAATAGCTTTCTGATCGTCGTTCTTCATGTAAGCAGGCATCAACACAGCAGCTTCTACCTGAATACCACCTTCTTTTGTGTTACCTTCTTCATCCAACTGTGCCAGCAGACCTTTCAACATATCATTATCTTCGTAAGAGTCTACCTTATCATACTTGCCAGTGCGTTGAGTATACATCTTCACCTGGTTGTCGATCATTTCGTCAGAAACTTCGATAGTATAATAATCCACTTTATCTTTAGCACTTACTTCTGCTTTAAATTCAGGTGCTAAAGCGATGTCGAATACGAAATCGAATTCTTCCATTGTATCGAAATCAATATTCTGTTGCTTTTCTTCGTTAGGCAACGGCTCGCCCAACATATTCACCTTATTTTCTTTAATATAATTGTAAACAGCTTCTTGCAGTGCCTTATTCACAACCTCTGCAATTACCGACTTACCATACATCTTTTTAATAAGACTTGTCGGAACCATACCTTTACGGAATCCCGGAATCTGTGCCTTCTGACGGAGCGACTTCAACTCTTTATCTACTTTCTCCTGATAATCGGCTTTCTCAAGCTTTACAGTAAGCTCTGCGCTTACTTTGTCAATGTTTTGTAATGAAACGTTCATTCTGACAATTATTTATTTGATTTATACTTTGTTCTATACTCAAAGAGGGTGCAAAATTAGTGCTAATCTTTCAAATTTCAAAAGACATTGCAGATTTATTTCAGCAACGCCACCCATCTTTCACACATCTTTTATTGATATTTCACTGATATTCTGCTCATACCCACACCTAAACAATGAAAATTCCCCATCAACACCCACCCCGCCAGGTTCCCCCGGCCTACTTTTTTCTCCGTCAAGCGAGTGCCCGTAACGGAGCGTTAAGAAGGGCAGATTGTTTGAGCGTAGCGAGTTTCTGCCCTTTAGCGTAGTGTAGGAAGCGAGTAGGAGAAAAAAGTCAGCCTTGAAAAGCCCGATTTAATGAGTGTAGCCGCAAGCTCGCTTGAGGATACCGAGCGTAAGGGCTTTCTCCAACTTTTCTTTGGTTCTTTCTTTTCTTTCAAGAGAAAAGGAAAGAACTTTTTTTCTGATAATCCGCAAATTAACTTTCCAAAAAGATGGTTAATCCAAAAATTATTCTTTTCTTTGTTGCGGATTGATGGACCATTAGTTTCTCGATTTGATTACAAGGTTTTTACTTCCGTTACCAGAACGCATTTGTAAACTCTCTGTCGTTTTAATCTTTTTATTAGTAACCATCTATCCAGAGAGTTTTATTCATTTATTTATTTTTTTATCATTTTCATTATGAACATTTATGTTGGAAACCTTAACTACCGTGTTAAGGAAGGAGATCTGCAACAAGTGATGGAAGATTACGGAGCAGTATCATCAGTTAAAGTTGTTATGGACCGTGAAACCGGTAAATCCAAAGGATTCGCTTTCATCGAAATGGAAGACGACGCTGCAGCTGCAAAGGCTATTGCTGAATTGAACGGAGCTGAATACATGGGTCGTACAATGGTAGTTAAAGAAGCTAGACCTAGAGCTTAATTGCCGACGCTAACATAGCTAAGAAAAAAAGAAACTTCTGTCACCTGATGACAGAAGTTTTTTTATTACCCTTCCATTCCTTGCACTTCCACGTCCTTCACCTTACGGAGCAAGTCGGAAGCAAAGATAAAGTTATTCAGTCGTTCATTGGTAGAAGTAAAGATGTCATCTTTCGTACCTTCCCACTCTTTATGTCCCTCATAAATATAAATCACCTTCTCACCAATCCCCAATACAGAGTTCATATCATGCGTATTGATAATGGTCGTCATGTTATATTCCTGCGTAATATCGTGGATCAGATCATCAATCACCAATGACGTTTTCGGGTCCAGCCCCGAGTTCGGCTCATCACAAAACAGATATTGCGGATTCAAGGCAATCGCACGCGCAATAGCGACACGCTTCTGCATACCACCACTGATTTCTCCCGGAAACTTATCTTTCGCTTCCCCCAGATTCACACGATCCAGACAGAACATCGCCCGTTTGACCCGGTCACGCAAGATATCGTTGCTAAACATATTCAGTGGAAACATCACATTATCAAATACGGTCATAGAGTCAAAAAGAGCCGCACTCTGGAAAATCATTCCCATTTCCTTGCGAAGCATCTTCTTCTCCTTCTTCCCCATCAGGACAAGGTTACGTCCGTCATACAAGACTTCTCCTTTCTCCGGAGTCAGCAATCCTACAATACATTTCATCAACACCGTCTTACCGGAACCACTCTGACCGATAATCAAGTTTGTCTTTCCATTTTCAAAGTCAGCATTGATATCACTCAATACTGTCTTGTCATCAAATGATTTATAAAGTTCTTTAATCTCAATCATCCCATCAAAAGTTTAGTTAATATCAAGTCTGAAAACAGAATCAATACACTGCTGGACACTACGGCATCCGTAGAAGCCTTTCCTACAGCAATCGAACCTCCCTCTACCGTGTATCCGAAGAAAGCGGACACACTTGCAATGATAAACGCAAAAAAGAGGGATTTGATGATACCCGCCCAGATAAACCATTCGTTAAACATATACTGCAAACCATATTCGAGATCGACAGCATTCATAACCCCGGCAAACCAACATGTGCAAAAGGCACCGATGATTCCGGCAAAGATACTAAACGTCACTAGAATAGGGATAACAGTCACCATCGCCGTAATCTTAGGCAAAATCAGGTAGTTCGCCGAATTGATACCCATAATTTCGAGCGCATCAATCTGTTGTGTCACCCGCATCGTTCCTAATTCGGAAGCGATATTCGACCCGACTTTTCCGGCAAGAATCAAGCACATGATGGAGGAAGAAAATTCCAGCAACATAATTTCACGTGTCACATATCCCACTGTCCAGCGGGGCATCCATGGACTTTCGATATTCAACTTAATCTGAATGGTAATCACTGCGCCAATGAAAAACGAAATCAACAGCACAATACCGATGGAGTTCACACCTAGCTGCTCCAACTCGTTAAGGTATTGCCGGAAGAACATACGCATACGCTCGGGGCGGGAAAAAGTCCGTCCCATCAGTATAAAATATCTCCCGACGGTTCTCAATGCTTTTATCATAACTCACACTATTTGTCTGCAAATGTACATTATTTCAGCTTATTTTTACTACATTTGCCGCAAAATAACTAGAATATGGAAGAAAGCAAGATGGTGCTCCGCACGGAAGACCTGGTTAAGAAGTACGGTAAACGCACCGTTGTAAGCCACGTTTCCATCAATGTGAAGCAGGGTGAGATTGTAGGTTTGCTGGGACCGAACGGTGCCGGTAAGACGACTTCATTCTATATGACTGTAGGGCTGATTACTCCTAATGAAGGACGTATTTTCCTCGATGACCTGGAAATTACCAAATATCCGGTTTACAAACGCGCACAAACGGGAATCGGCTACCTTGCACAGGAAGCTTCCGTTTTCCGCCAGATGAGCGTGGAAGATAATATCGCCTCTGTACTGGAAATGACCAACAAGCCCAAAGAATATCAAAAAGAGAAACTCGAAAGCCTGATTGCAGAGTTCCGCCTGCAAAAGGTACGCAAAAATAAAGGTAACCAGTTGTCGGGAGGTGAGCGCCGCCGTACAGAAATTGCCCGTTGTCTTGCCATCGACCCCAAATTCATCATGCTTGACGAACCTTTTGCCGGTGTCGACCCGATTGCCGTAGAAGATATCCAGCAAATTGTATGGAAACTGAAAGACAAGAATATCGGAATCCTGATTACCGACCACAACGTACAGGAAACGCTTAGTATCACAGACCGCGCCTATCTGCTGTTCGAAGGAAAGATCCTTTTCCAGGGGACACCGGAAGAACTATCGGAAAATCAGATTGTGCGTGAAAAATACTTGAGTAATAGTTTCGTGTTACGCCGAAAAGATTTCCAGTTGGAAAAATAGGTTCACCACAGAGGACACGGAGGACACAGAGTTTTATTTTATAAGAAGACACGGATTGCCCCAATCTATATTTATATAGTTGAGACAGTCCGTGTCTTTGATTTATTATTTCTCTGTGTCCTCCGTGTCCTCTGTGGTGAATTTTATTTCTGTCGAATATAAATATTAACCGGCGTACCTGTCAGATTCCATTTCTCACGCATCTTATTTTCGAGGAAACGTTTGTATGGCTCTTTCACATACTGCGGCAAGTTGGCGAAATATACAAATGAAGGCACTTGTGTGTTCGGCAACTGTGTGATATATTTAATTTTGATATACTTACCTTTATTGGAAGGAGGCGGATAAGCCTCGATCAACGGAAGCATTTCTTCATTCAAACGTGCGGTCGGGATCTTTGTCGTCCGGTTTTCATACACACTACGTGCTTCTTCAAGCACTTTTAGAATACGTTGTTTAGTCAGTGCAGAAGCAAAGATGATCGGGAAATCGACAAACGGAGCAAAACGCGAGCGAACAGCTTCCTCAAACGCTTTCTGTACTTTCACAGATTTATCTTCCACCAAATCCCACTTATTGATAACAACTACCAGTCCTTTCTGATTCTTCTGAATCAGAGAGAAGATATTCAAGTCCTGCCCCTCAACACCTCTTGTAGCATCCAACATCAAAATACAAACATCCGAACCTTCGATAGAACGAATCGAACGAACGACTGAATAATATTCCAAATCTTCATTTACCTTGTTTTTCTTACGGATACCCGCTGTATCCACCAGGTAAAAATCAAATCCGAATTTATTGTAACGAGTATAGATAGAGTCGCGGGTAGTTCCGGCAATCTCTGTTACGATATTACGTTCTTCCCCAATAAATGCATTTACAATGGAAGACTTTCCGGCGTTCGGACGTCCTACCACAGCAAAACGAGGAATATCATCATCCAGAATTTCAGATGATTCTTTCTTGAAATTGCTGACAATCAAGTCCATCAAATCACCCGTACCACTTCCTGTCATGGCAGAGACGCAATACGGATCGCCCAATCCCAGTTTATAGAATTCGGGAGCGTTATATTGTAAATCGTGATTATCCGTTTTATTAGCAACCATAATCACCGGACTATTAGCACGACGCAGAATAGCAGCTACCTGCATATCCAAGTCAGTCACTCCATTCATCACATCCACTACAAACAGAATGACATCCGCTTCTTCCACGGCCAATAATACCTGCTTACGGATTTCCTCTTCAAAGACATCATCCGAGTTGACCACCCATCCACCGGTGTCCACCACAGAGAATTCACGGCCCAGCCACTCAGACTTGCCATATTGTCTGTCGCGGGTTGTACCCGCTTCTTCATTCACAATAGCCTGACGAGTCTTCGTCAGACGGTTAAATAAGGTAGACTTGCCCACATTCGGGCGTCCTACAATTGCAACTAAATTACCCATAGTTCAATACCTTGTTTTTTCACGACTATCACAGTCGCATGAATACTCTTAATCTAACTGATAACCAAAATTGCGGAGTTCCTTATCCGAACTACGCCAATCCTTATCCACTTTCACATACGTTTCGAGGAAAATAGTCTTTCCAAAGAAACGTTCCAGTTCACGGCGAGCCTCGGTAGCCACCTTCTTCAACGCCTTTCCCTGTTTACCGATAATGATTCCTTTCTGCGAATCACGTTCCACGTTAATCACCGCCCGAATATGAATCTTCTTCGGTTCTTCCTTAAACTCTTCTACGACAACCTCCACCGAATAGGGGATCTCTTTATCGTAGTAGAGCAGAATCTTTTCCCGGATAATCTCATTCACGAAGAAACGGGCAGGCTTATCCGTCCACTGATCCTTTCCAAAATAAGGAGGAGAATCGGGCAGCAGTTCTTTGATCCGCTTCATTACATAGTCTACATTGAACTTTGATGTAGCAGAAATCGGAATAATTTCGGCTTGGGGAAGCAACTCTTTCCACTCTTCCACCAGCTTTACCAGTTTTTCCTGATCTGTAAGATCTATCTTATTGATGAGCAAGAGAACAGGCACCGTCATCTGACGCACCTTTTCCATAAACTCATTATTCTTATCCGGCGTCTCCACCACGTCCGTTACATAAAGCAAGATATCCGCATCCGTCAATGCCGAAGTAGAAAAATTCAACATAGACTCCTGTAGTTTATAATTGGGCTTCAACACACCCGGAGTATCAGAAAAAACAATCTGCATTTCATCCGTATTATAGATTCCCATAATCCGGTGACGAGTAGTCTGCGCTTTGAAGGTAGCGATCGAAATACGTTCGCCTACCAAGACATTCATCAATGTCGATTTTCCGACATTCGGATTTCCTACGATGTTTACAAAACCTGCTTTATGCATTTCTCTTTATTTTATTGGTTGAGACAAAAAAACGCATCGAATCGAAATAGGATGCGTTTTTGAGTGTTATAGTTCAGTAACTTACGTTACGATTCCTTCTTTCCATCATAACCCCATTTCACATATACTGCGCCCCAAGTAAATCCGGCACCGAATGCAGTGAAAATGATGTTATCGCCTTTCTTGAGTTTATCTTCATAATCCCAGATACACAGAGGAAGTGTAGCGGCACTCGTGTTACCGTAATGCTCAATATTTATCAACACTTTATCCATTGGCACCTCCATACGGTGTGCCACAGCCTCGATGATACGGACATTCGCCTGATGCGGAACAATCCAGTCAATACTATCTTTCGTCAGGCCATTCTTTTCTGCGATTGCAGCAGAGACATCCGACATGTTGGATACAGCATATTTAAATACTGTTCTTCCTTCCTGGTGCAAATAGTGCATCTTATTGTCTACTGTGAAATAAGACGGAGGACAAACCGAACCACCAGCTTTCATGTGGAGGAAAGGCAATCCCTTACCATCTGTTCTCAGTATCGAATCCATGATCCCGTAATCTTCCGTAGTCGGTTCCACCATAAAGGCAGCAGCACCGTCACCGAAGATAGGGCATGTAGCACGATCTGTATAGTTAACCATTGACGACATCTTATCGGCACCGACAATGATAATTTTCTTATATCTTCCCGAACGGATGAAATTAGCAGCTGTCTCCATCAAATACAGGAATCCGCTACAAGCAGCCTGCAAATCGAAGGCAAAAGCATTCTTCAGTCCGAGTTTATCACAAAGAATAGAAGCTGTAGAAGGGAAGTGATAGTCAGGAGTAGTAGTAGCAACAACAACTAAATCAATGTCATCAGGATTAGCGCCAGTCTTCTTCATCAACTGTTTGGCAGCTTTGCGCGCCATATATGAACTACCTAATCCTTCCTCATTCAGAATATGTCTTTCCTTTACTCCGATACGAGTCATAATCCATTCGTCGTTGGTATCCACCATTTTTGATATCTCATCGTTAGTCAAGATATAATCGGGTACGTACCCGCCGACTCCTGTGATTACTGCATTTATTTTTTCCATCAAACCTATTTTTAATTAGCAATACTATAATACTTAAAGCAGCCGGAGAGTTTCACCCCCAGGCTGTTTCAGTATAACTGTACTAATTATACAGCTGCTTCTTTCACAATAGCGAGCTTACCTCTGTAATAGCCGCAAGCACCACATACAGTGTGGTAAACGTGCCATTCGCCGCAATTCGGACAAATAGCCAATGTAGGAGCTACTGCCTTATCATGAGTTCTTCTCTTCGCTTGTCTCGTACTTGATTGTCTTCTCTTAGGATGTGCCATTTTCTTAAAACTTTAATTATTATCTAATATTTTTTTTAATTCATTCCAACGAGGATCAATTTGTTCCTCCACTTCTTCCTCAATTACGATGTCATCTCCACCTGTGTCGAAAGTATCATCGCTATCCTCATTCGCATTCGTTTTCAAATGCTTGTTCAATTTACTGGTTACCGCTTTATTACACTTACCGGGAGCATGTACATGCTTCATGGGTATAGAGAGTGCAATAAACTCATACATGAACCATGCAACGTTGATTTCCCCTTCTTCCTCGGGAATCACAATCAGGTTGTCACCTTCTTCTGCATATTCATGTCCAAACTTTACCATCAGTTTATCAGAAGAACTGATAGGCAGCTCCATATCATCCAGACAACGGTCACATGGTACCCATACCATTCCCTCAGTCTGAAAACTCAGCTCGAAAGCACGAGAGGTTCTTTTCACGGTCAATGTAACATTCACCTTTCCTTTCTGAACTTCAGGACCATCAATGTGAGCGAAGTAAAGGTTATCCAATACAAACTCATACTTAGCAGAGTCTGTTTGCATTCCTTTCAAGTCAATTTTGTATTTATCAAACTTTCCCAAAGCTTCTCTCTTTTTTAAATCGTTAGCTTACAATTCGGGCGACAAAGATACAAATAAATATCCTCATAACATACAAATTATCAGTAAATATTCACTTTTTTAATAGGTATTATGAGGTTTGTATCTGTTAAAAATGGCGATATAAATACCAAAGTAATAAAAAAACAGAAAGCCTCGCCCGTCCAATAGACAAGCGAGGCTTCTTTAAAAACGGCGGCTACCTACTCTCCCACTGTTACGCAGTACCATCGGCGTGACGAGGCTTAACTTCTCTGTTCGGAAT